>JAVBNM010000050.1:0-17497 GCA_031551565.1 Desulfovibrionaceae bacterium | reverse complement strand
GGGGAGGGGAACCAACAGGGCGATTGCCCTGATGGTTCCCCTCCCCCAGTCTTGTCCTACACGCTTCTGCGGTCGTCCACGCGTTTTGCCTTGCCTTCTGTTACCGGCAGGGAGTTGGACTGGACGAGTTCGACCCGCGGGGTAACGAGGATTTCGTCGCGCAGGCGGTGGGCGATATTTTTTTGCAGGCCGATGAGGGCCCGCATGTCTTCGACAAAGTGTTCGTCGCGGATTTCGACCTGGACGCGGATGTGGTCCATGCCGTTTTCCTGCTCGAGGATGATGAGGTAGTTGTCCGCGACTTCGGGGAAGTTCATGAGGGTCTGCTCGATCTGCATGGGGTAGATGTTGCAGCCCTTGACGATGAACATGTCGTCGACGCGCCCTCTGATGCGGTCGATGCGGCGGTGTTTGCGGCCGCAGACGCAGTCGCCCGGGAGGAAGGCGGTCAGGTCTCTGGTGCGGTAGCGCAGGATGGGCATGCCCCGGCGGGCGATGGTGGTCATGACGAGTTCGCCGGTCGTGCCGTCCGGCACGGGTTTGCCGGTTTCAGGGTCCACGATTTCCGCGATGTAGGCGTCTTCCCATATGTGCATGCCGTTTTGGGCCAGGCATTCAAAGGCGACGCCCGGTCCGTTCATTTCGGAGAGGCCGTAGGAGTTGTAGGCCTTGACGCCGAGGAGGTATTCGATGCGCTGGCGGACTTCCTCGGTGTGCGGTTCCGCTCCGATGAGGGCGATGCGCGGGGGCAGGGCGCGGGTGTCCACGCCTTCGTTCATGAGCGTGCTGCCCAGATAGAGGGCGTATGACGGAATGATATGCAGGGCGGTCACGTTCATATCGCTGATGAGCTTGACCTGGCGGCGTGTGTTTCCGGTTCCGGCCGGGATGGTCAGGCAGCCGAGGCGTTCGGCGCCGTAGTGGATGCCCAGACCTCCGGTGAAGAGGCCGTATCCGGCGATGTTTTGAAAGACATCGGTCTTGCGGATTCCGACCATGTGCATGCAGCGGGCCATGAGGTCCGCCCAGGTGTCGATGTCGTCCTGGGTGTGGTAGACGACGGTGGGCGTTCCGGTGGTGCCGCTTGAGGCGTGCAGCCGGACGATGTCGTCCTTGGAGACGGCCAGCATCTGGTCGGGGTAGGCGGCCCGGAGGTCGTGCTTGCTGGTGAACGGTATGTTCGAGAGATCGGCCAGGGTTTTGATCGAATTAGCGTCCACGCCGGCAGCTTGCAGGGTCTTGGCATAATAAGGTGAGCGCAACGCGATTTCGATGGTGTTTTTCAGGCGCACGAGTTGAGCCTGATCGATGGTCTCCCTGTCCCAAGTTTCTGCTGCTGCGTAGTATTCCATGATTCAGTCCGGTTTCGTTTGAGGTTTGTTTCTATAGTGACGCGACGCTGTGCTTGGCGAACGCGGAACAAACGCTGTGGAGGCCGCCTGGCGCGGCGTGTTCTTCATGATAATCATGCAGAAAAACATTATTCCCGCATTTTGGCAAGCTGATTTTGGCCATGCCCGGCCAAAAGGCCCAGGCAGCCTATGAAGGGATTGCCAAAGCCGCAGTTGATCATCCTTGCCCGTCCTTCGAGGATGGCGCTCTGAGGGCCGCCCGCGAACATGGGAGAAAACCCCTCGGCCTGCGGGGGAATGTCGTCGGCCACATAGGCGAAGCCGTCCTGGGCTTCGGCCTTTTCCGGGGGCAGCCATCCGAGCCGGAAGGTGTCGATGTCTTTTTGCCATTCTTCAAGCGCAAAGGTGCGCGACGGGATTTCGTAGATGCCGAAGATGCGTCCGCTGTAGAGCAGGGCGGAGAAAATGCGGCTGTGGCCCATCCAGGTCAAAACCACGCCGTGCTTGAAGGTGCGCTCGAAGATGTCCGGCAGTTGCAACGCTCCCATGATGACGGCGCAGAGGCTGTCGACGACGAGCCCGCCGGTTTTTTCGGCCAGGGATTTTTGCCGCATGGTCATGGGGCCTTTTCCGTCAAAGAGGCTTTCCGGCGGCACGCCGTTTCCTTGCGCGTTTGTGAAGCGTTCTTTCCAAAAGAGTTTGCGTTCCTCTTTGCACAGGGGCGAGAAGGGATGGTCGTAAGCATGCACGGCCAGGATGACCGACTTGAAATCGGGCATGCCGGCGGCGGATTGGAGCATGCTCCAGAAACCGGCGTCATAGTCGCCGGACGGTATGACGAAGCGGCTTTGCGCGTCCCAGCCGATTGCCGGGTCGTAAAGGACGGCCCTGGTGGTCATTGCGCCCAGGTCAACGGCCAGGATGGGGGAGGTGATGTTTTGCGGAGTCTTCATGGTGAAACTCGGTGCGCCTTGATGTTTGAGGCATGCGCATTAAGGGTTTGGGGTGGGGTGTGGATCAAGATTGTCCTCCCCGGAACGCGGGCCGGACTTGGCGTTGCCGGTTCGTTAAGCTTGGCGGGCTGCCTGCGTGCATTGCAAAAAAGAAAAAACGCGCCAGTCGATTTATTCGGCGTATCCTAGCCTTAAGACGACTCTCAGGCAATAGCCGATGCGGGATAATTCCCGCGCCGCCCTACATGGGTAACTCTCTATGGCGTCATGGCGATTATATTTGATCTGATTTCGCAATAGCAGGCGATAACACATCGGGCAGCCCATGACGTCAGTCTGCAACAGACTTTCAACAGGCAGCCCAATGCCGGTCGTATTGATCCGGATTTTTTTGACTATCAAGACACGGGCAAAGGAGGGAGGGGGGCCGGGGGGAGGGAACCGACACGGGCCGCTTTGTTGTCCGGGACAGACGCAGTCCGGGCAAAGCCCGTCCTGCCCGGCCAAGTCGCTCCAAGCGCTACCCGCGCATACGACCTCTGCCGCTTTGTTGTCCGGGACAGATGCAGTCCGGGCAAAGCCCGTCCTGCCCGGCCAAGTCGCTCCAAGCGCTACCCGCGCATACATCCGTAGGTCAAGGAAGCTCCTCGTCTCTACCCCTTGCATCCCCAAAAAAGGGTAAAGGAGGGAGGGGGTCTGGGGGAGGGAACCATCAGGGCCATCGCCCTGTTGGTTACCTCCCCCAGGCTGTCTGCGGCCGTGTCGCTATTTAAGCCGCTCCATTACGCGGTTTAGTTGCTGGGCCATGTTGGAGAGTTCCTGGACGGCGGCGGAGGATTGGATCATGCCGTCCGAGGTTTCGGCCACGATTTTGTTTATTTCGTCGATGGCCTGGTTGATTTCCTCTGAGGTGGCGCTTTGTTGTTCGGCGGCGGTGGCTATGGAGGCCACGACCGAGGAACTTGCCGCGGCCAGGTCCACTATTCCCTTCAGGGCGTCTCCGGAGGATTGGGCCAGGCCGGTGGCTTTGGTGACGCAGGAGACGGCTTTGGCCACTTCATCGATGTTGGTTCTGGCCGACTGCTGGATGGCGGATATGTTTGTGCCGACCTCGTGGGTTGCGGACATGGTCTTTTCAGCCAGTTTGCGCACTTCGTCGGCGACCACGGCGAACCCGCGCCCCGCTTCTCCGGCGCGGGCCGCTTCAATGGCGGCGTTAAGGGCCAGGAGGTTGGTCTGGTCGGCTATGTCCGAGATGACGTTCATGACGCCGCCGATGCTTTCGGCTTGTACGCCGAGGTCCTGCATGTTGCGCTGGAGGTTTTCGGCCACCGTGTTGACGGTGCGGATTGAGGCGACGACCTGTCCGACCAGTTCGGAGCCGCTTTGAGCGCGTTCGCGGGTGATGTCGCTTTGTTCCGAGGCCTGTCCGGCGCTTCTGGCGACTTCAAGGACGGTTGAGTTCATTTCGGTCATGGCGCTGGCGGTTGATTCCACGCGGGTGCGTTGCATTTCGGCGCCGCGCGAGACTTGTTCGACCTGGGCTGAGAGTTCCTCGGAGGCTGCGGCGACGCGGCTGGATATTTCCGAGGCCTGCCTGGCGACCTGGAGCATCACGGCCTGCTGCTGGCGTATTTCGGTGAGATCGGTGAGGATTTCGCAAAAGCCGGCGGCCTTGCCGTCCAGATCCTTGAGCGGCACGACGGTGACGGAGAGGTGTTTGCGGGCGTTTTCCGGGCCGACGGTTGTTTCGACGGTAACAGGGGCGCCAGTTTCCATCGAACGTTTGCCAAAGGCGTCCTGGCGGCGATATTCGGGGGTGCTGGAGGCGCTGTTGCCAACGCTTCTTTGCGCGGCCGCGTTGTCAAAGACGGCGTTGAATGATTTGTCGCAGGCCGTGATCGGGATGGGCATGGCGTCGAGTATTTCGGTGTAGGAATCGGCAATGCCGTTGATGCCGTTGGCCAGGTGCGTATACTCGCCTTTGAACGAGGCGGCGTTGAGCCTTTCGCGCATTTTGCCGACGCGCACGGATTTGGCCACATCCATACCGGAGCTGATAAGGTTGCTAAGGACGGAGGGGATGGATTTCATGGCTGCGACCATGGTGCCGATTTCGCCTTTTTCGCTGTTCTTGACGCGGTAGCTGAAGTCTCCGCCGGCAATGGCCGTGGCGAAGCTGGCCAGTTCGGTCAAGGCTCTGGCAATTCCGAAAATTATGTAGCAGGCCAGGATGATGCCTATGACCAGGCCAATGATGCCAAGGCTCATCATGAACGACTGCGCGTTTTCGTTTGACTCGATCATTTTGGAACCAACCGCGGCCCTGTCATCAGTCACAGACTGGCTGAAGGCGTCCATGTCCTTGACCAGCCCGGCGGCCATGTTCTGCATGGCAGCCATATTGTCGCGGGCGATTTTGGCCAGGCCGTCCATCCGCTTGAAGCTTGATATCAGGCTGTCGACCGTTTCCGACATTTCCTTGTGCATGCGCCTGCCTTCGGCTGTGATGAGAAGCTGGGCAAGATCCCGGACGGAATTTTTCAATTTTTCATAGCGTTGCCCGGTGAGTTCGGCCTCGGTCGCTGAGTATGTTTCCGAGAAGCGGGCCATGGCCGAGAGGCAGAGCCCGAATTCAACGGTGATGCGCTGCATGGCAAACTGGGCGTCGGAGTTGTTGACCTGGTGGGCCTGGTTTGACATGCCGTCAAGCAGTTTGATGCTTTGGAAAACCGCCGCTCTCACCTCATTGTCATGCTGGCTGCGCAGGGCCAGGATCGCGTCGCGTGTGTCCACCTGGGCTTTTTTGAATGAGCTCATGCGGTTGTTATAACTGCGCATGGCGTCCTGATACTCTTGCAGGGGGGATTCGTCCCGCACGCTGGCGGCGAGTTCGTTAAACCGTTCGGACTCTTTCAGGGCATTGTCCATGTCGGCCGGATTAGCGGTGCGGGCGAATTCCATGCTTCCGCCCAATGCCTTGGCCAGGGCGGTGTCCATGTCGCCGACCAAAACGTCAACACGGGAGCGCCAGCGGTATTCTTTGAACCCGTTGGATGCTTTTTGTATGCTCATATATCCCAAAGTTGCCGTAACTGCGAGAATCGCAATCATCAGAATAAATCCGATGATGATTTTAAACTTTGTAGTCATTGGTCCACTCCTGACAGTCTTGTGTAATATCAGTGATTAATGCTTTCTTTCGTGATGAATGCCATTGAAATGATGTATGGCAATCATCAATATTGACTTTCGCGTTGAACACAATTGGTAAAATGGGCATTGACCTGTTATCTGCAAAGATTGTTAATTAACAATAGTTATAAAAATAGAAATCAAATGCATTTTGCCGTAATATTGGTTGTTATGGTTTGCATATTCTACAATTTTCCAATGTTTTAATTAAAAGGTTTTCAGTTTGATAAATAAACGCCTAATACTAATTTGCACCAATGTTAAATATTGTATCCGGTATATTGTAATGCCAAATGTTAATTCAATTTTTATGCTTCTGTGCGAGCGTGGCTCATGTTTTTATTGAAAGTTGTTATACTGGCTGTCGATTATATTTGTATAAAATTGTCTGGATTTTATTGTATAACATAGCAAAACTTAAAGGACATTTTGCCTGGCCTTTAAGTTTGATGGAGTTTGGATTTTTTCGCCTGAAAACAGTGCCACCTGAGTATCAACAAAATTTCAAAAAGACAACAGGTAGATAGATGCTCAAAGTGTCAATTATGATGCTTTTTGCAGAGGATCTACGGTTGTATTCCCATATATCCAATAAATTCAAAGCACATAAACCATATATAATTATAGTAATATGTTCAAATTATGATTTTCGGGCGGCAAGGAAACCAGCCTGTATCGGCTGCGCCTTAGGGGCTGGTTTTAAATGACTTGCGAAAGCGGAAAGCCGAAATTTATTTGGAGGCATCCCCCCTTGTGCGGCTGAAAGATCAGAAGGGCCGTCCGCAAGCCATGCGCGGTTGTATGCGCCCAAAATTTTGCGCCAAACTGCCCGGCTTTCTTTTTTTCTTTCCTGTTGACATCTGTTTTTTTACGATTTAACAGATGCACACGAGAATATGGAAAAACTCGCCAGGCATGCAAATCCCTTTCGGCCTCAGGCGCGCGCTGATTCAGCGGCCGCCCAGGAGGGCCCAAAAGCGGAAGTTGAGGCTCAAAAGAGCCAAAAACTCGCTCTTGGAGAATGGGCAAAAAACACAAATGGCGATAACATGCTAAAATATTTGACAAAAGGTGCTTGTGTTGGCAAAACGCAAGCGCCTTTTCCGTTGTGCGCGGGAAACTAAATGAATGTATCTGATTTTATCGCCGTCATAGAAAAGACCGCACCTTTGGCCGCCGCCGCCCCCTGGGACGCTTCGGGCATCCAGGTGGCCGCCTTCAGGCAAGAGATTGGGCATGTGGCCGTCATGCTCGACCCCCGGCTTGAGGCAATGACCCAGGCCGTGAAATCCGGGGCGGACTTTATTCTCTGCCACCATCCCCTGAGCATGAAGCCCGTCTTCCCCAATCAGGGCGGCGCCTACCTCAAGATATTGAGCCTTCTTTTGCGTCATGACGTCTGGCTTTACAGCGCCCACACCTCGTTTGACGCGAGCCCCCACGGCACTGCCGGCTGGCTCGGCCGCGAACTCGGGCTTGCCGGCGTAAGGGTCCTTGAGCCCGTTTTGCCGCTTTCCGGCTGCGGGGACGTTCCCTTTGGTTTCGGCTGCGTAGGCGATCTCGCTTCGGCCCTTTCATACGGCGCCTTTTGCCAAAAGCTTGCCGGCGCCATCGGAAAAAGCGAATGGACCGGCAGCGGCCCCGTCCCGGCCAAAGTGGGCCGGGTGGCTTTCTGCCCGGGCTCCGGCTCCTCCATGCTCGCAGCAGCCGTTAAATCCGGAGCGGACGTCTTTGTCACGGGCGACGTGAAATACCATACCGCCCTTGAGGCCGAGGATCTGGGCCTGCGCCTGCTTGATGTCGGCCATTTCTCGCTTGAGGAAGAGATGTTTCGCCGTTTCTCCGAAGCGCTGGCGGACGGGCTGCCCCTGAAAGTGAGTTTTTTTCCCAGTGTGGACCCTATTTCAACAGAACGCGTCAATCTCGTGTGATATGAGCGGACGTATTTAAGGAGGTAATAACGTTGAACGTCTATCTGAAACAAATTGAGCAGCTCCTGAGCCTGCAAAAGGTGGATGACGAAATCCACGGCATCCAGTCAGAGCTTGACGCCGCGCCTGTTTTGCTGGAAAAGGCAAAAAGCGAGTTCAACGGCGTTTCGGCCCAGCGCGAACGCCAACTGGACAAAATGGCCCACCTTGAGGAGCAGGAAAAACGCCTGGGCATCGAGATTGACGACGAAGGCATCCGCCTGAAAAAAAGCAAGAACAAGCTCATGCAGGCCTCGAACTCCAAGGAATATCACGCCATGGTCAGGGAAATGGATTCCCTTGAACGCTCCACCCGGGGCCGGGAAGAAGAAAAGACCGCCCTGATTGATGAAGTGGCCCGGCAACGTGAAGCCCTTGAGGAAATAGAGGTCAAATACCAGCAGCTCAAGTCTGAATTGGCTGAACTGGAAACAGGCACCGAGCAGAAGCGCTCCGAGGGCACGGCCAAACTCCAGGATCTTTCGGAAAAACGCGGCCTCACGGCCCGCGAAGTTCCCGGACCGGTCTTCACGCGCTATGAATTCATCCGCAAGCGCCTTGCGCACCCGGTTATCGTCCCGGTTGAACAAGGCATCTGCTCCGGATGCAACATTGCCATTCCGCCCCAGAATTTTATTGAACTGCAAAAAGGACAGCACATCCTTTCCTGCCCGAACTGCCAGCGGTTGATGTATTGGAGCCGTAAATTCGTCTCCGAGGCCGAACAGCCGCAGGACGAGCAGGATTAATCGGCGGGAGCCGACAGGGGAGCGGACCGGGCCATCGCCGCTGAATCGGCGCCAAGCCTATTCAGGGGAGGAAAGTCCGGGCTCCAAAGGGCATGGCGCTGGGTAACGCCCAGGAGGAGCGATCCTCGGATAGTGCCACAGAAAGCAAACCGCCCCCTGCTCACTTTTTCCGCAGGCCCAAGTTGACCGCCGGTATTATGCGGCAATGCCGGCGGCCTCGCAAAGGCCTGCGGAAAAAGTGACCAGGGGGTAAGGGTGAAACGGTGGGGTAAGAGCCCACCAGGCGGCGCGGTGACGCGCCGTGCTAGGAAAACCCCGCCCGGAGCAAGACCAAATAGGAAAGTGCTTGAGGCCGGCCCGGCCGAAACTTTCGGGTAGGTTGCTCGAGGCCCGCAGTAATGCGCGCCCTAGAAGAATGATGGCCTCAGCCGCAAAACGGCCAGACAGAACCCGGCTTACAGGTCCGCTCCCCCCAGACCCCCATCCCTCCTGAACCCTTTTTGTGGGTGAGGAGGTTTTTTTTATGGTGGTGCTTGTATTGTTCTGCCTGTGATGTGCGCGTTTTATTTTTAGGGGCATGCAGTACCCAGGCCGGCCAAAACGCCAAGCCGCGTCATTTCGGCCCGCCGCAAAAAAAGGCGGCCCGGCTTTCCAGCCGTGCCGCCGATAAAGTTTTCGCAAACCGGGCCAGCCCGTCCTGCCCGGCCAAGCCGCTCAAAGCGCTACTCGCGCATACATCCGTAGGTCAAGGTATCAGAGCGCCCCACCAAAAGGGTAAAGGAAGGAGGGGGTCTGGGGGAGGAAACAATCAGGGCAATCGCACTGTTGGTTTCCTCCACCAGCACTTCGCCCGCTATTTCCTGAACATTTCGGCCAGTTCGCGGCCGGCCACGCGTTCGCGGGTTCCGGCCTTGAAGGCGCGGCAGCAGCCGGGCGAGATTTCGTCAATGATGACGGGTTGGCCTTGTTCGGTCAGGCCCCATTCGATCTTGATATCCCAGAGGTCCAGGCTTCTGGAGGCGAACATGTCCCGGATGGCTTCCATGACGGCGGCGTTTTTGGCCAGGAGGTCGTCCATGATCGCCTTGTCGATTATGCCGAGGGCGACCAGGGCGGAGGGAACGATGGGCGGGTCGCCGGCGGCGTCGTCTTTGAGGGTGATTTCAAACACCGGGCAGGGCAGGATCATGCCGTCTTTCACGCCCGGGACCATTGAATAGCGGCGCAGAAAACTGCCGGTGCACACCCAGCGCGTCACCCATTCCAGGCCAGGAGTGAAGAGCCGGGCTTTGATCACGTCCATGGTCAGGGACGGCAGATCGTAAGAGAGCATATGGGTGGCCGCGATTTTTTTCTCATTTATTTCGCTGAAAATGGCGGAGGTCATGAGCAGGCAGGCTTCGCCCTGTCCGGGTACGGTTTCCTCGGCCAGGTTGTTTCCTCCTGGATCGATTTCACCGGCGTCATTTTTGGTGACCCTGTCGGTGAACACCAGGCGCATGGAGTTGGCGTCACGCTCAAAGACATCCTTGGTTTTGCCGCGATACACTAATTTCATATTGTCTCCAATGTTGTCTGTCGGATAAAATTCGGACTTTCGTCTCCGGTCCATGTATCCGCCTGCCCCTGGCAAGGCAAGAAAAAAATTGCCAAGCTGAAGCCAAACCATGCTGGCGCGCTTTCAAGCCTTGCCGCTTTGGGGTTGTGCTGATAAAAGACGGCGACACCCTCTGGATGGTGGTCTTGGAGCATTTAGCGCTGGGAGCTGGGGACAAATTCTTGCAGGGCGGATAGAACTTTTCAAAGTCAATCTGCTTGAAGCCTGGTGTTTTTGTTCATCGCGCCGGTAAATTGAAAAATTGAGGTAAATTATATGTCTTTGTTTAATGTTGATTCAGGCCTGTGCCGCAAAGACGGCATATGCGCCGCTGCCTGCCCGTCCGGGGTGATTGCGGGCGATGTGAAAAAACTTCCGCGCCAGGTGCCCGGTTCCGAGGTGAATTGCATCAAGTGCGGACATTGCATGGTCTACTGTCCGGCGTCCGCTGTTGAGCTGGCCGGGCTGGAAAAGCCGGTCGCGTTTGACAGGGCGGACTTGCCGGATGCCGGGGCCGTGAGTCTTTTGTGCAAGTCCCGGCGATCGGTTCGCAGTTACAGGAATGAGCTGGTTTCAAAAGAGGTGATTGCGGATCTGCTGGACACGGCCAGATATGCGCCAACGGCGAAAAACTCGCAGAAGGTGCGCTGGATCGTGGTTTACGAGCGGGAGAAAATCGTCGAGCTTGGCGATATGCTGGCCCAATGGATGAAGGATGTGGCCAGGGAAAATCCGGAAGATTCGGTCCGGGCGCAGGGCGCCGGCCTTGCGGCCCGCTGGGAAAAGGGCCGGGACGTCTATTTCCGGGGCTGCCCGCACCTGGTTTTGGCGGTTGCTCCGGCGGATTATTACTGGGCGAGCGTCGACGCCACGATCGCCTTGACCTACTTCGAGCTTGCGGCGGCCGCGAAGGGGCTGGGCCTTTGCTGGGCAGGTTACTTTGTCGCGGGCGCGGCCCGCCACGAGCCGCTGCGAAAGGCGCTTGGCCTTGGGGCCGACGAGGTTTTGCCCGGCGGATTCATGCTCGGTTATCCCAGGCTGAGGCCCAAGATGATCCCGGCGCGCAACCCATTGAATGTTGCCTATATCTGATTGGAGCATTGTCCGCCGATGAGCCGCGATACAGAAAGAGCCGGAATCGGGGCGACGTTTCACATCGTCACCCTTGGCTGCAAGGTCAATCAATACGAAAGCCACGCTCTGCGGGAGGCGTGGCTTTCGCTGGGCTATCGCGAGAGCGCCGAGCCCGGCCCGGCGGATGTTATCCTGATCAACTCCTGCGCGATAACGGCCAAGGCCGTGGCTGACGTGCGCGCCTGGATCAGGAAGATGCACAAGGCCTCTTCGGAGGCCTCCATTATTGTGACGGGCTGCGCGGCCCAGGTAATGCCCGGAGAATTTGAGGGCATGCCCGGGGTCTGCGAGGTTGTCGGCCAGGCTGGAAAGGCCGGGCTTCTCAAGGGTCCGGAACAGGGGGCGGCGCGGACGAAGCAGGTGCTGCCCGGAGCCGGAGCGGGGCGCTATCCGGTTTTCGAGGTTGCCGGCTATGATCGCTCAAGGGCGGTTTTGAAGGTGCAGGACGGCTGCTCGCACGGCTGCGCTTATTGCATCGTGCCGCAGGCCAGGGGCGGGAGCGTCAGCCGTCCGGCGCCGGAGTGCGTGGCCGAGCTTGAGAAGCTGCTGGCGGCCGGTTTTGGCGAGGTAGTGATAAGCGGCATAAATTTAAGGCAATATCAAAGTGGCGGCCATGACTTTTGGGATCTGATGTCCGCGATCGAGGAGCGCCTTGCGCCGGAATACGCCGGGAAGTCCCGGCTTCGCTTAAGCTCGCTTGAGCCGGGGCAGCTTGACGAAAGGGCGCTTGATTTTTTCAGCCGCTCCAGGCTGGCGGCCCCGCAACTGCACATTTCCCTGCAAAGCGGCAGTTCGTCCGTATTGTCAAGGATGCGGCGCGGCCATTACAGTCCTGACGGCTTGAGCGCATTTTTCGGGCGTTTGCGGGGCATCTGGCCCGTATTCGGCCTTGGCGCGGATCTGATTGCCGGGTTCCCCGGAGAGACAGCGGCCGAACACGCCGAGACCGTGGCGCTGTGCCGGGAACTGCCCCTGACTTACGCCCATGTCTTTCCCTTCTCGCCAAGGCCGGGCACCCTGGCGGCCAGGATGCCGGATCAGGTTGAAAGCTCCGTGAAAAAGGAGCGCTCCCGCGAACTGAGGGAACTGGTCCAGGACAAAAAAAACGCTTTTGCGCGTGAGGTGGCCGGGCTTTCAGAAATGCGGGCGGTCTTTGAGTCCGGCGATGAGGCTGGGGCCAGAGACGGCGTCAAGGATGCGGAAGGGGCGATTTTTGGCGGCCTCACCGGCGTAAATGAATATTATGTCGACTGCCGCCTGGAACAGCCAACGGGTTCCGTGGGCTCCAGAAAACTGACCAGGGTAAGGCCCGTGGGCGTCTTTGGCTCTATGCTGATAGTGACTGACAAATTCTAGGGAGCCCTGTTTCAGGTTCCTCCCCATCGCCGGATAAAATCAGCCCTGGCGCTTCAGGCGAGTTTTTGTCCCGCAAATGCTCAGGGCGTCCGGAAGACGCCCTGAAGGCTCGCTCAGCCGGAGGCCGGAGCCGAGTTGCTTTATTTTTCAAATCAGCCGCGCTGTTGCGCGCCTGGCCTGTTCACGCAGACCCTCTGGGGCTGGCCATCAGGATGATTTCGTCAATGGTCAGGTCGATCATTCTGACCACCGAAAGGCAGAAGGCCTGATCATCCGACGGCAGGCACGCCGGGCAGCCGTCAGACACTATCATGCACGCCGCATCAAGAGCGTTAAGATTCGCGTCGGCCGCGAGCAGGTATTCGGTGGTTTGTCCCGCATCCCAGATAATCGGCCTTCCGCATTTTGAGCATTCAACATACATCATTTCAATATCGTGCAGGCAGAGGTTTTGCCTGGGCAGTGCCGAGCGTCCGGCCAGCGGAAACTGGTTTGCGGAGGCCTTTGCGCGCGGTGGAAACTTTGTCGTGCAAGGCGGTTTTCTGTTGTTCATAAAATTACCTCACAGTTTTAAACGCCCCGATTCCATATCTTAACTATATCCCGGTTTTAATTAAAAGCAAGCCATATTTTCATTATAGCGCACAACGCGAAAAGCCCCGGAGCATTCCGGGGCTTTTCGCGTTGGCCTGATTGCGCGCAAGGCGCGTCATATTTAACTGATAAGGCTGAGCGCCATCTGCGGCAGGCTGTTGGCCTGAGAGAGCATCGCCACGGCGGCATTGGAAAGTATCTGCACACGCATGAATTCGGTCATTTCGGTAGACACGTCAACGTCCGATATGCGCGATTCCGCAGCCTGTATGTTTTCAGCCTGGATCTGGAGGTTGGAGATGGTGTTTTCCAACCGGTTCTGCATAGATCCGAAGTAGGCGCGAGCCTGGTCTTTGAGGATGATGGCGTCATCTATCTCGGTCAACGCCCGTTGGGCATTGGCTTGGGTCCGCACGTCGGTGTCGCCGATGCCCAGCCCTTCGGTGGTGCAGTCCCGGCTTTGGATGTAATAATAATCCTCGGCGCTTTCGTTGCTGGTGCCGAAGTGGATTTTGGTCACATAATCGCTGGTTGGCGCGTATGTTATGCCGGAATTCAGATTGAACATGCCGCTGTTGGAGGGCGACCATATATCGGTAACGCCGTCGCCATCAAGGTCAAAGCCCGAATAGCTGGAAGCGCCGGGCTTCATGCCGGTATATGCGATATTCGGGTATGCGCCGGCTCCGTAATAGAATTCAAAGTTAGCCGTGGCAGGGGCCGAGGGCTTGGCGCTTAGCGTAATGCTCATGTCACCGGACAGCGGATCAAGAGCTCCTTCGGCAAAGGTAAAATGCGAGCCGTTAACGGTAACGACGAGCTTCGTATTGGATGAAGAGGACTGGTTTACCGCCACGTTGCTAAAGCCCGCGCTGTTAAAGGCGTCTATGGTGGACTGGCTTAACGACCACTGGCCGGTGGATGCGCTGTAGCTGAAAGACATATTTTTCACATCGCGAAACGTGCTGTTTAAGCCCACGTCAAAATAAGTCAGCCACCATTTATTTATGTTGGCGTCACCAGTCTGGCTTGTGACATTCCAGCCGCGCCTTCCATAGCGGATCTGCGCGTCAGCGGTGATGGCGTCCGGATTATCGATGATGGCAGAGCCATAGCCTACCTCGACACTGGGGGTGCCGTAGGTTACTTCCTGGCCCACGCCGACATAGAGCTTGTTCGCCGTGTCGTTGCAAAGAAGCTTGATGTCGTTGAAGTCCGTGGCCAGGGCGATCCTGGTTATTTCCGACTTCATGGCCTGGAACTCGCTGTCGATCATCAGGCGCTGGTCGGAATTATAGGTGCCTGTGGCCGCTTGCTCCGCCAGTTCCGCGAGGCGGATGAGCTTTTCGTCAATAACGCCCAGGGCGCCGTCCGCTGTCTGCAGCATGGAAATGGCGTCGTTGGCGTTCCTCACTCCCTGATTCATGGCGGCGATATCGGCGCGCATGAGTTCGCGTATGGCAAGCCCGGCGGCATCATCGGCTGAAGTTCCCACCCGCAGGCCCGAAGACAGCCGCCTTACCGAAGTGGACAATCCGTCATAGTGTTGAGCCAGATTGCGTGATGCGGCGAGAGCCATCATATTGTGATTTATGACCAGAGACATGTCGCACCACCAGGAGTGAAGAAGATAATTCGCAGCCGCTTGTTGGCGGCGGTTAAGAATATATTTAATTCAATAAACTATGGTTGCGTGTGACGCCTGTCCGGCGTCGTTTTGCCATGAACCTGGTTCCCCGCCGGAATCATTATATGCGTTTTATTTTTACCGCGTATTCTCCAAAGCAGGGCGCCTGTATAAACTTTATCGTCGAGTCTCTTTTTTACTTTAGATGGGTTTGCCAAATTTCCTGCAGCTTATTAAGGATATTATGGGATCAGTGGCGGAACACAGCGCCGGCATTGGTTTTACTCTAAAAGCAATAACAGTTTGATAGTATTATTTTAAAGCAAATCTATCTTATTTCAGATTCGATCGTAAACAACAAAAAAGGTCAGGTTCGCCTAAAACCCAACCTTTTTTTATTCACTCGCGCTGCCGCCAAAGGCCGCCATGCCGAAAGGGCAGCGCGCAGCGAAGAGCGGGACGGTTTAAAAGAATAGCAGTTCGACCACAAACACGGTCACGCAGGCCAGCATGGACACCTGGATCAGGCTGCCTTTGCGCAGGGCCAGAACCGTGGCCGCTCCCGCTCCGGCCGCAGCGGATTCGGGATGGGCGGTCGAGCTGAGGACAGCCGGAAAGACCATCACCGACAAGGTGACGTAGGGCACATAATGCAGGAAGGAGCGGATATAGTTGTTGGTGATTTCGCCGCGAATCAGCACGAGCGGCAAGAGGCGGATCAGGTAGGTGACCACGGCCATGACCAGGATATACAAGAGGACGGACTTGTTCATCTGACTGAACCGTGGGCTGAACCGTGGGCCGAACCCTGGACGGAACCTTGCGCCTGGCCGCCGCGGGGCGCGGGGCAGGGGGACGAGTCCGTGGCCGGATCTTTTTTCTCAAGCGGGAAGAGCGCGGCGGCTGTTCCGGCGATTCCGACAGTAAGGATTATGATTTTAAATCCCGGCGTTACCTGGGCGAGGAGCGAAATTTTGTCAAAAAGCGCGCTGCCCAGCATGGAAGCGAGAACAACCAGGGCCAGGCGGGAATTTTTCCTGACCGGCGGAAACACGATGGCTATGAACATGCCGTAAATGGCGATGCCAAGGGCGCTCATGGCCCTGGGCGGCATCATTCCCTGGGAGATTACCCCCAGGAAAGTGCCAAGCACCCATCCGGGCAGGGCCGCGCTCATTACGCCGTAAGCGTACGAGGGCTTCAGCCTGCCGGGCGACGCGGCGCAAACTCCGAACACCTCGTCAGTAAGCCCGACCGCCATGAGAACCCGGTGGAAGGTCGGCGTGCCCGGTTCCAGCTTTTGCGAGATAAAGCAGGACATCAGGCTGTAACGCATGTTCACCACAAGCTGGACGGCAGCCAGCTCAACCAGGGAACAGGCGGCCGCGATCAGCCCAAGCGCCGCGAACTGGCCGGCCGAGGTGTAGTTTGAGGCCGACATAAGCACGGCCTGCAACGGCTTTAGAACGCTCTGGGCGGCGATGCCGAAGGTGAACGACACGGCCACATATCCCATGAATATGGGCAGGCCGTCCCTGAATCCGTCTTTCCAGTTGCTCATTGCGCTCATGCCGATCTCCTCAAAGGTAGTGGGCAAATCTTAGCGCTGAACTTGAAATAAATAAAATTAATATATATAATGATTCTATTAGCGTTACTAATGCAAAAACACCACGAACAGCCATGAACAATTACGACGTATTTATCAAGATCCTGGATACGGGCAGCTTTTCCCGGGCCGCCGAAGAGATCGGCTACACCCAGTCGGCCGTCAGCCAGATCATCAAGGCCCTGGAGGAGGAGTTTTCAACGACTCTTCTGGTCCGCTCGCGCAACGGCATATCTCTCACCGCCAACGGCGAGGAGCTTCTTCCTTACATCCGGTCCGTTTGCACCGCGCACCGCGAGCTTTTGGAAAAAAGAAAGGAGATGCTTGGCCTGCGCGGCGGGGTGATCCGCATCGGGACAATCGCCAGCGTGTCATGCAACTGGCTGCCCGGCCTGATGCAGGGATTCAAGAAAGAGTACCCGGACGTCCAGTTCTACTTGCAGCAGCAGCTCACCTATAACGGCATCGCCCGGCTGATCCGCGAGGGCAGCGTTGATTTCGGGTTTGTGAACACGGACGTGGCCGAGGGGCTGCACAGCATACCTCTGGCCAAGGATGAAATGATGGCTGTTTTGCCGCGCGGCCACGCCCTGGCTGCCAAGAAAGTGGTTCCGCTGGAGCTGCTGGTCAAGGAGCCGTTCATTTTGCTTGAAGAGGGCCGCTACAACGAGCTGATGCTTTTTTTCGCCGCCCACAATCAAAAGCCCGACATTCACTATCGGGTCTTTGACGATTACGCCATCATGGCCATGATAGAAAAAGACATGGGGGTGGGGATTTTGCCTGAGCTGATTTTGCGGCGGCGGGGTTATGATGTCGCCATACGCTCGATCAGGCCGTCGCTGTTCCGGCGCATCGGCGTGGCTTACCGGGACCGGAGCCTTTTGCCGCTGGCGGCCAGATCTTTCATGGACTACCTTGTGTCCCAGAACGAGGCGGGGCTGCTGTAAGCCAGAGGGGATGTCCAGCACACAACAAAAAGCGGCCTCAGCCCGCCGGCTGTGCCGCAAAAAATAAAAACGGGTAAAGGAGGGAAGGGGGTCTGGGGGAAGGGAACCGACACAGGCCGCTTTGTTGGCCGGTACAGATGCAGTCCGGGCCAAGCCCGTCCTGCCCGGCCAAGTCGCTCAAAGCGCTACCGCGCATACTCCGTAGGTCAAGGTAAGGTTGCACGCCTGCAATGCATAATGTCCCACAAAAATCTCCCGCACCCCCAAAAAGGGTAAAGGAGGGAAGGGGGTCTGGGGGAAGGGAACCATCAGGGGCCGCGCCCCTGTTGGTTCCCTTACCCCAGCTCTTATTCGCTCCACCGTTTGAAGATCAGTAAGCAGTTGGTTCCGCCGAATCAGAATGAGTTTGAG
>JAVBNM010000023.1:0-16760 GCA_031551565.1 Desulfovibrionaceae bacterium | reverse complement strand
CTCCCCCCCCTCCCCCGCCCCACTCCCCCCCCCCCCCCCCCCCCCCCCCCCACGTGCGTGGTGGGGGGGGGGGGGGGGCGGGGGGGGCCCCCCCCCCCCGCCCCCCCCCCCGGGCCCCCCCCCCCCCCCGGCTCTTCGAGGTAATTATGGTTTCTTTGCTGAATATGACCATTGAGGAATTGACGGCTTTCATGACCGGGGAGCTGGCAGAGCCGGCTTTTCGGGCCAGGCAGCTTTGGCATTGGCTGTGGGTCAAGCGGGCGAAATCGTTTGAGGAGATGACCGATCTCTCCAAGGCCGCCAGGGCAAAGCTGACAGAGCGCGCTTTGATCCGGTGGCCAAAGGTTGTGGATACCAGGACAAGCCGGGATGGGACGGTGAAGTTCTTATTGAAGCTGGGTGATGGCGAGACGGTCGAGACTGTTTTGATCCCCTCGGAGTCGCGGACCGGCAGCGGCCGGATGACCCAGTGCCTGTCGTGCCAGGTCGGCTGCGCCATGGGCTGCACGTTTTGCAGCACCGGAGCCATGGGATTCACCCGGAACATGACCATGGAGGAAATTCTCGGGCAGGTGCTGGTGGCCCAGGATTATCTGCACGACGACAACAGGGATCATCCGAAATTGCGCAACCTTGTGTTTATGGGCATGGGCGAGCCCTTGCTCAACTTTGCCGAGCTGATGCGCAGCTTGAATAACCTGCACAGCGAGCTGGGGCTCAGTTTCTCCACACGGCGGATAACGGTTTCAACCTGCGGGATCGAGAAGGGGCTGAGGGAGCTTGGCGAGAGCGGTCTGGCTTACCTCGCTGTTTCACTGCACGCGCCGAACCAGGAGTTGCGAAAAAAGATCATGCCCAGAGCGGCGGCCTGGCCGCTGGAGGATCTGATGGCGGCGCTGGCCGCGTACCCCTTAAAGGCCAGAGAGAGGCTGACGTTTGAGTATCTTTTGCTCGGCGGAGTGAACGACTCGATCGGCCATGCCAGGGAATTGGCCAGGCTCATGGCCAGGGTGAAGGGCAAGCTTAACCTCATTGTCTACAATCCGGCTTTGGGGTCGGAATACAGGGCGCCGAAGCCGGAGGACGTGCTGGCCTTTGAAAAGATTCTGTGGGCCAAAGGGCTGACGGCAGTGGTCCGCAAGAGCAAGGGCGCGGATATTGACGCCGCCTGCGGGCAGTTGAAAGCCGCGTCTCTGGGGCGGGGCGAATGAGCGTTTGGCGACTCGGAGTTGACGGGAAAACTGTGACCGTTTAGCGTCTGCCTTACGCGCCTTTAAAACTGATGTCTTCCCTGTTCGTCACCATAATCCAGGAGCTTCATCATGTTTCCAGTGAAATTGAAAAGGGGCATTTTTTTGCTGCTGCTGGCGCTTTTCTTTGCCGCGCCGTCCTCTCCCGCCGTTGCCGATTCATATGAACTTCTCGCCGAGGACGCCGACATTTCCGGCGCTTCCGATTTGATTCTTGAGCCGGACGCCCCGCCCCAAAACCTTGGCGACTGGCGGCAAGACGCGGGCAACGTCGCCATATTCAAGTTTCATGTATACGCGGGCGGCCTTTACAGCGTCACCCTGCACTGCTCGCGGGTAGAGCCCGGAACCGCCAGGGCGCGGGTCTATGCCGTGAGCGATGCCGGGAACGATGCCGGGCAGTTTGTGACCGTGCCCGTCGATTCCACTGGAGACTGGGCCAACTATGCTGATGCCGAGTCTGACACGCTGTTGCGCATTCCGGCCGGGGATGTGACCTTGCGCATTGACAGCGCGGACACCTCAATAGGCGGTTATCTGATGAACCTGCGCTCGGTAAACCTGATCCTTATGGAAGAAGAAGAGCCTGCCTCCGGCTCTCCGGACGCGCCCGGCAACGGGCAAAACTCCGCCTCCGGCTCAAGCGCGGGCGAATTTTTTCGCCGCCTTGACGAGGCCGGCTTTCCGGGAGACTCGGCGCTGCAGGCGGCCCCGGAAGAGCTGGTCGGCAAGTGGGTCGACGTGCAAGACCCGCGCGACGGCAATAACGTCGACATCGGTACAGTTGATAGTGGCCAGTTCTACTCCAGGGAGTTCAGCGTCCCGTTCGACTTCAAGTGGGATGACGCCAACAAAGGCTTTGTCCTGATCGGCGGAGCCCTGGAGCAGCCCGTCATTGGCGCGATTCGCGTAGCTCCGTCGGAGGACGGCAAAGTGTTCGCCATAGTCCTGCAAAATGACGGCGAGTATTTATCTCATGTCATGGCCAAACCCGGCGATTTGGCGGACGTGAAGGTATGCTCGCTCCGCTACGACTGGTTTGATTGGGGCTTGGCCTCGCAGGCCGAAAGCCAGGACGGCGGAAAAGCTAAAAAGCTTAAAATAGCCTCTGAAATCATCGCGCTTTGGAAGCAGTACGGTGAAGAGGTTAACGATCAAAACCTGCTTGCCCCCGAAGCCCTGGTCGCGGCTCTTGACGGCTACTCCAGCGGCGAAGACGGCTCGGGCGAGCGCAGGCTGTTTGATGTGGCCTGCGAGATCGCCGGGGTGGATTTTGACTCCTATATCGAAGACTAAAAAACCCTCACTGCCTCTACTGCCGATATCGGTTTAAAACCGCAGGCTTAAAGCAGGGGCTGTTTTCAGGCTCAGGCCTCGCAAGTTCGCCGTCCGCGAAAGCCGGTCTTTTTCGGATGGCAAGGAGCGAGGGAAAAATCGGCCCGCCGCGTGTTCGATTTTTCGCTCCTGAAATTTATCTGGAAACAGCCCCTGAACTCCTTCACAACTGGGCGACATTTTTCATTTGGCCCATTTGCAAGAACCATAAATGCATGTTAAAATTTCACATAGCTTGTGACATCCTGCCCGGCGCTGGCGGGAAAAGGCAGATATAACCATGAATGAAAACCGCAAATACGAGTTCTCCTGGGATACCATCGGCTCCGATATGGCGCTGGCGCGCCCGAACCTTGGGCCGCTGCTCAGGATAGAACTTTACCGCCTCTTCCAGTTCACCATCAGGGATATTCTGGAACAACGCTACGGCACGAAAACCACGGACGATATATTCCGCGACGCGGGAGTGCTGGCCGGCCGGGAATTCTTCAAACAGTTCTGCTCCGGGGCCAAAGACTTAAGCTCGCTTGTCAAAATTCTCACCGATTCCTTCACGGCGCTCGGGCTTGGCATCCTCAGGGTTGAAGCTGCCGATGCCGACAAGCTCGAATTTACTCTCACCGTGGAAGAAGACCTTGACTGCTCGGGCTTGCCCGACATTGATGGCGTCATCTGCATCTATGACGAGGGATTCATCAAGGGCATCCTTGACTCCTTCACCGGCATGAATTTCCAGGTTGCCGAAGTCGACTGCTGGTGTACCGGCGCAAGAACCTGCCGTTTCGAGGCCAAGCTGTCCTGTTGACGCCATTTTGCCGCTGTTGTTGTTCCGGCTTGCCTCAAAAACACGCGACTGTTGCCCAGATGCGCGCAGCCGCGCGTTTGCCGAAAAACTTAAAATACGCTTAAGCCATCCGGCGGCAGGACAAACGGCTGTAAAGCGCAAGCATTTTCTTGCCTGGATCGATTTTATATGGCATGAAAATAAGTTTGGTATTGTCATCCATAAAAAATATATTGCCGCGCGCATAGTCGATAAGCACATTTTCGGCTCGTGTTCCGATTTCTGGATAAAGGCAGGTGCATACTTTGTCCAATTCAAATAATGAGCAGTACAAGTTGCTGTTGCGCCACATTGAAGAGATGCTCAACGCCCCTTCTCCGCCTCCAGTCCCGCTTGAGCTGGATGGGGATGATGACGTAAAGGCGCTTCATGACAAACTGATCAAATTGCGCGACCTGTGGGCCGCATTTTCTCAGGGCGATCTCTCAAGGCAAATCACCATGCGGGGCTTCGCGGCCGGTTCCCTCAAGGCCATGCAGTCAAACCTGCGCCACCTCTCCTGGCAGGTGCAGCAGGTCGCGGCCGGCGATTTTTCCCAAAAACTGCAATTTATGGGGGACTTCTCCACTGCCTTCAACCGCATGGTTCAGCAGCTTGGCGACACTGTGACCGCGCTGCGCGAACAGGAGACCAACCTTCTGAGCCTGGCCAAGGATCTGAACACCGAGGTCGCGGTCAAGCAAAAAGCTTTGCAGGCGCTGCAGGAAAGCGAGGCCAAACTGAGGCTGCTGGCCGAAAGAGACCCGCTGACCGGGGTCTTCAACCGAAGGTCTTTTTTTGAAATCGCCGCCGAGAAGCTGGAGATCTGCAAGGCCCAGAACCTTCCGGCCTGCATTTGCATCATGGACATAGACCACTTCAAGGAGTTCAACGACACTTACGGCCATCTGAGCGGTGACAAGGCCCTCGTCCATGTGACGGCCCTGGCCGCCATCAACCTCCGCGATGCCGACCTTCTGGCGCGTTACGGCGGGGAGGAGTTCGTCATGCTTTTATCCGGCGTAAACCTCAGGCAGGGAAAAGTTATCTCCGACCGCATCCGTGAGCTTATCGAACGCACCCCGGTCTCAAAAGAAAACAATCTCCCGGCTGTGACCATCAGCATGGGTGTGGCCCTGGTGCAGCCTGCCTGGGAGGGAGCCAGAGAAGACCCCTTCATCCAGCAGA
Source organism: Desulfovibrionaceae bacterium (assembly GCA_031551565.1). Taxonomy (GTDB): domain Bacteria; phylum Desulfobacterota; class Desulfovibrionia; order Desulfovibrionales; family Desulfovibrionaceae; genus Frigididesulfovibrio. The sequence goes on along the minus strand of JAVBNM010000023.1, from coordinate 12,164 downwards.
TCATGCAGTCCGCCGATATGGCCCTTTATCAGGCCAAAAAGACCCGCAACCGGGTCATTGAGGCTATCCCCCAAAAGCCGGACCCGCGCCTTGAATAGCGCAACAAAATGGCGGCAACGGCTTACGCCCGAAGAAAACGCCCCGGACAAACCGGGCGGCCGCGTCCTTCCGGGCTGAATTTCAGGATCTGCCCGGCAGTTGCCGGCCTTCAGCCCTCGGCGTTTTTCGCCGCCACCGCCGTTCTGTAAGCCAACATAGCCGGAAGAGCGGATTTGCCCCTTTTCCGGACGCGCCAAAGACGCGCCAGAGCGGTTCGCCGCCTCCTGCCGCTTCCCCCCTCGGGCTGCGGCCCGCGCCGTTAGAATTATGGATATCCGCCCGCGACTATGCTATGTTCGCGCCATACGCGCTTGCCAGGCCCGCGGGAGGTGGTTTGCGCCGTTTCGCAGGCGCGCGTTTTGCCGTACACGCGTTGTTTTCGCCGATGCCGCCGTGCCGGTTTTGCGGCGGGTGAACAACCCGTCTGTCATAATGAACACAGTGAGGATGTCATGAAAAAAATAGCCGCTATTGTTTGCTTCATGGGTGTTTTGTGCTGCCTGTGCTTTTCGGGCCAGCCGTCTGCCAAGGCGAAAAATGACGCCGGAATGTGGCAAAACTTTAAAGACCAGGCCGGATCTGTTGCGTCTGAAGTCAAAGAAAGCGCCAACGACATGGTCGACAGGGCCGGGGCCGGCATGGACGTCATGTTCGGAGATGCCCAGGTATACGAAAACTTTACATGGAAAATAGTGGCCACTGGCCTTGAGTCGCCCTGGGAAATGCTCTGGGGCCCTGACAACATGCTCTGGGTGACCGAACGCCGCGGCAAGAGCGTCACCAGGGTCAACCCGAAAACGGGCGAGAAAAAACCGGCCGTTGAAATTACCGAGGTCTTTGTCGGACCGCAGCACGAAGGCATCCTGGGCATTGCCTTTGGCCCGGGCATGACAGCCGCCAAGGGCAATGTCTTTATCACTTACACCTACAAGGAAGGCAATGCGGAATTCCAGAAAGTGGTGCGCCTGGACTATGACGGCAAAAGCGGAAGGCTGATCAACCCGGTGGACATCATCAAGGGCATCCCGGCCGGGAACGATCACCAGGGCGGACGCCTGGCCTTTGACTCAAAAGGCCTGCTCTATCTCTCAAAAGGAGAGCTGGGCAACAACCAGTTCGGAAACTTCTGCAAGCCGATCGAGGCCCAGCGCCTGCCCACGGCCGGAGAAATCGCCGCCAAAGACTATTCCGCCTATGTCGGCAAGATCCTGAGGATGACCCAGGACGGCGGCATCCCCGCCGACAACCCGATCCTCAACGGCGCGCAAAGCCACGTCTATACCTACGGGCACCGCAACCCCCAGGGCCTCGTCTTTGTCGGCGACCGCCTCTTCTCAAGCGAACAGGGCCCTTCGTCCGATGACGAAATAAACATGATCGTCAAAGGAGGAAACTACGGCTGGCCCCACGTTGCCGGGTTCCAGGACAACCTGTCCTATCGCTACGCCAACTACTCGGCAGCCTCCAACTGCCGGGATCTCAAATTCGACCCCAACGTCATCCCGGCCGGAGTGCCCGTCCAGCTTGAAAGCGAATGGCCCGCCCCCGGCAATTTCCAACCCCCGGCAAAGACTTTCTACACCGTGCCGCCAGGCTACAACTTCACCGACAAACGCTGCCTTGACGCCCAATACCTCTGCTGGCCCACAATCTCGCCCGGCAGCATCATCTATTACCCGAAAGACGGCCCCATCCCCGGCTGGCAAAACAGCCTTTTGGTGACATCCTTGAAAAACGGCGCGCTCTACAAAATGCGCCTGTCCGACGACCAGGCCCAAATCCAGGGAGACGTCCAGGTTCTCTTTCATACCGCCAACCGGTACCGCGTGGCCTGCTTAAGACCGGACAAAAAGGCCGTCTACATCGCCACCGACTCGTCGGGCCAGGTGATGGACGAAAATGGAATCCCCACCGGCACCCTCAAAAACCCCGGCGCTATAATAATGTTTGAATATGAGTAACGGCAGACCGTAGAATGCGGGGTGCGAAAGGCAATGCAAAGGCGGCCCGGCCTCTCCGGCCGTGCCGCCCAAAAAACTCCCGCAAAAAGGCATATGGGAGGGAGCCGGTCTTACGACTTGCCGCCCTTGAACAGCACCTGGTGCAGAATGCCGGCTATGACGGCGCCGATGACAGGCGCCGCCCAAAAGAGCCAGACTTGGGAAAGATACGCTCCCTGGGCAAAGATGGCCTGGCTGAGGCTTCGGGCCGGGTTTACGGAGGTGTTGGTTATGGGGATGCTGATGAGGTGGACCAGGGTGAGGCAAAGGCCGATTGCGATGGGCGCAAAGCCGGCCGGGGCGCGAGAATCGGTGCTGCCGAGGATTACGAGCAAAAAGAAGCAGGTCAGGACGGCTTCGCAGACAAAGGCCGAAACCATGGAGTATTTTCCCGGCGAAAGGTCGCCAAACCCGTTGGCGGCGAAACCTTTGACGGCTTCTTTCCCGAAGCTGGCGTCAACGATGACGTAAAGCACCAGGGCGGCGACAATTGCGCCCACTACCTGGGCAACGATGTATGGAATGACTCTTGGGACGGAAAAACGCCCGGCCACGGCCAGGCCGATGGTCACGGCCGGGTTGAAGTGCCCGCCGGAAATGTGGCCCACAGCGTAAGCCATTGTCAGGACTGTAAGGCCAAAGGCGAAGGCGACGCCAAGAAAGCCGATGTGCTGCCCGGCGAAAACGGCCGCGCCGCAACCGCCGAGAACGAGCCAGAAAGTTCCGAATAATTCAGCAAATAAAGCTCTGATCATAAATATCGCTCCTTGCTATGTTTCATATGTTTTCAGCGTCTTGACTGAATCGCCGAAAAAAAGCAAGCAAAAACAACGATTAGTTGCGCACGCGATTTCTAACATCTTGCCACAATCAAATTTGAAGCGAAAAAAACAACATGCCCGGCCCGGCATTTGCCTGGGCCAGGCTTTGGCCAATCGCGATAATTCACGGCAGGATGACGCGGGCAACCGGCAAAAAGCTGTGGACCAAGGCTCCGCTTTGCATTAAGTTTGTCGGGGACATCCTGTCCTTGAACCAGCCGGCGGCTGTGGTTTCGCCTTGACGTTTATTGCCTTATCCGGCCTGCCGCGCGGCATGTAACAATATCAATCTTTACGGAGCGACAACATGCACAGCAAAATTTTGCGCGCCTTAGGCATTGCCGCCGTGATGGCCCTGGCGTCATTTTCTCAAAGCGCCTTTGCCGCCGAGGATAAAATCACCTTCTCCAATGAAATGGATATCGGGGTCAAGGCGTTGTACTGCGCCGGCGTTGACGATGCCGGCCAGCAATTGCTCGGGCCGGTGGCCGCCGGGGCATCCGCGGAACTGGAGGCCGCGAAGGTTCCGGGCGAAGACGCATGCGCGCGCATCTATGCGCTGATGGACAACGGCGCAGGCTGGCAGTTTTACCCCACAACAGACCTTGACGGCATCACCCAGATCGTTCTGGCCTGGGACCGCCCCGGTGATCCCGCCCAAGCGCACGCCCCATGCCTGCTGCTGGGCACCGAATACGAGGCCATTCCCACACCGGCCGGCCTTCCCCTGGAAGCCGTGAGGCAGATGATGCAATTCGGCATGCAGTATGACCAATGGAAAAACCTGGCCACGCCCGGTTACGACTCGCTGGCCAACCCGGGAGAGTTCAGCGTGTCTTTCGCTTACATATCCTGGAGCCTGGCGCCAAATGGCATCACCTATTACGAGGAGCCCGTCGGCGACAACCTGCGCATCGCCGAACAGATCGATCTCACCGCTCCCTATTCCTCGGACTCGATTGGGGATGTCCTTGAAGCGATCAGACAGTCAGGGTTCCGCCCCTTGCTGCTCGCGACCGAAGACATTGCCGTGGCATTTGCTGAAGAAGGAAAGAAGCTCGTCAGTAATCCGGCTCTTGCCGAAAGGCTGGAGACTGGCGACGCCGCCTGGGACGCCCTGAACGAAGAATTTCAAAAAACGTCCGCCACCACCGCCAAGACTATTATCATGATGTTCGGCGATGAGGAAATGCGCCTCGAACTCAGGCTGAAGACAAGCAACTCCAAGGCCGTCCTGCGCCTCATCCGCAACGAAGGGGCTCCGCTAGGCTGACGAGCCGGGGGGAGGAAAACCCCGGGCGCGGCCCCTGATGTTTTCCTCCCCCCCCCCAGCCCCCTCTTCCTTTCCCCTTTTGGCGGAAGTTATTTCGCGGCTTGAGCCACAGGTTCGGGCCGCTCCTTTTTGGGATGCCCCTTTTCGGGGTGTCATTGTATTGATTTAAAAGCGCATTGCCTATAGCATCCGCAAATTGCGCAAAAACGCCGATTTGCCGCGCCATACTGATATCATGGAGGTTTTTTATGAAATCCAAGCGTTCCCTCGGTTGCCTTCCGCTGCTCTACCCCGAACCGGCCCTTTTGGTGGCCACATATGACGCGGCCGGAAAACCCAACGCCATGGTCGCGGCCTGGGGCGGCATCTGCTGTTCAGACCCGCTCTGCCTGACCGTATCCGTGCGCCCGGGCCGCTGGACCTTCCAGCCAATGCTCGACCGCAAGGCCTTCACGGTCTGCATCGCCTCCGAATCAATGCTCGTATCCGCCGACTTCGCGGGCATGGCCTCGGGCCGCGAATACGACAAATTCGCCGACGCCGGATGGACCGCCGTCAAGGCCGAAAAAGTCGACGCCCCCTACATCTGCGAATCCCCCGTCATTCTGGAGTGCCGCCTGGTCAAAACCGTCGAACTCGGAGCGCACACCATGATGATCGGACAAATCATGGACGTAAAAGCCGACGAAGACTGCCTGGACCCAACCGGCTCGCACCCAGACATCCACAAAGTAGCCCCCCTCGTCTTCGACTCCGGCTCCAAAAACTATTACGCAGTGGGCAAAGTGGTCGGAAAAGCCTTTGCCTCCGGCAACGGCTTGATGAAGAAATAAAAAGCCCGCCCGGCAAAAATCCCCAAAAGAGGAAGGGGGTTGCCCCCACGGCCTGCCTGTCACTTGACCACTATATTTATGATCCCCAGAAAGACGAAGTTGGGATCAAGGCGGTCGATGGCGGTGTTGATAGCCAGGTTTTCGTCAAGATTAAGGGTGTGGGGGCCGGTATCCCGGCCGTTTAGGACTACTGTTACCGGCTGCGTGATGTCGAGCATGTCGTCGTTAAGGAGAACTGAGAAGGGGCCGTTGACGTTTTCGGCATCAATGGTGATTTGCTGGTTCTCGCTGTTATAGGAGGCCTTGATTGTGCCCTGGTTTGTGGTTTCCGGAGCGGATAGCCAGTAAAAGGAGCTGTGCATGCGCATGGGAGCGCGGGTAGACAGATCCCAGTAGAGAGTTTGGGGCAAGGGATTGCGGACGCGGGCAACGAGAAAGTCGATGGAGTTGGTGTTGGCTTCATCTTCCAGGCAGCCGGCTTTGTTCTGGATGCACTCAAGCGGGTTCGCGGCAATTGGCTGCGGGGCGCGGGAGGGATCGTTGTCGTGAAAATTGTGCCCTGCGCCCATGTGAATGTAGACTTCGTGCGGATATCCGCCGCGTTGGCCGTGGAGTTCGTCGAGCCTGCGGCTGAAAAGCGCGGTTTCCAGGTTGCGCTTGTAGGCCCCGTCGTATTGTCCGCACTGCAGGAGAATGGGAAGGTTGTGGAGGTTCGTGGGGTTGACCCCGTTGGGGTGGCCGGCTGACATGGCAACGGCCGCGAAGCGGTCCGGCATTCTGGGGGCGATGCCGTAAACTCCGTCGCCCCCGGCGGAAAATCCGAGCAGGTAGACGCGGTTGGGGTCGACCTTTTGGGTGGCGGTCATGATTTCAATCAGTTGATCGTAGAGCGCGTAAGATTCGGGGTTGAAGTGGGTGTCCCATGTGTCTCTGACGCCGCGCACGGCGACGTAGACGCCGTCCGCCACGCTGTCTCGATAGTACGACTGCATGTGCCCCCATTGCTGGTCGTTTATTGCTTTGGATCCGCCGCCTCCGCCGTGCAGGGCGATGAACAGGGGGTAGCCGTCCGGGCCTGGCTCTCCGATCTTGAACATCCTGAAATGCATGGTCACGCCTTCGTGCTCGATGCTTTGCTTTTCCAGGATGCCGCTTTCTTCCACAAACTGAATATGTGGCCCCTTGCACATATCGTAGACGCTCCGCCGGTATTTGGCGAAATTCCATCCGGCCTTTGCCACCTGTTCCGGTGTCAGGGGAATGTCGGCTTTGGGCGCCCACACCTCAAAAGAAGCCGCCGCGGCTCTTCCCGGCATCTCGGCCGCCCAGAAAAACACGCCGCAAAATATCGCCAGGCATAAAATGAACAAGGGCAAACGCGGCGAAAAACAGGCGCGGCTGGACATGGCTGGCCCTCCCGATTTTGATGATTAAGGTCAGTTTTCTCATTGCAACGCAGGCAACGGAAAAGAGCGCCTTTGCAGCAGGCGGATTAATGAGGGCTGAGCCTAGCATAACCTCCCCCATGCGAACAAGCGCAAGTTCGCAAGCGCCCTGACTGAAGAAAATGCATTATACTGCCCCCCATTAGCAGTCCTCCCATTTTAAGATCGGAGGAAGCATGAAGCCCGGCACAGCTCTCCCGCATCTCAAAGAGCGCTTCGTTATATTTTGCATTTGCCGGGCCCACCGCCTGGATTTATCACAAAATACCTGCTACATTGGCAAATTGGCGATAGCCGGGCCAACCGGTCTCCATGAAAAGCGTCCATCTCTTCCCGTCCGCCCCTCCCCCCCAAAAAAAGGGTAAAGGAAGGGGAAGGGGGCCCGGGGGGAGAGGAAACCATCAGGGGCGCGGCCCCTGTTGGTTTCCCCTCCCCCCGGCCGGCAGCGGTTGCATGCCTTGGTGGGGGAAATGGGGGATGATAAGACATGGCGATTGCCAGGTTTGCCTTTAACTTCGTCTGTGTCGTTACACTTCACGTTGAAAACCATAATATGAGGGAGCACCATGCAGATAGATAAAGTCGTTATCCCCGTCGCCGGCTGGGGAACCAGGTCTTTGCCGGCCACCAAGAACATTCCCAAGGAAATGCTTCCGGTTTTCAACAAGCCCGCCGTGCAGTGCGTGGTTGAGGAAGCCATCAACTCGGGCGTGCGTCAGGTGGTGTTCATCACCAACCGCGACAAAAACGTCATCGAAGATCACTTCGACTACAACCTCCAGCTCGAAGGGATACTCGAACGCGCCGGAAAAACCGAACTGCTCAACACTATCCGCAATGTCGCGGAAATGGCAAATTTCATCTCCGTGCGCCAAAAGCGCCAGCTTGGTCTCGGGCACGCCGTGCTTTGCGCCAAGGATGTCGTCGAGCATGACGACGGTTTTGCCATCATGGTCGGCGACGACCTGCTCTTTGGCAGCAACCCCGGAATCGGCCAGCTCATCGAAGTGGCAAACAGCGAAAAAATGTCCGTCATCGGCGTCATGGAAGTGCCGCAAGACAAAGTCAGCCGCTACGGCATCATCGACGGCAAGGAAATCAGCCCCGGCCTCTTCAAGGTCAACCGCCTGGTCGAAAAGCCAAGCGTGAACGAAGCTCCCTCCAGGCTGGCCATAGTAGGGCGCTACGTCCTCACCCCGGACATCTTCACCCACCTTGAACAGGTCAAGCCCGGACACGGCGGAGAAATCCAGCTTACCGACGGCCTGCAAGGCCTGGCCAGCGCAAAGGGGCTGCTGGCCGTAAAAATCAGGGGCAAACGCTTCGACGCCGGAGATTGGGTCGAATACCTGACCGCGAACATCTACTTCGCCATGCAGGACGAATCCCTGCGGCCCCACCTCCTCCAGCACCTGCGCCCCATCCTCAGCGAATACGAGAAGAAGTAAGACCTGGGGGAGGGGGCCCCAACAGGGCGATTGCCCTGATGGGCCCCCCCCCTCCCCCAGACCCCCTCCCCCTCCTTTACCCGTTGTGTGGGGGGGGTGAGTTTAGTGGCGAGAGGCGCCAGAAGTTATGTCGTGGGGGAGCTGGAGTGGGTTTGATGGCAAACGGTGTCCGAATTTGTATCGTGAAGGCGCTTGTGTGAGTTTGATGTCAAAAGGCCCGGTTTTGCGGAACCGGGCCTTTTGTTTTTGGGACTTTTAAGTCACTGTGGCCTCAAGGTGTATCAGGTTGAAATACCTGCCCCCCTCGGCTTGCATCATGGCTATGTCGCCCTGGGCGTAAGGGTTCGGCGCTTTGAGCCATTCCTCCCAGGCCTTGGCGCAACAGTCCATCTCCCGGCATGTCTGCAGCTTTATGCCTGGTTCCGCTTCCCACAAATTCCGCCACCAGGCCGTTGAAAAGATGTTCATGTCCGGACCCCAGAACGGAACCAGTTCATCCGGCACGCGGCCGTCCGGAAAATCGGCCTTCAGGCCGGGGACCACCACGGTTATCCTGGCGTTTTTCTTCATATAAGGGAGTATTGAAGGCAAAAAGGAGCCGGATGCGCCGAAATAGTGCCACGAATCGACAGACACCAGGGCGTCGAAATATCCCCTGGCGAAACAAAGGCCCGCGGATACGTCCTGGCCGATCGGGACAATCAGGCGATCCAGGCCGAACCTGGCGAAACGCGCGAGATTGTCCTCCGGCTTTATCCAAAGATCAACGGCGAAGGTTCTCGCGCCGTATTTTTCCGCGATAAAAAGCGAGGAAAGGCCCATGCCGCAGCCAAGATCCAGAACAGTATGCCCCGGCCTGATATCCAGGCATTGAACAAGCTCATCCATGATTGTCAAAACGCTCGGCCCCATCAAGGAGAGCCGGATGAACTCCTCATCTTCGTAAAATTTCATGGCGCCCCTCAGCCGTCCTTGCCTATGCCGCCGGCAATCACCGGCTTGTGCCCGGCATATTCAAGAACCCTCAAAAGATTCGCGGCGCTCACGCCGACCGAGGCCGTATTTTCCAGAGGATGAAAGAATAAAAGCTGTTCCGATGTGGCCAGGGATTCCTCAACCACGGCCAGCACGCGCCCGCTCTCATCGTTCAGGACGCCGTAGGGGCAGACCGACCCCGGATACAGCTTCAGGTATTCATCAAGCTTTTCCGGCGGCGCGAATGACAGCCTGCGGCAGTCAAGCGCCTGCGCCAGCTTTTTCAGATCCACCCGCATGTCGGCCGGAACAGCGGCAAGCCAGTAGCGGCCTTCAAGGCTGTGTAAAAACAGGCATTTTCCGAGAACGCCATCAAGGCGGCCGCGCACGCCTTCCGCCTGCGCCACGGTGAACACGGCCTCATGCTCGTTCAGCACAAAGGCAATGTCCAATTCTTTAAAAAGATTCAACAAATCAGCTTGAGTCCACATAAAAATCATCCTGGACGGCCTAGTCAAAGTCGGTGAACAGCGCCCCCACATGGACGTTGCCCAGGATCTTTCCGGCCTCCTCCTTGCGCATGCGCCAGAAAGCCTGCTGGATCTGGTCCGAGGTTATGCCGTTTCTGATCGCCGTGTAGGCCTCCAGATAAGCGGCCAGCGTGTCGCACGACTTGATGGCTGTCCCGTCCTTGGGATCCAGGCGGTCTTCGTTGCAGTCCCTGTGGAATGTCTCGAAATCGAGCGCTTGAACCTTGCCGTCCTTGATTATCGTGTTGTGAAACTCCGATCCGGTCTCAATCCCCAGGTAATATTTCAGGCGTGACGACAACCCGTGGTAATTTTCAGACTCCAGCGGATCAAACACCCGCCTTTCCAGCTCTTCCTTCTCATACACGGCGATAATCCGGCTTATCGCGTCCGAAGACTTTTTCACCGGCGAAATGATGTCCCTGGTCAGCATTTCCGGCAAGTCGTGAAACAATCCGCAGAAAAAGTTGTTCACCGTGCGGGCGTCGCAAGCCCCAAGAGACATGCTCATGAAATAAGAATAACAGGCCACCAGGAACATATGGCCCATCACCGAAGTCTCGGGCGTTCTCGGCGTCTGCGACCAGCGCTTCTGAAAGCGCAGCCGCCCGCACAGATTGGCCAGGCTGCCCAAAGCCGCTGTCCTGGGGCGCGGCCCGCCGCCTTCGGCCGCATCCAGCGGGGGCAGGCCCTGCAAAAGCTCCTCCATGCCCGGCAAATCGCGGTATCCCTCAAGCTGCCTGTCAAACATGCTCTCGATATCGGCCATCTCCTCGTCAAACGCCGCGTTGAACATCTTGATCAGCCGAAACTCCCAGACGCTCGCGTAAAGATGGGCGGCCGCAAGTATCCTGCCGCCCGCGCCCGCCTTCTTAGGCGACAAAATATACCCCTCAAGCTTTTGGCCAAACTCCTCACCCAAGCCCCCGATGTGCGGCGCAAGCTCCGAAACAGCCCACCGGGCCAGGCTCTCGTACTGCCCGGCATCGGACTTGATCCGGTAAAAAATCGGCGGCTTGATATCGGTTATCACCAGGCGGAACAGATAATCGAATATTCCCCCCTCGATCACCTCAAGCTCAAGCCTGACCCTCTCTTCGGCCGACAACCCCTTCTGCAGCCGGCACAATATCCAGGCCACAATCATTTTGTGCGACTGCTTATCTATTTCCATCAGCTCAACCGGGCGCAGCTTGTCGTTCCACCGCTTCATATAAGAGCCGGAAAAAACAAACTGCAACAGTCCCTTGCGGATATTGGCCGCCATACTCCCTCCCTCCCTAAAAAATCACTCCAGAAGCCCTGTATTTTTACGCCGATACCTGCTACACGTCAACGCTTACCGGGTTAGGGCAAAGGCTGCCTGGGGGAGGGGGGGGGGCCCCCAACAGGGCGATTGCCCTGATGGTTCCCCCTCCCCCAGACCCCCTCCCCCTCCTTTACCCGTTTTGAGGGGCTTTGCCTCGGTTGCCCGTTTTGGGGGACTTTGCTGCGGTTGCCGTTTCCGGCGGCGCATGTCTTTTTTGGTTATACTTGATGCGCCCTGTGCGGATCCAATATTCGGAACTGTCAAATGTTTATCGTCGTCATTCTTTTGTGCATCATCGCCGGCATGGCGGTTGGATTCATTTTCCGGCGAAACGTGTCGATACTCAAGGCCGCTGACAAGGCCTCGGTCGTGGCGGTCTTTATCCTGCTCTTTTTTCTCGGGGCGGGCATCGGCCACGACGCCGGGCTTTTCGCGCAGCTTCCCGCCTTGGGGCTAAGAGCGCTGGTCATCACCCTGTGCTGCTCTTTGGGCAGCGTCGCCGGAATCTTGTGCCTGTCGCGGCTTTTGAGCGCGGATGTCGCCAAGCGGGACAAGGCGGGAGAAAGCGACGAAAAGAAGAATGCTCCCGCGGTGGAAAAAAGCACAGCGCAAAAAGGCGAATGCAAGAATGACAAGAAAGCGCGATTTGACCTCTCTCCCCTGAAAAGCTCCGGGCGCATCCTGGCCTGTTTCCTGTCCGGGCTTTTCCTGGCCCGGTTCGGCCTTTTGCCGCTCTGGTTCGGGGAGAGCTACCTGGTCGACTACTCCCTCTGGCTGCTGATCTTTGCCGTGGGCATAGGTCTTGGCGGGGAACTCAAGGCCTTTCGCGTCTTGCGGGACATGCACGTCAAGGTTCTGGCCGTGCCGATCGTGATCGTCATCGGTTCCGTGGCCGGCTCGGCCCTGGCCTGCGCCATCCTGCCCAAAGCGGGTTTCAAGGACACCTTGAGCGTCGGCTCGGGCCTTGGCTACTACAGCCTTTCAAGCATCATGATCCGCCAGGCGACCGGAAACGCCGCCCTGGCCTCTGTGGCCCTTTTGTCAAACGTGTTTCGCGAGCTGCTCGGCATTCTGACCGCGCCGATCCTGGCCCGTTTTTTCCCGCTGGCCCCGGTGGCCGTGGCCGGGGCCACGGCAATGGACACCGGCCTGCCCGGAATCGCCCGCTACTGCGGCGAGCGCTATGCGATCATCGCGGTTTTCAGCGGCGTGACCCTGACCCTGGCCGTGCCTTTCATGGTGTCTTTCGTCCTTGGCCTGGACATCTGATCAGTCAACCGCCTTTATTTAGTAAACACACCGAGATAAACTTGTTGGTCTTTTTTCGAGTCTTGGTGTAAAAGATTAAATACAAACCGAACATACGTCGCAAACCGCGACCCCGGCCTGCCCCCATGCCTCCCGTCCAAAGGACAGCGGCGCATCTCCCCA
>JAVBNM010000031.1:0-10910 GCA_031551565.1 Desulfovibrionaceae bacterium | reverse complement strand
GCCAGGCCAACGGGCAGCCGGGGCTTCAAACCCAACCGGGCGGGTGCCGGGTGGTTTTTCCCCCCCGGACCCCCTCTTTCCTTTACCCTTTTTTGGGGGGGCAGGTTTTATGGGGCAGGGAGGGGAAGCGGGCGCTGGAACGACACGCGGGCGTTGTGAATGATAAGTTCACAACGCCCGCGTGTCGTTTGGGATGGGGGTGTTCCGCCGGCGATGCCGAAAAGCGTTGCCGGAAGTGGATGCAGCCCCCGGCCTGCCGGTGGGCGTCTTAAGAGACGGGGGTTGTTAATTCAAAGCAAGCTGGCGCGCAACTCCTATGACTGCGGCACATGCCTTGATTCATACTGCGGGGCCGGATCGTCCTTTTGCGGGTATGGCGCGTCTTTTCCTGCGCTTTGAGGGGCTGCCTGCCTGGGGGTGGGGCCCGGTTTTGCCTGGGCGTCATTCGTCTGTCCGGAACAGACCCTTGGCCGTGCGGCGTATTTCTGCCAGGTGGAGTCATATCCGCCCGCTCCGGCCTGGGCGCCGCCGCCCGAGGCGCGGTTGAGCAGATAAGCCACATCAGCGTCATAAGGCAGGTAATATTCGTAGGCGGCCAGTACCACGCTGTCGCTCAGTCGCACAACCCGGACCGAGACGAACACCTTGCCAGCCGATCGTGAATAAATGCCCACCATGACAGCGTGCGCGTCATAATCGCGTTTCAGCAGATTGGCGGTCCGGCGGGAAAGCATGAACTCACCCTGCTTGATGTCGAGGAGCATGTCGTTGGTCAGCCTGACGTCAATCACCTTGTAGCCGTTCTGGCTGATACGCGAGGCGATCTGCTGCGAGGAGGTCCGCCCGAAGGAAGACGAAGTCTCAAGCGTGTCCATGTCGACAAGGCTCGCCACCAGTATGCCGGATCCACCGCTGGCCTTGTTCAGCAATATGGAGGAAAGAGCATCGCCGGCGTGGATGTTGGCGTTGAGCAGCTTCGATCCTGAAGGCGGGTCCACCTGCATGCTGCCGGGAAGGGCCGGCGGAGTGCTGACGCCGGACGAGGCGCATCCGAAAACGCTGAGGGCCAAACCGGCCAGCACCGCCAACCCCAGTAAATATTTAAAAGCCAACCTGGGCATGTCATCCTACCTGTTTTTTAAATGCACCGTTCGCGAGCTTTCGCTTGCCTCATCTCCCAGCACGGGGTTGAAATACAAGGCCCAGTCATCGTCGTTGATGTAATAGATTTTGGAAATGTGCATGGCGTAGCGGTTGCCCTCAACCATGCTTGAGTTCACGATCAACTCCTGGTCCGAGTGCGTGGTGTAGAGCCCGGTGACCATGTTGACCACGCCAAGCCCTACATCCGCCAAAGACGGCAACCAGCCGGTGCGGGAAGGGTCAAAATTTACCAGTTGCAAGTTGTAGCTCAACCTGACCGAATCGGGCTCCATCTCTTTGGAAACCTGCATACCCCGCGAAACAAGCTGGGTGTGCAGAAGAGAGCTGAAAGCCTTGGTAAAGGGCCTGTCGTTTGGCGGCTGGATGTAAATGGGACGCCCCACAAGATCTTTTCGGTCCTCATAGGTCTTTTGAACCCGCTCGGCTACATAAATGGCAATGTTGTCCCAATGATCCACGGCCTGGATCTTTTCCTGCGAATACAATGGAGGACGTTCCGCCACCGGAATCCGTGTGGACGTGCAACCAGCGAAAAATATGCTGACAGAGAGCAAGGTGACAAAACCAAGCCCGAAATATATGCGCAATCTTTTCATAAGAACCGCCTCAACCGATTTCTTGAAACCAAACATGCTCCATCCCCCTAATCGGCCAAAATTGAAATTCCTTTAATGAGCGGCAGCCAAGGGTCGGTTCCTTTTTTGCGTTGTTATTGGCGTCACGGCTGAAACGTCAATGTTTGGGAGGCCAGCCGGAAAGTAGCCACCGTCCGTCAATCCGCAACGCCCTGCAAAGATAAAACAATGCGGCCAAACCATTCGGTCGGGCCGCCCAAAAAATCCGCAAAACGGGTAAAGGAGGGGAGGGGGTCTGAGGGAGGAGAACCGACCTCTCCCGCTTTGTTGTCCGGTACAGATGCCGTCCGGGCCAAGCCCGGCCTGCCCGGCCAAGTCGCTCCAGGCGCTACCGCGCATGCATCCGCAGGTCAAGGTGTTCAGGCGCCTTTCCCCAAAAAACCCCAAAAATGGGTAAAGGAGGGGAGGGGGTCTGGGGGAGGGGAACCATCAGGGGCCGCGCCCCTGTTGGTTCTCCTCCCCCAGCTCTCCATCGCTTATTTGTGCGTTAATTGCTCGACCAGGGAGCCGAGTTCCTGGGCTTGGGGAACAAGGTCGCTGCTGATTGCGGCGCCTTCGTTCATGGCCTTGCTTACGGAGAGGCTCAGTTGGCGGAGGTGTTCCACGGTTCTGGCCACCTGTTCGCTGGTTGAGGCCTGTTCGCGGCAAAGGCCGGCGATGTCGTGGATTTGATCGGTCATGCCTTTTACCAGTTCGACGATATCGGACAGAGATGTTTGGGCGTCGAGGCCAAGGGTTACGGTTGACTGGACGGTCTCAATGGTGCGGGAGACTCCCTCGGCGCTGGTGCGCATGCTGTTGCGTATGCCTCTGATCGATTGGTCCACCTGCTGGGTGGCCTGGACGGTTTTTTCGGCCAGTTTGCGGACTTCGTCGGCGACGACCGCGAATCCTCTACCGGCCTCGCCGGCTCTGGCGGCCTCAATGGCCGCGTTGAGGGCCAGCAGGTTGGTCTGGTCGGCTATGTCGTTGATAAGCCCAAGTATGGCTCCAACGGCTTCAGTGCTTTTGCTGAGGTCCTCGATCTGCCCGCCGAGGGCTTCGGTTTCGCGGCGGATGCCGTCGACGGCCTGCAAGGTCTTGTTGACGATTTGGGCGCCAGCTCCGGCTCTTTCCTGGGCGCGTTCGGTGAACTTGGCTGCGTCGCCGGCGTTATCGGAGACTCTGACGATCGAGTCGGACATGCCGGAGATGGCTTTGACCGTTTGCTCCATGAGGCGGTTTTGCTCGTGGGTTTCGCGCTCGGCCGTGGCAATTTTATCGGTCAGGTCGATGGAGGTGTTGTGCAGTGTTTGGGAAACGGCGTCGACGCGCCCGGCCACTTCGAGCATGGCCTTGCCATTGGCCTCGCTGATCTCCCTGGCTTTTTGGGCTTCAGACATGGCCTGGCGGGCTCTTTCGGCTTCGAGTTGGGCTTCGCGGCTGGTTTGCTCCACGCGTTGCATAGTATCAAGCAGTGACGCGAGCATGGAGCCGAGGGCCGAGCCGAGTTCCTGCAGCTCTTTGACGAAGCCGCGCGGGTCGAGGGAGCTTTTGTAGTTGCCCGAGGCCACTTCCTGGGCGTGGACGACGATTCTTTGCAAGGGCCGGGACACTACGTTGGCCGTGTAAAATACCAGGGCGAACAGCACGATCAGGGCCACGATGCCGATGCCGAGCTGAATGTAGAGGCTTTTTGTTGATTCGGCCACGATCTTGGCGGTGGGCAGGGCGACCATGAAATACCAGGGGGCGTCGAAGGAATCCAGCTTGACCGGGGTGTAGAAACAGTCGACCTGCTCGCCGTTCAGTATGGAGCGTTCGCTGGTTGTAAAGGGCTGATGCTGGCTTATCTTTTGGCGCACATCGTCCGGAACCCGGGGCAGTTCTTCGCTCACGCCGACGGATCCGGGTTGGGCGATGATTGAGCCTGTGTCGGATATGAGCATGGCGTAGCCGGTTTCATAGGGCTTGACCGACTCTATAAGTGCCTGGATGAATTCCATGTCAATATCAATGCCCAATGAACCGAGAAAGCGCCCTTTCTCGATGATGGGCATGGCAATGGTGCTCATCAGGGTTTTGTCGTCAGTGTCCATGTCCCTGTAAGGGGGGACGATGACCAGGCGCCCTGCGTTTTTTGGCGTAACGTAGTACGGCTCGTGGTCGTAGTTATCGGAGAGGTCGTAGCCCAGCCCGCCGTCTTTTTGCACCCAATAGGCATTGGCGCGGCCCTCCGCGTTGCCGAGTTCCTCGTTGCCTATATATTCAGAATCCTTGCCGTCAAAGCCGTTGGGCTCAAAGAGTATCCAGACGCCGAAGAAATCTTTGGACGAGGCCGCGACACCCTTGATGATATGGGTCATTGACTCGCGGTTCGTAAGACCGGAGGCGCGCATTTCCAGAATTGTCGAGGCCAGCGAGAGCGCGGCCGTCTCGGCTTGGCGCAATTTGTTGAAGGTCAGGGCCGACTGCTCATTGGCTATGCTCTGGGCCTGGACATAGGCCAGTTTGGCGGACTGGCGGTTTGAGCTGATATATCCCAAGGTTGTAAGCAGTGCCAGGGTCACAAAAATAGCGGGAATGAGCAGCAGAAGAAGACGTGTCTTGATTCTCATGGAAAAGACTCCAGCCATTGGGACAAAATACGCAGGCCTGCTCCGATCCTCGTTGGGAACACGGTCGGGAATAGGTCAGGCCAGGGCCCGTTGGTTTTTTCGATTCTTGGTTGTTAAAATGGTCCAGAAGCTGTCCCGCGCTCACAAAACCTGACGTAAAACCCGCCAGGACAGTGTTTCGCATCAAACACTGGCGTGACGCTCCTGCCTCGCCGGGCGATAGCCGGCTGCGGGATAATTACATGGATAGTGAAGCTGAACAGTTGTTCTGATTCGTATCGGCCGTTGTCGATATCCCCTTTAGCGGCAGCGGCGTGTTTCTGTATCTGTGCGCGAATTATTTACCGGGCTACTTATGATGTGTTTTTAGAAAAGACAATCTTTTTCAACTGAGTTGCCGGAAAAATAGCCCGGCCATGATAATCGCCGTCGGGTGCTGCCTGGCGCCGGAAAAGGGCAGGATCATCTTTCGGGCTTTTCCCCGGACGAGGGGGGCTTCTGGCATGATTCTTTGGGAGCCGGGTTGTCGGAAGTTTTTTTTGGGTTTTCCTTCAGGGCGCCAAATTCCTTCAATTCAATGCCCGCGCCGGTCGGCATACGCAAATCGAGTTGCGGGAAGGGAACCTCCACCCCGTTTTTGGCAAAGGCCGCGTTTATGCCTTTGCGCAGATCAGACTGGGCAGCGTTGCCGTTGTTGAAGTTGTCGACAACGACCATGAGGTTCAGATCAATCGAACTGGCCCCGAAATTTTGCATCAACACATACGGCTTAGGATTCTTGACTACGTTCGGGTGGATATCTGCGCATTCCAGCATCAGCCTGGTGGCAAGTTCCAGGTCAGTACCGTAGGCGACGCCTACAAGGATTGACCGGCGGACGCGCGGGTGGTTTCTGGTCCAGTTAACGAACTGGCTGGTCAGAAACATGGAGTTGGGGATGACTACCATGGCGTAGTCTGCGCTTTCAAGGATCGTGGAGCGGATGTTGACCTCCCTCACATATCCGGCCATCGTCCCTATTTCGATATAGTCGCCGATGACGAGCAGGCGGCCGAAGATGACGGTGAGGCCGCCGATAAGGTTGTTGATTATGTTCTGCATGCCAAAGCCGATACCCACGGAAAGTCCGCCGGCCACGACTGCGAGGCTGGTGAAGTTTACCCCGACCATGCCAAGGACGATGAGCGCGAAGACCACCCAGAGCGCATACGACCCCATGGTCTGCAACGGTGGAATCGCTCCTTTTTCCAGGTGCGGCATGCGCTCGGGCAGGTGCTGCAGGGATGTCCGCCCCAAGCTGATCAGGGAGCGGAAGACAAAGAACAGCAGCACGATAATCAGCAACTTGGTGGAGTCGAAGTTCGCCTCGCCAAGTGTGTAGTTCTTTCCTAAAAAATACCTGAGGATGTAGTTTGAACCCGGCGCCGCCCATCTCCAGGGCACGGCGCAGGCAACTGCAACGAACCATGACGCCGGGACAGCCAGGGCGTGCAGGACGGCGTTGCCGATGGGCGATGTCTTCCGGTCGAGGATCTGGTCTGTCAGCATGCTCCCCAAGGCGGACAGCGCTTTGGCCAGAATGAGAATATTCACCAGCGCAAACAGCAGCATGAACAGCAGGATCGCCAGGCGCGCGTAACCGGTGACGGTAAGAATGAGAGAACATATCCCAAAATAAAAGGCGCAACTATAGGAAACACGCTCAAGCAGGGGCAGCCCATCGCTGTCCTTGCGTCTTTTCCAGGAGACCCATATGGCCACACCGATCATAAGCAGGGCCCAGATGAGTGACAAAAGCCTGGCCGGCAGATCGGAGTAAAGCATGAGTATGCCGACAGCCGCCGGGTAGAACAGCCTCCTCAGAGGAGAGCGATGCCCTGCAAGCTCCATGGCGGACGTGACGCGCAGCCGCCATGTCAGTGAACTTATGCCGCGCACCAGAACAAGCACCCCGACGATGATGAAGGCGGCGAATTTGCCTCTCCCCTCGGCCATGCCCGACAGCATAAGGGCCATTCCAAGCCCGATCCACACCCAGGAACTCCGCAGGATTGACCGGCAGGAGTCACGCCAGTGGGGGGGGAACCTCCCGGCGCCGTGCCAGAAAATCATGCCGAGGGTGGCCATGATCACCGCAACAACCAGAAAGTTCTGCAAGGAATGTATCCAATCATTTTGATGTTGCGGCAACATGGAACCGAATCTGGAACCCAGGCTGGAGGCCCAATAATAAATCTGGTGCGGTGTGTCTGCCGCAGCGGTTATGGAGTAGGATGGACGTGTGAAATAATAGTCCTCCCATATTTTGACGAGGCTGGAGTCGATGTCTTGCATGGACTTGGTGGCCTGGTCCTTGAGGGCTATTGCCGGGGTCAGATAGGCTTTCACCTTTTTGAGGGCATTGCTCAGGCTTTTTTTTGTTTTGGCGAGGGACTTGCGATATTGCTGCTGCAGTTCGTACAGTTCAGCCTCTTTTTCGTCCGGGGCATCCTTTGGTTTTTCGCTCTCGGCCTCCAGCTTGTCCATATCGCTGCCAAGGTCGTTGATGTCGTTCAGCCTTGAGGACATGGCTTCCTCAATGGCGGCCAGCGGCTTCACCATTTCGACAATTTTCGAATGCATGCTCCGTATCTGTATATACAGGCCAAGCTGTTCCGTGGCATGCCCTTTGGACGCCTGGAACAGACCCAGAAGCCTGCTCATCTCCACCCGGCTGTATTGAAGGCGCTCAGCCAGCTCCTTTCTTGAATTTTCGGCGTTGCTGAGCAATATTTGGGTTTCTTCCGTAATGTTTTGCAGGTCGTTCAGCCTGTTGGACCAGATGAAAATCAGGGAATCAGTCACCGTGTCCCTTTTTTTCTCGGGAGCCGGCGTTTCCTTGCCTGGTTCCGGGGAGCCGCTTTTGGCGGCCTCACTCTTGGATGCTTCGCGTTTGGCCGCTTCGTTCTTGGCCGCTCCTTTTGCCGGGCTGGCCGAGACCATGCACAGGAAGAGGGGTAACAGGACGCAAAGCAGCAGCGCGCGGGAAACTTTAATATTAAACGCCATTGTCTACCTCTGTGCTGGAAGCCGGCCGCCCTTGGCGTGTCCGAAACCGGCGCTGTTTTTTTATGACTGTCAACCCAAATCCGCCTGCAACAAAGCCGTTTTTTTGCAAGTGGATTCAGTGTGGATGCGAAGATGACATTTTGTTTTCAATGCGCTCTCCTGTTGCGGTTTGCAGCCGGGAGAGCCGGCTTTTCGCGGCGGCGAACTGGGCTTGCCCTAGATCTCCACCATGGTCTTCTTTTTGCTTAACTTATCCATATACAAATAAACCACCGGCGTCGTGTATAAAGTCAAAAGCTGGCTGACGATCAGCCCACCCACGATCGTGATGCCAAGAGGAGTCCTCAGTTCGGCCCCGTCACCCCGGCTGAGCAACAGCGGCAAGGCCCCGAAAATCGCGGCCAGGGTCGTCATCATGATCGGCCTGAAGCGCAGCAGGCAGGCCTGATAAATGGCCTCGGTCGCGGACAAGCCCTGTGTACGCCTGGCTTCTATGGCAAAATCGATCATCATGATCGCGTTTTTTTTGACGATGCCGGCCAGCAGCAAAACGCCGATAAAGGCAATCACGCTGAATTCCGTGCCAAAGGCCATCAACCCCAGAATTGCGCCCACACCAGCCGACGGCAGCGTTGAAAGGATGGTGATCGGGTGGATCAGGCTCTCGTACAAGACGCCCAAAACAATGTACAGCGTAATCAGGGCGGCCAGTATGAGCAGTGGCTGATTTTTGGCGGAATCGGTGAAGGCCTTGGCCGTGCCTTGCAGCCCCCCGCGCACGTTGTCAGGAACGCGCAGGTCGAGCATGGCCTCGTCAATGCGCGGCAAAACGTCGGACAGGGAGTAGCCCTTGTCCAGATCAAACGAGACGGTCGAGGCCGCATACTGGCCTTGGTGGGCCACGCCAAGAGATGTGAAGGTTGGCCGGTATTTGGCAAAGGCCGATAATGGGACTATCCCGGTCTGCGCGCCGACGGCCGCCGAAATGCTTGAACCGGCGTTCCCGCCTGCCTCGCCACGGGCCGCCCCGGATGCCCTTCCGGAAGACTCCTGGCTTGCGCCGTAAGCGGGGACGTAAAGATATTTCAGGCTTTCCGGGCTTTGCTGGTATTCGGAGGAAAACTCCATGACTACCCGGTACTGGTTGGAATTGGTATAGATCGTCGAGGCGAAACTTTCCCCGAAGGCCATGCCCAGCGACATGTCGACCTGGCGCATGTTCAGGGAGAGCCTGGCCAGCGAGTCGCGGTTGATATCAAGCGTCGACTGCAGCCCCTTTGTCTCGCTGTCGGAGTTCACTCCGATCATGCCCGGGATCTGCTTGAACGCCTCGGTGATGCGCGGAGTCCAGTCTCTGAGCAAATTCAGGTCGTCGGACTGAAGCGTGTACTGGTAAGTGGAGGCGCTGCGCCGTCCGCCGACTCTGATGTCCTGCTGGGCCATCAGAAAAAGCGTCGCCCCGGGCACAACCTCAAGATTTCGGCGCAACTCGAACATTACCTCATCTATTGTCTTTTGGCGCTCCCGCCTGGGGTTCAGGTTTATGAAGACCTGCCCGGCGTTGCGCTGGCTCCCGCCCGTGTAACCGGCGGCAAAGTCCACGTCCGGGTGGGCGCTGATAATCTCCATGATCTGGAAAAGCTTGGTGCGCAGCGACTGAAAAGAAATGCTCTGGTCGGCCTGGATGGAGCCGGCGATCTGCCCGGTGTCCTGCTGCGGAAAAAAACCCTTTGGCACGGAAGCGTAAAGATAAAAATTGAGGACTATGGTCAGGATGAGGGTCAGCATGGTCAGGCGCGGATGCCGCAGCACTGTGGCCAAAGTCCGGGCATAACCGCCGTGCATGGCCGCCAGAAAGGCCGACCAGGCCCCGATCACCCCGCCGGCAGCCCGCCTGAAAATGCCTTTGCGAAAGCGGGATTCCTTCATGCCGTGGCGATCCCGGAGCATGTGAGCGCACATCATCGGCGTTGAAATCAGCGATATGACCAGGGAGACAAGCACGGCCGTGGAAAGAGTTACCGCGAATTCCCTGAACAGCCGTCCGGCGAGGCCGCCCATGAACAGAATGGGAATAAAGATCGCCACCAGGGAAATGCTGATTGAAACGACCGTGAAGGCCACCTCTTTGGCCCCCTTCAACGCCGCCTGATATGGCGCCATCCCCTCCTCGACATGCCGGACGATGTTTTCCGTGACCACAATCGCGTCGTCAACCACAAACCCTGTGGCAATGGTCAAAGCCATGAGCGAAAGGTGGTTCAGGCTGAAACCGCACAAGTACATGATCCCGAAAGTGCCAAGCAGAGAAACCGGCACGGCGATAGCCGGTATGAAGGTGGCCCGGCCGTCCTGCAAGAACAGAAAGACAACCAGCACAACCAGCACCATGGAAATTCCCAGCGTATGCTCGACGTCCTTGAGTGAGGCCATGATCGAAGGGGAGCGGTCCATGACCACCTTCATGTCGGCGCCTTCGGGCATCCAGGTGCGCAAGAGCGGCAGCGCTTCTTTCACCCGCTCGACCGTCTCAATAATGTTCGAACCCGGCTGGCGAAAGACGATCAACAGGACCAATGGCTTGCCTTCGCTGACCCCCGCGTTGCGGACGCTCTCCACACCGTCGCTTACCTTGGCGATATCCGACAGCCGCACGATGCTTCCGTCCTGGGCCTTGACGATTAACGGTGCGAAGTCCTCGGCCTTGCGAAGCTGGTCGTCGCTGGCGACAAACCACTGGGTCTCGCCGTTATCCAGAAATCCCTTCGGGGAATTGACGTTGGACCTGGTGATCGCCGCGCGGACTTCCTGCAGGGAGACCCCCCGGCCGTTAAGATCCCCTGGGTTTACCTCCACCCGGACCGCAGGCTTGGCGCTGCCGACGGCCAGCACCTGCCCCACCCCTAGGACCTGCGAAAGCTTCTGGCTCAAGACCGTTGACGCCAGATCATAAAGCGTCGTCAGATCAATGTTGTCGGAATAGAGGGAAATAAGCATGATCGGCGCGTCCGCCGGGTTTATCTTGCGATAGATGGGGTTGGACGGCATGGTAGGCAAAATGGCCCTGGCCGCGTTGATCGCCGCCTGAACGTCTCTGGCTGCGCCGTCGATGTCCCGGTCCAGATCAAATTGCAGGACAATGGTCGTCCGGCCCATGATGCTTGTTGACGTCATCTCCTCAATGCCGGCAATTCTTCCCAGCGTGCGCTCAAGCGGCGTGGCCACCGTCGAAGCCATAGTCTCGGGGCTGGCTCCCGGCAGGTTCGCCTGCACCATGATGGTCGGAAAATCCACCTGCGGCAAAGGAGAAACCGGCAAAACCAGATACGCCACCACCCCGGCCAAAGCAATGGCCAGGGTCAATAACGTCGTGCCTACCGGCCTTGGTATGAACGGCGAAGAAAGATTCATATGCCTCCGGCGGCTGGGGGGAGGGAACCAACAGGGCGATTGCCCTGATGGTTCC
>JAVBNM010000015.1:0-5499 GCA_031551565.1 Desulfovibrionaceae bacterium | reverse complement strand
CAACCGCCCTGTTTGCCCCCACCCCCCCGCCCCCCGCCCACCTTTCCCCGGTTTTGGGGGTGGGGTAGGGCATTTATGGTTTGTGATACGCGCACAGCGAGAGGCGCAAAAAAAACCGCCGACAGGCGTTTTTTTTTGCGCATTGCGTTGCCTGATTTTTATTGCGTTGCCGTGTACTGCTTTGCGTGTTATCGGCTGATTTTGCGCCAAGTTCGATTATGGCTGATTCTAATCAGCTTTTTTTGCGACAATCCCCAATGCCTGGATCAAAAGGCTGCATGTGCTGTGGGTGAGAAGGGGCGAATCGGCGACCGGGCCTGTGTGTGGGGATCCGCCAAGGGCCAGCCAGTGGTCGTAGGTGCGGGTCCATTCCGGGAAGGCCAGTTGGAGCAGGGCGCTGTTCCAGGCTTTTTGGGGGCCGAAGCTGTGGACGATCTTGGCCTTGTGGCTTCTTGGGTTGTATGGGTAGCAGTTGTAGAGCTCAAAGGGCAGGGTCTGGACAAGGTTTTGGAAATCCTGGGCAAAGAGGTTCAGTATGGCCTGGTCCTTGTGGCGCAGTATGGGCATGAGTTCCAGATATTTGGCCAGGCACCACTTGTACATTTTCAGGGGCAGGGGCATGCTGTCGGTGAGGCAGACCACGCCGGAGTTGAAAATGGGCGCGTCCATGTCGTATCCGGGGACCGCGACGCGAAAGTTGCGGGCCACGGTGTAGGGGGGCGTTCCTTCGCGCAGGCAGGAGAAGTCGTGCAGGCACATGGCAAGAGGGCCGATCCCGGCCAGCTCGGTGATGTCGTCCTGGACAATGACGTCGATATCCAGCCAGACGAGGTTGCGGTATTCGGCGAGCAGGCGGAACATCTCGAATATATAGAGATAGTAAGCCGGCGGGCCGTTTTCCAGATCTTTGGGGGAGATATGGTCCGGCGAATAGGTGATGAGCCTGCACCGGGGGAAGGACGCCAGGAGCGCGGCGTCTTGCCGGGCTTGGGCAGTGGGTTCTTTACACTGGTCGTGCCAGGCCGGGGCGGTAAGGCCCTCGTTGATTACAATAATGTCGAAATCGCCGTAAGGCATGCGTTTCAGAAGGGAAAGAGCGAGTGTGCCGGCGGCGAAGGCCATGTTGGACGTGCATCCCATGACAAAGGCCGTGTCTTTTTTGGCGCCGCTTTTCGTGGGTTGGGTCACGGGCGTGCTCCTTTTGTGCTGGCGTTCAATCAGTATGATGTGCAGTCATATCAATTCCTTTGGCGCTTGTCATGTTGACTTGTTCATCCTAAAATCAAGCGGACATTATTAGCGGCCTTTTGGTTTCACCCTTCGTCAGGCGCCGAAACGAATCAACATGTGTTATGACGCGCTTCGTTTCGCGCTAAACGCCCCCTCGCCGGCAGCCGCAAAAAACCTCAGTAATCATTGCTTCCTTAATATTGGACAAATCCTCGCTTTTGACCTATAAAGCGGGGCTGAACTAATTTTACTCACGCAATCGGGAACATCCATGGCCAGGCAGGAACATTTACGCAATTTCAGCATCATAGCCCATATTGACCACGGCAAGTCAACGTTGGCGGATCGCATTCTCGAGCTGACCGGGCTGGTCGGCGACAGGGAAAAGCGTGAGCAATACCTTGACCGCATGGATATCGAGCGTGAGCGGGGCATCACCATCAAGGCCCAGACCGTTCGCATTCCCTATAAGGCGAAGGACGGCAAGACGTATATCTTGAACCTGATCGACACCCCCGGGCACGTGGACTTCAACTACGAGGTCTCCCGCTCCCTGGCCGCCTGCGAGGGCGCGCTTCTGGTCGTCGACGCCACCCAGGGAGTCGAGGCCCAGACTCTGGCCAACGTGTATCTCGCGCTTGACAACAATCTTGAGGTCATTCCGGTTCTGAACAAGGTGGACCTGGCCAGCGCCAACGTGGAGGGCGTCAAGGCCGAGATCGAGGAGGGCATCGGGCTGGACTGCGCCGAAGCCCTGGCTGTCAGCGCCAAGACAGGGTTTGGCGTGGACGAGGTGCTTGAGGCTATCGTCAAGCGCCTGCCGCCCCCGGAGGGCGACCCGGAAGCGCCGCTTAAGGCCCTGATTTTTGACTCCTGGTATGACTCCTATCAAGGCGTGGTCGTTCTTTTCCGGGTCATGGACGGCACTATCAAGAAAGGGGAGCGCATCAGGCTGTTCGCCACCGGCGGCGAATACGAAGTATTGCGCCTGGGCGCGTTTTCGCCCGAGCAGGTCGACCTGCCCCAGCTTTCGGCCGGCGAGGTCGGCTTTCTTTGCGGCAACATCAAGACCTTGAGCGACGCCAAGGTCGGCGATACGGTGATCCACATGGCCAGGCCAGCTTCAGAGCCGGTGGAAGGCTTCAAGGAAGTCAAGCCCATGGTCTTTTGCGGGCTTTACCCGACCGACAGCGTCGACTACGAACCCCTGAAATACGCCCTAGAAAAGCTCCAGTTGAACGACGCGGCCTTCTCCTTTGAGGCCGAAACCTCCCAGGCGCTTGGTTTTGGCTTTCGCTGCGGCTTTCTCGGCCTTTTGCACATGGAAATCATCCAGGAACGCCTGGAGCGCGAAT
This sequence comes from Desulfovibrionaceae bacterium, assembly GCA_031551565.1. Taxonomy (GTDB): domain Bacteria; phylum Desulfobacterota; class Desulfovibrionia; order Desulfovibrionales; family Desulfovibrionaceae; genus Frigididesulfovibrio. The sequence continues at coordinate 2,914 of JAVBNM010000015.1, read as the reverse complement.
TCCAGGTAGAGCTTATCGCCACCGCGCCATCGGTCATCTACCGGGTCGACACTTTGGACGGCAAATCCACATTCATCGACAACCCGGCAAAACTTCCGGATCCGGCCAAGGCCTCCGCCTTTTTCGAGCCTTATGTGCGCATGGACGTTCATGTGCCGAGCGAGTATGTGGGCAATGTGCTCAAGCTTTGCGAGGAAAGGCGCGGCGTTCAGAAGAACATGAATTATCTTACCGCGAACCGGGTGATCATCACCTACGAGATGCCCTTTGCGGAAATAGTCTACGACTTTTTCGACAAACTCAAATCCGGCACCAAGGGCTACGCCTCGATGGATTACGAGTTTATCGAGTACCGGCAGGCGGATCTGGTCAAACTGGATATGATGATCAACGGCGACCCCATTGACGCTCTGGCCGTCATCGTCCACCGCGACAAGGCCTACCATCACGGCCGGGCCGTGGCCTTGAAACTGAAGCGCACCATACCCCGGCAGCTTTTTGAAGTCGTCATCCAGGCGGCCATCGGCAACAAGGTCATCGCCCGCGAGCGCAACGGGCCGATGGGCAAGAATGTCACTGCCAAATGCTACGGCGGCGACGTAACCCGTAAACGCAAGCTTCTTGAAAAACAAAAGGAAGGCAAAAAGCGGATGAAGCGGATGGGCAATGTGGAAATTCCGCAAGAAGCCTTTCTGGCCGCTTTGCAGGCAGGAGAAGACTGATGAAAATGGGAAAAACCCCCATGCAACAAATCGGAGAATACTTGAGAATCATCATCGCGGCCCTCATCCTGGCCGCAATCATCCGGACCTTTATCGTCCAGCCATACTATATCCCCTCCGGGTCCATGCTCAACACCCTGCATGAGGGCGACCGTGTGCTTGTCACCAAGTTCAGTTACGGCATCCATCTGCCATTCATGTCCAAGGAGATATTCTCTACCGGACAGCCAAAAATCGGAGACATCATCGTCTTTCCCTTCCCGGAGGACCCTTCCGTGGACTTCATCAAGCGTGTGGTCGGGCTGCCGGGAGACGTTCTTGAGGTCCGCGACAAGCAGTTCTACCGCAACGGCGAGGCGGTCAAGGAAGACTACGTCATTCATTCCGATCCGGGTAACATAGTGCCCGTGCGTGACAATATGGCGCCCATAACCGTGCCAGAGGGCAAAGTATTCGTTATGGGCGACAACCGCGACTCCTCGCGTGACTCCCGCTACTGGCAGTTTGTCGACAAAGACACCATCCATGGCAAGGCCCAAATGATCTATTGGTCGAGCATAAACTTCAAAAACATAAAGTGGAACAGGATCGGCACCATGCTGTAAGGCGAGGGTGAAGATCCGGGGGAGGGAGCCGGCAGGGCTATCGCCTTGAGGGTGATTCGGCCCGCTCCGGACCTGGCCCTTCGGGCGCAGTTGCTTTACCTTGCGTCCAATTACGCCGTCGTGCGGAACAGTTCCCTTTCCCGGGCCACTCCCTCCTTTACCCTTTTGGGGGATGTTTTTGGGGCGGGGAACCGCCCTTTGCCGTGTTCAAGTTGTCTAATTTAACGTTCGGAAATGATTATGAAAAAACATATTGTCCTTCTGCCTGGCGATGGCATTGGCGTTGAGGTTGTGGCCCAGGCGGTCAAGGTTTTGAATGCCGTGCAGCGGCGCTTCGGCATTGAATTTACCACCGAAGAAGCCCTGATGGGCGGATGCGCGATTGATGCGGCCGGCGTTCCTCTGCCGGATGAGACCCTGGCTGCCTGCAAAAAGGCCGACGCCGTTCTGCTCGGCGCGGTGGGCGGGCCCAAGTGGGACAACATGCCAAGCCACCTGCGCCCGGAAGCCGGACTGCTCAAGATCCGCAAGGAACTCGGTCTTTACGCCAACTTGCGTCCGGCCACGGTTTATCCCGAGCTGTCTTCGCTTTCCTGTCTGCGCCCGGATCTCGTTGAAAAGGGCCTGGACATCCTCGTGGTGCGCGAGCTTACCGGCGACGTCTACTTCGGCCAGCCGGCCGGCGAGGAAGTGCGCGACGGCCTGCGCTGCGCCTACAACAACATGATTTACAATGAAGAGGAAATCCGCCGCATCGCCAAGGTCGCCTTTGAGGCCGCCATGGGCCGGAACAAGAAACTCTGTTCGGTTGACAAGGCCAACGTGCTCATTGTCGGCAGGCTCTGGCGGACTGTTGTCGAGGAAGTGGCCAAGGAATATCCCGAAGTGCAGCTTTCGCATATGTACGTCGACAACGCGGCCATGCAGCTCATCCTTTGGCCCGCCCAGTTTGACGTCATCGTCACCGGCAACATCTTCGGCGACATTCTGTCAGACGAGGCCGCCGCTGTGGCCGGATCTCTGGGCATGCTTCCTTCCGCTTCCCTGAGCGGCACGGCCGGGCAGGGCGGCGTAGGCCTTTACGAGCCGGTGCACGGCTCGGCCCCGGACATCGCCGGCCAGGACAAGGCCAACCCCCTGGCCACGATCCTCTCGGTCGCCATGATGCTGCGCATGAGCTTTGGCCTGAACGAGGCCGCCGATGCCGTTGAGAGCGCCGTGCGCTCGGTCCTGCGCCAGAACAAGCGTACCGGCGACATCATCAAGGCCAGCCCCGGCGCTGACCTGGTAGGGTGCAGCGAAATGGGCGATCTGGTCGCATCCGCGATAGCCGGCTGACCAGTCTCCGCCAGCCGACAGTCCCGCGCGCGCTCCAGTGCCGAAGGCCAGGGGCGTTCATTCCAAGTCCAAATAACCGGGCAAAGGAGGGGAGGGGGCTTGGGGGAGGGGAACCAGGAGGGCGATTGGCTCCTGGTTCCCCTACCCCAGGCTGTATGCCATCCTTAAATTATTTGGCGGGAATGCTTGACAGCGAGGGTTATTTGGTGTATTTGATTGTGCTTTGGTAGTCACAATGGGGTAATACCT
>JAVBNM010000039.1:0-60914 GCA_031551565.1 Desulfovibrionaceae bacterium | reverse complement strand
GGGTCCCCCTCCCCCAGCCCCCTCCCCTCCTTCATCAGTATTTATGGACTGGATGGGAAGACTTGCCGGGCCAATACTGGCGTCTATGCGCTCTTTGTCCGCCCGGCCTGAATTTAATCTTTGGTTTTTCACTTTTATCGGAGGCTTCATGTATTCCACCACTGATTTCAGGCGCGGCCTGAAAATCGAAATTGACAACACACCCTTTGAAATCGTTGAGTTTCAGCACTTCAAACCCGGCAAAGGCGGGGCCATGGTGCGCACCAAACTGCGCAATATCCTGAACGGACGATTGCAGGACAACACATTCCGGTCCGGTGAAAAAGTAGGCAAACCGGATCTGGAAGTACGGGAAATGCAATACCTCTACCGTGAAGACGACAGCTTGGTCTTCATGGATCTCAGCAGCTATGAGCAGTTATACATCAAAGAAGAGGCCACCGGCGGAAAGGCGGGATATCTGAAGGAAAGCCAGTTGGTGCAAGTGCTTCTGTATAACGGCGAGCCCCTTGACCTTGAACTTCCCGTGGCCCTTGTCTTTGAGATTGCGCAAACCGAACCAGGCGCCAAGGGCGACACGGTTTCCAACACCACCAAACCTGCTACCCTTGAAACCGGCCTGGTCATCCAGGTGCCGCTTTTCATCAACATCGGCGACAAGGTCAAGGTGGACACCCGCTCGGGCGATTACCTCGGCCGCGAATAGGGTCTTATCCCAGGATCTGAAAACTGATGAGCAACGCCCCCCGGCAGGAGCCTAAAGAACAGGGAGGAAAACTGGGCCGCGAACTCTTCGGCTTGGTCTTCATCTTTATCGGGCTCTTGATTCTTTTGTCCCTGGCCACCTTCGACAGCCGCGACCCATGGCTCAACCATGTGGTAAGCTCCGACGGCCCAATCTTCAACAGAGCCGGCAGGTTCGGATCCTATCTTTCCGGCAGCCTTTACGACCTGTTCGGCCTGGCCGGATGGGCCGTCCCGGCGTTCTTTTGCCTTGCCGGGGCCAGGCGGGTGCTTTCCTGCAAATCCTGGCCCTGGTGGCGCTGGATCGGCTTCATTCTGCTTGCCGTTTGCCTCACGCTCATCGGAGCGGCCAGAGACAACAATATCATGATCGCGAGCACAAACGCCCTTTCCGGCGATGTGTCCAGCCACGGCGGCGGCCTGCTCGGCCATGCCCTGTACAACGCGCTCATGTACTCTTTGAGCCGTACCGGCACAATCCTGGTAGGCGTTTTTGCCTTTCTTCTGTCGGTCCAGCTTCTTGTCGGTTTTTCCTGGATATTCGTTGTGCTGCACTTTGTGCGCGGGCTCTGGAGGGTAGGCTCAGGCATGGCCGGAACCGTCATTGAAAAAAGAGCCAGGGAAAAAGAACGCCGCGAGCTTGAGGGCGCGGTCATTCACGATGTCAAGGCCATCGAGCCGTTTTCAGGTGAGAGCGCCGATGCCGGGATGTCCGAAAAAAAGAGAGGCAGAACGGCCAAGCCGGTTGCTCCCCACATGTTCGACAGCGGTTCATCTTCCGACAGCGCGGTCAAATCGCGCGCCAAAGACGCAGCCATCCCGGAAAAGACGGATCCCAATCAACCTGAGCAATTGCCAAAAGATGCCGCCCGACAGGAATCACCAGTCCCCATCCACGGACCCGGCAGATTTGCCCCATCTTCGAGCCTTGAAGATGAATACCTGAGCCTTGCCCCCCACGCCAGCGATACCGCTGAAAAATTAGCGATGGAAGACGACCCCGACATGCCCCCCTGGGTAAAGGACTTTGAAAACGACTGCTTGGGCGTGCCCCAAAGCCGTATGTTCCCGGACCCAGGCAGTTCCGCCTCACATCCGGCAAGTCCAGCATTCCCCGCGTGGTCGGACGAATGGTCGCAGTCGTCTGCCGGGCGCCCGCAGTCCAGCGCCGGAGCCTCTTCCATGCTGACCATGGAACGGCCGTTTCCAATTGACGGCAACGCCCCCCCGGTTCTGCGGCCGGAGACCACGGCATCCGCCAGCATCGATCCGGCTCTTGATATTCTGGCCCCTGGCGCGACCAGCCGCGATTCTGCTGTCGCATCCGGCGAAAGCAACGCCCAGCCCCTGAATGTCACCATCCACGAAAGCGCCACAGTCAAGCAGGCAGAAAACCTGCCCGGCCAGCCCGGGCTCATTGAGCGGATCATCAAAAAACCGCAAAAACACCCCCTGCCCCCACTGTCGCGGCTTGAAGCCGCCCCGGCAACCAGCGGCGTCACCCCCAGGCACATCCTTGAAGCCAAAGGCCGCGCCTTGATGACCTGCCTGACTGATTTCAGCATCCAGGGCGAACTCGTCGGCATCACCCCCGGACCGGTTGTGACCATGTTCGAGTTCAGGCCAGCGCCGGGAGTTCGCGTCTCGCGCATCGCCAACTTAAGCGATGACCTGGCGCTGGCCCTCAAGGCTGTGGCTGTGCGCATCCAGGCTCCGGTCCCCGGGACGGATACCGTAGGCATTGAAATCCCCAACGAAGTGCGTGAAATGGTTTGCTTTCGCGAGATGATCGGCTCTGAAGCCTTTCAATCCGCCCAGTCTCTTCTGACCATCGCCCTTGGCAAAGACATCGCCGGAGCCCCGGTCGTCGCCAACCTCGCCACCATGCCCCACCTGCTCGTGGCCGGCGCCACAGGCTCGGGCAAAAGCGTGGGCATAAATTCAATCATCCTGTCCCTGCTCTACAAGGCGCGCCCGGACGAAGTGAAGCTTCTGCTCGTTGATCCCAAGCGCGTAGAAATGGCCATCTATTCCGACCTGCCCCACCTTGTCCACCCGGTTGTCACCGAAATGGCCCTGGCCAAGAACGCCCTGGACTGGGCCGTATCCGAAATGGAGCAGCGCTACGACGACATCGCCCGCGCCGGTGTGCGCAACATCGCCGACTACAACGCCAAGCTGAAAGAAATGGGCGACAAGCGCCCTGAAGGCATGGAAGACCTCGAATTCATGCCCTACTTGGTGATCGTCATCGACGAATTGGCCGACCTCATGCTTGTGGCCGCCAAAGAGGTCGAAACAAGCATCGTCCGCCTGGCCCAACTCGCCAGGGCCGCTGGAATCCACCTTATCCTGGCCACCCAGCGCCCGAGCGTGGACGTCGTCACCGGCATCATCAAGGCCAACTTCCCCTGCCGCATCGCCTTCCAGGTCACTTCAAAGCACGACTCGCGCACCATCCTTGACTCAATCGGAGCCGAACACCTCCTCGGGCGCGGCGACATGCTCTTCAAACCCAGCGGCGGCAAATTCCAACGCCTGCATGGCGCCTTTGTCAGCGACAAGAACGTTCTATCGGTCACCGACTATTGGCGCGCCCTGGAAAAACCAAGCTACCAACTCGATTTCACCGAATGGGGCCAGGAAAAACTCTCCAACGGCCTCGACGGCCCAGGCTCAGACATCTCCGGAGACGCCCTCTACCTCGACGCTGTCGATTTCGTACGCCAGCAAGGCAGAGCCTCCATCTCCCTCATCCAGCGGCGCTTCCGAATCGGGTTCAACAAAGCCGCCCGCCTCGTGGACCAAATGGAACAAGACGGTCTAATAGGCCCCCCAGACGGCAGCAAGCCTCGGGTGGTTATAAAGTAGTCTGGGTGAGGGTAACCAGCTATTACCCCCGCCTCATGCAAGTTTCCGCCTTTTCGCGGTGATGGCAGCCGAGGTTTTGACGATTCCGCAGGGCAGCCTGGGTGATGAGGTAGGCGGTTTGACAGCCGTGGAAGAGGTCTATCAAAGGCTTTGAGAGTGGCGTTTGTTTGTAGAAGTTGTGAAGATGCCTGGAAAGGTCACGGATGTCGCGAAAGGCACGGTCGAGGCGGGCTTCGGTGCGGGTGAGGCCGACGTAATTCCACATGATGTTGCGGATGGTGGCCCAGTCTTGGGCGATGAGTGCCGGGTCGTCGTTGCAGTCGTCGCCTGGCGAGCGCCAGTCGTGTATGGCGTTGTGCAGTTTCTTGTGGTGGTTTTTGTTGTCTTTGAGGGTCTTGGCGATGTGCTCTGCGGCTGTTTTGCCCCAAAGCAAGGCTTCGAGCAAAGAGGTGCTGGCCAGGCGGTTTGCGCCGTGAAGGCCGGTGCAGGAGCATTCGCCCACGCTGTACAGGCCTTCGATGGTGGTGCGGCCGCAAAGGTCGGTCAGGATGCCGCCGCAGTGGTAATGGGCGGCGGGAACGACCGGAATGAGCTGGCTGAAGGGATCTATGCCGCGCTCCTTGCAAAGGCTCACGATGGTCGGGAATCTGGTTTCGAGTTTTTTGCGTCCGAGTGGTCTGGCGTCGAGGAAGGCGCAGGGTTCTCCGGAAAGAAGTAGTTCCTCCATGATGCCGCGGGCGACGATGTCGCGGGGGGCAAGTTCGGCCCGTTCGTGCTTGTTGAGCATGAATCTTTGGCCCTTGGAGTTGACCAGGATGGCCCCTTCGCCGCGCAGGGCCTCGGTGATCAGCACGCGCCTTGGCTCAATGTGAAAACGGGTTGTGGGGTGGAACTGCACGAACTCCATGCACTCAAGGCGGGCAAAAGCGCGTCCGGCCATGGCGATGCCTGATCCGGTAGCGCTTGGCGCATTGGTGGTGTGCAGATAGACCTGTCCGGTGCCGCCGGTAGCCAGCACGGTCGCGTTGGCGAACATGACGCGCACGGAATTGTTTTTTCCATCAAAAACATAGGCCCCGCAGCAGCGATTCTGAAGCTGATAGCGGTAGGTCATGCCCCTGGTCTGGTGATGGGAAGTCAAAAGGTCGATGGCCGTGTGCCCGGACAGGAAGGTGATGTTGGGAGATTCCTTCACGGCTTTGACAAGGCTTTGCATGATGGTCTTGCCGGTATGATCCCGGCAGTGAATGATGCGTTGCCGGGAGTGGCCGCCTTCCCTGGTCAGGTCCCACTCTCCTTCATTGGGGATGTCGATCCCATTGCGGTCAAAGGGCACATTCAGCCGGTTTACCAAGATTTCCTCAACTGCTGCCGGGCCATGTTTGGCCAGGTGCCTGACAGCCAGGGGATTGTTGTGATTATGTCCGGCTTCCAGGATGTCCATTTCAAGCAAAACCGGATCATCGTCACGCCCCTGATAGATTATTCCGCCTTGGGCCAGCCAGGAGTTGGCGTTGCCATCGCGCTCGCCGTCGGCAATCAGGGTGCATTCAAAGCCGAGATCCGCCAGACGAAGAGCGGTGATGCATCCGGCAAGACCGGCGCCTATTACAAGTACAGGAGTAAAACTGCGCAACGAACTCATCAGCGGGAACCTCTGGCAGCGGTGGAAGCGGCCCCGGGCGGGACGATGCCTCCGAGCGCCGCGATTAAGATGAACACACCTGCATGAAACAAAACTCCGCGTCCAACCCATGAAATCCAGAACTCTGGCAGGTTACTTAAATTACCCCAATTTGGCAATGCGCACAGCAGCCGCTAAACGGCAACAGGGCCACTGCAGCCCTGTCCAATCCGGCCGCGAGTTGCTAAACGCGCCACCCGCGCATAATTGCTCAGCCCTCATTAATCCGTCTGCTGCAAAGCCGCTTTTTTCCGTCTGCCGGCGTCGCAATGATAAAATTGACCTTGCTGTATTTCAATACAGCTTCGCCCAATTTTCCCCTTGCTCCTTGCCAACTACCCTTTCAGCATGTGATCCAAGGCAATTTTGGCGGTGCGGGTTTGGTCCTCGGGAATTTGGATGGATTGGGGAGCGCAGGTGGAAAGACTTTCGAGAAGGGATAGAAGATTTTTGGGTGTGGTGCGGGTCATGTCCTCACAGAGGCTTTTGGCCAGGGGGATGATGGTCAGGCGGCCCTTGTGCTGGCTTGCCAGGCGGTTGACAAGGCTGAACTCAGTGGCGACGGCCAGGGTTGAGCCGTTTGGAGCGTTGGCGGCATAATTGATTATAAAGGTGGTCGAGCCTGATACGTCGGCCCGGCGGACAAGGGACGGAGGGCATTCAGGGTGAGCGGCCAGTTTTAGGTCCGGGTATAGCTTGCGCAATTCATAAAGCTGGGGGAGGGCGAAACGCTCATGCACGGGGCAAAAGCCAGGCCAGAGAAATACGCGGACTCCTCGGCATTCGGAAGCGGCCGGGAGCTGGACCGGCCCGCTGTTTTCCAACACGCATGGGGCGAGGTTACTCTGCGCTGGGGGTATAGCAAGACGCTGGTCACGGACGAGACGAAAGATGGCTGATTGCGGAAGCCCCAGCTTCTCGGCTGTATTCTCGCCAAGAAATTTGTCCGGCAGAAAGAGGACCGCATCACCCTGCTCAAGAGCCCAGGCAAGCATGCGCTCGGCGTTGGCAGAGGTGCAGACCGCGCCGCCGTGCTTGCCGGTGACTGATTTAACGGCAAGCGAGGAGTTGATGTATGTCAGCGGAACTACTTTTGTCCCCATGCTTTTCAGGCCGGTGATAATATGGTCCAGGTGGCTGGCATCGGCCATTCTGGCCATGTCGCAGTCGGCTTCGACATCGGGGAGAAAGACCTTTTGTCCGGGCCTGGCCAGCAGGGCGGCGGTTTCGGCCATGAAATAGACGCCGCAGAAAATGATATATTCAGACTGAATGTCCTTAATCTTGCGGGCCAGTTCAAGGGAGTCTCCCAGGAAATCAGCGTGGCTGACGACGTCGTCACTTTGATAATGATGGGCCAGGATGCACACTTTTTGCCCAAGGGATGCGCGCAATTCTTCAATTCGATTGTGGATGGAGGCGGAATTCATTGCAATATCCATATTATTCATAAAGGTAAAATTCTCATGCTGAAATCCGAGGCCGGCGCCGAGTGGGTCAAGCGGCCGACGGAGATGTAATCCGGCTGGCGCCTGGAGCCAAAAGACAACACATTGTCGAGCGCGTCAAGTCTGACGCCGCCGCTGATTTCAATTTCAATATCCAACGGGATGCGGTCCAAGGCTTGAGACATGGTTTTACGGTCCATGTTGTCAAGCATGATGCGGTCCACCCGGCAGGCCACGGCGTCGGCGACTTCGGTCAGATTGCGGCATTCGACCTCAATGGGCGGACACCCTGAGGCAATAATTTGTCGAAGCTTTTCAACAGCCGGCTTGACTCCGCTGGCTGCGTCAATATGATTGTCCTTGAGCATCAGCATTTCGGACAGATTGCGGCGATGGTTTTTTCCGCCCCCGGCAAGGACCGCGTATTTTTCCGGATAGCGCAACCCAGGCAGGGTCTTGCGCGTGTCCAGGATGGTGGCCCGGCCGGCAATCGCGTCAACGTAGCGTCTGGTCAGGGTGGCAATGCCGGACATATGGCAAATGAAGTTGAGAATAATCCGCTCGGCTCTTAAAACAAGCGCGGCCGAGCCGACGATTTCAGCCACAATTTCCTCGCCGCTGTCACCCACGCGCACACCGTCATCAGCCATTACCCGGCATGTCCAATCTCCGCCCTCAAGCTCCGAAGCGATTTTGAGGATGATTGGCAGCAACGGACCTCCGGCCATGACTGCCGGCTCCTTGGCCACGATCACCGCTTTGAAGGCCACGTCATTGCCGAACACGGCTCGCGAGGCCAGATCCGGTCCGTCCTCCTCAAAGGCGATGCGGATCGCATCGTTAAGAAAATCCCAGGCCTGGCCCTGAAAAAAGTTGTCAAACAAGTTATTATTTCTCATACGCCCGCCAGTTCAGGGCAGATATTGCTTTTCCACTGTTTTGACCGATGGTGCAACAGCCATGTTGCGGTTGCAAAAAACTTCACATACTAGTAAATGGCGTGTGGATGTTTCGTCAAGCCGCATAAACCTGATTTCGCACGGAAGCGCCCATGAAGCCGATCGGAAACTTTAACAACGAAGACAGGGAAACGCCAACGGCCGCCCCTTCCGATGCTTCTTTGAGCACCGACGCCCTCAAGAACAACCACGACCGGGCCGAGGCCCCCAAACCGGACGGCAACGCCGGATCCACCGATTCAAACGCCTCCCGGCCTTGCATTGATTCCGAATCCGCAAACGCCGCGGCTCAAGACGACATTCATCTTTCCGGCAACAGCCAGGACGCCTCGTCCAGCCTGCCCGGAACAGAGGATGACACCTCAGAATTCATCCACCCTGCCGACGCCGCCGAGCAGCTTGAACAGCTTCCGCTCGAAGAACAGGTCGAAATCATCCGCAGCATGCCTGCCGAGGACGCCGCCGAAACCCTGGCTGAAATGGACGAACACGTCCGGGTCGAGGTTCTGGAAAGTCTGGCCGAGGACGAAGCCGCGGACATCGTCGGCCAGATGTCGCCTGACGATGCCGCCGACATCCTGGATGAACTCGACGAGGACCATAGCGACGCCCTCTTAAGCAAGCTTGGGAAGGAAGACGCCGAGGAAATCCGCTCCCTCATGGCCTTTGACCCCGATACGGCCGGTGGGGTCATGAACACGGAAATCCAAGCCCTGAGCAAGGACCTGACAGCCGATCAAGCCATCGTTCAGATTCGCAGCGAAATTGAATATAAGGAAGTTCCGTACTACATCTACGTCGTCGACAAATCAGAACACCTGATCGGCGTCCTGACCCTGCGTGATCTCATGAAAAGCCCCCCTCGCGTCACTCTCGAGGAGCAGGTCCGGGGGCAGGAAATCATCTCCGTCACCTTTGACCAAGGGCGCGAAGAAGTGGCCCGGCTCATCGCCCGCTACAATCTTATGGCTCTGCCCGTCCTTCACCACAACGGCACCCTGCTCGGCATAGTTTCCCACGACGACGTCATCGACATCATGCACGACCTGGCAAGTGAAGACATGCTGGGCATGGTCGGCGCGGGTCAGGACGAAACAGTGGACACACCCTGGTCGGAGTCGATCCTGATGCGCCTGCCCTGGCTGCTCGTGAACATGTTCAACTCCGCCTTGTCGGCAGCCGTGGTCTACATCTTTGACGGCACCATCGCGCAAATGGCCATTCTGGCAGTGTTTATGCCCATGGTGGCCAATCAGGCCGGGAACACCGGGCAACAGGCCCTGGCCGTCATCATCCGCCAGATGGCCCTGGAAAAATTTGAAAGAAAAAAAGCCCTGGCCGCCGTCATCCGCGAAGCCAAGATCGGCCTGCTAAACGGCCTCATTCTGGGCGCAATCGTCTGGGTAGTCGTCTACTTATTTCTTGACTGGACCGCCGCCGATCCTCGCTTCAACAGCGCAGCACTGTCCACCATCATGGTCAGCGCCCTGGTTCTCGACATGATCATCGGCGCTTTGGCCGGAGCTTCCATCCCTCTGGTCCTCAAAAAACTGGGACGCGACCCGGCCCAGGCATCCAGCATTTTCCTCACAGCCATCACCGACGCCCTGGGCTTCCTCCTCTTTCTGGGCCTTGCAACTATGTTTTTATTCTAGCAGGGCGCAACTTTTGTGATTGGGAATAAACTGAATCCACGACCAAAAGTTAAACCAAGACTTCAATACCTGACGTCGATAATATTCTCAAAACGCCGTCACCCCGATATGCCAAAAGCCAGTTCCGGAAACCGCCATGCTGCTTCGCTGCGGTTTCCAAAACTGGCTTTATTTTAATTCCACCGCCTTACAGACGGACAGGCGAAACATCCGGAATGAACGTATACTCCGACTTTTCTCAGTTTGCCTTGCTGCTCCGCAAATAGTTCACCGCGTTTTCAAAAAGCGCGATGCCCAGAACGTCCTGTTCGCCCCTGGTCCAGCCTGGGTGGTTTGTCTTATGGTTGAAAGCTTCAGGGTGGGGCATAAGCCCCAGAATGCGTCCGGTCGGATCGCACAACCCGGCAATCGCCAGAGTGGAGCCGTTGGGATTGTAGGGATACTCCTGGGTCGGCATGCCGGTTTCCGGGTGAGCGTATTGCAAGGCTATCAGATTGTTCTTTTTCAGTTCGCTCAACACATTCTCATCCTTGGGGACCAGATTGCCTTCGCCGTGCCTGACCGGGATATACAGATTAGGCAATCCCTTAGTGAAAATACAAGGGCTGGCATTGTTGACGGCCAGATGACACCAGCGGTCTTCGTATCTGGCCGACGCATTATGCGCGAGAGAAACCTGGCGTTCAAAATAGGCCCCGCCAATGGCCGGGAGCAGGCCGAGTTTGACCAGGAGCTGAAAGCCATTGCAGATCCCAAGGATCACCCCGCCGCTTTTCATGAAAGATGTCAACTGATTGAGCAAGGGCGAGCCGTCCGGGGTTTTGGTGTATCTCCACCGCTGAGCGGCGGCCTGGGCCGCTCCCAAGTCGTCTCCGTCCAGAAATCCGCCGGGGAAGATCAGGAAATTGTAATCAGTTAGCAATACCCTGCCAAAAGACAGGTCGGCAAAATGGATGACCGTCACCTGGTCAGATCCGGACAGCTTGGCGGCATGAGCGCACTCCACCTCGCAGTTTGTGCCGTAACCGGTGATGACAAGGGTGCGGACTTTTGGAGAATCAGTGGGCATTAGCTCCCCCGGCTGGTGAAATTTTATGTTTGTGCGAGAGAAGCGGATTAAAGAGTCTCTTCTTATACCGTAAAAGACTCGTTTCGCCAAAAGCCGTGCGCAGCAAGACGCGCTCGGGCTCCATGTGGAATAAGCCTGACTCCGGCAAAAGGCAAAAAGACCATTAATCTGTGCTTCCCAAAAAAGGTTTTCCATAATACTCTGTGGCCCGTCGAAACGTCAACTGTCGACCTTTGTAGCCGCATATGGTAAAGGTTACAAGATAAAGGTTTACCAAGGAGCCTGGATTCATATTTTCCGGATTTGGCTCTTTTTTGCCGGGAATTGTTTTAATGACCGGCGCCTCGAACAGCGCATGCGAACCGGCCGACAAGGCGGCCAAGGACAAGCTGATGAAAAAAACAAAATTTATTTTTATAACCGGCGGCGTTCTTTCTTCCCTTGGCAAAGGCCTGACCGCCGCCTCACTTGGCGCGCTTCTTGAGGCCAGGGGCCTGAGCGTGACCATCCAAAAGCTTGATCCTTATATCAATGTCGACCCCGGCACCATGAACCCGACCCAGCACGGCGAGGTCTACGTCACCGATGACGGGGCCGAAACCGACCTCGACCTTGGCCACTACGAGAGATTCCTGGGCGTTCCCATGTCCCAGAAGAACAACTATACCTCCGGCAGCATTTATTACAGCGTGATCACCAAAGAACGCCGCGGCGACTACCTTGGCGGCACGGTCCAGGTCATCCCGCACATCACGGACGAGATCAAGAAGTCTATTCTGGGCATATCCGGGCACACCGACGTTGCCCTTATTGAAATCGGCGGCACTGTGGGCGACATTGAAGGTCTGCCGTTTCTTGAGGCCATCCGCCAGTTGCGCGGCGATCTCGGCAAGGAGCGCTGCCTTTACATCCACCTGACCCTGGTTCCCTACCTGGCCTCAGCCGGAGAGCACAAGACAAAGCCAACTCAGCACAGCGTCAAAGAACTGAGAGCCATCGGCATTCAGCCGGATATCATTGTCTGCCGCTGCGAGAGGCCCGTCCCGGTCGAGTTGAAAAAGAAGATCGCCCTGTTCTGTGATGTTGACGTTGACGCGGTATTCTCGGCCGTCGACGTCAGCTCAATCTACAAGCTTCCTCTCGCCCTGTATGATGAGGGACTGGACCAAAAAGTAGCCATCATGCTGCGCCTGCCGGCTAAAAACGCGCATCTTGAGCCCTGGCAGGAGCTGAATTTCGCCCTCGAAAACCCGAAAGGCACGATCACGATCGGCATTGTCGGCAAGTATGTGGAATTAAAGGAATCCTACAAGAGCCTGCACGAGGCTCTCGTCCACGGCGGCGTGGCCAACAACTGCCACGTTTCCTTGCGCTATGTTAACTCTGAAGAAATCGACGAAAAAACCGCCCCATCCGCTCTGGAGGGCCTTGACGGCATACTCGTGCCCGGAGGTTTCGGCATCCGGGGCATAGAGGGCAAAATTGCCACAGCCAAGTACGCGCGGGAGCGCTTGATCCCCTATTTCGGCATTTGCCTGGGCATGCAGGTAGCGGTTATTGAATTTGCGCGAAACGTGGCCGCGATCCCCCTGGCCACTTCCGAGGAGTTTGACGACAAGGCTCTGGACAAGGTCATTTACCTGATGAAAGAATGGTATGATCCGCGCAACAAGAGCGTTATCAAGCGCAGCTTTGAGTCCGACAAGGGCGGCACCATGCGCCTTGGCTCATACCCCTGCGCTCTGACCGCAGGCACCCTGGCCGCCAAGGCGTACATGACCGACAAAATTGATGAGCGCCACCGCCATCGCTACGAATTCAACAACGAATACCGGGAACGGCTGGAAAAGGCCGGAATGGTTTTCTCCGGTCTCTCTCCTGACGGCAACCTGGCGGAGATCGTGGAAATATGCGAGCACCCCTGGTTCCTGGGCTGCCAGTTCCACCCTGAATTCAAATCCGGCCCGATGACCCCTCACCCGCTTTTCAGGGAGTTCATCAAGGCCGCCAAGCTTTACGGCAAGAAATAAAATTATGCCAAGTGAACTATCGTCGGCGAAACTTCACGCCACCCTGAAAAATGAGCGTTTTGTCATCGCCGGCCCCTGTGTCCTCGAGAGCCTTGACCTGGCCCTGCATGTAGCTGAAAAAGTCAAGGAAGCCGCTAAGCAGAACGGGCTGTTCGCAATTTTCAAGTCATCGTTCGACAAGGCCAACCGTTCGTCCGCCTCTGGCTTTCGCGGACCGGGAATGGAAACAGGCCTGTCCTGGCTTGCTGAAGTCAAAAAAAGAACCGGCCTGCCGGTCATTACCGACATCCACGAGCCAGGCGACGCCGCGCTTGTGGCAACAGTGGCGGATATCCTGCAAATCCCGGCCTTTTTGTGCCGCCAGACCTCCCTTCTCAAGGCTGCCGCCGAAACCGGACGAGTGGTCAACATCAAGAAAGGGCAATTCATGGCCCCTTGGGATATGGGCAATGTTCTCGACAAGATGCGTTCTTTCGGCAACCCGCTGACCCTTCTGACCGAACGCGGCACGACTTTCGGCTACAATAACCTGGTAGTCGACATGCGCGCCATCCCGATCATGTCCGCCCTTGGCGCTCCAGTCGTCATGGATGCCACCCACTCGGTCCAGTTGCCCGGCGGACAAGGCGACTCTTCCGGCGGCGACCGTAAAATGGTCCCCCACTTGGCCCTGGCAGCGGCAGCGGCCGGATGCCACGGCGTGTTCCTGGAGTGCCACCCAGACCCAGACAAGGCCATGTGCGACGGGCCAAACAGCCTGAATCTTGACGATCTGCCGCCGCTTTTGCGCAAGCTATCCTCCGTTTGGAGCATCAGCCATGGACAATGATCTCAGCGCCCTCTTTTTCCCGAACCAGCTTGCCAAAAATATTCGCATCCTGGTTCTTGACGTGGACGGCGTTTTGACGGACGGCGGACTCTATTACGACTTGCAAAACCAGGTCATGAAGCGCTTCAACGCCCAAGACGGCCTGGGGATCAAAATCGCCCTGAGCGCCGGCATTGAAATAGCGGTCATCACCGGGCTTGATTCAAAGGCTGTGGCCAATAGAGTCAAGGATCTCGGCATAACAAAGTATTACTCCGGCTTTATGGACAAGCGCGGCTGCCTGGAAAAAATTCGCGGCAGCCTCAATGCCGACTGGAGCCAGGTGGCCTACCTGGGCGACGATTGGGTTGACCTTTCGGCCATGTCAATGGTCGGCCTGCCTATGGCCGTATTCAACGCCCAGCCCGAGGTCAAGGCCATCGCCAAATTCATCACCACAGCCCACGGAGGCCAGGGAGCGGTGCGGGAAGTCATCCGCCACATCCTTATGGCCCAAGGCAAATATGAGGCCCTCCTGGATGCCTGGAGCCGTCCATGCTGAAAAAAACCGGCCTGTTGCTGGTAATCATTTGCCTGTTTGGAATCATTATCTACGCGATAATATTTTCCGACGACCATGCCGGGGATGAACCCAAAATCCAAACAGAGGACGGAACAGCGCCAGGCGGCCTGGATGTGGACAAACTGATCGGCAAAGACGGCAAATCCGCCGTGAATGAAGAGTCAGCGACCATGGCCCTTAAATCGATTGAGCTGGTTCAGGGGGAAAGCGGCAAAATGATTTGGCGCCTTCGCACCTCAAGCGCCATTATGCGCCGCCAGGACGGCAATATTGAGGTCCGTGAGCCGCGGTTGACCTATTTCCTGAAGCCGGATGACAAGGAATTGTTCGTACAGGCCGAGTTGGGCGACATCATCCAGACAGAAAACAAATTCCGATTTGTCAAAAACGTTTACATTACCAGCGGGGAGCGCTCTGTTGCCGGAGATCTTCTGGAGTATGACGGTTCCACCAGAACCATGACACTTCCGCACGCCAGCTACTTCTCAAGCCCGGATCTGGAAGGCAGCGCCTCAAAAGTAATCTGGCGTATGGATGACAGCGCTATTGAGGCGCTCGGCAACGTTAACGTATATTTCAGTCCAAATTCCGGGAAGGCGCCATCTCCGGCTCAGCAGCCGGAAGACGCCAATGAAACCCCGCCCGCTCCCTGAAACAGGATAAAACCGCTTGCTGATATTGCGCTGAGGAAATAAGGACTTATCGTAGCAGGATGACAAACTTGAATCCTGAAATATGGACGCCCCGCAAAAAGGCGTCATGGACGCAATCATGAAAAAATACCATCTGCTTTTCATATCCGCCCTGCTCGGCTGCCTTTGCTTTGCGACAATAGCCCTTGGAGCGGACGCTCCGGTCAAGGCGATCCCGATGTCAATCAAGGCAGAGCGCATGGTTTACAACGCCGACGGGCAAACAGTCGTCTTTTCCGGCAACGTCCACGTCAAGCGCGCCGACTTCCAACTCTGGGCCAACACCATCACCGTGTATATGAAAAAGGACAAGTCCGTTCAACCGGACTCATCCTCTGACATGGATGAAATGAAAGCCGGAGAAATAGACCGCATCGAGGCCAAAGACAACGTCCGCATGGCCACCAATGACGGCAGAACCGGCACCTGCTCCAAGGCCACCTATTACGCTTCGACCAGTCGCATAGTCATGGACGGCTCCCCGGTCCTCAAGGACGCGACAAGCTACATCAAGGGAAAACAGATCGTCTATTACATCCGCGACAACCGCACGGACATCCTTGGCGGGGTCGAGGGAGAATTCCAGACTTCAGATAAAAACGGCATCGACCCCCGCAAGCAGGGTAAGGACGAAAAGACGCAATGACAGGCGAAAGCATCCTTCAGGTCATAGGCCTGCACAAGAAATACGGCGACCGCCAGGTCGTGCGCGATGTCTCCCTCTCCGTCAGGCAAGGTGAAATCGTCGGTCTGCTCGGCCCCAACGGAGCCGGCAAGACCACCACATTCCACATGATTATAGGCATCCAGAAGCCCAACTCCGGCGAAGTTCTGCTCAACGGCGCGAATATGGCCCACTGGGCCCTGCACGAGCGGGCCAGGCACGGCCTTTCCTACCTCCCCCAGGAAAGCTCAATTTTCAGGCGCCTCTCGGTGATGGACAACCTCAAGCTCATTCTCGAATATACCGACCTGTCCAAAGCGGAGCAAAAAGCCAAGGCGACAAAACTGCTCGAGGAATTCCGCATCTCTCATTTGAGCTCATCTCTGGCCGGACAACTCTCCGGCGGGGAGCGCCGCCGCCTTGAAATCGCCCGTTGCCTCATCCACGAGCCCAAGTTTATTCTCCTTGACGAACCCTTTGCCGGCATCGACCCACTGGCCGTCGACGACATCCAAACTCTGGTTCAGGGCCTGAAAAAACGCGGTATAGGCGTACTCATCTCAGACCACAACGTGCGGGAAACGCTGCGCATCTGCGACAAAGCCTTCCTCATGCACGAAGGCCAGGTAATAATAGAAGGTACCCCAGAAGAACTGGTAAGCAACCCCAAAGCCCGCCGGGTTTACCTTGGCGAAGGCTTCACCCTGTAGGTTGCCCGCGGCTCTCATGCTCACTGCCGGCGTCATTTTGCCCCCAGATCCGGCTGTGCCTGCGTCACCGCCGGAGTGTCGTTTCTCATATAACCACTGGAGATAGACGTGCGAAAAAGATTGCTCTGTTTGGCCGCCCTGAGTTTATGTCTTGTCATTTTCTTCGCCGGCGCTTCCCTGGCCAAGGAATACACGGCCGGAGGCATCACCGTGGATATGCCAGAGAACTGGAACGGCGGCCCTCAGGACGCCGACATGGCCATGTCTGTCGGCTCGCCCGCGGAGAAAATGTTGCTTGGTTTTCAAATCGCTCCATCCGAAGGCGCTTCTGAGCAAGAGATAGCGGAGCAGGCCGCCCAGATCATGGGGTTTGACAAAAAAAACGTGATGGGGCTTGGGCGTTACGCCATTCGCGGCAATGCCCAGGGCGTTGTGTATACTATTTCCTTGTTTAAGCATGACGGCCTGCTCCTCACCACCCATGTTCTCGCCCCAGAGGGGGAGGAGCAAAAAGTAGCCGAAGTATGGAAAACTGCCAGAAGCTCCGACCCCAAAACACAAGCGCTTCTGAAAGCGGCCCAGGACGAAGTGGCGCAAAGAAATTGACAAGTTTTTCACGAAAAATGCAATCAAAAGCCTGAAGATGATCTCTCCAGGCTTTTTTTATTATCAAAAACCGTCTAAATGTTAAGCCGCTCTAAAACTCTCCCAACAGGATATCCTTCAATTCTCTTTTGGGGACGAAGTGCGTAGCATTTTCGTCCCGGTAATATTTCACCGAGCTGTCCGCCCCGAGCGGAACTATCTGAACCTGTTCAACCGGAACGCCAATTGCCACTACTCCCAGGATTGAGTGCCCCTGCGGTACAGTTATGGCCTTTTTAATCATTTCTCCGTCAAAGCTGAGGAATATGCAGGTACCCACATGCCTGGATCTGGCAGCCAGTTGGATAGTCTGGACGGCAATTCCGAAGTCAACCATCGTGAAGCCGCTGGGTCCGTTTTCCACCGTCGGCGTCAGCAGCACAATATATCCGCGCGGGCGCTCGCCTTTGACCGGACCGTCCCAATCTTTGAGATATCCGGCCCACTTGAGGGATGAAAAAAGCGCGGAACAATGCTCGTTTTTTTGCACGGTGATATACCGCAAGGGCTGCAAATTGGCGGCGCTTGGCGTCAGGCGGGCGCAATCCACAAGCTGTTTAAGCAGGCCGGGCTCAATCTCGGCTGATTCATCAAAGCGGCGGCAGGTTCTGGTTGAGGCGACGAGTTCCATGAAGTCCATGACAGGCTCCTGTGTTACATCTTCTGGCTTACAATTTACGATTTGGCGATTGGCGCGAATTTGCCGCATTTGATCCTATTCCGGAATCAGCCGGATGTCACTAAACCCTTGTCGACGTCAATAAAAAAAGAGGTTATGCAAAAGCCAGGAAGCGGCCATCCGCAGTCCTTTGCACACCCTCTCACATCTGAGTATGCCATGAACGACGACAAAAAACATGCTCTCGCCCAATATATCACCGAAGTGATTGTATCCCGCCTTTCCCACAAGGCCAAAGAGCGCGAAGAAGCCCTGGCCGATGTGCTGCGTCTGGGCACACTGGACGTTGACGAAAAAACCGCCCGCAAGGCCGCCTCCTTGATCCCCGAACTGCCCCAGGCCCTTTATCGGCGCTGGGCCGCGATGTTCACCAAACGCCTTATTGAAACCGTGAGCGAACAGCAAATTGACGACCTGTGCCGCCCCACCCCTGAAGCCCGGGCCACCCTGGCCCTGGTGTACGTCATGTTCATGGAATCGGAGCGCATGGTTGAAGTGGTCTGCGAAGACCTAAAAAACGCATCCGAGTGCAAACTTACAGACCCGGACCCTGCTCACCTGCTCTCGTCCTGGCTCAGAAGCGCCCTGTCCGGAAAGGACTGACGCCAAAAGATATCCAAAAGGCCTAAAGCAAGAGGACCAGGGAGCCGCCGGTGATGAGGACGCCGCCCAGAATCGTTTTTAAACTGGCCGGTTCTCCCAAAAAAAGTATGGAGAGAAAAATGGTGATCGCCACGCTGAGTTTGTCAATCGGGGCGACCTTGGAAACATCCCCCAACTGCAACGCCTTGAAGTAAAACAGCCATGAAAGCCCGGTAGCGACTGATGACAAGAATAAAAACAAGACTGTGTGCCCACTCAGAGTTTTTATTCCCTTGCCCGCCCCTGTTGCAAGCACTATCCCCCATGTCATTACCAAAATGAAGCTCACCCGGATGGCTGTCGCCAGGTTTGAATCAACCCCCTTAACGCCGATTTTGGCAAAAATGGCCGTAAGGGAGGCGAATACAGCCGACAATAATGCATAAAGCTTCCACATAATAACGACCTCACTCTATCCTGCCGCGTAAGCCCGGATCTTTTTGAACCTTGCAGGGATCTGCTAATGGTCATCCACTAAAAAACTATAAAAACAATATGTTAAAAGAACCAACCTGGATCTTTGCCTGAAAAATCCAATAAAAGCAAATGTTGTCCCTATAATATACTTTCTACTGGGATTATAAAGCGCGCCTGGCTGACTTTTTAATTATAATCTGGACATACGCCGAAAATGACGACTGTGAGCCATGAGCAGCCCTGGCCTCAACCTCTCGCGGTTTAAAGATACCCTGCTCCGCCGTGAATATTCTTCTACCTGCATGTTTGCCCATAATCTAAGGGCATAACGCAAGGCCTTTTGCCGCCTGAATTCCTGCCAATGTATCTGAAAATGCACAAAAATCGTGCAGATAGCTAGGCTCGGCCCTCATTAATCCGCCGTCCGCGAAAAGCCGGTTTTTGAGGTCAATTTTCTCATTGCGACGCAGGCAGACGGAAAAGGGCGGATTTGCAGCAGGAGGATTAATGCGGGCTGGACCCAAGCATTGCGCAATGCAGTTAGGCGTTTAAGAGCGAACGATCAGGCTTGCTGTTGTGGCATGAAAACTGCTTTTAAAAGCTTTATCACTCACCCCTGTTAACTAAAAACAATAGGAGTAAAAATGATTTCTAAGAACGCCGTACTCAAAAATAATGCTTCAAAGCCGGTGGTTATAGCGCTTCTTGCCCTTGCAATGTCCTTCATCAGCCTGGCCGCTTTAGCCGTTGACAACGACAGCAGTCAAGTTTCGCAGGCAACATCCAAATTTTACAACGATTATCTGCAACGCATAAACAACCTTAACCCCGACAGCCCTGAGCTTATTCCCTATCTTTCCGGGCGCAACGATGTGGACCCTGCATATCTGGAAAGACTGAACAATCTAATCACCGAAGCGCTTAAAGAAGACGAAACAGGGCTTGGCTATGATCCCATATTGATGGGCCAGCAAGTTCCTGAAAAGATGACCTTTGACGGCCCGATCATAAACGGAGCCATAGCCGAGGTGATCGCTCATAAAATCTGGGGCGATGGCACCTCTTCCCCGCTGTGCATAACGCTCAACAAGCAAGATGGAGCTTGGCGCATTTCAGACGTAATCGATATGGAGTACGAGGGTTTGAGGCGCGACTGCGGCGGGATGAAAGTCGATTAGGCTGGGGGCCAGGCCTCAGCAATCCGCATGCTGCCAATCCGCCTTTTTCCGGCTGCCGGCGTCCCACAACAAATTTGGCCTTGCTGTGTGCTGATACAGCTTTGTCCAGTTTTACCTCGTTTCCCGGCAACCGGAAAAACAGCTTTTCGCGCGCATCGCATTAATTGATCCGCCCTGGGTTTTAGCCATATGCCGCCGGTGATGAACATGAGGGAGAGCCTATTTTCCTGTTGTCTTAACTTCCGTCTTGCGACAATCCCCCTTTTCATTTTCCAGACTTGGGCGTACATAACCGTGGCATCCGCGTAATCAACATCTTTTCACAATCAGGCGTATCATGGCAAATAATGTCTTGCTTTTACTGGATCGTATCGAAGACTGGAAACCCTACTACGAAACTAGCAGCATCATTACCGTTTCAGATTACTTGAAAAGCACCCCGTCAGGAAAAGAATCTAAGCTGGTGATCAATCTCAGCGGGGACTATAGCTGCAACTCCGAAGGCTATTTCTGCTCCCTGCTGGCTCAGGCCAGGGGACACAGAATCATTCCCGGCGTTGACGTCATTAACAAACTGGACAGCGGGACAGGCATCCGCATGACCAGCGCCCTGCAAAAACTATGTTCGCAATGGATTCAAAAAAATAACATCCCACACGGCACTCTCTGGAATTTTATCGTCTGCTTCGGAAAGTGCGAGGAAAAAGGCCTTGAGAAGGTCGCCCGGTTCATTTTTGACAACTACCCGGCGCCGATTCTTAAGGTCACCATGAATACAGGAGCGCGAAACCAGATCGAGACCATTCAGACTATGCCGCTTTCCGGCCTTTCTGATAAAGAGCAAGACTTCTTTGCCACCTCTCTTGACACGTTCAACAAGAAAATATGGCGCAGCCCGCGCTCGTCCAAACACAGTCGCTACAGCCTGGCCATCTTGTACGACCCGCAGGAGAAATTCCCCCCAAGCAACAAAAAGGCCCTGGAAAAATTCCTGGACATGGCCAAGCGGATGGATATTCACGCCGAACTTCTCACGGAAGAGGATTCAATACGGCTCATGGAGTTTGACGCGCTGTTCATCAGGACCACAACCTCGCTGCGCCACTATACTTTCCAATGGGCTCAAAAAGCCCTGCAAAACGACATGATCGTCATCGACGATCCGCTTTCAATCATCAGGTGCACCAACAAGGTCTACCTCTATGAACTGTTGGGCAAAGAGCGCATTCCGGTTCCGTCATCCAGGCTCATTTTCAGATCCAGCGAAAACTCCTTTAACGATATCGCCGCAGCGCTTGGCGCTCCCTTTATCGTAAAGATACCTGACGGATCCTTTTCACACGGCATGCACAAGGTACACTGCGAAAAGGATTTCGAAACGGCCATGAGCGCTCTGTTTGAAAAGTCTGCCATCATTCTGGCCCAGGAATTCATCCCGACCGACTTCGACTGGCGCATCGGCGTCCTCAACGGAGATGCCATCTACGCCTGCAAATACTATATGGCCAGCGGGCACTGGCAAATATACAATCACCACGCCGGAAAGGGAAAGGATCAAATCGGGCTGGTGGACACGCTCCCGCTCTATCAGGTTCCGCGCAACGTGCTCAAGACCGCCCTGAAGGCGACATCGCTGATCGGCAAAGGGTTGTACGGAGTTGACCTCAAAGTAATCAACAACAAAGTCGTGGTGATCGAGATAAACGACAACCCGAGCATCGACCACAAGATCGAAGATGCGATCCTCGGAGACGACCTCTATTACAGGATATTGAATTACTTCATGCGCTCGCTGGAGTTGAGATCACGATGAAGCCGGCCGCGACAATACGCCGCGCAACCGTCCACGACCTTGACGGCATACTGGCGGCCGAGCGTTCCGGCTTCACGGACGAGGCCTTCACGCGTAAACAATTGCGCTATCTCGTAACCAAGGCCAAGGGAGCCGTCTTTGCCGCCACCATAGAAAATGAGGTGGCCGCATACGTTTCCATTCTATCCAGCTCACGGCACGGCCAAGGCAGGATTTACTCCCTGGTCGTCTTGCCGAAATTCAGAGGGCTGGGACTTGCGGGAAAACTTGTAGACGCAGCCCTCGCCTTTGCCGCCGAAGCTGGCCTGAAAGCGGTCTTTCTGGAAGTGGAGGCCGACAACCTGCCCGCCCTGTCGCTGTACCGGAAAAAGGGATTTGTGGAGCGCTGCGCCAAGCCCGGCTATTACCGCAACGGAAGCGACGCCCTGAGCATGGTCAGGCGGATGTGACAAGGGTGATTTAAAAAGGCGCTTTTTAGGCCAGATTAATATCAAGACGGCCACGTCAGGCGGCAGAGGCGCTGCAGCATGACGTGGCCGTTGACGTTTACCGGATATTGTCAGACCTTGACTACTTCTTTTTACGATTGAAGTTAATCGGCTCGGACTTCACACTTGTCAGACCTTTGGGGGCGTCTCCCAGGTAGAGGGCGACTCCTTCCCAGGGTTGCAGGGTCACGGATATGGATTTGCTGTTGACCACATAACGGCCCATACCGCCTATTTTCAGGCTTTTTCCGATGACATCGGCGTAGCCGGGAAGTTCGTTGATGTAGATTGTTTCAGCGACCTGATCGCGGCTGAAGTTGCAAATGCTCAGGACGATGCTTTTTTGGTCGGGCATCCTGGTGGCAAGGGCTATCAGACCGGGGTGCCGGGTTTGAAGTCTCGCTTCGAGTCTGCCGTTGGCCAGTCCGGAAGTGGTGCGGGCACGCAGAAAGGAACCGATGTGACTGATAAATGACTGCGGCTGATGCGCTTGATAGTCCGCATAAGGATACACGGTCTTTGACTTGGGCACGCCCGTGTCGCTGACCACCAAAGCGCCGGCCGAAGTGCTCAGAGCGTAAGATCCCCTGGATGCCCTGCCTATATCCCACGCTTCAGCAGAGCTGGACATGCTGGAATAGTGAAGCGGCAAAGTGCCGGCCAGATCCTGGCCGTTGAGCATCAGCACGCCCGGCTGCATGGCCCGGAAAAATATGAGCAGCGCGTGTCCCTTGGCGACTTCTTCTCCTTTGTCCACGGGAACATCAAACGGAGAAAGACCGATGGCCATGGCGGCAATCGCCGTATCGGTAACAAACAGGGTGTTGTCATCAGACAAGAGCGGGGAGGCAAGACCTTCCACAGACGCCTGAATTTCGGTCATCACCTTGCTTAACATCTGGGCGGCCTTGGGGTCGTTTTCCACATAGGACAGATAGTTGAGATGCGGCATGGCGTAACTCAGGCCTTCCTCGGCCGGTCCAGCGTGAACCAGCTTCCGGGTATCAATTTTAGTGGCAATGAGCTTGTCGGCCATGAATTTCAAATAGCCCGCATCGCCAGTAAGCAAGGCGTGCTCGGCGGACGGGCTGAAAATGTTGTCGGTCACAAAGTTGGTTCCAGTGCCCAGGAAGGAGCCAATGGCAGATATGGTCAGGTTGTTATCACGCAGCCAGCTCCAACTGCCGTAGCGGCGTATTTCCCGGCTAAGACTCTGGGAGGCGGTGAGAGCCGGCTCAATGCTGAACATGCCCTGTGGCCCGGGATCGTCTTTCGAGGCCTCCAGCCCTTGAAACGCTTCAAAGTTAAGGCCGATCAGCGATTGTCCTTGCATGCCTACCTGTATTACCGCGCTGCCCGACAAAATGCGGTGAGCGGCCTGGGAGGGGTCGTCCCAGTTCAGCACCGGCATGTCTGGCGTTTCATAGTACCGGTAGATCCATCTTCTTTTGTTGCCGTCAATGCCCGGAATCTCGCCGGTTGTCGCCCAGCCGGCCTTTTTGCCCAGAAATGAATAGTCGTCCCGCATTGCATGCGGCAGGATTCCCTTGCTCATGAAAGGCGCGGTCTGCTCCATCGTCAAGGCGGTCCGGCCCCATTCAACTTCGACCACAGGCAGTTCTTTCCACATCGGCTGAGGCACTTCCATCATACAAAAAATGCCTGGATATTCCCGCACATTGCATGCGGCCAGGAAAAAATCCGGACCTATGCCGACAGCCGCCGGGATGAGATCCATGCCCACAAGCCCCTTATTGTCGATCATCCGGCTGATCAGCCTTCCGTAGTCGCGTTCGCTGCCTGCCACAGTCGAGAAATCGTAGGTTACAACGTCCTCGCCGGTGACAGCCTCTTTTTTGTCAAATGCCCACAGCGAACCGGCCCCGCGGGCAGGGGCGACATACACGCCTCTGGCGCTGACCTCGCGCATAATTGTGGCAATGGTCGTGTCAGACAGGTGATCAAAAACTGTCCGCCTGGTTCCGGCCAACATGGTCGTGGGGTTGACCTTCAGCCAGGTATCGGCATAGCGCAATAATTCATCTGGTTCGGTTGAACTGCCCGCATTGCGCCAGGGAATTTCACTGCCCGAGACGATCCTGGCGTTTTCCGCGGCTATCCGCAGCATACTGCGCCGTTCAAGCTGCTGGACGTAGCCGGGGTTGGGCCTGTTGCCTTGAAAGACTCCTCTGCCGTGCTTCAATTTGAGAGGGTCTTCAATACTCCCGTCTCTTCTGCCTCCGCATGCGGCAAACAGACATAAACAGCAGATCGCGATAACCGGAAAAACGGCAAAACAACGCTTTACCATGAATACTCCGTAGATATGCCGGGTACTTATCCACTCATCCGGCGCTGATTGTGCTTAAAACCAAGCAGGCGCCCTCCGGCGCTGGCCGGGCAGGCAAATTTTAAATGCGCACGCAAAACCGCCTGTCTGCGGTGTCAGCGCTCTGACCTCTCCAGTTG
The DNA here is from genome assembly GCA_031551565.1 of Desulfovibrionaceae bacterium. Classification (GTDB taxonomy): domain Bacteria; phylum Desulfobacterota; class Desulfovibrionia; order Desulfovibrionales; family Desulfovibrionaceae; genus Frigididesulfovibrio. The sequence goes on along the minus strand of JAVBNM010000039.1, from coordinate 36,666 downwards.
GTTCATTATCCAATTTGTCATAATTAATCAAATAATGTATGCCAAGTTTTCCACGGCACGCCTTTTGAATATATAAAATAACACCCACATCAAAGCTCCATGCGGCATTCCTTGCCTTTATGCAAAAACAAGGCTAGTAGAGATCAAGTGTGTATTTTGTCGAATCGCGCACAATCTCCAGCTCAAAAAGACTACGGCCCCCAACGCGCTGTCACCGCCCGAGGGCCAACTTATCCAACTGCATCTGAAGCCAGTGAGATATCGGAGGAAATATGAGACTACCCTTATTCAACAGCAAGAGCCTCTTTCGCTCAGCCGTCGCCTGCCTTTGTCTGGCGATGTTCGCCGGCAGCTTGTCCGGCTGCGCCTCGACCGGCGGCAAAACCTACCGCGAAGGCGAGGTCCGGACGGCCCAACGAGTCAAATATGGCACCGTGATTTCCGTGCAGGAAGTGCGGGTTGAGGACGACCCCTCAATGCTCGGCATCGGCGCCGGCGGCGCGGCCGGCGGTGTTATCGGCAACCTCTTCGGTCACGGCGCCGGGCGCACCATGGCCACCCTTGGCGGCGTGGCCGTCGGAGCGCTGGCCGGAGCGGCCACCGAGTCGGCCATCAAATCTTACACGGCCGATGAAATCACTATTGAGCTTGAAGACGGCGAAACCATCGTCGTAGTGCAGGGGCAGGACGACTATTTCAACGCCGGCGACCGGGTCAGGGTGCTTTACACCTCGGCGAACACAGCTAGGGTTCAACACTAATCGAGTAAAGATGCCGCCAGCTTCAACCGCCCGGCGGCATCTTTTCACCTGTCATCAAAAAAAGGCGCTCCATGGACAATTTCGCCGGAATGGACCTCATCGGCCTGTTCAACAAGGTAATCAACTCCAACCTGGAAGACCTCCCCGAAAAGGACGCCATGGCCTTTTGCCCGATCATGACGCATTCGTTGGAAAAAAGCGTCGTGATCGCCAAATTTTCCGGCGATATCGGGCTAAACAAGCTGGCGGAATTTTCGGCAACCCTGCACGAACTCATTACCGATGCGGTCATGCGGGTCATCCTTGATTTTTCTTGCGCCAACATATCGCGCACGGCCATTGGAGCGCTTTTCTCTTTTGCCGCCGCCGTGCATGGGCGCAACAAGCGCCTCTATATCTACAAACCTTGCGAGAAACTTATCCACGACCTGGAAGAACTAAAACTGTGCGAATACTTCGTCTTCCTGCACTCCCAGGAGGATGCCATGTTGAAATTGGTGGTCTAGATGTCGGTTCCCTCCGGCTCCCTCCACATTTACCCCTTTATTTACTATGAAGTATTATCTGCACCACTATTTTGACCCGGATTTTGACCACAAAAAACTACGGCCCGAACAAGCCGCGGACGGCAGCACGGATATTCATTATCTCGGATATGTCCAAAACTGCGTGGCAGGGCAGGTCCTGGCCGAATTGATTCCCATTGACGAGCTGAAAAAAAGGAGTCCCGCCGTTCGTGCTGAGCCCCGTTTTTTCAAACGGGAAGCACAACTGCCGCTCGGCCCCAACACGGCAGTCCACCCTGATGATCCGAACCTGCTGATGGCGAACGCCAATGGGTTCTGCTTTTATCATAACGGGCTGATTACCGTGAAAAAACTTTTAAACGTCCGCTCGGATGTCGGTTTTCAGACCGGGAACATATTTTTCGCCAATGATTTGGCCGTGCATGGTGAGGTTCACACCGGGTTCGCAATCCAGGCCCGCGACATTTTGGTCAAAGGACATGTGGAAGGTGTAAAAATCAAGGCGCTTGGCAATCTGGTCTGCCTCGGCGGCGCTACAGGATCAAATACGCTTGAAACGGCAATCGATGACGAGGGCGAACAGCTTCGTCCTGCCGGACTTTTAAGCGCCAGGGGCTATATGCGCCTGGCGTTTTGCGCCCACACCCAGTTGCGGGCCAGGAAAAACGTCATCATTGACGCTTCCTGCATGCACAGCACGGTTTACGCGGGGCAAAACCTGGTGGTAAAAGAGCGCCTGCAGGGCGGTGTGGCCTATGTCGGAAAGCAGGTTTACGTCGGCGAGCAACTCGGCACCGACATGGGCGGCGCCACCAGGCTGCACCTGGGTTATGACCCGTTCCTGGTCCTGGCCGTGCAGAAACTCCGAACCAGGCTGGAATACACCAAGGACAAATACTATTTTTTTGAAAGGCAAAGCGCGCGCGGAGACGTGCAAAAACAGGAATTCAGCCCCAGGCTCGAACTGGCCGCCTATCAGCTAAACCATATCAAGGACAGGCTGTGGGAGCTTGAACTCCAACTGGCCGGGCCGCCTGAAAATGCTGAGGACTGCCGGGTAATCGTGCCCGGGAATATCCTCCCCGGTTGCGAAATCAACATCGCCGGGGTATCCTTGCATGTAACCGAGCCAATGTCCGGCCTGGCCTTCTTCCTCCAAGAAGGCAGGATCGTCTGGGAGCCGGCCTCCAAGTTTACTCAATCCAACTTTCCGGAATTATGAAAAAAAACAAGCGCCAAGCCAATTCCGTTCCCCTTGGCCGGGACCATCAAAACCCATCGTCTCAAAAAACCTTGAGAAACTCGGCCGCTCCAGGTGTTTTGGCCGCTGGAAGCGCCACGCCTGTTTTTGACGGTTCCAAACTTGTCAACATCAAAGTCATCCGCGGCGACAAAACCTACGAATTGCCGGGAAAAGGCGGAACCGCCAGAGAGCTGGCCTTTCTCCCGTCAAACGATTGCTTCAGCCCGGGCAGCCTGCCGGTTCTGATCGGCGCAGGATCTGGAGCCGCCCTTGAAGCCCTGGTCCCCATCCTGGAAAAACAAATCGGCCCGGATTTCCCCCTGGCCGTTGTCGACAAGGAGGAGGACATCCTTGCCGCATCAGGCCTGCGGGAGCGCTTTGCCCACCATCCCGGCATTGTCTTTATCTCCAACGCCGATCCAGGCGCGGCTGTCAGCGCCATGACCAAATGGCAGGACAAACATCGCGGTCTGCCCCTGCATCCCTTGGAAAACCCGTTTTATCTGCGAATTGATCGCGATTATTACTCGGCCGTCCGCGATGCCTGCCGCGCCAGCCGGGAAGCGGATTTTTGGAGCAAAACCGCCTACCCGAGGTTCCAGTCCGACAAGCCGCGCATTCTGCTCATAACCAGCCGTTATTTTCTCATCGGCGAGATCATTGCCGCCTGCCAGCGCATGGAAATTCCGCACAAGCTGATCAGCATCTCGGACGGCGAATTCGCTCAGACCGAATTTGTCGAAAACATGCTGTCCGACGTGATCGATTTCAAGCCTGACTTTGTCTTTACCATCAATCACCTGGGTGTCGACCGCGAAGGCGTTCTCGCCCATCTGCTTGAACGCCTGCGCCTTCCTCTGGCCTCCTGGTTTGTCGACAACCCCCATCTGGTCCTGTACCTCTACAACAAGCTGGTCAATCCCTGGACGGCCATCTTCACCTGGGACGTGGACAACATCCCATCTCTGAAAAAAATGGGGTTCGAGCATGTCGAGTATCTGCCGCTTGGCGTTGACGAAAAACGTTTCAGCCTGCCGGCCCCCGGATTCGTCTGCCCCGCCAATTGGACCGCAGACGTTTCTTTTGTCGGAAACTCCATGGTATCCAAGGTGTCATCGCGCCTAAACAGACTCCCGCTCGCGCCAGACCTGGCCCAAAGCTACCCGGAAGTGGCCAGAGGCTTTGCCGAGGCGAATCACCGTTCCGTCTTTCAATACCTTCAGGAATTTCACCCCGGCCTTGTGCCCTCCTTCAACGCCCTGCCCAGCGTCGAAGACAAACTCGGATACGAGGCCATGATTACCTGGGAAGCCACCAGACAGTACCGCTTCTCCTGCGTGAGCGCCACCCTCGACTTTACCCCCCTGTTTGTGGGCGACGAAGGATGGAAGGAAATTTTGCCCAAAAACGGCTCCTGGCGCTATCATCCAGAGTTATCTTATTACACGGATCTGCCAGGTTTTTACCCCTGTTCGGCCATCAACTTCAACTGCACCAGCAAACAGATGAAAGGCGCGGTCAACCAGCGGGTCTTCGACGTCCCGGCCACAGGCTCATTTCTGCTGACCGACTACCGCGAGCAGGTGGAAAACCTCTTCGAGCCAGGCCGTGAAATAGCCTGCTATCACAGTCCCGAAGAAGCAAAAGACATGATCGCCCGCTACCTCGCCGCCCCCGAGGAACGGCGCAAGCTGACCCAGACCGCCAGAAAACGCATACTGGCGGAACACACCTACGAGCACCGTCTGGCCACGCTAGTCCTAACCATGAAAAAAATTTTCGGATAGGCGGCAGGCAGCCCCTGATGGTTCCCCTCCCCCAGCCCCCGTCCTCTCCTTTACCCATTTTGGGGGGTATTTTCTCTTAAAAGTCAGCTGCTCGCTTTCATTTGATATTCCTGCATCCTTGGCGCATCCAGGTTCTTCCATGTTTCAAGCCAAACAATATTCTCATCTGTTACGACGGATTGCCTGACATGAACAAAAAGCCGATTCTCATCCTGCAAATGCAGCGCATGGGCGACCTGGTGCTGACTTTTCCGCTGCTGGGCTGGCTCATGAAATGCTACCCGGGACACCCGATCTGGGTTGTGGGCGAGACTGACTTTTACAAGCCGCTCATGTCGCTCTCTCCGCCCGCAACCTATTTCTCGTATGATGCGGCTCCAGGGCTTTTGCAGCACGATTTTCTGCTGGTAATTAATCTCAGCTTCAGGCACATGGCCGCGATCCTGGCCGGCGGCGCCAGGGCCGAAGAAAAATTGGGGCCGTGCCTGGAGAAGGACGGCGCAACGCGAATTATGGGAAACTGGCAGCTTTACCGGGCTTCCCTGACTGACAACAATCGCCATAACCTGTTCCATTGGGCTGATTTGAACGCCCTTGACTGCATCCCCTTGAACATCATCAGGCGCACGGTCTGGCCAAAACCCCGGCAACTCACAGCGTCTGAAGGAGCCAGAATCGGCCTCTTCCTTGGGGCAAGCGAACATGAAAAACGGCCGGAGCCGCTCTTTTTCGCCGGGTTGGCCGCAAGGCTTATCAACCTCGGCCACAAACCGGTTTTTCTGGGAGGAGCAGACGAAAAAGAGCTGGGGAAGGAAGCATCCAGGATACTTGGCTCCCCGGCCCTGGACATGACCGGACATTTCAGCATAAGCGAACTGGCCGAATTTCTCGCCAGGCTGGATCTGCTCATCACGCCGGATACCGGGCCCATGCATGTGGCAGTGTGGTCCGGCACCCCGACCATCAACCTGTCCATGGGGCCGGTCAACGCCTGGGAAACAGGCCCGTTTTCTCCACGCCACCACATCTTGCGGCCCCGCATGTCCTGCGTGGGCTGCTGGCGGTGTCAACACAAGGATGTTCTCTGTCGCCGGGCCTTTTCCACTGACGGCGTGGCCTCAATCGCCGATCTCATAGTGCGCGGAGAGATGGATAGCGACGCGCTGTCAAAGGCCGCTGGGAGCGTGGAGCTTCTCAAAACCGACAGAGACGGAAATGGGCTTTACAACCTCGTACCCTCCTCCGTTCATCCAGACGCAAAGTGCATGAAACACCTGCACTGCCCGACAAATCCGCTTGAAAACGCGGTACGCATGGGTGTGTCCCGCTTCTGGCAGGCCTGGTTCGGCTATTCATTTGGCATCTTCAAAGAGACTGCCGCGCGTGAGGCCTGGAATCAACTGGGAGAAATCAGCCCCGAGGTTCCCGTGAGGTTCAAAGAAACTCTTTTCAGAATGACCAGACAGATTGCCCTTTGCATCCGCCGGGAAACCGATATCCTCAACAACCGGGACTTCTGGAAAAGCTTCCCCCGGATCATGCGCCCGCTCTCGGGTTATTTTCACCTGTACCTGCAAAATGAAAGCTGCTCTCGCCAATCATTTCTGCATGCGCTTGCTGAATTGGAAAGACTCGGCTCCTGCACTGCCGGGTAGGGTTGTCTCCAGATCATTGCCAAGAGATGGTCTGATGCCGCTTTCCGCCGTTGCGCAGACAAAGTGAAAATGTTAATTACCGCCATCGTCTGTTCTGCTGATGCGTGACCCATACGCCAGGCTAAACGCTGTCCCTGAGACTATGAACGTAAAGCTACAGAAAACCCCACCGGCAAACCTGCCTTTCTAGGCGGCCTTCTTTCGGCTGTCTTTCCGGCGTTGCCCGTCTTTTCCGAAGTTACCCGCTTAAACTACTTTCCGGAGCAATTACATGACCAGAGGGGCACATAACAAATCTCTGACTCTTCTGATTTTTTTGTCAGCCATATCGGCCCTGAACGCGATTTCCATCGACATGGGCCTGCCTTCGCTCAAGGCAATGGAGGCAAGCTTCAAAATCGCTCCCGGAAGCGGCATCATGACCTTGAGCTACTACATGCTCGGATTTGCGATCACGCCGTTTTTCTCAGGGCCCCTTTCCGACCGCTTCGGCCGAAAGCCAGTCCTTATCGGAGGCCTGATATCCTTCGCCGCCACCTCTTTGGGCTGCGCACTTGGCGTAACCTTTGACATGGTCCTCGCATTCAGGGCTCTGCAGGGCGTAGCGGCCGGTTTTTGCGTCGTCATGCCAATGGCTGTAATACGCGACCTGTTTGAGGGCGATCTGGCACGCAGCTACCAAGGGCAGGTCAACGCTATCTTGAGCCTGGCCCCGCTGGTTGGTCCCAGTCTGGGCAACATCGTGGACCAGCACATGGGCTGGCGTTATGTTTACGCCCTCCAAGGCATCGCTGCCCTGCTCATATTGATATACTGCCTGTGCAAATTTAACGAATCACTGCCCGCAGGCGAGCGGCAAAGCATTGCGCCCAAAGAAATTATTAAAAACTACGCCGCCCTTCTGAGCCACCCTCGCTTTCTTTCCTCCTGCCTGAACTACGTCGCCTTCTTCGGAGCGCTGCTTGCCTATATCTCCGGTTCAGCCCTCGTCTTCATGCAGAAATTCGGATTAAGCGGCACCGTTTATTCCTTTGTATTCTTCGGAACAGCCATAAGCATGATGCTCGGCTCAATGATAAGCTCCAGATTGAGCGCCCGGGGCATCAAGGTATTCCCGCAGCTCAGGGCCTGCGCAATCACGGTGTTCATCGCCTCCGCCGTGTGTCTGGCCGCTTCGCTCTTCGGCTTTTCATCCGCCTTGCTTGTGGCGGTCGTCGCCTGCCTGATAAACTTGAGCTTTGGCGTGTCTATCCCCAACACAATTCACGAAGCCCTGTGCGCCGTGCCACGAATCGCCGGGTCAGCTTCCGGGTTGATGCGCTCCTTGCAGATGTTCGCCGGTTCGGCCACTGCGGCCATGGTCACCGCCCTGTCCGACAGTCAGCCGGACAAAAGCGACTTTGCCCTCGGATTGACCATGTTCGCATGCTCCATAGTCGCGGTCATCGCCTTCCTCTGGTGGGCGTTTTACACTAAGAAGCAGCAAAGTTTGGCGCCGGGCGAAAAGAAATAGGCGCAGTGATCCGGATGAAAAAAACAAAAACGAGAGTCTTTTAAGGGCGTCGCCCGGCCTGAATTTCACTGACTTTATCACCGCGTCGCACTGGTGGATGGATTAAAAAGCGACAAATATTTTTAGAAAATTTTTATAGAAAATTTATAAAAGATCTAAAGCAATTATTGACATTTCACCGGAAAAAGCCAGGTCTTCCAACTGTAACAGCTTGGTAGTCCTGGCTTTTTATTAACAAAGCCCTCCTGGCATCGGCATTATTATGTTCGCCGCGCCCGAATGTTGCCCTAAGTTTTTCCTTGTTGGTGCCGATATAGCGAACAAGCGACAGTTTTCACTCGAAGAGGTTAATATGAACCAAGCACCGGTGATGGCCATTCAAGGAGGAATAGTCATGCTACCAAGACATCAACCCAATATCGGCAGGCATCCGCCTGACCGGTTGAAGTCATGCTGCCGCAGGCTGGCCGGGTCGGTCTACCGATTGTCAAAGACAATGGCCAAGACAACCCGGGGCCCATTGCCTAATCTGGGCGGAACCCTGTATCCGCCGGAACCGGGCATAAACCTGTGCGCAAAGGGCAACAATCGAAAGTCGGACGCACACACGCTGCCCAAACCAAAAAGCGGCCAAAAAAAGACGGACAAAACATTCACCTTCAGCGCGCCGACTCGGACCGTTGCAGCGGCCAGACGGAACTTCAAGGAAAAATCACGCGCCAGCCTTGAAGGTTATGTGCCTGATAAACACATTTTGTCTGACAATCTTAAGGCCGCACGATACAAGTTGACAGATCTGGACATTGTGCTTGAAATGACCGAATTTGTTAATGATCATCTGCTGACGCAGCCAGGAGTGACCAAGCTTGTCCAAAAAAGGATGAACCTGCCCTTGATAGGGCTGACCTTGGTTTCTCAAAACTGATACGTCGGTAAAACAACCTAATCAAACTGGGATTACTTGTGCATAACCTCTTCAGGGAATAGTGAAACAAACACGACGCGAAAATGCCCCTTCTCTCTGAAAATGAGCGAAGGGGCTTATTATTTGTCCATTCACTTAATAGTTGCTCTTTTGCTCCCGTTGCTTGTCCAGGGCACGGTTGCGGACATAGATCAGAAGGTCCAGGCTAACCATGAGCAAGTTAACCAGGTACAACAGCAACACAAAGTCGCGGCTATATAAAAATTTGTGAGTGATGCCACTAAGGTAGCCAACAATGATAATGGCAAGAAAGCCCCAGCTTTTGCCTATGGCGGAACGAGTGCGCCAAGATTTGACAATATTGACCGGCCAAGCCGCGCCAAAGCAAACCAACATGACAGCTTCAAAGATGCTCATCGAAACCTACCCCTATGCTTTGTCATTGGCAGAGCCACATCAAAAATGATCCCCTTTGCAACTCACGAACTCCACTAGCATCTGGAGCGTGAAATCAAGTTGACATCCGGCTGTTTCCGCAATCAAAATTCCCAGCGCACTTGCAGACTGCCCGTCACGCCTTCCCGCTTGCCAACATATCCTTGCACCCCCAAATCAAAGAACAGGGGCAAAGTTTGCGCTGGTTTCAGGGCAAGGCCAAGTTCGCCTATGCCCGTACTCCCGGACAGGGTGGGCCTGTCTATATCGTAGCCGTAGGTCGTGGCGCGGGCGCGGGCGCTGAACTCGTGTTCCCAGGCCGATCCGATGTAAATGGCGGCAGAGTCGTTCACCGCATGGGTGAAGCGCCCGCCAAAACGCAGGCGATGAGAATCCGCGTCCTTGAATTTCACGGGATCGCCGTTGGGCAGGGTGACGGAATCACCCTCCAGCCGCGTCCAAAAGTATTTGCCGTAAAAATCAAGGGAGGCCTTGTCGTTTACGTTCCAAATATAGCCTGTGCCCACATGGAAGCCGTGATAAGCCGAGGAGGAATCATACTCCGCCCTGCGGCCAAACTCGTCGCGCAAGTCGGAACTGTTGTAGCCGTTGTGCAAGCTGCCCGCCCTGAAGCTGGTTTCGGCATAGATGACGCTCGGGGGCACGTCCTGCGCCCCGCTCGCTCCCGCTTCGCCGGAAAGCGTCGTTCCCGGCTCGCTCCGCGTCGCGGCGGCCGCGTTTCCTGCGCTCCCTGTCCCGCCCTCGGCAAACTCCATGCGTCCCAAGATGCCCCCGCCGATGTAATAAGCGTTGCCGTCGGCGCTGACGGAGGCTGCCTGACTGAAGGAATTGTAAGTGTCGTACGATCCGTTGCCATATTCAAAGAAACCGCCGATGGTCAGGAGATCCGAGGCGGCATCGACTCCGCCAATGCCCACGGACAGGCCGGTCATGATGGACACGCTGGACATGTCGATGTGCGATCCGGTGTTGTAGCGGCTCCAGCCGCCCGAGATGGTCCCGAAGACGGCCAGAGCGTAGCCCCGCTCCGTTTCCTCCCGCGCGGCGCGGCGGGACGCGCTTACCGCTTCGCTCATGCCGTTCCCTGCCGCAAGATCCGCCCCCTGGTTGACCAGGGCCAGGCCGGCCAGAAAACCCTCGGACAATGCCTTGCTCTCCTGGCTCGCGCCGACATGCGTAACCCCGGCATACAGGTTGTACGAGTCCGTCCACAGGCTGGCGCGGTACGCACGGGTAATGCCCAGCCGGCGCTTAACGACATTGTTGGCCGGTATTCCAGTAAGGCCGCCGCTTGTTTCCATCAGGTGAAGCACATGATCCGGGCGCAGATCCATTCTGTTCCGCCCTCCAAGGTCCAGAGCGACCCAACTGCCTCCGATCTCCGCTTTGCCGTCAACAGACAAAATAGCGGCGTTTCCCGGCCGCACAGAGGCGGGCAGGTGGAATTGCATCATCCCGCCGCCGGTATGCAGGTCGCCTGTATACGACGCCCGCCAGTGGGCGTGAAGCTCAGCCAGGCGGACATCGTTGCCGCCCGTGATAAAAGCCGCGCCGTCGCGCAGGGTGAGCCGGTCGGAGATGCGGCTTCCGGCGGCAAGCGCCAGAGCGCCTTCCCGCACATCCGTCATGCCGGTATAGGTGTTCGCGCCGGAAAGGGTGAGGATGCCGTCGCCGATTTTGGCCAGATCGCCGGAGCCGTAAATGATGCCGTCCAGCGTAGCGTAGCCGGTACTGGTCGCTTCAAACAGAGCAGCTCCGTTCAGGCTGAAATCGTTTTGAAGCGTGCGGGCGCCGGTAAAGCCGAGTATCGCGCCGTCGGCCATTCTGACTGTCCCGAGGCCGAGAGCCGTATCGCTTGCCGCGACAAGCTTGCCTTGGTCAAGGCGCAAATTGCCTGTAAAGGCGTTGTCTCCGGCCAATATCAATGTGCCCGCGCCGACTTTGCCGAGACTGCTGCCGGAAATGACGCCGGAAAGGGTGGCGGCTTGCCCGCCCGCGATTGACGCCAGATTGACAACTCCCTCAAGATCAACCTCGTTGCCCACGTCCAGGCCGTTCGCCAGAAAGAGAAGGCCGTTTCGGAAAAAGAGCGTGCCTGTGCCCAGTGCGTCTGCGTGGGCCAGGTGAAGTTCGCCGACGACGATGCTCGTGCCGCCGCTGTGCGTGTTGACCTTGTCCAAAAGCACGTTGCCGCTGATTTCAAGCCTGCCCGCGCCTGTGACGGTCTGCGGCAGACCTGTGGCGGAATTGTTATAGGCCAGCCGGAGCGCCGCGCCCTCTTCCACGACTACTGCCGGGTGACGACCGGCGGCGTAGATGTTGCCCAGAACCAGGGTGCCGGCGCTCACCAGGGTATCGCCCGTATAGTTGTTGGCCGCGTTCAGCGTGACGGTCGCCGCGCCGCTTTTGTGCAGGCCCACGCCGGGCGCTCCGTCCGTCAAGGTCGCGTTTATGTAAACATCGCCTTCCTGGCCGCTGATCACGGCGTACGACCTGCCAGCATCCAAGGGATCGAGGTCCAGCAGACTGATTGTGCCGCCGGTGACCGTATAGCCTGACTTGAGGAAGAACAGTCCGGAGGCGGCGACCGTTCCCTGCACCTTGACCGCGCCGGGAATGACGGAAGAACTCCCAAACACCGCGATGCGGGAATCACTGGCCCAGGTTTCCTGCAAGCCGGCGTCGTCGTATTGGCTGTTCCAGTTTCTTGCGTCGTCCGTGTTCCAGACGCCGTTGCTCCCGCTGTTCCAAAATTCAACCTTCTGGCCGGTGGGCAGCGCTACAAGCAGGATTTCATGCTGTGAAGCGTAATTTTCCAAAAACAGGCGATAGTCGGGGTTGCCCGTAATGTCGCTGCCGCCATAGTTGACTGTATAGCCGGACAAAACCGCGCCATCGCCGAGATTGGTGTTGTCGTACCGCGCCAGCACATGGACGCCCAGAGAATCCAGGTTGATGGTGGTCGCGATGCTGCCCATTGCCAAAAACTGGTTTCCGCTCACATCCAGCCAGCCTCCGTGGTTGAAGATAAGGTTGCTCGTGGAAGATAAAGTCAGGGTGTCCCCGAAAAGTAAATGCCCGTCCGCCGACAGCGTTCCGCCGGAATTAACGATGGTCTGGCCCATTATACTGCCGTAGCCGGACAAGATCGCGCCGTTTTGCACCTCCACCATGCCACCTCCGGTCAACCCGCCGCCCTCAAGACGCAGCGTGCCCGCCGTGACGTGCGTTTGGCCTGCATAATCGCTGTCGGGATGCGTCAGGGTGAGGATGCCGTTCCCGGTCTTGGTGAGATTGCCGTGGGCGGAATCGCCATCTAAAATGTGGCCGCGCAGGAGTATGTCCTGGCCGTTGTTCAGTGTCCCGCCGCCGCTATAAAGCCAAATATTGTTATCCAGCGCCAGGCTGTTGTTTGCGAAATCAAGCCTGCCGCCGCCGAGATCCAGGCGGGCGTCACCCACATCGCTTTGGGCGGCCACGTTCAGCGTGTTGCTGCTCACCTCGATCACGCCGGAAAAAAGCATGTTGTTGCCGGTCAGACCGTAGGCGCCGCTGCCCAGCTTGACCGTGCCGGTACCTGAAAGCGGGTTTTTGAAATCCGTACCGGCCATATCCAGGAGCAGCCGGGAATCCGCGCCCAGGAGGGTGATCGGGGTGACGGCATCTTTCCCGTAATTATTGCTGGCGAGTTGCAAAGTGGTGTAATTCTCAATAATCGTCCGGCCTTCAAAGTCACCTGTTTTAAGCCCGGAGAAGGTGACATTGGGGCCGTGCAAAATCAGGCCGCCCGTGCCTGTGAGGCTGAAAGGCGGCGTGACGGATACGCCTTTGGCGCTGTCGGCACCCAGGGTCAGCGCGCCGCCCTTGCTGATGGTGATTTCGCCCGTGAACTCCTTGCCGTCCACGCGAATATTGTTGTCTTCCAGCCGATAGACGTGAGCGTCCAGGCTCAGGGCCGCCCCGCCGACGAGTTCGTTGCGCAGAATCCCGCCGGAAAGCAGTTTCAGTTCCCCGGATGCGCCAAGGACGATTTCCCCGCTTCCGGCAGCGGTGAACGCCTTGCCCAAGCCGGGGCCTTCCATGGTCAGGCTTGAATTATTGCCGACCAGCGTGCCGCCCTCGTAGCTGTTGCCGGCTGCCAGCCGTATTTTGTTGCCGTCCGTGACTTCCACCCCGCCTTTGCCGCTCAAGACACGGGGCAGAGCATTCGCGTCGTCCGTATAGTCAAGTTTTACGGTCGCGTCGACTCCAATCTGGATGGCTTCTCCGCCCGGCGCGTTGCCGGCGGCCTGCCGGTCTTGCAGGATCAGGGTTGTGTCGTCCTTTACCTGTACCGGGCCGGTGAAATCTGGGCTGGCCTTCGTCAAGGCCGCATCCGCCCAGGCTTCCAGGCTGCCCGCGCCGCTTATGCTGCCATACAGGCTGGAAGATAAGGGAAAATTCAACGCCAGAGCCGCGCCCTGGTCTATGCTTATTTGCTGCCCAGCGAGATTGCCGCCAAGGGCGTTCTCATGCTCCAGGATCAAGCGCCCGTCCTTGATGAGAATCTGAAGGGGACTCGCCCCATGGGCAGGTGGTATTGCTGTCGTCCCGGCCAAAACAAGGTCGCCGCCTCCGGTTTTCCAGAGCGGCACGGCCGGGTTGCTGACAAAAACCGGAATATCCAGACGCGGCGCAGCGGCAGGGGGCAAGGCAGGACTGGTCTGGCTGTTCAGCACCGCAAAATAATACGGGGAAGCCGGATTATCCACAAATGGCTGTAAGGTGAGCTGGTCGTTCAAGCCGCCGCCCGTGCCAATGCTCCAGCCCCCGTCCAGAAAGCTCAGCATGTTGGCGTGGACCGTGCCTTCCACCTGCACCTGGTAAGGCGTAATGCCCAGGCCGCCGAAGACGGCGACATGGCTCAGGTGGTTATCCCAGGCCTGAGACTGACCGTTGAGGTCTTGCCAGAATTGACCGGCAGGCCATATCTGGCCGCTTCGCCATCGGTCTCCGGCCGCTCCAGTCCGGTAAAGCAGGCTGTACACGTCACTTGCGGCCAGCAGAATACGGTTGTCCGGAGTGTAGCTCATCATGGCCGGGGACTGCACGCCATGTATTCGCACCAGAGAACTCACGTTCTGGGAGTCCAAGGGGGCGTTACTGAAGCGCGAGATCAGGCTGCCGTACTCCGCCACGACAAAGACACCTGGATGCGGCAGTTGCGCGCTGAAGTCGCTGCCGGCAAAATTAAGCTCTCCTGTGACGGACAGGAGACCGCCCCGGTAGTCGAAGAGGCTGGAACGCACCTTCGCATCGCCGGCGAGGGTCAAAACGCCGTCCAGCGTAAGGCTGCTCCCCTGCACATTGAGAGCGCCCGTAAGATTCGTGTGGCCCGCGATTCGGAGCGAGCCGGGAAAGGACACATTGAGAGTGGTGGCGCGGGGCAGGCCCAGGGTGACCCCGCCGGTCAGGGTCAGACTCCCCCCCTGCACATGTATGGAATGAAAGTCATAGCGGCCGCCATCCAGAATGAGCCCGGCGTTGCCTGTTTTGTACAGGGCTGCCCCGCTGGAGACCGTGTTGGCGGAAAGGGCGAGCGTCAGGGGCTGTCCGCTCAAATCAAGGGTCAGGGAGTCGTTGCCGTTGCCCAAGACGGCGCCGAGCCGGGAGGCAACGGGGGAGTTCGCGGTCAGAAGGCCGCCCGGGAGGGTGCTGTAAATGCGTCCGGGCTGGCCGAGGGTTGTGTAGCTGTCCACGCTCAGGATGGAGCCGCACAGGTCAAAGTCTCCGGTGAAGGTGAACGAGGGGTGACGGTATCTGGCATCGGCGTTGAGGCGCAGCGGGTACTGGTTATTGGCCACCCTGACGGTGCCCGAGCCGCTCAGGGACGGAGTGGAAAGGATTTTTCCCGCTATCAGCTTCCCGTCCACATGAAGCTTGTCAAGATACATGCCGCCCGTGGTGAATAATTCAGCCCCGGCAGCAATGGAAAGGGCGAGCCCTGTCACCGGCTGCCGGTCGGAAAAACTCACTCTGCCCGCTTCCACAAACACGCTGGCGTTTATAATGTCAGGAACTATTTGGCTAAAGCCGCTGCCACCCCACAGGTGAACGCTAAACGATTGTTTGCTGCCCAGAATGCCGCCGGGAATACTGACAGGAGAAGAAAAATCCGGCAGGCTTAAATTCAGTACGGAATTTCCTTCGCCGAGTATGGCATTCGCGTGCAGCAAGGGGGTGGCGCCTTTGGAGTTGTCCGCCCCGTCCCAACTGAATACCGCGTGATCCTTGATATAAATGACGCCGTTATCCAGATTCAGGGCGCTGCCCTTGAAGACCACGCTGTCGTAGTCGCGCACGGTGAATTTTTTGAAATTCAACAGGTCAACATTGTCGAACGTCGCGGTATAGCGATTGGCGCTGGTGCTGCCGCTGATATCGACTATGGCCGGGCTGGTCTTCAGGACAGGGACCGTATCATTTCCCATGATTCTGGCGACGCCAATTCCCGTGGCCGGCTGGAAGGTATAGTTGCCGCCGTTCTTGCTGTTATCGATAATAAACTCGTATACCCCGGGCCAACCGCCGTTACCCGTGTTAACATACACATTGTATTTTTTGGGATACACGACGGCGTTGTATCGCCCGAAGAGCGCGTTATTGCCGTTGGACCAGGGTTTGGCGCCATATACATCAACGCATATCGAGCCATGCTCCCCCATTGAACAGTCGCGCCAGACCTGCGTCCAGCCAGTGTGCGGCGACGACCAGAAGCCCTCGTCGAACCACTCGCCTGTCCCTTTATACCCGTCAATCCAGTAGTATCTTCTCTGATCCGCGAAGGCTGGGGAAAGGGCGAACACAGACAGGGCAAGGAGGCACAAGACTACCGGCAAAAACCGGGGAAGGCCAAGGCGACAACGCGAGGCTGCGGAACTTGCGGACATCATAACACTCCTCCTATTGTGACGGCTTCGCCACTCATACCGCCTTTTTGACCAATCAGGTGCCAGTGTAGAGCGATTTCCTGGTCGGCCCTGCGGCCAGCGCCGCTCTTGAGCATGAAAGCCAGGGCAAGGATTTATCCGGCATGGCCCGCTTCAGCGGCTTTGGCGAACCATTGCCGGGATTTTTCCGGATCAGCCTTGCCTCCGAACAGACCGGAACGCAAAACTTGCCCCTATTATAACATGGCGGCGAATTTTCCTCCATTCGCCGCCGAACATTTTATGCATGGCTGATCTTGTTTTGCATTATTATTCTGTGCAGCTGCAAGCGGTTTTATCAACCGTCCACAGATTATCTCAAATTTGAGAAACCCCAAAAAATAATCAGCAAGTTCCCCAACCAGCACCCATATTAAGGCTGATTATCAAGGGATTTTGTTGGACTTTCAGGGAAGATGATTTTGATAGATATGCTGAAATTATAAGATTAATGTGCTTTTTAAAATGCCAAGAATCCAACTTAAGTTGGTCCGGATAGTCCGCCGCTTTTGCGTCATCTGCTGGCGCTCAGGAGTGTGAGTAATTGCAAGCGGCCCGAACGTGATTCTCTTTGCGCAAGGCCACAAGAAAGCAGCAATACGCCAAGCCAAAGCCCCACAAGGTTTTTTACACCTTGCGGGGCTTTGTAAGATTACTTGTTGGTGGACCCACCAGGATTCGAACCTGGGACCTGCCGGTTATGAGCCGGTGGCTCTGCCAACTGAGCTATGGGTCCATGCTGGCCGTGTAGCCGGCTCACGCGAATTTTGTTCTATACAGACGCTTGGGACGTCTGTCAATAGGCATTACAAGCCCAAGCTGGCGAGGAGGTTGTCAACGTCTTTCTGGTTGGCGTTGCTAGTTGGCCCTTTCAGTTCCGAGTTTTTTATCTCGGCCACGCGGCGTTTGCTTTCGGCGGCGAGTTCCTGGATATCCTTGTCCGGGTCATCTTCCCTGGTCTTCAGCATTAAGCCTGTTGAGACATAGAGGTCAAAAACGGTTTCCTGGATCGTGGCCAGCGCACTGACTACTTTTTTAAGCCTTTGGCCGGTCAAGTCCTGGAAACTCAAAGACGTAATGATTGAAGACAGTACTTCTTCCTGGGCGGCATTGAGCGTGATGAGCTCTTCAAGATCCGTATTCTGCCCCAATTCTTTTCTCAGAGCGCCTAAAAGCATAGCTCCCCGCTCCTGCTCAACCAGAAGGGTTTCCGCCGCGGACATTATGCTTTCGGTCGCCTCGAGGGTGGTCTTGATTATTTCCTCAATTTGAGACTGAGTTTCGCTGAAAAGCTTCTTCGTCTTATTGGCGTCAGGGGCTGACGCCTCTGGCCCAGACATTGAAGCATATGAGATCTGTTCAAAGATGTTCTGCAGGCCGTTGCGCATGTCATCGTTGATCTGCCTGTAGAACTGGCTTTCAAACAGCGCCCGGGTCATAGCCGCCGACAACTCTCTTGAAACCGCTTCCATAACGGCATTCTTGACGGCGTCTCTCAGGCTTTCGGCCACATCGGCTGAAACCTTGGCAACGACTTTGTCCAGCATCGCCTGTTGAGAAATCATAAAACTCCCCTCTGCTAACTAGTGCGGAAAATCCAGGGTATCGGCTAATCCTTGTCCGGCATGCAAAGAAACTGCGAACGCCGGAAATTAACGAGAAACGGACGCAGCGGCCTTCAGCCGCCGCAGGCGTGCGCCGCTACGGCATAACCGCCGGAAACAAGAACACCGACAATCTCAAAAGGCATAATTCCTGACATTTCAAACCATTAACACAAAAGACCAGCGTGGGTGGACTATATTACCCTTTTTTGCCAATTGCAACATCATATTGCCCGCGCGTCCTGGCCTGGCAACCGGTAAAAAGGACAAGAAGCAGCATTGCCGCTGCAAAAATAACAATGAGGCGTCGACCAATTCCGGCAAAATTCATAGATCCTCCAACATTGTGACTGGAACCATCGCTTGATTATACCATTTATGCCCTTGACACAAGAAAGGAGCAAAATGTATATAACCGCACCATACAGCCAGTGGGTTAGGACAGCCCTGAACACAACCAAAACGTATATAGCATAACACGCCAAAATAACTACCCCGCGCTCGTAGCTCAGTCGGATAGAGCGACAGCCTCCTAAGCTGTAGGCCACAGGTTCGATTCCTGTCGGGCGCACCATAATAGCAAGAGCTTATGATGAACTATCATAGGCTCTTTTTTATTTAGATTGCCAGCAATATTGCCTGGTTTCTGCAATAAGGTTCTTTATAAAGCACAATGGCGAACAGCTTATTTAGACGTTGTATCGAGTTCCCCCTGGAATTTGTTTTTAAAAGGATGTACCATTGTAAAAAATATATATTCAAATTTTCCACAAGCGCCTTCCTTGAATCGTGCATATAAATGTCAGTGTTGCTTTGACCTCAAACAGGAGAGTGTCATGCGTGAACTGAAAAAAACTGCAATGATTATTTTGACAAAGGCCTATCTGTGGCTTGTCGGCATACTGAAAAAACATGACAACAAACTCTCGAACACATTGCGGCGCTGGCTACATAAACGCATACGTCGCCGCGCCCAACGGATAGTGCCTCCAAAATTCTATCCCGGATTGCTTGGCGAATGGTTCTGGATCAAGACCGGAAAAAACCTGAACCTGGACGCCCCCTGCGGCTTTTGCGAAAAAATTCAATGGCTGAAGCTCAACGATGCCACACCGCTGAAAACAAGGCTTTCGGATAAATATTTGGTTCGCGAATGGGTAGCTGACAAAATAGGAAAAGACTACATAGTTCCGATTTTGGGCGTATGGGACAAATATGAGGCCATAGATTTCAACACATTGCCGGATGCATTTGTTTTAAAAGCAAACCACGGCAGTGGAATGAACTGCATAGTTCGCAACAAAAATGAAATAAACCACGAAGAATGCAAAAAGAATTTTTCAGAATGGATGAGCATGGATTATGCGATTGATAAGGCGCTTGAGCTACCATATAGCGACATCTCAAGAAAGATAATAGCAGAAAAATATCTGGAAGATGATAGCGGAGTAATTTATGATTTCAGATTTTTCTGCGCCAATGGAAAGGTTATGTTCTATCGCATTACAGAAAACATCACTACATTGTCAGCAGGAGGATTTTCTTTTGACAGAAATAAAAAACATCTTCCCATGACATATTTTAAAAATGGTTCGGATAATATTTTCCGTATCAACGAAACTGCGGACATTGACAAGATGTTTAGGCTCAGTGAATTTTTGGCGGAGGGTTTTATCTTTGTCCGTGTCGACTGGTATGAAGTGAACGGCAAGCAGTATTTTGGAGAAATGACCTTTGCGCCGAGATCAGGTTTTGCAGAATGGGGCGACAAGCTCGATGCGGAATTTGGAGAGCAGATCAAGCTGCCGATTGAATGAACAGCAGCGGCCCTACATACTCACTCTGGCATTTGCCTCCGTTCTGGACAATTTTCCTGCATGGCTTTGAGCTGTCCCGCCTCTTATGGTCATCTCCCCTTGAGCAGTTCGAACAAAACACGCTTTAACTCACCGATATCAATAGGCTTGGCCACATGGCCGTTCATGCCGGCTTCTTTGCTCGCCAAACGATCTTCTTGCATGACATTGGCCGTCATCGCGATAATAGGCACTGTGGCCGCATCGTGCTTGCCGCTGCTGCGGATGCCGCGAGCAGCCGCCAACCCGTCCATAACCGGCATGCGCACATCCATAAGGATGACGGAATAGTCTTTACGCATAAATGCGCGCACGCCTTCCTCGCCGTTGTCGGCCACATCCACGGATGCTCCGAATTCTTCCAGAACGGCTGTGGCGATTTCCTGATTGATGATGTTGTCTTCCACCAGCAAAAAGCTGTGGCCGTCATAACGGGCGCTTTCCCAAGGATGGGTGTGTTCGTCCAGCGCGGCAGGAATTTCGTCCAGGGAAGACAAATCCACATAGAACGTAAACAGGCTGCCCTGCCCCAGCTTGCTGCTAACGCTTATGCCGCCTCCCATAAGCTCAACCAGGGCCTTGCTGATGGAGAGCCCCAAGCCGGTTCCCCCGAATTTGCGCGACGTGGAGACATCCGCTTGGGAGAACGGCTGGAAAAGCGCCGCCTGCTGTTCTTCGTTCATGCCGATGCCAGAGTCCTCTATGTCGCAACGCAGGCGGAACTCGCCGGAGGACAGCGGAACAGCGCTCATACGCAGGCTTACATAGCCGCTCAGTGTGAATTTGGCGGCGTTGCCCAGGATGTTCAAAAGCACCTGCGACAGGCGCAACTCGTCTCCTATGGCATACCGGGGCACAGAGTCTTCAACAGTGATGCGGAAATCGAGATTTTGCTCCTGCGTGCGCGGCAGGATCAGTTCGCGGATATTTTCCACCATGCTCAACAGATCGAAAGGATGCTTGTCAACGGTGATCCTGCCGGCCTCTATGCGGGAAAAATCCAAGATGTCATTGAGAATTCCCAGCAACAACGAAGCAGACGACTGTATTTTTTTGAGATACTCAAGTTGCGCTGGCGGCGGGTCCGACAGCATGGCCAGACGCGTCATGCCCAACACTCCGTTCATTGGCGTGCGCAACTCGTGACTCATACGCGCCAGAAAATTGCGTTGGGCCTGATTGGCGGCTTCAGCCACCACAAGGGCCTTGCGCTCCGTAATGTCCGTGCCGACTTCCATGTGCAGCAGCCTGCCGTCATGCCAGGTAACCAGACGATCTGTAACCAAAAAGTCCCGGTTCAATATTGAATTGTGTATTTCCCAGCGTATCGGCGCAAAATTCGGATTGCCGTCCTGGTCAAACAAATGCTTCTGGGGACAGAAGGAGCATGGTTCGGAATTGCCCTGCAAGGTTTCGTGGCACAACCCGTCCTGCGTATGAATGCCTCTGCCGGCAAGCATCTCTCGCAGATATTCATTCATATAAATCAAGCGCTTGGTGGCCGGATCGCAAACATAGACCGTGGCATCCACGTTGTTCAGCACGCTTTGCAGCACCGCTATGGCGCGCTGGCTTTCCTTGGTGGCCTTGTCGATATCCGCGGCCATGGCGTTGATGCTGCTGGCTACTTCGCCCAATTCGCCGCCAGCTCCCTCAATGCGTTTGCTCAAATCAGAGCGCATGGCGCGCACACCCTGGATAATGCGGTCCACATCCTTGATTGTGCGGCGCGAGAACATTATAAGCAAAAATACTGTCAGGCCGAAACACAGCAGCATGACAAGAAAAAGGTTGCGGGCCATATCGCTGAGTTGCGTCATGATATCCGTGGTCAGCTCATTGGCCCATATGTAGCCTATAACCTTTCCGCCCCGCACCACCGGATGCATGGCGTTTAAAATATCGCCGCGCACCATGGTGCCGAACCTGACCAGGTCTTTATTGTCGCTCATCGTAAGGCGGCCCGGATGATCCGGCGGAATGGACTGGCCAACCGCCCGACCGAAAGAGTCCGACGGGCCGTATGTGACAATGGCGTCCAACTCCTGCGCGTAATAGCCAACCCCAAGCCCAGGAGCGGCAGAGGCCACGTCGTCCGTAATGCCGCCCAGCTCCTGGTTCAATATTGCTATTTTTTCCTCACGGGAGGCGTTTTCCGCCCCTCGCCGCCGCAATATGGCATCATAGCCTCCAGGTTCCAGCCGTGCGTCAAGAATGTGTGTGAAGGCAAGCAGCTTGCCTTCTTTTTCCTGCATGACCATGGTTTCTGTGAGGTTTTTGGCCAGGTATCCGGTCAATATGAAAGGCAAATTCATCAACAATAAAAGCACAAGCAATACCTTGCGCTGAAATGAAAATTTATTTTTCATAATTTGACCTGTGAATTGCGTAAAGGACATCAGGATTATGGTGCCGGCAAAAAAGGTTATCGCCGTGTTTTATTGTATGATTATCAGCCAAATATCGCTCTGGCGCACAGGACAAAAATGAGGCTACGCCTTCTCCACAAGGTCATGCTTGAGCGCCCACAGCAGGAGAAAAGCGGCGCGCTCTTCAATGAACGACGTGGGCAAAGACGGCCCCGCAGCCGCCGCGGCAAGCAACGCGGCAAGCTCATTCAGAACGGTTGCGGCAAGGACGGGTTTGCGTGCAAGAAACAGCAGACGCCGCAAGGCCTCCTTGTCCAGCATCAGGTCAAGGCCGGCATATGGCAGAGAAGGAAAAACGCCCCGGTAAAACGCTTCGCCCAAAGCTGTCCGCCGGATGACCATGCCGTCCGCGGCTTGTGCATCAATGGTGCTGGTGAAATGGTTGCGGAAAAGACGCGCGAAGTCCATCTGCAAGGGATGCTGTGCCGAACGGAGCTTTTTTTCATTTTCATCGTCAATTGGAATATTCCAAAGATCATCCCATAACGCGCAATAGCGGCTTATGACACAGGTCCAGTCAAAGTTTTCCGCCACATGACGCTTGGCCGCCTCGCCCATACGCAGGCGAAGCTCCGGTTCAAGAGCAAGTCGCGCCAGGCTCTCCGCCATCAGGGGAACGTCCACGGCTGTTTCCTGGGCCAGTTTGAAATGGTATTGATTGTCCATCCAGACAGCCGCCAGAGCGCTGGTCTCAGCAGAGCCTGCAAAACCGGAGACAGGGACGCGCAGGCCAGTAACTTCGTGGATTACAGTGTCCATATATCCGTCAAAGTCGGAAACAATGACCGGCGTGCCTGTGGCCCCGGCTTCAATGACAGTCAGCCCGAAGGTTTCCTGGATATTGTCCGACGGGGAAAGAAACACGTCGGCCATGTGGTACAATGCATCCCGTTCCAGCGCCGTGGGACGGGCGACCACAGAAAAACGGATGCCAAGGCTCACCGCGATGGCGGCAAATGCCTCCGGTAAAAGGGCGTCATCTTCTTCCACCCAGCCGGCCAGGACCAGCCGGTAGCTCCCGGGGGCCAGGCCCAGTTTTTCCGCCCGCTTGCAAGCTGCGAAAACAGGCAAAAAATCCATTTTCGACTGTGCCGAAATGCGGGAAAGGCAAAGAAACAGCAACTCGCCCTCACTGCCTTGTCCGAGCCTGCAACGCATGGCGCTGACGGCGCTTTCCGGCGGTGGCGCGACCTTCGCGTTCACTCCCAGCGGAATGCGCGGGAGCGACGGCCCGGCATACGAAATGCCATATTGCTCCCGCAAGGCGGCAAAAGCGTTTTCCAGCACATTCTCAGCACTGCGGGAAGTAACTACAATAGCGTCCCTTTTTGAGGCTCCAGGCCAAAGATGCGCCAGAAAGGCGGTCATGAACTCTTTGTAACTTAAGGAATGCGTTACGCTGGTGACGGGAAAAAGGCGCGGGGAATACTTGTTGCGGACAAGAGATACCGCCGGATGGCGGGATACAAAATCGGAAAGATGGAAACAATAATAGTGCCGGCGGCGCAATTCTCCAGGCAAGGCAGCCCGCAGAGGACAATAAAACGCCCCGCGCCGTTCCAGCGCAGGGTATTTTTCGGCAAGCGCCTCTCGAAGGCTTGCGGCTGCAAGTTCGTCAGGGAGAAAAAAGTGGTATTCATCAAAAGGATCAGAACTCAGCAACGCGTCCAAAAACGCGGTGTTGGCCATTTTGCGGCCGAGAATGGAGCCGCCTTCAAAAAAGGGATCAAGTGTTCCCCAAATTCTTTTTTCGCGCATGCCGGATGGTAGGTAAAGCCGGAATCATTGTCAAGAACACCTGGCGCTTGTCCATTATGAATCCTCAGACCAGCCTCAAAAAGAACCTGGAAACAACTCCAAAAATAAGGGGCTCAGAAGGCGATGTTGCAACTATGGGCAATATTTACCTTACCAGCTAGATTTTCAACCTTTTGTAGTATAGACACTTTATACGCAAGCAACTTGGCGCTGGCTGCAAATCATGCGCGAGCCTGTCTGCACATTTTCAAGACAATGGCGGTATTACTTTCAGTGACGTAACATCATCTAAGCTGTGAGGTCGGCGCACATGTCTTATGCCAATCTGATCAATAAAATCGCGGAGCGGCGAAATGCATTGACTTACCTGGAGATTGGCGTATTGCGGGGCGCCACGTTCCTGCGGGTTGATTTGCCGAAAAAGGTCGCGGTCGACCCAGTTTTCCTGTTCGATCCGGAGGAGCATAAAAAACCGGGTACATTCTTCTACAGGATGAAATCAGACGATTTTTTCCAAATTTTCCCCTCTCATCCGCCGTCCGACGCCTTTCGCGACTCTGAAAGCAACATCCGGTTCGACATCATACTTATAGACGGACTGCATACATATGAGCAATCGTTAAGAGACTTTGAGAACAGCCTGGCCTTCGCCCACGACGGTACTGTATGGATACTTGACGACACGGTCCCCAACGACCCGTACAGCTCGCTTCCCGACGACGAACTGTGCTACATGTATCGGGAAAAAGCGGGTCTGACGAGAAAAGGAAAGCCGGGCGGCCCGTGGCATGGGGACGTGTACAAGACAGTTTTCACAATCCACGAGAAATACAAGGATTATTCTTATTGCACCCTGATAAGCCGCAACCCGCAGACGATTATCTGGAAAAGCCCTTCAGCCAGAGAATCATTGTTCCCCAGCCCTGATATCGTGAATACCCTGTGCTACTTTGATATCCTGAAATTCGCGCACATCTTCGCTCCTGTTCCCCACGACATTTTCTTTGAGCTTTTGGGCAACCCGATAGACACACGGGACTTCATTTCTCCAAACGCCTGGGAGCAGCTAATTTACCGGCAAATAAAGCCCATGTGAGCAGTTGCGGCATCTTGGCTCCTCTGATATTTGCTCTTGTTCAAAGTTCTTGGATAAATTGAAAGGAGCCGTCATGAACGAAGAATCAGCCAATGCCGTCACTGACAATACGGACAAAAACCTGGAAGAAGTGAAAAGAATTGCTCGCGGCCGGTGGGTATGGCGGCTGATCGCTGTGTTATTCTTTATCCCCTCTCTATTCTTCATGTTCAGGGCGGAAAACCGGATCAAAGAAGCGCTTGAATCAGGGGATGTGGAAAAAGCGCGCAGCGCGGTATCCACAATGCGGATAGCCGCGCTGGTGGGGCTGCCCATAGGCATCTTGCTAATTGCCTTGCGGTTCTTGAGTGATTATTGACCCTTCCGCCTTTGTGCTTCGGGCTTACACCCCGACGCCCGGGATTTGCCCATAACAAGACACCTCCCCGCATCTGTTTTCTTATGTTCTTTGCGACCCGCTCAATCCTTTCGCAAAGCTGTTGTCAGGACTTGCAACTGATGAATCTGCCTGGCCAGGTTCGTGACCGCCTGCGCCGAACTGTGCATGAGCCTGGATGTTTCTTCAGCGTTGGTATTTATATCAGCCAGAGAAATGGTGACAGACTTGCTGGTTGCCGACTGTTCTTCAGCCCCGGCAGCGATGTTTCGCACCTGTTCCGCCGTGTGCACCGCTTCCTGGACAATGCCGGACAAGGCCTCCCCGGACTGATTGACCAGGGCGGTGGCTGCGTCAAGGTTGGCAGTGGCCGCGTCCACGGCGAAAACGCTTTGTTGCGCTCCCTGCTGGATGCCGGTTATGGCGCTGCCCACTTCCTTGGTCGCAACCATGGTCTTTTCCGCCAGTTTGCGGACTTCATCGGCCACCACGGCAAAACCTCGCCCCGCCTCGCCGGCCCTGGCAGCTTCGATGGCGGCGTTTAAGGCCAGCAGGTTGGTCTGATCGGCTATGTCGCTGATCACGGTCATTATGGAGCCGATGGCCTCTGTCTGTTTGCCCAAGTTTTCAATAATCTTTTTCATCTTCAGCGTGTCCGCCTGGACGAGGTCAATTGCCTGGACGGATTTTTGAACAATGCCGGCTCCGCCCTCAGCATTGTTCCTTGTTTTTTCAGACGTCTCGGAAGCGGCGCCCGCGCTTCTGGCCACCTCATGCACGGCCGTCTGCATCTGTTCCATGGCCGATGCGCTGGCAGCGACCTGATCGCGCTGGGCACGGGCGCTGTCGCTTGCGTGCTTTACCTGCTCCGAGAGCTGATCTGAAGCCTCGGTCAATTGCTCGACAACATCCTGAATGTTCGTAGCGGCTTGCAGCAACGCATGGCGTCCGGATTCGGCTTTAGCCAGGGCCGCCTTGGCTTCCAGGGTCGCGGCTTCAGCCAGGCGGCGCTGTTCCCCGGTTTCGGCGTTAAGCCGCTCGGCCTCGCCGATGCGCTGGCGCAGGTTTGCCACCATGAGTCCGAGGGCCTTGGACAAGTCGCCAAGCTCATCCTTGCGATCACTATGGAAATCCTTGTCCAAATCCCCCTCAGCCACCGTCTGGGCATAGGCCACTCCCTGACGCAGGGCGCACGCCATGCTGGACACAACAGGAATAATCACGGCAAAAGCCACAATAATGCCAAGACCGCCGATGCCGAGCATCCAACGGGCCGAGCTTCTGCTTTCGGCGTAGATTTTCTCCGTAGGCAGAGACAGAGCAAAGGTCCAGGTGTTGGTGCCGTCGGCCATGTGGATCTGTTTGTAAATGGTTACAACCTTCTCGCCAGTAAATGCGGAATTTTCCTCCTCAGTCAGGCTCACACCTTGCAAGACGGCGTTTTTGGCGGCGGGAGAAAACAGCGTAGCGACCGGCTTTCCGCTCGAGTTATCCGTGGACATGTCATCAATGCGTTTGCCCATGAGTTTTCTGTCCGGGGCGGCGATTATTTGCCCACCCTGGCTGAAAAGCATGGCATATCCGGTTTCATAGGGCCGGATGGTGTCCACCTTGCCCTGAATCGCGTCGAGCCCTATGTCAACGCCGGTCACGCCAAGCGCTTTGCCGTCGAGGACAACAGGCACGGCCACCGTGAGCATAAGCTTGTTCACAGTATCGTCAATGTAAATCGGGTAACTGGCCTTGCGTGACGACATCGGCACCGAATAGTATTCTTCCTCACGTTGGCTGTCGGTTCCTGGATGGGCCTCAAGGGAGTTTCCGCTCCTGATCCAGTACGCATTTATAGCCCCGCTTTCTGATGAAAACACATCCTCCAGGCCTAATTTCTTTTCAGCGGCGATCTCCGCATCCCGGCCGTCAAAAGCATTCGCTTCCCACATGCCCCAGGCGCCAAAGTAATGGGAATTTGCTTCCAACTGCGCTCTGAGCGCCTCGGCCATGAACGCCCGATCGGTCTTTCCCATGCGCTTCATTTCGGCAAACAGCCGGGCCTGGGCGCGTGCATCAATGTAGGTGGCACTCAGTGATTCCGTGAACTGCATCGCCTCCTGGGCCAAAATAGCCTCTGCCCTGGCGTGAGCCTCGTGTTCAGCCAGGCTGTTTTGCTGATGATAAGCAAAGGCAACCAGGGTTATCACGATTAATACAAGCGGCGGCAAGAGGAATAGAAGCATCTTGGAACGTAATGCCATGCAAATGACCTACCTGAATTAAATAATAAATACAGTACAAGATGGTTCTTAAAGCTAACTATAAAAATTAGCAATTAAAAATTATCATTCTAATTTTATTAGAGAATAAAAGGAATTCTTTGGTGATGGGCAAAACGGGAGACAAAATTACAAGACCCTCAATATCCCCGCTCCCCTATCTGCTCGCCAACCTTATGCAACACTTCTTTCAACTGATGCATAATTATCGGCTTGGCGATAAAATAGTTAATGCCCATCTCAGAAAAGCGCTCGCGGTCGTCGTCCGTGGTGTGGGCGCTCACCGCTACAATGGGAATATGCCTGGCCAGCGCCACGCCATTACCCGGCACGTTGGGAAAAACCTTTCGCACCAGCGCGCAGACCTCTTCTGATGGCAAGAAGCTGTCACCACTGTTTGTATGGATGCGATGAGCCAGCTCCAACCCGTCCATGACGGGCATCTGTATATCGGTCAACAGACAATCAAATGGGTAGAGATGCAGCGCTTCCAAGGCCTGACGCCCGTCATTCACGCAAACAGCCCGGTGGCCGAGTCTGCGCAGAAAGGACAGAATGGCAAATCTGCCAACGACGTCATCTTCGGCCACAAGGATATCCAAAGCCTCCCGGTTGCGCTTGCTTGTCCCGGAATGCTCCGATTTATCCTCATCCGAATGCGCGGCCGGCTCATCAAGGACAATCGTGCAGGTGACGCTTGTGCCATTGCCCGGCTCACTTTCCAGCCAAACATCGCCATTCATCATGACCGCCAGCCGCTTGACAATGCTCAGGCCAAGACCGGTGCCAGGGACTTTTTTAGCAAAAAACCCGTCCACCTGCGTAAAAGCATTAAAAAGCTGGCCCTGCTTCTCTTTTGGAATGCCGATACCCGTATCCGTCACATTGAGGCGGATCGTGACCTTGCCGGGAGACGTTCGCGGATCTTGGGTGCAGCGTACTGAAATTCTGCCTCTTTCGGTGAATTTAAGGGCGTTCCCCACCAGGTTGAAGACAATTTGGCGAATTCGCGTGTCATCCCCCAGCAATAAATCGGGGATGTCAGGGTCGATTTCCGTGAAAAAACCCAGTCCCGCTCTTTCCGCCTCCTTGCCAAACAGCCGCAGGCTGGACAAAATAGACGCCTTGAGGTCAAAAGGCTCCATGCTCAGAGGCAGTTGCCCGGACTCAAGGCGAGAAAAATCCAGAATATCTGAAATGATATGCACCAGGGCGTTTCCCGAAAGGTAGGCTGCATTCAAAAATTTATGCTGTTGCTCGGTCATGGGATATCCCTCAAGCAACTGCAACATGCTGAGAATGCCGTTCAGGGGCGTGCGCAGCTCATGGCTGACATTGGCCAGAAACTCGCCCTTGGCCTTTCCGGCAACCTCGGCGGCCTCCCGGGCCTGCTGCAGCTCAACCATATGACGGCGGCGGCGCAAGATAAGCCACATATTGCTGACAAACGCCACGATTTGTTGCAAATCCGATTCATCATAATCAAAAGGCTTGTTGCCCACCCCAGCAAGGCACATAGTACGCCCATCCTCCGTGCTGGGCGCCATGATGTATCGCGTTATCGGCTCCGAACCGCCAAACAGGCTCATCACTGAAGAGGCGCCGCCAGCGTTAACGATGCGGCCCTTGCGGGTAATACCGCTCTCAGCCGTCAAAGCCTCAAGGATTTCAGCGGGCAGCGTGTCCGCTGGCTGAACGTCGCCGCCAGCGCTTATGTAATACCCGCTGGACCCCAAAAAGCACTCGGTGACCGCAGAGTCCGGCTTTGGAATGAAAATGAATCCGTTCTTGCTGTTTGTAAGTTGAAGCATGCTGGTCATGGCGAAATTCAGCACTTCGTCCTCAGATGCCTGATCCATGTGGACTAACCGATATAAAGCACTCAAACGAAGCTCGTTCAGTTTGGGCGATTGCTTGTCCACACCAGCCGTTGTGTCCTCGCACGCGCTTTGGGATTCCCGGCCAGGAGAATCCCCGTCAATGCCCTCAATCGGACATCCATCGTCATGCAATGGCGGATCAATGGCAAGGTGCGATATGTCAATGCACATTCCGGACATAACCTCCGGCGTGCCGTCATCATTCCACTTTGAGACAACCCCTCTGCTCAAAATCCGGATCCAGCAGCCATCCGCCCCCTTCAACCTGTAAATTATTTCCGCTTCTTCCAGTTTTCCATCAAAAATTTGCCGATGCACTTCCAAAATGCCGGGCAAATCTTCTACATGTATCCGGCCGGACCACCAGCTCAAATTTCGCGAAATTGGGGCATCAGACCCGTCATGGCCGATGATTTTCCGCCACTCCGGCGAGTAGTGGCAAACGTGGGCGGCGATATCCCATTCCCATGTTGCCGCGCTGGAAATACTAGGCTGCGTTGAAAAAGACCACCTGTGTTCCTGCGCCACTTTCTTAGCCGCCGGCTTGCACATGGTCTGAATTTTACAGCCTGTGGCATTATTTTTCCGGCCACGATCCTTATTCACAATGCATCCCGAATGTAAAACGTCCAATGCTGCACCAACCCGTTCGCATGATGAGCAGAAACATTCTTCCTCTGGGTTGAAAAGCAGATACCACCTAAAATATACATTGTTTTTGAAAAATATCAAATTAAATGGTGGAAAGACAATTTCACAGACCGTCACCCTGTTGTTTTGAGTGTCTAAATACGAAACAGAGCAGTCTATTTTAATTTCATTTTATAAAAATAAGAGAGCATAACGGTATTAGTTACCAGACAACAACAAGATGAATAGATGGATACACCAGATGGATCTCCTGCATAGATCACAAGAGTTGGGACTGGCCAAAAGTTTATGGATTCAGGCTCTTGCGTCGTACAAAAAAAGCCCCCATTGCCGGTTGGCAATGGGGGCCGATATAGGAGCAAATGTTAAGGCGCTATTTTTTTTTCTTATCCAGCGCAGCCTGCAAGGCTGAACCAAGGCTGCCGAGCGAAGCAGGCTTCGGGGCGTGCTGCTTCCAGTCTCTCTCTTCTCCCTTGCGAGCCCCACGTTCTCCACGTTCGCCGCGGGCCGCGGAACCACCGCCAGACTGCTCGTCCGAGCCGCCGACAGTGCCAAGAGAAATTTTACGGTTGGCACGATCCACTTCCTTGACTACCACCTCAATGGCGCCGCCGGGGGAAAGCTTGTCGAGTTCCTTGCGCGCGCCAGGGCTTACGCTCGAATTGGGCAGAAGGCCGGTGATGCCGGGGGCCAGGGTGATGAAAAACCCGAATGGAGCCCTTTTTTCCAGCGTTCCCGTAATTTCCTGACCTTCACTGAAGGTGTCGCCAAGGGTGTCCCAGGGATTGCCGGCGACATCGCGCAGGCTCAAGGACACACGCTTCTTGGACAAGTCGACTTCCTTGACTTTGACGGTGATATGGTCGCCAGCCACCACCACGTCTTCGGTTTTGTTGACCCTGCGCTCATATGACAGTTCGGAGAGATGCACCAAACCCTCAATGCCCGGCAGAACCTCCACAAAAGCGCCAAACGGAGCGGTACGGACAACCTTGCCCTCGACGCAGTCGCCAACATGCAGCCTGGCGTCCAGGTCTTTCCAGGGATCGTCCATGACCTTCTTGGCTGAAAGGGAGATTCTGAGCCCCTTGTCGGTCTGCTCAATACCGGTAACCTTGACCCGCAGCTTGTCGCCCAGGCTCACAGCCTCATCGGCGCTCGCGATACGGCCCCAAGCAAGCTCCGACACATGCACAAGCCCTTCGACTCCGCCGCCAAGATCCACAAATGCGCCAAAAGGAGCCACCCTGACGACCACCGCTTCGATCACGTCGTCAACCTTAAGGGCGGAAAGAACGGCCTCACGGCTTTCGGCCTGCTCACGTTCAAGCAGAGCGCGGCGTGAAACCACAATATTGCGTCCGCCTTTTTCAAGACGGGTGATGATAAAGGTCATGGTCTTGCCAACCACTGACTCGGGATCGTCAAGAGGCCGCAGGTCGATCTGGCTGCCCGGGCAGAACGCGCGGCGCTTCATGATGTCAATGGAGTAGCCGCCCTTGACCTGGGCCGTGACCTTTCCTTCAATAGGCAAACCGGCGTCACGCGCCTCCTCAAGAGCTGAAATATTCCCGGAACCGCGCAGCATCTTGGAAAGCTTGACTTCCTGGGCAGTGGCCGTAACGACGTAGAGGTCGATTGTGTCGCCAACCTTGCACGGCAACTCGCCGTCAATCAGCAGTTCCTCGCGGTCGACAATTCCATCCACCTTCGCGCCGGTGCTGACAAAGACCGTGTCGCTGGTAATTGCCACTACCCTGGCGCTGACTCGCTGGCCCGGATTAAGCCTGGACTGGGGCTTTTCTTCGCGCTCGTGTTCCTCAAGCATCTGGGCAAAAGACATTTCCTCGCCTGACGGCTCTTTCGCGCTCGCAACCACAGGCTCTCCCTGAGAAGAGGCAAGGGTCGGCGCGGACGAAGAGGAATGGGGAGGAACGGCTTGGGCGTTTGCGCTCAAGGCCTGGTCATCCTGAGAAATTTCAGGTTGTTCCTGAGCTTCCAGGGCTTGTTGTTCCGGGTTGGTTGGGGCCTCGGTCATCATGGTTTCTCCTTAAAAGCAAACTGCGTCTTGGCGGCCTTTGCCCAAACGGGCGTCGACGGCCAGAGATTCTTAACAGCCAGTGCCGTTTGAAGCAATAGCTAGCTACAATTTTTTGCCGGATATGACAAGAAATTAGTGCGACTCCGAGTAAATCACAGTTGCACCGGCATTGCCCTGCGCGCTGGGAAGGGCCTACATCCCGCAGCGCTCGACTATTTCCATCACCCTGTGATCATAGGTATGTTTCGAAAGAATGTGCTCAATCCAGTCCATTTGCAGACTTTCGCGGCGGGCGGGATTATTCTCCAGGCGCTCCACCAACGCTCCCAGTTCTGCGGACTTGTCGAACATAATCGGCCTTACCAGCTCTTGGGGAAAAATATCCAGACCGCCAGAATGATCCGTCAGGCAAAACCCGCGGCACAGCCAGACGTCAAAGTGACGCTGGGTTAGTCCCCTGGTCAGTTGCATGCTTGTCATGGCCAGGCTGTAGCGTGATTTTTCATATATCGCGGGTAAATGCGCATAGTAATCCACAGGGTCGAGCAGCCTGGCATTCTCAGGTTTGTGGCCGCTCCAGCCTGAATCGCCGTAAATATAAAGCCCGTGGCCCGGTTTATACTGCTCGCCGACCCTGGCGGCTTCCCTGGCGCACATGACCCTCCAAACCGCGTTCGACTCCTCGGCCCCAAGCGACACCGGGCGGTAAGCCTTGCCGGGCCAAAGAACGGTTTTTCCCAGGCCCAGTTTTTTTTCCCACCAAAAGGAGTGCGGCCTGCGGCCCTGAGTCAGCATTGACAGCGCCTCGGCCATGACCGGCTCCTCAACGCGCGCGCCTTCGTGAAATGCATCCTTCCCGGGAAAAGACAGCCGCCCGGCAAAGGCGAAAAAACCGGAACCGTTTTCGTCTTCACTTGCTCTGGCCTGTCCTTCATCAGCCGGCTTTGGGCGAAATTGAACAAACGAGGTAACGCAGCCGGCCAAAGGCAAGTGGGCCGCTTTTTTCGCCCCGTGCTTCAAAAGTCCCGGCAGAAAGCTCTCGTCAGTAACGAAAAAGGGCAGTTCCTTCCACCTTGGATCCCTGACCCCGGCCAGTATGTTCCAGGGGTTGTCCACGCACCAGACCGCGCACAAGGAGCGCCCGGCCTTGAGATGCTCAAGGGTCTGCTTCAAGTTGGACAAACCTTGAAAATTGATGCTGAAAAATAAAGAAGGCCCTGTCCGCTCAAGCACCAGCGGCAAGTAATCCGGGCTTGCGGGATCCTGCAGTTGCCTGGGGCACACCCTGCATACCCCGAATCCGGCGCGAGTGAAGGCGATTTCGAGCTCCCGGCGCAAAAGGTCAGCGCCGCTGTCCGGCAGGATCACATAAGAAAAACTGTCAGTCATACCTGCCTTTACACGTCAAAGGCGACGCTTTAAGAGAAAAACGAACAGAGCGGCTGCCCTTATCGGCAAGAACTCAATATCAACCAGCCCGCCCTTGACGGCCGGATATGGTCATTCCGAGTCGTTCCTGCAATTTTTGCAAATGCCGAACAGATACATGCGGTGCGAAGTCAACTTGAATCCATGTGAAGCTGCCAGTCTTTCCTGCAGTTCCTCAATGGTCTCGTCGACCACCTCTATATTGCTGCCGCATATATCGCAAATCAGGTGATCGTGGTGCGAATCGTCTTTTACCGGTTCGTACCTGGCCGAGCCGTCCCCGAAATGAACCTCGCGGGCCAGACCGGCGGCACAAAGGAGCTTGAGAGTACGGTACACTGTCGCCTGGCCGATGCTGTCATCCTCCTGGCAAACATTGTTGTACAGTTCTTCGGTGGTCAAGTGCTGATCAAGCTTAAAAAAAACCCTTACTATGGCATTGCGCTGAGGGGTGCTTTTCAGGCCTGATTTCCTGATAAAATCGGCGAATGTCTTGGTCGGGGACTTTGCGACCTGTATGCCCTGCTTGTGAGATTTTACCTTCATTTTGCCTGCCTTTTTTAAGGAAACACTGAAGTTGTCAGTATTTCCAAAGATACCGCAGCTCCTTCTATACAAGTTTGCCAACGCAAACAATGAAGATAAAACAACTGGCATTCAGACACAAGAGGTAATACGCGTTTGCGCCGAGAATCAATTCTGTTGCAGTAGGCGTCGCGTTCTGGTAAAAACGCGGAGATTACAGCGGGTGATTTTCGCCTCAGACGGATCACCGCTCGCCAAATTCATGTGCTCATGACCGTAAAAGCCGCTTTGAACCGGGTTTTCGCCCGTTCCTTTCATCATAATCTAGCGAGGTTTAACATGTCATTCAGAGTTCTTGGTTCCGCAATTCTGGCTGTCTTTCTTCTGATGTCCGGCAGCGCCGTGGCCGCGCAAAAATACATCAACGGCATTGACGCCAACTACCCTCCTTTTGCCTACCTCGACCCTTCCGGCAACCCCACCGGTTTTGACGTTGACTCAATGAACTGGATCGCCAAAAAAATGGGCTTTGAAGTGGAACACAAGCCCATGGATTGGGACGGCATCACCCCGAGCCTTTTGGCCAAAAAAATCGACATGGTCTGCTCGGGTATGAGCATCTCTCCCGAGCGCCAAAAGCTCGTCACATTCTCCAATCCTTACTGGGTCATCAGCAAGTACCTTCTGGTCAAAAATGACAGCAGCCTGACCAAGGAAGATCTGCTGACCGGCAAAAAAGTCATCGGCGTGCAGGCCGGAACCAACGAGGCCGAATGGCTCAAAGCCAACCGTGAGCCCAACAAGTGGAACTATGAACTGAGGTTCTACGAGTCCCCGCCCCTGGCCATCGACGACCTGGTGAACGGACGCATCGACGGCGCCGCCATTGACTCCGCCCCGGCCAACTACGCCATGAACCAGGGCAAAAAGCCGATCAAGGTAGCCGGCGAATTCACCGACCCCGACAACTTCGGCGTGGCCACCCGCAACGAAGACGCCGAACTGCGCGACATGATCAACAAGGGCTACGAGCTCCTCATGAAAGATCCTTACTGGCAGGAACTTCAGGACAAGTATATCAACACGAAATAACCTTCGCTGATACCCGTCCACGCCAAACAACATTTCCGGGCGAGTCGGATGCGCTTTGCCGCGCTCCGGTCGCCCGGAAATTCGCGTCCTTGACTATGGAAGTTTGCTCCCGTTTGATTTATACTGCGCGCGTTCAACGGCCAAAGGCGGTTCTCTGTCAGGCCTCACCATAATCGCGAGTTTTTAACACGGTTGGAAATCAAGAGATAACGATGATTGAAGGCATAGAGGCTGTCATCCAGGCCCTGCCCTTTATCCTGAAAGGAGCCGGGATCACCGTCCTGACCGTGCTTTTGGCAATGGTCCTTGGACTGATTCTCGGCGTGCCCATGGCGGTCGTCCTGGTCTACGCCCCGCCCGTCCCCGGTTTCATCATCCGGGTCTACGTCTGGTTTTTCCGGGGCGTGCCCATCCTGGTGCTGCTCTATCTTTTCTATTTCGGGCTGGCCTATCAGCTTGGCCTGAACATCTCGGCTTTTTCCGCCTCCTGCCTTGTTCTTGGCCTGACCAGCGCCGCCTACCAGTCGCAAATTTTTCGTGGAGCCATAAACTCCCTGCCCTCCGGCCAATTAAAGGCCGCAAGAGCCCTTGGCATGTCCGACTTTCAGGCCATCCGCACCATAATCTTGCCCCAGGCCCTGCGTATAGCGGTTCCGGGCTGGTCCAACGAGTATTCCATCCTGCTCAAGGATTCCGCCCTCGTCTCCGTACTCGGCACCCTTGAGCTTATGGCAAGAACAAAGGCCATCGCCACAAGCACCACCCAGTATATGGCCTTCTACGCCAGCGCGGCCGCCCTGTATTTCATCATCACTTTCATCGGGGTCAGACTGCTGCGCATTTTGGAAAAATCCTGGCGCATTCCCGGATACACCCCCATTTAACCGGCCAAGCGAGACCCCAAGAGAGATTACTGATGACCGAAGTTTCAACCGGAGCCGCCCCGGACAGCCAAAACCACGCGCTATTGGAAACGCGGAACCTGTCCCTCTTCCTGGGAGGCAAAAAAATTCTCGACGATATATCCGTGGCCATCCACAAAGGTCAGGTCAAGGTGGTCATCGGCCCGTCCGGAGCCGGCAAAAGCACCTTCCTGCAATGCCTGAACCTGCTCCTTCGGCCGAACACCGGCAGCGTATTTCTTGACGGCCAAGAAATAGATCCCTCGAACAAATGCCAGACCCGTTCACTAAGGCAGCATGTCGGCATGATCTTTCAAGATTTCAACCTGTTCGACCATCTGACCGCCAAGGACAACGTGGCCGTGGCCCTTAAAAAAGTAAAACACATGTCCGCCCACGACGCCAACCTGCGGGCCATGATGGAACTTGAGCGCGTCGGCCTGGCCCAACGCTCCACGCTCTACCCGGCTCAACTCTCCGGCGGCCAGAAACAGCGCGTGGCCATCGCCCGGGCCCTGGCCATGGATCCCATAGTCATCCTGCTCGACGAACCCACCTCGGCCCTTGACCCTGAACTTGTCGGCGAAGTCACAGCCGTCATCCGCGAACTGGCCAGAGGCGGCATGACCATGGTCATGGCCTCCCACCAGATGGAATTCGCCAAGGCCCTGGCCACTGAAATCCTGTTCATGGAAAAAGGAAAAATCATCGAACACGGCTCCCCGGCCGAACTCCTGGCCCCCGGAGTCAACTCCCGCACGCAGGATTTCTGCAACAAGCTCTTTTCCGAGGAACCAGCGTGCTGACAGCCGAGCTTTTCTGGGAACGCATCATCCCGCACCTCAATCAGGGCCTTCTCTACAGCATGTCCCTCATCCTGCCCGCCGGGATCATCGGCTTCGTTCTCGGCATCATCCTGG
>JAVBNM010000008.1:0-54424 GCA_031551565.1 Desulfovibrionaceae bacterium | reverse complement strand
CGGGCTTTTTCGGCCGGCAAGGAGCAAGGGGAAAATTGGGCGAAGCTGTATTGAAATACTGCAAGATCAATTTTCTCATTGCGACGCAGGCAGACGGAAAAGAGCGGCTTTGCAGCAGGCGGATTAATGAGGGCTGAGCCTGGCTCAGTCCCCAATGTGCCGGCGGCCGATGTCGGAAATGTCTTTTCTGAATGCCCGGCCATTATTTTTTATCGAAACAGTTGTCTGTTTTTTCAAAAACAGGTAAATTTTAAATGAAACAGGCGCTTAAACTTATATCCTGACCGATAAGGAGTCCTATATGCCGGAAATTAAGAAAATCATTTGCGCGGTTGACCTTTCTCCCCACAGCGAAACGATCGCCCAATACGCGGTAACTCTGGCCAAAGGCCTTGATGCCGAGGTAGTCGCCGTTTACGCCGCTCCCTCTCTGACGCAGTATGTCGGCTTCCATGTGCCGCCCAGCTCCATTGAAAGCTTTGTCGGAGAGATCGTCAGCGGAGCGGAAAAATCACTTGAAACCTTTGTCGGTGAGCATCTTTCCGGCGTGAGAACCTCATCCAAGGTTCTTAACGGCTACGCGGCCGAGGAAATTCTGAATTTTTCAGTCGCCTGCAACGCTGACCTGATCATCATGGGCACACACGGACGTACAGGTATTGACCGTATCTTGTTCGGCTCAGTGGCCGAACGAATTGTCAAAAATTCCCCGATCCCCGTATTGACCGTCAGGCCAAAATCATAATGCAGAACAGCCGCCCTGCAATAGCGGGGCGGCCTGATATCGCGGCGCAGGGCATTGCCGGCTTGTTCCAAAAGAGGCAATGTCCTGCCTTGCTTTTATTTCGCTCTTTTTTTACAATTTCAAGATCAGCCAGACGCACTTGACGGCGCATTTTTCATAACTTAGTTTCATCCCCCATTTCACGGTAACGCTATGCCCTATTCGTTGAGCCCCTTCCCGATCCGCCCCGAGGTACAGGCCTTCACTCCCTACAGCCCCGGTCTTTCCATTGATGAAATACGCGAAAAATACGGCCTTGAGTTTGTGGTAAAAATGGCCAGCAATGAAAACCCGCTCGGCGTCTCACCGCTGGTCAAAGATGCAATCAACCAAAAGGCCGGCTTAACCTTCAGATACGCCCAGTCCGGCAGCCCCAGGCTGGCCGCCTCCATTGCCGCGCACCACGGCCTTAGCCCGGCGGCAATCGTGGCCGGAAACGGATCGGACGAACTTATCGACCTCATCGTGCGCACCTGCCCCACCCCGGGTAAAAACAATGTTCTGGCCTGCCGTCCATGTTTCAGCCTTTACGGCCTGCAGAGCCGTTTCTGCGGGGTTGAATTCCGCCAGGTCGACGTGAGAGAGGATTTCTCCTTTGACTGGGACGGGCTCTTGAACGCCGTGGATGAAAACACAGCCGTATGCTTCATCACCACGCCCGACAATCCTTCCGGCTGGTGCCCGCCTGTCGGGACCGTGCGTGATTTCGCGAAAAAACTGCCCAAAACATGCCTGTTGGTTATCGATGAAGCCTATATGGATTTTGCCGGAGACGAGCCGGCATATTCCATGCTCCAGGACTGGAAACCGGACGGAAACCTCGCCATTCTGCGCACTTTTTCAAAGAGCTACGGCCTGGCCGGCCTGCGGCTCGGATACGGCATTCTGCCTTTGGCCCTTGCAGACTGCCTTCGCCGGGTAAGACCGCCATTTTCCATAAACATCCTGGCCGAGGAGGCCGGTATTGCCGCTCTGGCTGATACGGCCTTCAGACAGGCCACCCTGTCCGCCGTCAGCCGGGGGCGGGAATACCTGTCCAGCGCCCTGGCCGGACTCGGCTGCAAGGTGCACCCCTCCCGCGCCAACTTCATCATGTTCGGCCTGCCGGGCGGCTGCGCGAAAAAAGCTTTTGAGGTGTTCGAGGAACTGCTTGCCAAAGGTTTGATCATCAGGCCCCTTAAAAGCTACGGGATGCCGGATCTTTTAAGGGTCAGCGTTGGCAACGACGATGAAAACAAGATGTTTGTCAGGCTCCTGAGCGAAGCGATCGGATCATGAACGCCACCCCGCTGATTGTAACAATCGACGGCCC
Source organism: Desulfovibrionaceae bacterium (assembly GCA_031551565.1). Classification (GTDB taxonomy): domain Bacteria; phylum Desulfobacterota; class Desulfovibrionia; order Desulfovibrionales; family Desulfovibrionaceae; genus Frigididesulfovibrio. Next base: position 52,328 of record JAVBNM010000008.1, on the reverse strand, counting down.
GGCCGGTGTCGGAAAAAGCACCCTGGCCAAAACCGTCTCCAGGGAGCTTGGCGTAGCCTGCCTGGACACCGGCGCCATGTTCCGCATCCTGGGCTGCCGCCTGTCCGCGGCCGACCTGGCGCTGCCGGACGGCGATCTGGCCCGGCTGCTGGCCGCCTTTCGCTTCACGCTGTCGGGAGCCGGCGATTCGACCGCTCTTTTGTGCAACGGTGTGGAAGCGGGCGAGGAGATCCGCTCTGAAGAAGCCGGCATGAACGCCTCCAGAATCGCCACCATGCCAGTAATCAGGCAATTCCTGAAATCCGCCCAGCAGGGGCTTGGACGGGAATTTTCCCTCGTGGCCGAGGGGCGCGACATGGGTACCGTCATCTTTCCGTCCGCGCCATTCAAGTTCTTTCTCATGGCCAGGCCTGAAGTCAGGGCCATGCGGCGCTTCAAACAATACCAGGAAATGGGAAAACCGGCTGACTTTGACAAACTGCTCAGGCAAATTATGGAAAGGGACGAGACAGACAGCACCAGGGACATCGCCCCCCTAAAGCCGGCTCATGACGCCCTGCCCATTGACACCTCGGACATGAGCGTCGACGCCATCGTTGGGTTCATGCTCGGGGAGATTCGCAAAAAAAGCCCGGCGTTTGCCGACGCGCCAGGCCACGGTCCCGAAACTTCACAAAAAACATCTGATTGCGGGCAAAATTCATTCACAGACAGACCATAACTTGAAAATTGATATTCAAAGCAAAATCATGTATTCCAGACGCTCCGGTCTGCCCGGAACTTCCTTTGGAATAAACTCGCATCCGCGATGAGCGTGTTACAGCGCGCGTTCTCCACGTAACCGGGCAAAAAACTCAAACAGCGCGGCAACAGCGCGTTTGCCGGAAAATCCGCTTGCGTTTTAAAGAGCAGAGAACATGCATAATTATCCCCTACTTGAAATAATGGCCATCGGCCTGACCCTGGCCCTGGTTTTAGGTTACATCACCAACCGGATCGGCCTATCCCCGATCGTCGGGTATCTGATCGCCGGCATTCTCGTCGGCCCGCATACCCCAGGGTTTGTCGTGGACAACACCCTGGCCCAGGAACTGGCCGAAGCCGGCATCATCCTGCTCATGTTCGGCGTGGGACTGCATTTCAATATGAAGGATCTCTGGTCCGTCAAGGGAGTGGCGGTGCCTGGGGCGCTCATCCAGTGTACCGTGACCACCAGTTGCGGCGTTCTGGTCGCGACCATGATGGGCATGTCTCTGGGCAACGGCCTGATCCTCGGCCTTGGCATGGCCGTTGCCAGCACTGTCGTGCTTTTGCGCGTTCTGGCCGACAATGGCGTGGTAGAGGCGATCCAGCACGTCGCGGTCGGCTGGCTTGTTGTTGAGGATATATTCACGGTCCTTGTGCTGGTCATCATGCCCGGCGTGGCCACAGCCCTCGTCAAAACCGGCACCCTGGAGTTCATGCCGCTTCTGATAGCCCTTGCCGGCGGCATCGGCAGGCTTATCATTCTGTGGATCATCGTCCTTGTCGTGGGCGGCAAGGTCGTGCCCTGGCTGCTCTCCAAGGTAGCGCGCACGCGTTCCCAGGAACTGTTCACCCTCACCGTCCTGGTAATCGCTTTCGCCATCGCCATGGGCGCGGCCGTATTCTTCCACGCGTCCGTGGCTCTCGGGGCCTTTCTCGGCGGAATGGTGGTCGGCAAAAGCAACGTCAGCCATCAGGCCGGCGCGGACATCCTCCCCCTGCGGGACGCGTTCGCCGTCATATTCTTCCTCTCGGTCGGCATGCTCTTTGACCCCATGTTCCTGATCAACAACCCCATGCTCGTCCTGGTCTGCCTGCTGGTCGTCCTGCTCATCAAGCCCATAACCTCCCTCATAGTGGTCACCCTGCTCGGATACTCAACAAGAACCGCCCTGACCGTAGCCACCGGCCTGTCCCAGATCGGCGAATTTTCCTTCATCCTCGCCTCCGAAGCCCTGGCCAACAAGCTGATCGGGCCGGAGGTCCACAGCCTTCTCATTGTCTGCGCCCTCATATCAATCACCATAAACTCTGGATACTTCAAGCTGATCCCATTCTTTGAGCGCATACTGCAAAAGCACCCGCGCCTCTGGAGGCTGATGAACGCAAGAGCGGACAGAAAGGCCCTTGGCGGCAACGAGCGCCTGCGCGAAGGCTTCTCCGATGAGTTTCTGGAGCAAAATTCCATCGCCATCGTGGTCGGCCACGGGCCCACCGGCAGGAGCGTCATCGACGCTATGGTCGAAAAAGACATCACCCCGGTAGTCATCGACATGAATGTCGACACCGTCAACAGCTTGACCGACAAAGGGCGAAAAGCAATCTTTGGCGACGCCTCCAAAAAGGAAATCCTCAACGCCGCAGGAATAGAAAAGGCCGACTACCTGATCCTCACCGTGCCGGACATCGCCGCCACCGTGGCCGCGGCCAGCCTGGCCCGCAACATGAACGGCAAAATCCGCATCCTGGCCCGCGCCAGGTTCATAAACGATGCCGGCGTTCTCAAACAAATCGGCGTAACCGCAGTGGCCTTTGAAGAAGAAGAAATCGCCCAGGCCCTTGCCCGCCTCGTAAGCTCAGACCTCGACCGCTGCGCCGACAGCCAGCACACCATGGACCAAGCCGCGCAACAGGATGGATGAAGAGCCGGGGGAGGGGAAGCGTGGAGTGGCGCGGCAGAGCTTGGCGTATTTGTGGCTGATGTTGCGAAAGACGCTTCGGATGCATTGGGACGTTATACGCTTCTGCTGTCAAACCGTGATGTTCAGACCGCCAAGCCCTGGTTTGTCCATATTCAGCACCGACGGCGGCAGCTTGCCCTGCTCAACCAGTTTCATCAATTCCTCGGTCACATATTTGTGTACGGCCCGAGCCACCAGATCCGAACGGCTCTGGCTGGCGGTTTCAGCCAGAAGCTCAAGCCTGAAGCGCGTTTCCGGGGCCAGACGTAAAACTATCGTATCCATTTTCGCCCCCTTGTGAGTTTGATTTGGCGCGTTTGAGAGTTACCGGATGTGATCGAGCAACTCCTGCGGCCTATCAATGACTATTTTTGCACCGTATTTTAGAAGCTCTTCTTTTGTCCTGAATCCCCAGGTCACTCCGGCAGGAATCATGCCCGCGTTGACGGCCGTTTCCATGTCGGTGCGCGTGTCGCCTATGAAAATGATGTCGCAGGGGGACAACTCCAGTTGCGCGGCCATGTCCAGAGCCGCCGCCGGATCCGGCTTCAAGGGAAACACCGCTCCCTGGCCGCGTACATCGACAAATTCCACGTCTGGAAAAAAATGTTTGACCAGCTCTTTTACCAGCGCGTCTTCCTTGTTTGACAAAATAGCGAGAGGCAGGTCCATCTGGCGCAAGGCGAGCAAAAGGTCGCTGATTCCCTCGTAGGGCTCGGTCTTGTTGGCGGCTCCGCTCAAGAAGCGCCGTTTCATGTCGGCGCCCAAGGCCGCGAGAGTTTCCTGGGGAAGCCCGTCAGGAACCACAGAGGCGAAAAGACGCCTGACGCCGCCGCCGACAAAATAGCGGTAGGCGTCCAGGGTGTGTGTGGGGAGGTTGAACGCGGCCAGAGAAGCGTTGACAGCGTCAGCTATATCGGCCAGGCTGTTAAGCAGAGTGCCGTCCAGGTCGAAAAAGCACGCCTTAGGTTTGCATTTCATTGAAGCCTCAAGATTTTGGAAAATTACTGCGCAGATAGTGAGTTACAGGCATTTTTTCTCTGCCGAAATCCCCCCCCCGGCGCGGTCAGCGCCTGGGGCCGCAATACACCACCCGCCCCTCTTTCAGTGCCAGCTCGTGGCTGAAAAAATCCGGAATATCCTCGTGATGGTGGGAAACATACACCATGCGCACCCCGGCCTTGTCCAGAACGGGAAGGCTCGCCAAAAACTGCTCGCGGGACGGCCCGTCAAGGCCCGAGCAGGGTTCGTCCAGCAAAAGGGCCGCCGGCTTGGCCACAAGAGACCGCGCAAGCAAAAAACGCCTGCCCAGACCGCTGGAAAGAGCGCTTAAAGGAACATCCGCATATTCTTCAAGTTCAAGCAGTCTCAGCAGCCCGGCAGCGCCCTCGCGCTCGGCGGCCGACGGGGTATGATACAGGCCGATTGTTCCGTAAAACCCGGAGAGAACAAGGTCGAGCCCGTTCAAATCGTATGAATAGCGCTGCTGCAAGCGATCGGAAACATAGCCCACCAGGCGGCGAAGCTCGGCAAGCGGCATGTTCTCCCGGCCAAACCAGGACAGACTCCCGCCAAAGGCGGCAAACTCGTCGCCGTACAAAAGGCGCAGGATTGTGCTTTTACCCGCCCCGTTGCCGCCGGTGATGATCCACTGCTCGCCTGGCATTACGGTCCAGTTGATATCGTAAAGCGCTTGCAGGCGATCGATATAGACATCAACATTTTCAAGCTTGAAGGTCGGCCTGCCGGATAATTCCGGAGGAAGAGCGCCGGCCCAGCCCAGACCGGGATCCGATAAAAGACCGGAATGGATTGCCGTGTTCCTGCCGTCCGGCTGGAGGGCGCTCTTCTCCCCACCGCCGTCCTTTTGGACCTCAGGCATACGCTGCGGCTTCTCAGACAGCTTTTGGCCTGGAAAAAATACGCCGGCCCCGCCTTTCGCCTCAACAAGTTCGGCAGCGGTCATTATCGTGGCCCGTCCCCTCTCAAGGCGCAGCGCGTGAAGGATATCCGGCGGAATGTCCTTTTCCCGGTGGGCGGTGATCACATATGTGCTGCCTTGCGAAACCGCCAACCTGATCAATTCAAGGGCCGTCTTGCGGGATTCGGCGTCAAGCCCGTCAAAGGGTTCGTCAAGCAGGAGAAGTTTGGGACGGCAAAACACAGCTCGCAAAATCAGGACGAGACGCAATTGCCCCTGGGACATGGCCGGCACGGGCAACTCAAGCAAATGTTCAGCCCCGGCCTGCCGGGCCAGATTTCTGGCCGCCCCGATCTGGCCGTCTTCAACCTTTCCGTACAGTAAAGCCGAATTCCCGATGGAAGCCAGGATTGTTTCAAGCCCGGTGACATTCCATCCCTGACGATGATAGTTTTCCTGCACCGCCGGGGATACGATTCTCGTATGGGTGCGCGCGCTCAGAACATACGGTTCCTGCTCCCCTTCAAAGCACCATAGGCAGCTGCCCTGCTCTTCAGAAGCTCCGGGCGGTCTCTGGTTTTCCGCAGTTACCCGCGCCTCCCCGGAAAGCACCTTTAAAAGCGTGGACTTGCCGGACCCGTTAGGCCCAAGCACCACCCAGTTCTGTCCGGGATAAACTGAAAATGTTACATCCTGCAAAGCAAGGCATTCAGCATAGCTCACCGAGGCATGGCTGAGCTCAACCAAAGGAAAACAGTCCGTCATACCAAAACAATCCTTATGAGTTCGCCCACGCCAAAAAACCAATACCCCACCACCGCATCAGTCCCATAACCAATCCCGCACAAAATCCACAACCGCACCCCAAAAAGGGGAAAGGAAGCAAGGGGCTCTCAGGGCGATTGCCCGATATCCCCTCGCCAACCGCCCTAAGACGCGAACGGAATTATTTGGGCCTTGCCCTTGATGAAGATGAGGCTGTGGGTGTAGCCGTGGCTGGCGGCATACCTGGACAATTGTCCAAAGGCGTGGGCCGGTGTGTTTACACAGTGGGCGTCAGCTCCGAAGGAGATTGGCAGGGCCAGGTCCGAAGCGATCTTCATTATCTCCGGGCCAGGGTAGATTTCCTTGCAGGGCTTGCGCAAGCCCGCCGAGGAAACCTCCATGGCCATGCCGGCGTCCTTCATGGCTGTCAGCGCTCTTTTGACCAGAACCTTTGAGTTTTCAGCCAAAAGCCAGGCGTTGAAGTCATCCACGGTGAAAATTTTGATGAGATCAGGATGGGCGGCGACGTGAAACAGGCCGGTCAGGCACATGCTCTCCAGATCTGTGTAATAGGCGTCGTATGCCGCGAAGCGTTGGGCCTGAGAGAGGGGCTCCCATTCGCCGGCCGTCGCGTCAAAGCCCCAGGTTCCCTGAAAATGCAGACCGCCGATGATATAGTCAAAGTCGTACTCGTTTACGAGCGCCCTGGCAAAATTTGTTTCAGCCGGGATGTAGTCAAGTTCCAGCCCGAAGAGCACTCGCGCCCCATCTTCTTCGGCCTTGCGGGCGATATTGCGAACGTCCTTAACATAATTGGGGAAGCCTGCGACCAGCTTTTCCTGGTAATCACAGGCGTAGACGTAGCCAGCCGGGCGAGGGGAATGCTCGGAAAAGCCGATTATGGCCAGCCCTTTGGCCCTGGCCGCCAGGTACATCTCATCGACCCCGGCCTGGCCGTGGGAATATGATGTGTGCATGTGGACGTCCGCAACAATGGGAAGGGCCGCCCGCCCGGGGAAAACGTGCAGTCCTTTGCCCCGCAACGCGAATGAGGCGTCTTCAGACATCGGCCTTCCTTATGTTTTGGGATTTTGCATAATGTGCAGGACGGCCTTTGTCACCACATCTCTGATATGCTCTTTCCTGACCGGATCGCGCAAAACAATCGTGCCGGGCTGCGCATAGCGGGCGGGAAGCTGATTGAGAGCGTAAGCAAAAATATCTCTGACCATTTCTTCCGGCATATTGGCGTGCCCCATATCGGCAAGGGCTTCCCCAATGGCTGCGCGGACCCGCGATTCATTGCGGTTCCGTATATCAGAAAAATCGGCGTGTTTGAGTACTTCGTCAGTACGATGCGTCATGATGGACCTCCAGATTGGCCGTCAGTCAAACCCAAAAAACAAAGTATATATATCCTGTCAGCACTTAGCAAGCGCGCTTAGCGCAATGCCGGGGGAGAACCAGGGAAGGAAGCCGGTGTGGTTGTTGCCATGATGTCCTGGGACGGATGATCCGCGCTCCACCCCCCCTGCCCCCTCCATTCTTTGTCCGTTTTGGTGTTTGCTGGTTTAAGGTTTTAGTGACTCTGGTTCTATCGTGCCTGCCATGCCGAGTAAATTAGAGAATCCGGTGTGATACCCGCCAACACACATATATCTTTATTTATTTGACTGACAGAGCTAATATCCGGACATGAAAATCGTTTACCAGGGCACCTTTCTAAAAAGCGGGCTGAGGGCGCTGGGGCATGATGTCTTTGACATCCGCCTGCGCGAAGATGCCGGCATCAACGAGCAGGTCATGGCGGTGTGCCCTGAGCCGGATCTGGTGCTGCTGGAACTTTGGGGAGACTTCAAGCTTCCCTTTGATCTTCACCGTTGCGCCTGGCGCCTGGCGGCCTGGTGCATTGATTCAACTTTAAACGAATTCTGGCTTGAAGGGTTGCTGGATATCTTTGATGACGTATTCGTGGATCAGAAACCCTCCGCGGTCTCCCTGGCCTCAAAACAAACAACCCCGCTCTGGCTGCCTCTTTGCGCTGACGAGGCTGATTTCAGAGAACCTGGCCGCGCCAAAGAGCACGATATTTCGTTTGTCGGCCGGATCACCGAACACCGGAAAAAAAGGGCCAATTTGCTGGGAGTGCTGGGACAGCGGTTCAAGATAAACCTGGTGCAGGACGTATCCGTTGCCAGGATGCAGGATGTGTTTGCGCGCTCCAAAATCGTTTTAAACGAAAATTTCTTTCCCGGGCTGACATTGCGGATTTTTCAGGGCCTTGCCTCTGGCGGCCTGGTTTTTACCGAAGCCGGCTTGCCGGGAGTTGACGACTTTTTCATCGATGGACGGCACCTTGTCTGCTATAATCCGCACAGTGTATTTTCCAGACTTGACTCCATTCTTGAGAATTATGACCTGAACCGGGAAATCGCGTTTGAAGGGCAGCGCGAATGCCGCTTGTTCCACACTTCCAGGCACAGGGCAGAGTGGTTGATTGAGCATGTCGGCTCAATCCCGGCGAAAGGCAAGCGCTCTTCGGCTGAACAGACCGATTTCTTTGCTTTTTTAGCCGCGCGCAGCCTATACCTGCTAAGTTGCCGATACGGCGGATCATACGCCAGATCCGTTGGGATGCTCGTTGAACTGGCACGGGGAAATGGCGAAGCCGCCATCATGGCGGCCGGCCTTTTGGGCGTAATTTTCGCCAGAACCGGACGATTGAAGTCCGGCCTGGACAACCTTGAGCGACACGCAAAGCATGGCCTGAACATTTCCCCCTTCCTGAACATCGCTCTCATCCACCTGAGACAGGAAAAGGCGGATGATGCCAGGCAAACGCTTGAGCGGGGCCTGGCTGCCCACCCTGAGACGGCCCGGTTATTTGCGGAGACGTTTCAGGCGCGTTCCGCCCCGCCGGGTGACCGGCCGGGAATGCTCTTTTTCATGGCCGGAATATATTTTGTCCTGGGCAGGCTGTTCTGCCCTGGTTTTTTAAGGCAAGGTCCGGATCCCATGCCGGACACGGCCTTTGACCTGGCATGCCTGGCCTGGCGGGAATGCCGCGACCCGGCCATTCTTGACTTCATGCTGAACTGCCTCAAGCCGTTCAGGCTGGAGCCAGAGCTTTTGCCAGAGCTTGTGGCGGCGATCCGGGAAGGAGCGGCCACGGACGCCCAGATTCTGCGCACCGCCGAGCTTGCAGCCGCATATTACGACAGGGAACTGGCTCACACCATAAGTTCGGCCCTTGCCGTCGGCAAACGGTAAGAAAGGAGGCAAGGATGCAACGTGACAGAAGCATAAAGCTGAACGCCTCCCCCGTGCCATGCGTTTTCCAGAGCCGAATCACGGCAATGCCCCCTGAAACAAAAAGCGCCCGGATAATTATCCTGTTTAACGATGGCGACACCTTGGCCCAGGCGGTCTTTCTCTCCGGCCTTTTTGAAGCCAAAGCCTTGTGCTCAGGGCTTGGAGCGTGCGGACTGTGCGCCATCCGCGTCACCTCGAAACCGCCCGCGCCCGTTTCAAAGGAAAAGCTGTTTTTCAACGAGCAAGAGCTTGAAGCAGGATGGCGGCTGGGCTGTTGCCACCGGGCGCAGGACGGCATGGAGGCCGAAGTTCCGGCAACATTGCGGCAGCGTGAAGACAAGGGCGGCGCGCTTGAAGACCGCATTGCCATAAAACGGACTTTCAAGAAAGCGCCTTTCATTGAAACCGGCATTGAGGCCGGCAGTGAAGCGGGCGTCGCCGGCAGCATTAAAACCGGCACTGCACCCGGCCTGGCAAAAGCCGGCGGCAGCCTCGGCATCGATCTTGGCACCACCTCAATCGCCTGGAGTTGGGTCGACTCTTGCGGCGACATCCTGGCGAAAGGCGGCACACTTAACCCGCAGTTGGGAGCGGGGAGCGAGGTAATGTCGCGCCTGAGTTATGCCGGAACGGACGGCGGGCTGGAAAGACTGCGCTCGCTTGTAGTTTCTCCGCTTGCTGAGATAGCCGGAAAAACCGTCGGTCAGTCAGGCTCCGGATGTCGAATCTGCCTGGCCGGAAACCCCGCCATGACCTCGATTTTCCTCGGCATCAAGCCTCACGCCCTGAGCGCCGCCCCATATAAACTGCCTTTTGAAGGTGGGAAGACATATGAGGTCGAAGGGCTTGGCAGCGTCTACATCCCGCCGCAACTGGCCCCCTTTGTCGGGGGCGACATCAGCGCCGGGTATGCCGCCGTGGTCTTCGGAAGTTCCGCGCCACCCCGATATCCCTTTTTGCTTGCCGACATGGGAACAAACGGCGAATTTCTCCTGGCCCTGTCGCCCGATAAGGCGCTTTGCGCCAGCGTGGCCCTCGGGCCGGCCCTGGAAGGCATCGGGCTGGCCTTCGGCGTTGAGTCCGGACCCGGCGCTATCACCTCCTTTTCCCTCGGCCCGCAGGGCCTTCAGGCCCACTTCTATGAACCTGGCCATTCTGTCGGCTCTGAAAACGCCGGCCAGAATATGCCCATCGCTCAAGGCATCAGTGGAACAGGCTATTTATCCCTCCTGCATATCCTCTTGCAGCAAGGGATACTCAGCCGCGACGGACGTTTCATCGCGGCTGACGCCACGCGCATCTTGAGGCTGCCGCCGCCTTCGCACCCTTCCGAACTGTCCGGCCGGCTTCCGCTGCCGCACGGCTTCCACCTTTTTGCCGCCGACGTTGAGGAACTCCTGAAAGTCAAGGCCGCCTTCAGCCTCGGCCTAAAGCGCCTCTTGTCCCGCGCCGGCCTGCCTGCCAGGGAGCTTGCAAAAATCTTCCTGGCAGGGGCCTTTGGGGAGCATGTCCCTCTGGACGCCTTGGACAATGCAGGATTTTTTCCGCCCGGCATAACCTCAAAGATTAAGACCGTCGGCAACGCGTCATTATCCGGAGCCTGTCTTTTGGCCCGCGACGAAACCATCCGCGACAGGCTGCAAGCCTGGGCCGCCCACGTCAACCCCGTGGATCTGGCATCTGACGAATGCTTCTTGCGCAACTATATCAGCGAGATGCATTTTTCCTGGTGATTTGCGCAAAAAACTGTCAAAAGCCCTTGCGCGGCCCCTCTCTTTCGGTCATTAATCCCTTAGCAGCGGGGCACTGTCCCTCCACTCGCCAATATCCCGCCTGGATATGATTTGCCTATATCCGGGCTGTCAGGCCATCCCAGTAAAAAATGGACAAACAACAAATGCCGTTGCGAGGTTTGCATGCTCACCGCCAAACGAATTCTGGTCACCGGCGGGGCCGGTTTCATCGGCTCTCATTTGTGTGAACACCTTTTGTCCAAAGGGTCGGAGGTCATTTGCCTGGACAATTTCTACTGCGGCACCAGGCGCAACATCCATCACCTTCTGCACAATCGCAACTTCGACCTTGTGCGGCATGATGTGACCGAGCCCATCCGGGTCGAAGTCGATGAAATTTACAACCTGGCCTGCCCGGCCTCGCCGGTCTACTACCAGCGCGACCCGGTCCAGACCATCAAAACATCGGTCCACGGCGCCATCAACATGCTGGAACTGGCCGAGCGCACCCGGGCAAAGATCCTCCAGACCTCCGCCTCGGAAATTTACGGCAACACCGAGGTAAACCCCGTCACCGAGGATTACTGGGGAAGGGTCAATACCAACGGCAGCCGCGCATGCTACGAAGAAGGCAAAAGGGCCGCCGAGACCCTCTTTTATGACTATCACCGTCAGAACAAAACTGCCGTCAAGGTCGCCCGCGTCTTTAACACCTACGGGCCGCGCATGCACCCGAACGACGGCCAGGTAGTCTCAAGCTTTGTCGTGGCCGCCCTGCGCAACAAGGACATCACAGTTTTCGGGGACGGTTCCCAGACCCGCTCATTCTGCTATGTGGATGACATAGTCCGCGCTCTGGTCTCTTTCATGGGCGAAACCCCGGACGACTTCATCGGCCCCATGAACCTCGGCAACCCGAACGAATACACCATCATCGACCTGGCCAAAGGCATCATCGAAATGACCAACTCCCGCTCGCAAATAGTCTTCCAGCCCCTGCCAAAAGGCGAACCCATGCGACGCGGACCCGACATCGGCCTGGCCCAGAAAACAATCAACTGGGCCCCGGTCACCCCCCTGCACCAGGGACTGGTGAAAACCGTCGCCTACTTCGAAGAATACCTCAAAACAAACCGCCCGGGACCGTGAACGGATGACTGAAGGAGCGGAACCAGAGGCGCGGCCCCTGGTTGTTATTCTCCTCCAGTCCCCCTTCCTTTGCCCATTTTTTGTGGGGTAAGCGAGTCTGAATGTGGTTCTGTTGCCCAGGCCGTTTTAATCAAATCATTAGCAAACAGTTTATAATTTAATGTCTGATTCCAGAAAAAATACTCGGGAGGCAGCGCCGCCCATCGCTCCGAAGTGGAAAGGCAGGAACAGGCGCAACCGCTTTTTGCCGGCGCTGCTGGCCGGCATTTTGGTCGGCATCGCCATGATCGTTATTTGCGGGCTGGGTATATATTCCGCTCTGCACTACAAAGGCGCGCTTGGAGAAAGGGGGCAGACGCGGCAGGATGCCCTGGCGCCTTCGGATGATAATTATTATACGGCTCCGCAATACGCTGACTCCGGCGATAACCTTGAGGATTTGACAGAAGAAGAACGCGCCCTGGTCGTCCAGGCATTGTCGGAATTGCAGGAGCTGGCCTACGAGGAAAGCCTGGAACCGACCAGGGATGAGCTTATCATGCATGTTGACTACGCCATCATCCAGGCCGCCTACCAATGCAAACTGCCCCTCGGACATACCCGCCTCTGGCCCAAGGACGGTAAAAGCCACCAGGATGTCGAAATCCTGCCAGGCGACGACCCGCTGGTCTTTCTAGGCGAATTGGACCGCAGCTTGGACCTTTGGGCCAAGGGGGCGACCATGAAAGAAATCGGCCCCAACCTCATCGCCGTCTACCTTGATAACGAGGAAACACACCGCCTGCACCTTTATCCGGGCAAGACCAGTTTCAGCCAGATCGCCGGGCTCGGACACGCCTTTGGGGCTGGCGGCCCCGCAGATCCCTCCGATGGCCCCGGCAAGGAAAAACCCGAGCCGGTTGTTTTGCCGTCCAGGCGCCCTGGAGAACCGGCGCTTATGGTCATCGTCATAGACGACCTGGGGGCGAACAGAAAATCCCTCAACACCCTGCTGGAACTTGATTACCCGGTAACAATGGCCTTTTGGCCCTTTGCAGCCCACACCAAAAGCGGCGCAAGACGCGCGCATGAGACCGGACGTGAGGTTCTGGTGCATTATCCCATGCAGCCTGTCGGGCATCCGGGCGTTGACGCCGGGCCGGGGGTTCTTCTTGGCTCCATGACCGCCGACCGCATCAGAGGCCTGGTTGAACAGGGCATTGAGCGGGTGCCCTATGCCGTTGGCCTGAACAACCACATGGGCTCGGCTTTCACCCAGGACAGAAGCGGAATCGGAGTAGTTGTTTCCGTTCTCAAAGAAAAAGGCCTGTTCTCCCTGGACAGCCTTACCCACGGTCGTAGCCGCTTTTACACGGAGGCGGCAGAGTTGGGCATCCCGGCTTTCAGACGCAACGTATTCCTGGATCATGAGCGGGACCGCAAGAGCATCATAAGACAACTGAAACAGGCGGAGCGGATCGCAAACCTGACCGGAAAATGCATAGCCATCGGGCATCCCCTGCCCGAAACTCTCCAGGCCCTGAAAGAATGGCAATGGATGCGCGACAAAAGCATCCGTCTGGTGCGCCTTGCCGACATTCGCGCCAGCAGCCGCTGATTCAAGGCTGGACGACTAAAAACAAATACTGACGAAAACCTTCCATCCGTAATGCAACCGGGCTGCATCATCAGGCCGGGTTTTTGAAATGGCTTACCAAGCATCAACATTCTAAACAAAAAGATTGATCTCAATGTTAAAAGTTAATATTATTTCTATTAGCCGGAATAGTATACCGTGTACAATGCCTATCGACATATCCTCAGGGTGGCCTTATGAGCTGGAATAATATCGGAATTACAAAAAAAATAAGCATATCCATAGGCGTGTTGCTGTTAATCGTCTGCCTTATGACTGTTTCTTCTTTGTCCGCGCTGCGCTCTCTGTCCACAGAAAGCGAAAAAGTTCTTCAGGTTGAAGAAGTGTCCTCGACCATGCTGCTCAGGGAAATAGACCACTTGAAGTGGATCTATGCGTTGCAGGATTATTCGCTCAACGCCGGCCTTAAAACAATCAGCATCCAGGAAGACCCGACCAAATGCGCCTTTGGCAAATGGTATTATGGCGAAGGGCGGAAAAACGCCGAAAGATTGGTGCCGCGCCTGGCTGTTACGCTGGAAAGAATAGAAACTCCGCACAGGGAGCTGCACGAAACGGTCGCCCACATCAGGCGGCTGAAAGAGGAAGGCAAAACCCCTGAGGCAGGCGAATACTTTACCACCGTGGCGGTAAAGCGCATGGAGTCAGTGCAGGAAAGTCTGCAGCAAATAGTAGACATGCTCGATAAAGAAAAAAGCGCAAGCATCACCAGTTTCGAAGCAACAGTGAGTTCGGCCGGCAGCCACAGCTATATCGCCGCCGGTGTGGCCATTGTCATTACCCTTTTGATGACTTTCATCATAACCAGGAGCGTCACCGCGCCGACCATATCGCTTGCCGCATACGCCAACAAGGTGGCCGGGGGCGATTACCAGGCCAAGTCCGACATGGGCGGCCGCAAGGACGAACTCGGCCAGTTGGCCGGAAGCATCGAACACATGGTCTCAAACATGGTCTGCGTTCTGAACCAGGCAGACCTTAAAACAAAAGAAGCGGAAGAAAGCTCCCAAAGAGCTGAAATCGCCCTGCATGAGGCGGAAAACGCCCGCCTGGAGGCCGAAAAGGCCACCCGCCAGGGCATGCATCAGGCCGCAGCCCGGCTTGAAGGCATTGTCAACCAGGCCATGAACGCCTCGGGAGTCCTGGCAAAATCAGTCAACCTGGCCTCGGAAAGCACGGAGCAGCAAAGGCTGCACGCCACAGAAACAGCCGCGGCCATGGAAGAGATGAGCAGCGCCGTCGGCGAAGTGGCGCGCAACGCCTCCCTTGCCTCGGATAACGCCCAACAAGCCAGGAAAAACGCCGAGGAAGGCTCGCGCATTGTCAGCGACACAATCCGCTCCATTGAGGAAGTGCACGAAAAAACAAAAATAATGTGCGGGCATATGAACACACTGGGCGGGCAGGCCCAAGGCATCGGGCAGGTCATGAACGTCATCTCAGACATCGCCGACCAGACCAACCTGCTTGCCCTGAACGCCGCCATTGAGGCGGCCAGGGCCGGAGATGCCGGACGCGGATTTGCCGTTGTCGCCGACGAAGTCCGCAAACTCGCCGAAAAAACAATGCAGGCCACTGCCGAAGTCTCCGGCGTCATCTCGGGCATTCAGGCCAGCGCCGAAGAGAATATCAAAGCGGTCGAGGCAGCCTCGCTTGTCGTGGACAGGAGTACGGAACTGGCCCGCAGCGCCGGCAAATCGCTAGGGCAAATCGTGGAAATATCAATGGGCACCGCGATGCAAATACAGTCAATCGCAACCGCAAGCGAAGAGCAATCCGCAACCACAGAGCAAATAAACAAGGGAACCGACCAGATCAACAGCCTGGCCAATGAAAACTTTGAAGCCATGCGCCAGGCCTCTTCGGCGGTTGAAGAACTTGACAGGCTGACCCGCCACATCGGCGAGTTGATCACGGAATTGAAAAGGGCTTAGCCAGTAAGCCCCCCAAGGTAAAACGATACAAAGCCGCCGGCACGCTTATCGTGCCGGCGGCTTTGAGTTTTAGCAGGCCAACCTGATCTGCCCGGCAGGACAAACTTTGCCTTGAAACATCTAACGTATGGGGGTAGTTATACAAAAACGCGCTCATGGCGCCGCCAATCGGGCTTCTTCGCCTTTTTAATACATATTCAAGGACTTGCCTTCACTATGACAAAAGACAAAAAAAGCAAAAACTCGCCTGAGACGCAGGGCCTGACAAAGCTTGGCAAAAAAACGCAATACCGCTTCGACTCGCCGGACGTGTCCATCCTGGAAGCGTTTCCCAACAAATTCCCGCACCGCGACTATGTGATCCAGTTCGAGCATCCGGAATTCACAAGTCTCTGCCCGATGACCGGACAGCCGGACTTTGGCCTTATCCGCGTCCGCTACGTTCCGGGCGAAAAATGCGTGGAGTCGAAATCCTTCAAGCTCTACATGGGCGCATTTCGCAATCACGGCTCATTCATGGAGACCATCACCAATTCCATGGCCGAAGACTTCATCAGCCTTCTGGCGCCAAGGCGCATGACCGTCGAGGGAGTTTTCAACGTGCGCGGCGGAACGGCCATAACTATCCGGGTCGAATACATGGATGAATCCCTGCCCAAGGCCCGTCGGCAATCCCTGGCCGATCTTTGGTAACATGGCAGAACCAGAAGACGAGATCCGCATGGCCAGCCCTTTTGATCTTGACCGCCTGGCCGACTTCCTCTTTGAAGCCGGCATGCTTAAAGATACCCCCCGCACCGGCTACCAATTTCTGGGCTCCGGCCGCGAAAACGTCGCCGAACACAGCTTTCGCGCCGCCATCATCGGTTACGTCCTGGCGAACATGGCCGGGGCCAACTCCGAAAAAACCGCCCTGCTATGCCTGTTCCACGACTTTCATGAGGCCCGCACCGGCGACCTTAACTATGTCAACCACCAGTATAACTCGGCCAACGCCGAAATGGCCATGCATGATGCCCTTTGCGGCAGCGGGCTCGAAAAGGCGGTCATGCCGCTTTGGGAAGAACAGGAAAAGGCCGTCACCCTTGAAGCCGAACTGTCCAAGGATGCCGACCAGATTGACCTGATTCTGAATCTGAAAAAAGAAGCGGACCTGGGAAACCCCTATGCCCTCAAGTGGCTCGACGCGGCCGTCAAACGCCTCAGAACCAAACCCGGCAAAGACCTCGCCGCGAAAATAGCAGAAACCGATCACACCCGCTGGTGGTACGGTGCA
This sequence comes from Desulfovibrionaceae bacterium, assembly GCA_031551565.1. Lineage (GTDB taxonomy): Bacteria > Desulfobacterota > Desulfovibrionia > Desulfovibrionales > Desulfovibrionaceae > Frigididesulfovibrio. Next base: position 35,897 of record JAVBNM010000008.1, on the reverse strand, counting down.
AAAGACAACCGCTGGTGGATCCACAGAAAAGACCCCGAAACCAACGATTGAGCAAAGGTCTGGAGGGGGGGAAGAACTGGCTTAGCCCGGACCGCGATCCGTACCGGCCGACAGGGCGGAACAAGACGTTATACGCACTCGTCCTTCAGCGCCCTGGTCATGAGATTGCGCACCGCGTCAAGCGGCGTCTGGCTTCCCGACAATACCTCGTTCATGGACGAGGCTATGGGCAACTCGCAATTGTGTTTCTCGCCCAGTTCGCAGATTGCCCTGGTCGATTTAACTCCCTCGGCTACCATGCGCATGCTTTCGACAATGGCATCCAGGCCTTCTCCAGCGGCCAGACGCAACCCCACCTGGCGGTTGCGGGAGAGATCGCCGGTACATGTCAAAACCAGATCGCCCATGCCGGACAAACCCATGAAAGTGGACGGGCTTGCCCCAAGCGCCTGGCCAAGACGGCTCATTTCAGCCAGGCCCCTGGTAATGAGCGCGGCCCTGGCGTTATTGCCAAGCCCAAGCCCGTCGCAGACCCCGGCGGCAATGGCCACCACGTTCTTGAACGCCCCGCCGAGTTCCACACCGGCCACATCCTGGCTGGAATAGACCCGAAAGGCGCACGAGGAAAAAACATCCCGCAGATATTCGCAGTTTTTCTGGTCCGCGCAGCCCAGGACAACTGCCGACGGCTTGCCCTCGGCCACTTCCTTCGCAAAGGAAGGTCCGGATAAAATTGCATACCGCCCCTTGCTGCCCGGCAATACCGATTCGACGACTTCAGACATCCGCTCGTGCGTCCCCAACTCCACCCCCTTGGAGGCGCAGACAAGAAAGGCGTCTTGCGGGATAAGCCCGGCCAGAGCGGACAATGCCGCCCGCATGTGCTGGCAGGGCACGGCCAGAAGACAAATGCGCGCGCCGGCCAGAGCTTCGCCGGGGTCAACTGTAGCCGAAATGCCGGGGTTGAGCTGAACTCCCGGCAGATAGCGGGAGTTTTGACCGGTCGCGTTAAACTCGGCGGCCAGTTCACGGTCGCGCATAACCATGCGCGCTACATGGCCTTTTTCTGCCAGACAGTGGGCCAGGGCCGTGCCCCAACTGCCGCCGCCGATGACGCAAACGGACGTAAGGATGGGAAAATCATTGGAATTAGGCATAGACACATCAAAATTTTCAGTATTCTTTAAACTGTTGCAACCCGGGCCCAGTCTCGATTGGTTCTCCGGCCGCAAAGCCGTTCTTTTGCGGCTTTGCGCGGACGGGAATCAATAAGGGCTGAGCCTAGCCCAATTTCAAATGCCGGTGCTCAAGGCTGTGACAGAACCCGGCTTCCCCGACGATTTTCGCCAGCGCCTCGGACACGGCGACGGAGCGGTGCCTGCCGCCCGTACAGCCCACGGCTACAGTGAAGCGAAAACGCCCTTCCTGCTCAAACTGCTCAAGGATGAAACAGAAAAAATCCTTGAGGTATCCAAGAAACGCTTTGCCCGATTCGCTCCCAAGCACATACTCGGCCACCGGCGCGTCCCGGCCGGACATTTCCTTGAGTTCCGGCACGAAGTACGGGTTTTGTATAAACCTGACGTCAAGCATCATGTCCGCCTCGGCCGGCGTGCCGTATTTGAATCCAAAGCTGATTATGTGCAGCCGCAGACTTTTCCCGCACTGCTTCAAGGCATCCCACTTGCTTTGCAAAGTCCGGCGCAGATCGTGAATGGAGTATGAGGAAGTGTCAATGACCAGATCGGCGCTGGCCCGCAGCCTTTCCAGCTTGAACCTCTCCATCTCGAGGGCCTGCTCAAGGCCGTAGCCCTTCTTCTCCAGCGGATGAGGGCGCCTGGTCTGCGCGTAACGCTGCATCAGCACCTCGGGCCGGGCCTCGAAAAAAATCAACTGCGGCCTTTCCCCGCTCATCCCCATGCTGGCGGAAGCCTCTTCATAGTGCTGCAGGAAATCAGGGTTGCGAATGTCCATCCCAAGAGCCAGGCCCTTGTATTCCGCAAGATCCGCCTCTTTGAACATGCCGGCCATTTGCGAGGCCAGGACAGACGGAAGCCCGTCAACAGTGAAAAAACCCAGGTCTTCAAACACGTTGAGCGCGGTCGTCTTGCCTGAACCCGAAAGCCCTGTGACCACCACAACTGGAAAAGACGACGCGGCATTGGCATCAATCTGGCTCATAAACACTCCGACACCGTAAAAAAAGCGGGTTGGCCGGGGTGTATGGCCGCGCCCGCGCATTGTCGTGTTTTGCGAATAGTCTCACTCGTCAGCTAGAAAATCTAAAAGACCTTTATCGTTCGGGGCATTCATAAAGTCACTCCGAAAGAGACTGTCCTTGGCTTTTTTGGCGATCATGGCCAGAAGGCGCAGGTGCTGGCCGCTTTTTCCTTCGGGGGTGAGGATCATAAAAAATATATGGCAAGGGTTCCCGTCAGCCGCTCCAAAGTCGATGCCCGCGTGGCTTCGCCCGATCACAAGGATGTTGCCGTCGATGCCGGGCAACCTGCCGTGGGGGATGGCCACGCCATCCCCCATCGCGGTTGTGCCGAAATTTTCCCTGTCCATCAGCACTGAAAAAACAGTCTGCCCGTCAAGCTGCGGAAAGCGTTCCGTCACAGGGCCAGCCAGCTCTGACAAAGCTTCGGGCTTTGTCTGGGCGGACATGTCTGCCAGAATGCAGTCACAGGAAAGAAGATCGGCGAATTTCATTGTCTTGTCAGCGGTTAATTATTGTTTGCCTTTGATTAAACTTTTCGCTTCAGCACCACCAACAGCGCTGAGGCAAAATAACAAAAAAACACCTTAAATGCCAGGGTCTATGAGCCCGAATCCGCCATTTTTACGGCGGTAAATGACGTTTACCCGCTCATACTCAGCATTGAGGAACACAAGAAACTCGTAATCATTGCGCTGATCCAGAACCATAGCCGCTTCTTCAGGGTAAAGCGGCTTGGGGTCAAAGTTGTCGCTTCCCTCAATAACAGTGTCGCGACCGCTGCCTCTGGTTGTATATTTAAAGATTTCAAGGGCAAAGTCCTTTGCCGGACCTTGGTGGCGCTTTTCCTTGATCTTTTCGGCATGCTTTTTCAACTGCGCTTCAATCTTGTCCAAAACGAGATCGACCGAGGAATACATGTCTTCCGACTGCTCCACTGCCGAGAAGTTCATGTTGTCGCCGGCAAACTGCACCTCTGCCTTGTGGCGGAACTTGTCCACGGAGAGGTTGATCTTCATCTCGGCGTTTTCGGCCTTGGCCACGAACCTGGCCAGCTTTTCAAAACGGCGCTTGGCGTATTTGCGCAGGTGGTCAGACGGTTCAAAGTTCTTGAAGGTGAAAGAAATGTTCATAGGCCCTCCGGTTAATTAGTCATTCAGGGCTTGCAGTGAATGGAAAAAGGGACTTTGCCGCACGATTGAATTAAAACAAAAAAAAAGCGGACAAGTCCACCATTGACTTGCCCGCCGCATTGATAATCTTCCCGGGGTTCGCAAACAACGCTGCGAAATGTCTCTGCCTGCCTGAAAACTCCATTGGTAAAGCTTGCGCCGTGCGCCGGCTCGCGGCGCAAGCAAACAGCACCTGTTGCAAAAGGCCCGCGCGCCGAGCGCCACGTCAGCCGCAAGCAGGCCGAGTCTAAAAAAACTCGCGTCGTTTTGATGATGAGGGGATGTTCATGGCGGTCCTGTATTTTGCCACAGTGCGCCTGGCGATGTTGACGTTGAGGGCCTCTTTCAGGAGTTCTCCGATGCGTTCGTCGCTCAGAGGTTCCTTGGAATCTTCATCGCTGATGTATTGCTTAATCAGGGCTTTTACGCTTTCCGAGCCGACTTCGGTGCCGTCGTCCAGGGACAAGGCGCTGTTGAAGAAAAACTTCAGTTCGAATATGCCGTGCGGCGTGGCCACATACTTGTTGGATGTAATGCGGCTGACGGTTGACTCGTGCATGCTTATGTCATCGGCAATATCTTTGAGAATGAGCGGCTTTAAATGCGATACGCCATAGTGGAAAAACTCTTTCTGATATTTTACGATGCTCTCGGTGACTTTGTAGAGCGTGCGCTGGCGCTGATAGAGGCTTTTGATCAGCCAGGAGGCCGAGCGCATTTTTTCTTGCAAATATTCCTTGTTTTCGCCCTTAAGCGCCTGAAGGTTATCCTCATAGAGCGAGGACAACTGAAGCTTGGGCAAGCCGTCTTCATTAAGGATGATCACAAAGTCGTCGTCAAGCGAGTATACGAAGACGTCCGGGGCCACATAATTGGCCTCGCCCTCGCCAAAGCTGGCCCCGGGCAGGGGGTCCAGGCCCTGGATGATGTCGAGGTACTCTTTCAGATCCTCGAGCGTGAGCTTGAATTTGCGTAGAATTGGCTTGTAGCGCTTGCTTTCCAGGTCTTCAAGGTGCTCTGCGACCAGAGACACGAGGATAGGATCCCGGTCGTAATTAAGAACCTTTAGCTGCACCAGCAGACACTCCTGGGGCGTGCGGGCCGCGACGCCGACCGGGTCGAACAACTGGATGCTGCGCAAAACTTCTTCAACCTCGGCTTCGGTGGCGTCGCAGAGCCCGGCCACTTCGGACAAATCAGCCTGAAGATAGCCGGATGAGCCAAGGTTTCCGATGATGGCGTCCCCGATTTCCTTTTGCCTGCCGGTGAGCTGGGAGAGATGAAGCTGCCAGGAGAGATGGCTGGACAGTTCTGGCTTGGCGGCGTAACGGGATTCAAAAGAAAAACCGTCATCGTCGATGCTTTCGTATTCGTGCTGGGCTGATGTCCGGGAGGTGCTTGCGAAATCGCCGAGGTAGTCTTCCCAGTCGGCATTGTGAGCGATCTCCTGGCCGTATCCTTCAACGTCTTGCTCGGAAGGAGTTCTGCCCTCTTCCAATTGCGCCGGCGCTTCCTCAAAGGACTCCTCCAAACAAGGATTTTCCAGGAGCTCTTGCTGGACTGTCTCCAGCAACTCAATGCGCGACAATTGCAAAAGTTTTATGGCCTGCTGCAATTGCGGGGTCATTACAAGTTGCTGAGAAAGCTTGAGTTGCTGCCTTAATTCAAGGGCCATATAACTACCTCAATTAAAATTTCCACTCAAACATGGCACAACTTGTGTATAATAGCAAGCTTCATGCCTAAATCTTTTCTCCGGGAAAACCTTCCCACCGGCGAGGATCCGAGACCACGCAGACCTCGCGCCTCAAAGGGCAAGGAGGGGTGCCTGGATATCACCGATATCCTGTCCCGCCTTCAGATTGCGTCAAAACCTTGTCTGCCGGCAATTCTTTCTCTCCGGCGGGCATTTTGAAAAGTCTGCGGATATCTTCACACTTAAAAAACGCTGTAATTACGCTACATACTGTTTATGGACCGAACTTTGCATAAAATCATTCAGTTTTCCAATTGGTTTACACCATATTCGATTTTCGCCCAGGTCGTCGGGCTTCACGCCAAAACAAGACCTGGCAAGCTCTCCATGGGGAGGAGAAGCAAATGCTGCAAAAGAAAATACCGGGACATTGCTGGACGTACGGACTGACCAGAAAGCAGATCAGCGCCATTGAGGACTCAATGGGGCGGGAGTACCTGTTTGAACACTACAGCCTGGACGACCCGCCCGCACTTGAAGACGCGGAATCTTCCCCACCCTTCATACTGTGGCTGTCCATGAAAGGCATGGAACGCATTCTGGCCCTGCCCAAAGACACCCTGGCCTGCCTGGAGGCGATCCCAAAAGCCATAATGCTCAGCGAGCGCTACACCAAAAAAGACCTGGAAAATGCCATGCAAAACGGCCTGGCGGAAGTCGTCATCCCGCCCCTGAACAGGCCTAAAGCGCGCAACGTCCTGAAAAAGGCCATGGAAATTCACGCCATGCATTCCGACATGCATTGCATGACCAGGGAAATATTGCTCGAGCGGGAACTCCTGCGCCGCAAAAACGAACTTTTGAGCTTTCTGGTCAACTTTCTGTCATCTACCTCGGAGGAACTGGATATCAGCCACATCCTGCAAAAGGCCTTTTGCAGCCTGAACATGCTTTTCCCGCTGCACTCGCTTAATGCGGCCGTGTGGTCAGAAGACGAGGAAGGAAAATTTCGCGTAGACCTGCACATCGCGGCTGCGGATGATTCCGCCTCCGGCGAAAAATGGCGGGCGATCCTGCTGGAGCATGTAGAGTCCCAGATCGGCTCCGGCTTTAAGCTGCACGATCCCTTTATCCTCGAGCTGCCCGAGCACGACCCCTGGAGCGAGCCTGGACCGGGTGACGGCCACTTGCTCTGCCTGCCAATCTCCGCCGGCAATGAAAAATTCGGAGTACTCATGCTCCTGACGGATCTTGACCGCAACCTGGGGCGGGACCAAGCCCGGTCGCTTGACTCAGCCATCAGGCACCTTGGGCTGACCTTGCACAACACCCGGCGTTTTTCAAAAATCCAAAGATGCAACGACTACGACGTGCTGACCAGGGTTCACAGCCGCAGGCATTTTGAAGAGCGGCTCAAATTGGAGATGGAATCGTTCGCCAGATATGGCCAGCCCTTCTCCCTGCTCATGCTCGACATAGATTTCTTCAAGAAGATAAACGACACCTTCGGCCATCATGCAGGCGACATGGCTCTGCGCGGCGTGGCCGACATCATGGCCAAGACGATCCGCGGCACCGACTACTGCGCCAGATACGGCGGCGAAGAATTTGTGGTAATTTTGCCCCACACCGACAAGGACCAGGCCCTGGCCCTGGCCGAGCGCCTGCGGTTACGCATTGAGCGCCACCCCTTCAAGGTGGAGGGACGTCAACTGCGTCTGACAGCCAGCATCGGACTGGCCGAAATGCCGCCCAGCGCCCGCAAGGACAGCCACACCCTCATGCGTGAAGCCGACACCGCCCTTTATCTGGCGAAATCAGCCGGCAGAAACTGCACGAAGATGGACACCTGCAATTTAAGCCTGGCCGCCTCATAAGGGCTGGTACGCATAAAGATCTACAACCACAGGCAGATATGGAGAACAGTCGTCCAATTTGAAATGGGTAAATCCAGTCAGCGGAACCTATATTTTAAAATTGACAAGCATATATGTTTTTAGTAATGTGATTATGGCGGAAAAGTGTTTCCGCCGGGACCTGTCTAAATGATTAAGGGTTACTTGAGGAGCGGAAGGCATTATGCGGAAAATGCCCTCCGCTCCCTTCTTTTCAATCGCAGGCCGCTGCTCAATCGCAGGCCGCCTTGCAAATGCGCCCCGCCTGTGACATGCTGAAGGTCGAGACAATCCCGAGGCAAAATCGCCGGACGGCATTAAGCATCGCCCAGGATGGTTTGACTCTGGCATGTTTTGTGCTTAATATTCAGCAGCGTCGCCTGCGCACCGCTTTACATGAAACAGCCATGAAAACGCCCCGGGCAGAAGGGGCAAAGGCATCACATGCTCTTCCTCGTCCCTGACAACGACTTCGATACCGGCAACAGCGCCCCGCCGCCTGATGATCTCTTTGAACAGGCAGCCGCCTCCGCCAAGAAAGACGCCAGGCCCGAAGAGGCCAAAGCCGCCGCATTCCCAAAAGAAGGCGGGGCCTCGGGAAATCAGCAGGACACCTCCCGCAAGGTACAGTTGGATCTGGACGATGCCCCCTTTCTTGAAATGAAAGAGGAGGAACCGGCGGCGCCGCCCAAAAATGACGCCCCGGTCGAAATGCCCAAGCCCAACAAACCCAAGCCGGAACCTGAACCCGGAGCAAAGAAGAAGCTCGGCAAAAAACAAATCATCAAAATCGCCGGCGCCGCCGTGCTTTTGATTGTCATCGCCATAGGAGCCAAGATGTTTTTATTCGGCGGCGAGAAACCGCCCGATGCGCCGGCCAAAGAAGAAGCAAAAGAAGAAGGGCCGATCGTAAAAGTCATCCCCACCACGCCGCCCGTGCCGGACGCCCCGAAGGGACCGGCGTTCACCGTGAAACTCGACCCGTTCTGGATAGAGCAGCGCGGTCCCGAGGGTGAAATCAGGTTTTTGCTCTGCCAGTTCAGCATCCCTGTTGAAACCGAAAACCTGAACAACGAAATCATGTCCAAAACCCTGGTCATCAGGGACTCCCTCTACTACTATCTCAAAAATCGCCCGATGACCTTCCTGACCGATTCCGACGTCATGAACGCCCTCAAGGCCGACGTGGCGGGCGTCATCAACGAAAACCTGAGCGCCGGCAAAGTTGGCGACATTTACATTGAGGAGTACAGGATTAGCGGACAATGAGCACAAGCAACCTGCTGCCCGTATCTGTGGTCCAGATGGGACATGTGGAAAAGCTGGTCGACACTATCCAGAATCAGCCCGATGCCCTGCGCCAGGTCGCCGAGGAAACCGCCAAGCAAAACCTGGCCGACCAGAACAAGCTGATTGAAAAAACAGACCGCCCGGAAATAGTCAACCACATCCGAACCGACGCCGACGCCGAAAAGCGGGGGAAAAAACAAGGCGAAGACCTGGACACCCCACATAAAAAAAAGCATACTCAGCCTGGCCAGGATCATGACTCTCCTGAGTCGCCGGATGCCGCCTGGCGCTCCAATCCCTGGGCGGGCAATATCGTCAACACGAAGGTATGATCTGAATTGCAGTACATCCTCATCTTTCTCAGCCTGGCCGAACTCATCCTCTTCATCCTCCTGCTGGCCTTTTTTCGCAGGCTCAAACACTCCGAGCAACTGCTGACCAAACTCCAAAGCGGACAGCAAAACCTTCTCGACAAACTTCAGGCCAACGCCGAACTGGAACACGAAATCACCCAGACCTTTGCCGTGCGCCAGCAGGAGCTTCAGGTTCTCAACCAGCTTCTCCAGCAACGCTCCGACGAACTTCAAAAACTGGTCGAGCAAGCTGAAGCCATCAGCCGCTCTCCCCAATTCCTGCGCGAACTCATCATCACAGGAACCAAAAAGGGGCGCAGCCCTCTCCAACTCGCAAAGGCCACCGGCCTCTCCCTCGACGAAATCGAACTAATCTTGAGCGAATCCAAACGATAGCCCTTCTTCCCCCGATTTTGTCGCCGGGTTTCTCCCCCGCGCATGCTGAACGCCTCCTGTCGCACAGCGCGTTTGCCCAGGCCCTGAAAGCCGCCAAACACCAACAAAGCCATCTTGACCGTCAAGCGATTGGCCAAGCGCGCGTGAATACAACAACCTCGTCAAAGAGTTTACTTGTCTTAAGGAAAATATTAGAGTCGACATGTTTGCCATGTTTACCGGCAAGCTTTGTGTACGGCCAGTTCACGGGCCTGATTCCCATACCCACTTCACAACTAGCGCAGGATGTTGCCGTGACGCAAACAATCATCCCCCTGTCCGTCAGCCAGAATATTGCCAGGGCCAAGTCGCTGTTGAAAAGAGACGAGCCGATCCGCTCGCTTGACGCGCTCATCCAGGCGCTTGAGGCTTACATTCCGCTCGGCTCAAAGTTGATGCGCAAAGCAAAGTTCGAGATAGAGGTGTTAATCATCGAGTGCGTCACAGAACTGAACCGCCAGCCGCAAATCCGGGTTTTGCTGGAAACGCTGAGCAAATCATCCAAGACGAACATCACCTATGCCCCAGGCCAGGAACAAAAGCTCCTGGCCCTGTTGCCCATCATCCGCAAGGCCCTGCATGAAACCGAAGAGGCCAAGCAAAGAAGCGCCCAGGAAGAAGTAGAAAGGCGCAAAAATTCCCTGATTGAAAAAGGCAGGGGTTATCTGGAGAGCGGAGACGCCCCCAGGGGCAAGGCCACCCTGCGGGTTCTGGCGGACGAGTTCGGACATGAGCCCGGAATTTTGAGCTCAATCGGCCAGTGGCTGTCTGACGCCAAACTTTTCTATGAAGCGGCCGAATTTCTGGAGCAGTCCATCTCCGAATTTCCCAAGGACAGCAAAGCCTACGGCGCGGCCACTACCTGCTATATGGCCGTGAACGAGCTGGGAAAAGCCGAGGAAGTCTATTTAAAGGCTATCCGCCAGTTTGGAAACCACCCGAAGACCCTCCTTAACCTGGCCAAGCTGTATGTGAGGCTAAATAAAAAGGAAAAGGCCTTTGAAGCGGCCCAACTGGCCATGAAGCAAGACCCGGACAATGCCGAGGCCAAAGATATAATGGAACGGTTCGCTTAGCGCCTGGCCACTTGTTTCAAATTCCAATTACGCTGCCTCGCTTCAAAAATGTTCCGCGGAAATGTTGCGCAAAACAAAACGTAGGGACGCTCTTGTGCCGCCAAATAAAAACGGGTTACGATTTTTCAATCGTAACCCGTTTAAATATCTGGTCGGAGCGACAGGATTTGAACCTGCGACATCCTGGTCCCAAACCAGGCGCGCTACCATCTGCGCCACGCTCCGATATAATGAGAGTGCTATTTATGCCATAATCCGGCAGGATGCAAGAAGTAAGACTGGCTGCAAGGCAAAAAAACAAAACGAGTCTTCAGTTTTGTCTGCCATAGGCAGTCAGACACGATTGCGTGCAGGCCATGAACAAAAAGATTCAAACAATCAGGCTGAGGATGGAGCCGGTCATCTCGTCCTGGGCGCGAACGGAAGCGGCATTGGCCGCATACATCGCCTCAAGGTTGATCATGTTCACGAACTCCCTCGAAACTTCCACATTGCTCAACTCGCGGCTTTTCACCTGAAACACGCCCTCAAGCTCGTTTTTTTCCACCGCTGCCTTATGGTCAAGGGCGACGGCCTCCCGGCCTTCAAGCACAAGGCCCTTGTCGTAACTGCCGTACATGTCCTGGATGTTGCGGCCGATGCGGTCAAGCTCAACCCGATTGTCGCGTTCGGTGAGGGTATCTACGACCATGGGCCCTGCGGCCATGTCGCGAAAGATCCCCGCCACCCTGACGCCGTGGTCCTGCGATCCGGTAGCAAGGGTAACGCGCAATGACTTGTAGCCGTCAGTGTTCATGTTCGCCAGGTTGTGGGAAAGCGTCTGCATCGACACCCCGGCGGCGGAAAAAGCGGACAGCGCACTGTAAAGCATGATGGCGGGCTCCGTTGTTCAGTGACGTTTAAAGCCAGAAAATTCGGCGTTCGATAAAAAACATATCTTTTATGATGCACCTTCTTGTAAAAATAAGCAACACCTGGCCGCCCACATCTTGAACCGCAGTTTTTATTAAAGAAATGTGCGCTCTGGTTCGATAAAGAGAAGGCCCAGCGCATGCCGCCAAAGACAGAGGCGGTATGGCGGCATGGTTGAAAGCGCGCCCGCGGCGATTTGCCGCTGATATCCTGGCAAAGCGTTGGCTGAGTCATTGCGGCGCGTTCTGCCTGATGATATCTATCATTGGCAAAGCGTTATCCAAATGATAGCGATACATGCGGAACGGCCAGACGCTGTTGGCGTTATACCAGGATCGGAAAATAAATTGGCGAAACAATACCGGCCAGACTCTGAATGCGCATTTTACCTGTGGAGCAGGACAGCCTTGCTCTGTCTGGGGCTGTGCTGTCTCGCCGTCATTTTTCCCGGCCCCCTTTCAGGCAACTCACTGGCCGCGCCTTCCATTTCCGGATGCAACGCGGACGATCTTGACTTGGCCGTTTCGGCAACAAGGGCTGACATGAGCGCCGGGAAGAAAAAAATACAGCCGCCAGGCCCATTGTACTACCAGGGTGTGGACTTGCTCAGAACGGACATTGAACAGGCCAATAAACTGCTATTGCTCGACGGCTCGCCTCTGGCCCTTTGCTACCTGGCCATGATGCGCGAACAAGGGGCAATCGCCCCGCAAAGCGCTTCTGACAGTGCCGAAACCCTTCTGGAGCGGGCCAGGGCGCAGATCTCCCCACCTGACGGCGGTTGGCAAGACTCCGACGATGACTGGGAGGACGTCGACTCCCCCCTCATGGGCAAAATATTGTCCACCATGTTTCACATCAACAGCAACATCGTTAGCCCCCAAGGCTGACGCCTTTCCTGTTGCCCTTCGCTTCAGCCATTCCCCTCTGCGCCCGCCTTCACCTTGCTAGCGCCTCCGGCGCACGCGCCGCCATCGCCGCAGGCAGGCTAAAAACGCCTTTACGGCAAAGTGAGTACCAAGCCTGGATCAGCGTGGCCGTTGCTCTTCGACAAAACAAATCCGCCTCCAGCCGCATCGCAGCATGTGTAATGTTGATTTCATGCACAATTTTAATTAGATTGCTTGTATGCTGTACGGACAAAAACACCCAGACCAGCCTTTTTCCGGAGCTGCCAAGTCTCTTCGCCTGGGCATTTTCGGGAGGGTCTTGGCTTTCGTCCTTATATTGGCGTTTCTGGCCGGCTGCTCCGGCAAAATAAATACCCACGCCTACCGCGCCGGCGTTCAATCTGGAGAAATAGAGCCCCTGCGCAGCGAACTGGTCGACCTGACCCACGACAGCAGCGACCTTGACCTTTATCTCAATCTGGCCAGGCTCTACCAGATGGAAGGGGACTGGCAAAAATCAATCCAGGCCTGCAATGCGGCCCAGGACGTCCTTGAGGAATATGAAAACCGCGCCATTTACAACATCCGCCAGATGACCGGCACTGTCGGGCTGTTCACCCTGGCCATCGGCTCCAGGGGTTACTACGGCGCCGGGTACGAACGCTCCCTTCTGCACACTGTGAACGCCATCAACTACCTGATGCTCGGCGACATTGACGCCGCAGCCGTCGAACTGCGCAAAATGGAGTTCAGGCAGGAGCAGTGGCTGGCCGAAGTCGAGGAGAGGCTTGCCAAAATAGTCGAACGCGACAGCTTTTCCACGGTTGAAAGCCCGGACGATATGCCTATGGACCAAAGCCTGCGCACCCTGCTTAAAGATCCGTCCGTGCAGTCCCTGGTCAACACCTATCAGGATCCATTCTCCTATGCCCTAAGCGCGCTTGTCTGCGATCTGGCCGGAGATCCGCAGTACGCCAGCGTCAGCCGGGGCAGAGCCGTCGCCCTGAACTCATCCGCGCAACTGCTTTTTCCGCCCGAGGACGCGAAAGTGCGCGCCCCAAGCAAAAAAACATCCGCCAAAGCTGCAAGACCACCGACAACCGAAGGCGCCACCCTGGCCGGCGACGACGGCGCGCTTATCTCGGCCGTGCCTTCGATCATGGGCGAGGCCGCCCTGGAGGCAGCCTCCGCATTAAATGCATCTTCCAGCCATGTGCCTTCCGGCCGAACACCCCCGGACAACGCCCTTCACGCTCAGGCCTCACTTGAGCCGCTGGATCAGGAAGTGATAATCGTCACCCTGACCGGACTCTCCCCGGCCCTGACGGTAAAACGCAGGCGCGTGTACGCGCCGGGCATCGGTTATGCCGTGATCGACTTCCCGGGTTACGTCCCGGCCGTATCCACCGCCCATGACCCCAGCATCCAGGCCAACGGCGAAGAACTCAAGGCCGTGCCGCTCCTCAATACCAACGCCCTGGCCCATCGTACCCTCTGGGACGAAATGCGCTATGAAACAGCCTCCGCCGTTTCCCGTGCCATCGTCAAGGCAGGGGTGGCTTACGGCGTCTACGCCGCAGCCTCCAGCAACAAGGACACACGGCGCTACGCCCCCCTGATCGCCTATGCCACCACCCTTTTGCTGAACGCGTTCTCAACATCTTACGACGACAATCTGCGAAACTGGGAGCTTTTGCCCAACAGGGGATACCTGACCAGGGCCGTGCTTCCGGCCGGCTCGCACATCAGCGTCGCCATTGACGGAACCAGCCAGGGGCTGGACTTGCCACTGGACAAAAAGACTGTAATCATACTTGTGTCATATATTTCAAGAAAACATATGAGGTTGGACTATGTCGCACTGTAAACGACTTTTGTGCGTTCTGGCCGTTCTGTTCATGGCCTGCGCCTGCTCAAGCAAGATAGACTACGTTGACCACGATGACGTTGAAGTCCTTGACGTGAAAGCGGTTGAAGAAGAAGAGTTCATCCTTCTTCACATCAGCTTCAAAAACTCCAGCAGCTCGGATGTTAACAGGTCCGTCTACAGGGTCGAGTGGTTTGACGAGGACGAAAATCTCCTTGAGCAGACCAGTTGGCGCCCGGTCATTGTCAAGGGCGGCGTGACTGTCAGGGCAATCGAGCGCAGCACCGTCCCCGGCGCCAAAGATTACCGGGTGATTATTTCTAACGATGCGAGTTGACCATGAAAAAGCATAACAGCAATCCATCAATCCCGTTCACGCTCAGGGCCGGTCTGTACGCAGCTTTGGCCGCAACCCTGCTCCTCGCCTTGGCCGCCTGCGGCGGACCAAGGACCGGGCGCGTCGGCGACGGCAACGTACGCTACGAAGACCCCCAGGCCGAGGAGACCGTTGACATGGCTTACGGTTCCACCGACCTGCAAAGCACCGCCGAATTCATGACCCAATCCCTGTTGGGCTCAGACTGGATCGTCCGCGCTTCCGCCCCGCCCAAAATCAGGCTGCGGGAAGTCAAGAACTACACTGACGAACACATTGACGCCAAAGGCATCACCGACAAGATCCGCGTCAAACTGCTCAACTCCGGCAAGGTGCGCTTTCTGGCCGACCAGCAAAACCTCGATCAGGTCGTCAATGAACGCGACCTTAACGAGAGCATGACCGAAAGGGCCGAAAACGCCAGGATAATGGAGGCCGACTACATCATAACCGGCTCCGTGCGCTCCATCAGAAAACGCACCAAAGAACTGCGCGACACCTACTACCAGATCACTCTCGAACTGGTGGATCCCCAAAGCGGGGAAATCCTCTGGGCCAACGAGAAAGAAATACGCAAATTCAGCGAAAAACCCTTCTGGGGCTGGTAAAAATATTGAAGGGGAACCCGAAAGCGCATCCGCGCTCCGGGTTCCCCTCGTCCGGGGCTTTGCCCCGCAGTGCTGAATATTCCCGCTCTTATTCTTCCATGTCGACAATCTTCTCTTCGTTGGTGACGAGCTTGCCATCCTTGTAGGTGCGCTTGAATTCGACGTACTGGTTCTTTTCCATCAAGTCTTCGCGGCCTTCGGTGCCTTCTTCGGAAACAAGTTCCAACTCGTCAAAGCCCTTCACGATGTAAACCTGCTCGGCGTTGTCAATGGCTGATCCGTGGATGAGGGTGGTCAGAGTCTTCTTGTCCTTGTCCACATCGAAGATGTTGAATTCGCTGAAGCTCTCGTTGAGCTCGAGTTTCCCGGTCCCGGGATTGAAAAGATAGGTGCTGCCCACAGGCCCCCTGAGGCCCCAGTCCTCGCAAACCCACATATCGTCGTATCCATCAAAGTTATAGTCGGCGATCTGGGCCATCTCATAATCCGAGGGAGCGTTATCGCTGCCGTCAAGCACGATTTCGTCAAGGGCCTGGCCGTTGACGGCGGGCTTCACGACTATCCAGAATGCGGGATAATCATCTTCCCTGGTTTTTCCGGGAACTTCCATCTTCCCTTCCCAGGTGACGGTCAGCCCGTGTTCGCCGGCGGCCTTGCCCACGGGCAGCTCAACATCCTTGGCCAGGGCCTGGACCGGAGAGCCAAAAAACAACCCCAGCGCGAGGAGGGCTGAAAAGGACAGGGTGAATAGTCCTGAAAAAGAAACAAACGATTTTTTATCCGTTGCCTTCATAAAAAGATCTCCAGGTGTGAAAGGATATTGGAATCTTAAAATTTCTATCGCCAGACGCTCGGAGTTTCACGTTATTTTCTGATTATAGCAAACAAAGCGGCATGTCCAGAGCGGCCCAAAACCAGAAAAGAGCGGCAATTGCGAACGGAACGGCAGCTCCCCTTGCAGAAAAACTGTCAATAAGCAAGACCCCGGCAGGACAGCAATATCCGTGCCGGGGTCTTGGTATACATATGGGGACCGATGCCGGCGAGGTGGATTGGCCGGCAAAAGAGGCCATGTCCGATCTCGCCCTGTTGGCTATCGCCAGGCTTTTGTTCAGCTCCCCTTTGAACTTGCGGCCAGTTGGACTACACGTTCGCCAGCCGGGGTTGCAAGGGTTTCGCGCAGGGCGGTCACGACCTCGGGGTCGTAGCTTTCGGCCTGGCGGTCCAGGATATTGAGCACTTCTCCAACCGGCAGGGCCGTGCGGTAAGAGCGCGGCCTGGCCATGGCGGCGAAGGCGTTGGCGACGGCCAGGATTCTGGCGTGCATGGAGATCTGGTCGCCAGCAAGACCTTTGGGGTAACCGTTTCCGTCGAGGCGTTCGTTCATCTGCATGATGGCGTCAAGCACGGGCAAATCAAATTCGATGTTTTTAAGGACGTTGTATGCGTGATCAACGTGCTTTTCCATCTCTTTCTTTTCTTCCTGGCTGAGGGCGCCGGGCTTAAGGATAATGTCGCGGGGAACGAACATCTTGCCGACCTGGGAAAGGTTGGCTGCTGCTTCAACGGTGGCTACGTCGGAGTCGCTCATATTAAGGTGCCTGGCCGTGAGCTTGGCAACATCGGACATGATGCGTGAATGCCCGCCAAGGAAGGGATCAGCCTCTTCAATGGTGCGCACCAGGGCGTCGATGGTCTGCTGGATAGCCCGCCGTCCGCGTTCTTCGGTTTCAACGAGCTTGGTAATGTCGCGATAGACGGCGACAATGCCCTGAGGAGTGCGGGTTGCGGGGTCGCGCAGGGGCGTTTTAGCGATCTGGAAATAATAACGCTTTGATTGCAGCCAGATCAGCTCGTTCACCGAGATGCTTTCGCCGGTCATGATAACATACTGGTCGGATGTGTTCAGGCGTTTTGCCGTGTCGAATCCGAACACAGCCGGGCCGTCAAGCCCGACAACCTGTTCGGGGGTACGCCCGATGGCCTGGGCGAAGGCACGGTTGACGTACTGGTAAACCCCTTTGACGTCAGTCAGTGAAATGGGGTCGGTGATGGTGGAGTTGATGCCGTCGAGCAGTTTTTTCTGCTCATCGATAACCGCGAGCAGCTCCTTGAACTTGTCGTTAACAGCGCCCTGCTCGCGGCCTATAAGCCACCACCAGCCAGCGAGAACTATCAGGGCGAGGACCGCGGCCACAAGAGCGGCCAGACCGTAAGTGGTTTTGGCCCTGGAACTTAAAGCGGCGTCAACCATCTCTGCATCAAATTCGGAAACAATCCACCAGTCGGCGCCGACAACCTTGAAGCCGGAGGAGTAGACATTGGCGCTTCCATCCGCGTTGATTCTGCGGGCAAATGGCAAGCTTGCCACGCCGTCGGCCGTGACAGTGAACTCCTTGGCCTTGGAGAGATCAAACCTGCCACGGGCGAGGACAATGGCCTGAAAGCCTTCCGGCGAGTCCTGCACCAGAGCCAGGCGGCGGCCGGGTTCCTGCACGCTGGGGGTCAGCATCTCGGAGATCTTGACGGTCACGGACTTGGTCATCATGAACACGGCGACCGGCTCGTCCTGGATAAGTTCCGCGCCCGGGGCAAAAATCGGGATATAGAACTCAAGCAGAAACCCGTCGCTGTCAAAGCGCAAGGGCGCTATTTTGCGGCGTCCGCTTTTCATGACCTCGGCCGCGTATGAGATCTGCAGTTCGGTCAGAGGTTCGGGAACGGCTTCATTGCTGATGTAATTCTGGCCTTTGGAGTTGACCACCCGGGCGAAAAGAAAGCCGTTTTTGGTGACAAAGTCGTAGAGGAAGGTTCTGAGCAACTCGGGATTCATGGCCATCCGGAGCATTTCCTCGTTATCATCCTTGAATTCTTCGCTCCCGGACCTATTGTCTTCGAGCAGCAGAGGTTCCCCGTCCGGGAACTTCGCCAACTGCAGGGCAAAAAGCCTGAATGATCTGTCTTCAAGGAGCCCCTTGGGGGAATCGGCGAGCGAGGCCAGCCAGGCGCCGGTCGCCTCAGCCCTGCTGCTGGCCGCTGCTTCCTGCCGCTGTTTGATATCCTCTTCCATGTTGCTACGAGCGTTTGAGACGTTGTAATATGCGATCGCAAAAACGACGCAAATAAGCACAACGGCGATCAAAACGCCGAAAGACAGAAGCTTCTTGTAGCGGGTTGGGGCGGGATTTTTCCCGTCCGGGCTTGTTAGGGCGGCTGTGTCACGCATATCTTTCTCCACGGATGGTAGTCACAGGCACTTGGCGCGGATAAGGCTCGACGGTAAAAAACTAACCTTATAGCAATGTAAAATCAAGCTTTCTGGCAAGTTATTCATGTTCGGCCGGAAGCAGCGCCATGCACATGTGTTTTTAGTTGGACAGCAAGGCTCAAGCCTTTGTCAGCAACTGAAATTCCTAGTCAGGTTTGTAAAACGTCAAAAGTCCGCCAATGCTCGCGGCCTTGCGGCCGTTTCTCAATCAGTTAAGAGGTTTCACATGCACCCATCTATACTGCTCGTTCACGGAATAGACAGGGTCATAGTGGGTTATATTCATGTGCGGCAAAATCAAACCGCTCACATTGTCAAGAATATAGGCATCATCATTGTAATAGAACGCCAGAACCGCATGGCCGATGCCCCTGATAGTGTCGTTCAGGGCCACTATCCGCATTTTATCAGCCGGAACGCCCAAACTGCGCAGGGCGTAATACTTGATGATCGCGTAGTCCTCGCAGTCGCCGGACTTCTTGATGAATTCGGCCGGCGTGGCCCAATAGTCTTCAATGCCCCAAAGTTCCTTATCGGTACGGTAAGGCCACTTGTTAAAGAACGCGTTGACGGCCTTGGCCTGTTCCATGGCGTCATCATTTTTTATCTTCTCGCGCAGTTCCTGCCAGTTTTTGCGGGTGCGCTCCGGCATGGTCTTGTCTTCGCTGGTCCCGAAGGTCGGATTCTTTTGCTCGGCCTTAAGGACTCTGTCCCATTTGGGAACCTTTTTCAGTTGCCCCCGAAAGTCCACCGTGTCAAAGAGCATTATGGGATCGCCCGGCTTTCTGGGCTTTCGCTTGGTCGTGCTTCTCTGCCTGCCCCTCCCGCGGGCCGGTTGTCCCTTTCTCTGAACCGGCTGTGGCTTTGGCTCATAACTGTTGTCAATCGGCGGCAGCTTCAGAGGCCCGGCCGCAGTGGCGAAGCTGTCCAGAGAAGCATCGTCTGCGCCTTGATTGTCAAACAGCAACCAGCTCCCGCCCGTCACCGCCACAACAAGCGCCACGGCGGCCAGAACAAACGGCCACCTTGTAAGACGCCGTCCCGCGCGGCCATGCTTGCCGGCCCCAAAAGCCATTACTGCTCCTTGAAGACCGGCAGTTGCGACTTGATAAGCGGTTTAAGCAAATAGTCGAGTACTGACTTTTTGCCGGTGAGAATGTCAACAGTAACTGTCATGCCGGGAATGATCGGCAAAACTTTGCCCTCGTGAACAAGGGTACTCTTGTCGGTCCGGAGCCTGGCTATGTAGAACGATTCTCCCCGCTTGTCTTCAATGGTGTCTGCGCTTATCTGGATAAGCACCGCATCCAGGGAACCATAAATATTTGAATCATAAGCAGAAACCTTGACCACCGCCTTTTGCCCGATACGCAGAAAGCCGATATCGGTGGGCTTGATCCTCGCCTCAACCTCAAGCGTATCCTCAATGGGCAAAAGCTCCATAATGGTCTCGCCGGCTCTGGCCACGCCGCCCTGCTTGATAAGGATGCGCTTGATGATCCCTTTCATGGGCGCGCGCATATCCGCGCGCGTGGCCCGGCTGCCGCCGGCCGCGAGTTGCTGGTTGATCGAGTTCAGCTCGGTGCGGCGTTTGGCGATCTCATCCGCGATGGCCGCCTGGCGTTCGGAGCTTTTGTTGTTCAAATGCTCCTCGGCCTCGCTGATTGCGCTCTGGGCGCGGGAAATATTCTGGCCGACCTGTTCAAGCTCTCCCTCCATACCCACAATGCGCTGCATGAGATTGAGGTAGTCCATCTTGGAATAGCTGCCGCGCCTGTAAAGCGGCAGAACGTCGGCTTCCTGCTGCTTGATGATGATCAGGGATTCCTCAAGCTGCCGCTTCTGCGACAAAAGCCCGACAAGCTCGTCTCTACGCTGGACGATCTGTTCCTTTAAGGTGAGATCCTCGCCGTGAAACTGCTCTTTGCGGCTCTGATAGAACTGGAGTTGCCCGTTGACGGCCTGTGGATAACGGTCGATCATGTCCTGGGGAAAGACCGGTTCGGTGCCAAGGCTCTCGGCCGACAGGCGAATCAGCGCCGCCTCATGCTCAAATTTTTTATTCATGAGATCCCGGATAGACGAGGCGATGCTCACAGTATCGATCTTGGCCAGCAGTTGGCCTGGTTCGACTACCTGGGTCTCATGCACGGCCATTTCAAGGACGGTTCCGCCTTCCTGGTTCTGGATAAGCTGGACGCCCTGCGAGGGGATTACCTGACCCATGGCCTTGGTGGCTTCATCCAGCTTGATGAAATAGGCCCAGATCACAAACACCGAGAACAGAAGCACTATGCCGCCGGACAGCCAGAACGTCCATCGACTGCCCGTCCGGCGCAAAGCGGCGTCCACCTCGCTCATGTATTCCAGATCATGGGGATTCGTCTTTTCATCCCATGAGAATCTACTCATGCGAAACCTCTTGGTATTATTCCGTATATTCTCGCAAGCCGCCTACCTCTCGGTAAAGGCGCTATCTTTGGCCTTGATGATCGGCGCGAGTACGTAGTCGAGCACGCTCTTCTGGCCGGTCAGGATATCAACGCTCACAGTCATGCCAGGGATGATCGGAAAATCCCGTCCCTGATAGTGGAGCGCGTTTTTGCGCGTGCGCAGCCTGACCATGTAGTATAATTCGCCGCGCTTGTCCTCGATGGTGTCCGCGCTTATCTGGATCAAGTCCGCCTCAAGTCCGCCGAAGATCGAAAAATCATAGGCTGTGATCTTTACCATGGCTTTCTGCCCTGGATGCAGGAACCCGATGTCCGCCGGGGAGATCCGCGCTTCAACCTCGAGAGTGTCCTCAATCGGCAAAAGCTCGATGATAGTTTCCCCAGCCTTGGCCACGGCGCCCTGCTTGACCAGGATGCGCTTGATAATCCCTTTCATCGGGGCACGCAGTTCGGCGCGCGTGGCCCGGTTGCGCACGGAAATGATCTGCTCGGAAAAAGAATTGATGTCGATCCGCGTGCGCGTGATTTCACTAAGAATCGCGGACATGCGCTCGGAATTGCGCCTGCTGAACTGCTCCTCCGCGGCCCTGACGGCGCTCTGGGCCCTGGACAGGGACGAATTCGCCCCGTCAAGCTCACCCTCAAGGGAAACAACGCTTTGTTTCAGGTTCAAGTAGTCCATCTGGGAGTAGGTTCCCTTGGCTGCGAGCGACCGGACGTTTCTTTCTTTTTCCCGCGCAATGGTCAGGGATTCCTCAAGGCTCTTGACCTTGGACTGAACCGCCTCTACTTCGCGCTTGCGCTGCTCGAGCTGAGCCTGCAAGGCGCGGTCTTCGGCATCGAACTGGCCGTCACGCATCTCGTAAAGCAGTTGCTGGTCGGCGACAACGCCGGGGTATTGCTCAATGTATTTTTGCGGAAACTCAGGCTGCTGGCCGGCCCTCTCGGCCTGCAGCCGAATCAGAGCCACCTCGCTCATGGCCAGTTTGTGCTGCACGTCCCTGAGAGTGGCTTCCATGTCGTCTACCTGGATGCGGGCAAGGACGTCGCCTTCTTCCACAGTTTGGGTCTCACGCACAACCATTTCACGAATAGTGCCGCCTTCCTGGTTCTGGATAAGCTGCACGCCCTGCGAGGGGATGACATGGCCCATGCCGCGCGTGGTTTCGTCCATGATGGCGAAACTTGCCCAGACCATGGCGACCACTACAAACACGACGATGGCGACAGAAAGGAGAAAGGCCCAAGGATGGCCCTTGCGGTTCATGGCCTTGTCTACGTCATCCATATATTTCAGGTCTTTCGGGTCTTGAGGTCCGCCGAATATGCCTGAGTATGTATTTTTAAAATCCATGTTGTTCCTCAAGCGTTACGCTTTTGGCTTGCTCATGGGCTGCGGGGCAGCTCGATTGGGCGTGATGCCGGCCGAGGCCAAGGTCTGCCCGGGCCCCTGCAATACCGAACCGGCGGACGGACCCGCAGGCGGCTTGGCCAATCCCGGCTGTGACGGGTGCGCCGATGTCTGCGCTGTCTGACCTGGAACCGGACGCTGGCCAATGTTGGACGACTGCCCAAGGGGACCGGGCTCAACGCCTTGTTTCCCGCCTGGCTGCGGGCTCGCAGGCTGACCAGCCTGTGGATTCACTTGCGGACTGACTTGAGGCTGCTCGGCCTGCGGGAGATGTCTCCCGCCAAGGTTCTGCATTTCCTGCATATCCGGCCTCGCCGGAGCGCCGCCACGAATCTGCTGATTGCGCAGGGCGTTCAGCACGGCATTCTTCGGCCCGTCGGCCACGATCTTTCCGGCGTCCATAACTACCAGCCGGTCGACGATATCGAGCATGCTGAGCCGGTGGGTTATAAGGATAAGGCTCTTGTCGGCCATGGTCTCGGCCAGCCGGTGGCGCAGGGCCAGTTCGGAGCTGTTGTCCATGTTGCTGCTCGGCTCATCCAATATGAGTATGTCCGGGTCGTGGAGCAAGGCTCTGGCAATGGCCACCGACTGTCGCTGGCCGCCGGACAGTGACATGCCCCGCTCGCCGACCGGCATGCCGAAACCGGCCGGGTGGGCGCGGATAAAGTCAGTCACGCCGGCTATGTTGGCGGCGCGCAGGACCATGCGGTCGTCAACGTTCACCGATCCGAAGGATATGTTCTCGCGCACCGTGCCATAGAAGAGATAGTTATCCTGGGAAACATAGCCCACACGCGAACGCAACTCGACCATATCAAGCTGGCGGATGTCGACTCCACCCAACTTGACAGCGCCTTCGGACGGCTTGAAAAGCCCGACCGCCAGCCTGCCGACCGTACTCTTGCCCGACCCCATGCGTCCTATTATCCCAACTTTTTCGCCGGGCTTGATGTGGATATTCAATCCTTCCATGGCGTAGCGCTCGGAGCCGGGATATTTGAAGGAGACTTCCTCAAAGGTCAAAGAGTGCTCAAGGTGGCCGAAGTCGATATAGTTGCCGCTTTCGGGTTGTTCGGTCTCAAGATTCATCAGCATATCCAGCGACTTCAGCGACATGCGGGATTGCTGCAGGCGATTCAGCATGGAGGCGATCTGCGAGAGCGGGGCCATTGCCCGCCCGGCCAGCATGTTGCAGGCAATCAGGCCGCCCATGCTCAATGAGCCGTCATGGATGCGATAAACTCCCCATATGATGATAAAGACGCTGACGAGCTGCGTGATGACTATGGTCAGGGTGATTGAAAAGTTGGCCATGCGCTTGGAGTGGCAGTTCGAGGCGGCGCTCATGCCGACAACCCGTTCCCAGGCGTGCTGGATGCGCCCTTCGGCCTGGGTGGTCTTGATGGTTTCAAGACCGTTGATGATCTCCACCAGGAGAGCGTTTTTCTGCATGTTCTCCTTGAAGCCCTTTTCAGTAACCTGCTGCAGCGGAAACTGCAGGAACAGGCCGATGATCACGACCAAAGGCACCGCCAGAAGCGGAATGAAAACCATCGGACCGCCAATCAGCCCGACCAAAAAGACGAACAGAAACAAAAACGGCAGGTCGACAAGGGCCATCAGTGTTGTTGACCCGAAAAAGTCCCGCAGAGATTCAAACTCGCGCATGTTGTTGGCAAGCGAGCCGGTTGAGTCTGGCTTGACGTCCATGCGCATCATCAAAAGCTGATTCATCAGGCGGCTGGCCAGAACAACGTCCGCGTTGCGCCCGGCCACGTCCACAAAGTAGCTGCGAAGGTTTCGCAGAAGAAAATCAAAGAGATAGGCCAGGCCAATGCCTATGGCCAGCACCCACAGGGTGCCGGTGGCGTTGTTCGGCACTACCCGGTCGTAAACATTCATGAAAAACAGCGGGCCGCAGATGGCCAGCAAGTTTACAACCACGCTCGCGCCCAGAACGTGCTTGTAAATGGGCATGAAGTGGAAAAGCGTGCCCCAGAACCATTTTTTATGGTCCAGCAGTTTGATTTCACTGGCTCTTTTGTCGAGCTTTGGTTCCGGTTTGGCGAAGATCGCGTAACCGATGTACTCTTCATCAAGATCGGACCGGGGAACCACGCGCTCGAGGGCTTCATTTTCCGGAAAAATGACCGTGGCTTCTTTCTCGGTGAGCTTTGTCAGCACGCAGGCGTTGTCTCCCTGCAAAAGCAGAATGCAGGGCAGGGTCAGGGAGGATATCTTGCTCAATGTGGGCCGGTACATGGTGTTGGCGCGCATGCCGGCGGTCCTGGCGGCCCGGATGCAGGCTGACGGGTGGACAGCGCCCTGACTTTTGGGCAGGCCGGCCATCAGCACCTTGGTCGACACCGGACGCCCATGCAGCTTGAACAGTATGGCGAAGGCCTCTATGAGCGGCGGGTCGTAGTCGACATCGGTAGGTTCCGGGGCGACCGAGTTCTGCCGTCGCATGGCCGCCAGCATTTCCGCCGTTGGCTCCTGGCTCGGAATACCCCCTGGAGAAGGCGGCCCCGCGTTTGGGCTGAAGGGGTGGGCGCCGGATTGAGGCTGCCCGCCGCCAGAGTGTTGGGCGGGCTGACCGGATGGCCCTCCATCCGTGGACAATGGTCCGGACTCGGCCGAAACGCTCAAGCCAGCAGAAGCGCCAGGGCCAGCCGCACGAGGGGAGTCGTGCCCGGGGCGATTGTCGCCTGCTGACGGCGCAGCGGTCGGCGGGGGCTGGGAGAAGGTCGAGGCGAGTGTGCCGTATTTCCCGGCGCCATCTTGGGGCTGACCTGAACTTTCAACTGGTTTTGGCCCTTCGGGCTGCTTGCTCAAAGTAGTCGCTCCTGATTTTTGGCTGACCGTTGCGTCCGCTCCCGCGTTTTGAGAAACACCCCCGGCCGGAGCAGAAGTTGCCGCTCTGGCGCCGGCTCCCGGTCCGGGTGGAGTGGGCGCAAATGTCCTGCTTGCTGGCTGACCCGGTCCGGCCTTGTCTGAAGCACCAGCCTGAACGCCAACAGAGCTTGCGCCAGATTGCGGCGCCGCTGCCCCTGTATCTCTCCCGGCCTTTCCCGGATCATTTTTACCGCTGTCAACCATAGCATCCTCAAATCTATAAATAAAACCGCTAAAATAAAACTTCACTCAAACAGGACAGACCGCAGCGGCAGGCAAAGGCGCTTTGGCCTCCGGGCATGCATATGCCCGTGAAGCTTGCGTGCCCGCCCTCACGCGACTTGGGACGCAACCGCGCCCGCTCAAAGGCGATTTTTCGGCCACGCACTGCCAGACTGCCGACGCTGCTTGGCGCAGTGTCAGGCTCGGCCGCGAAGGTTTGAGTCGTTTTCGCCCAAGAAGGCCACAGCCATAAACTTATTCCCCCGAGAAGTCCGGAGCGCGGTCGTTCACGCCCACATAACCCAGGCTGTTATAAACATAGCAGCATACCACCCTGAACCCGTTCGGAAACGGCCGCGCAAGCCCGTCCTATGAGAGCCCCAACGCTGGCCGCAGTCCAGGAGGTATTGATATTGTTTCCAAATGTATGCCTAATATAAATCCGCGTCAAGAAACTACAACATCCTAAAAAATAAGTCATCATTAAAAAACACAACACCTTTTCACGCCGACCCCGCAAGACCTCGCGCACACCTTCGCAGAGCGCCAACGCCAGTTTCTCATGCCACAGATACGCGCAGCGGCTCTCTGATTTCTGTTCACCGAATCAAAGGCAGTTAAAATTTCCTGCGTCTGCGGCTGTTTTTTTACTTAGCACAATTGCATCGGTAAAGGACGCTATACCGCTGATGCGTCAAAAAAACAGGCACCACCATTAAAACTGCCTATAAATCTGCTATTACCAAACGTCAACCGACAGTCACTCAGAGGATATTTTGAAACTATATGTACACATTGTCTGTTATTTTTCTCCAAATGCACAAAGAATTGCTTGATCGCGTAAAAATTTTATGACAGGGTAATCTTGATACGAAGCCGCTGCTGACAGCGGACTGCATGTCGCCTCGTCGCATCCTCAAGTGTAAATGGATAAAAAATACTCATTAATTTGCTGATGAGGGCATGATATTTGCTCCAGAATTTTGTTGGACAACAAATTTTATGCTTTACTTAAGGAGGAACGTCTATGATCTTAAAGGCTCGCAACACCCTATTGTTCTTTGCTGCAGTGCTGATTCTCGGCTGCGTCTTTATGAGCGCAACCGAAGCCAGAGCCGTGTCTTTAAAGGAAACTGTCGAAGCAACCGTGGCCTATCATCCGACCATCAAAAGCTTCCAGGAATACCGTCAGGCCGCGGAACACGATCTGCGCCGCGCCCGTAGCGGTTGGTTCCCCCGCGTCGACGCCCGCGTAGGCTGGGGCCTCGGTCAGTGGAAAAATGATGTAACCAGAAAGAATACCTATCACCAGGACGAGTGGGATTGGTATGACCGCACCGAAGCCAGCCTGACCATCTCCCAGATCATCTGGGACGGCCTTGCCACCTGGAACCGCGTTGAGTACAGCGAAGGCCGTCTCGACTCAGCCAAGAGCCGCCTTTATGACAACTCCGAAGGCCTTGGCCTCGATGCCGTTTTGGCCCACATTGAAATTTACCGCCAGTCGCAAATCGTGGCCTTGTCCGAAATCAACGTGAAGAACCACGAAAGTATTTTGCAGTCCCAATGGGAACGCCACAACCTGGGCGCCTCCACCATGGCGGACGTCACCCAGACCCAGAGCCGTCTGGCCAGAACGCACGCCTCCCTCGCTGAAAGCCGCGCCGCCCTCGAAGTGGCCCAGGCGAGCTACAAGCGCCTCACCGGCAAAGACGCTTACGACCTCGAAGAGCC
The DNA here is from genome assembly GCA_031551565.1 of Desulfovibrionaceae bacterium. Lineage (GTDB taxonomy): Bacteria > Desulfobacterota > Desulfovibrionia > Desulfovibrionales > Desulfovibrionaceae > Frigididesulfovibrio. The sequence continues at coordinate 9,123 of JAVBNM010000008.1, read as the reverse complement.
TTACTCTCCCGTCGGCGCATACCCCAGTCTTGAAGTGGCCCAGGCCCACGCCCTGACCGGCAACCTCAAGATCATGGCCCTGCGCTCGGACATCTCCTCGGCCGAAGCCCAGGCCGGCATCGACAAGTCCCCCTTCCACCCCCAGATCTTCCTGGAAGCCGGCCCCACCTACCGCAAGGGCATTGAAAGCACCCGCGATGAAGCCTGGGGAACATCCGTCATGCTGCGCATGAACTGGAACCTCTTCAACGGTGGCTACGACTGGTACAACGTGAAGGGCAGCAAGGCGCGCGCAAGGCAAATCCGCCAGGAACTGAACTCTCAGATTGACGCCGTTACCGATGAAACGACCGCCTCCTGGGCGCATCTCGTGGCAGCGCAGGAGCAGGCCAAGTTTTTCGCGAATGCCGTGCAGTACGCCACGAGCACCCGCGACATGTACCGCGAGCAGTTCAACGTCAGCCAGCGCTCGCTTCTTGACGTGCTCGACTCTGAAAACGAACTTTTCAGCAGCTCCATCCAGTATGTCACCGCCTCCCAGAACGTGATCGCGGCCCAATACCGCTTGCTCACCCTTGGCGGGGAACTGCTTTCCAGCTTTGACGTCGATCGCTCCAAGCTCGTTATCCGCACCGATCAGGACGATCCCAATAAGATCTACAGCAACATCCTTGATCCCAATAAAGATTACGAATAAAAATAGCCTGCAAAAACACAAAAAAGCACCCCGGTTCGCCGGGGTGCTTTTTTGTGTGCCGCTCACGGCGGCAGACATGTCAAGGGAGGAAAATCAGCATGAGATTGCGCTGGTTCCTCTGCCGTCAGCGCCTGGATTCATCCAGGGCATTCGCCTTGAAATGCTTGCTCAACAGCCGGACAAAGCACGCATCCAAGCATTTGGCGGCAAGGTGTGGGGACAAACTTTGGCAGGCAAATAATCAAAGCTAATCGGAATCCAATGCTGATGTTTGCTTGCCTCAGGCAGCCGTCAATCCGCCCGGGGCGAGTATGCCAGCCGGCTTATGGCCACGACGATGGTGGTCGCCGCCATCGTCAGTATGAAAGACGCCAGCATCAGGCAGACAGGAGGCATGCGAAGGCGCGGGTAGAGAAGCTGAAATGACAATATGGCCAGCGGCATATGGAATAAATAGTAGCGGAAGGAATTTTTTTCAAAATACCTGACCGGAGCCGAATTCAGCAAAGGCGAAAAAAATGGCCGGCAAAGAAAAAGTCCCGCCGCCAACGTCAGAAAGCATCCGATAACACCTGAAAACCATAGCATGGCGTAATGGGAATAGGCGTAAATACCCAGGAGGGCATAAAGAAGCGCCAGAAGAATCATCCAGACAAGGGCGTTGCCCGACAATATCCGCATCATGATTTCCCGGTGCACAAAGCAAAGGCAGCCCAAGTAAAAATAGATAAGCGGGCCTGCAATCTGCCTGAAGTTCCACCAGGTCAACGACTGGCCATACTCCTGAATGATCAGAGATGCGCCCACAGCAAAAAACAAACCGGCGATCTGTCCGATGGCGGCATTTTTAGCCTTGAGGAACACGGGTAAAAACACAATCCAGAAGGCGCTGCTCCAGAACAGGACTAAAAGATACCATGCGTGGTCTGAAAAAACACCGCTCAAGGCAGCCAGATAACAGGGGATAAGGCCCAGGCCGGCCGCGCGGTTGTAGGCAGGTATGTCAAGAAACGTGTATAGTGGAACGAGCCAGAGCATTGCCAGCAAAAACCAGGGCAGGAGCAGCCGCTGGGCGCGGTTGGCCAACTGGGCGAGACGGCCCCGGTTTGCTCCAATCATGGCGCGGCAGAGCAAAAATCCGGCCCCGAAAAAGAACGAGGGAACCGCGCCCATGCCAAGGTAGGTGGAAAGCAGTGCGGCCACAGGGCTGGACTCCTTGGCGTACACCTTCCAGAATGGATTTGGGCCGGCAAACGGCAGCGCGGCATGAAAGACGATTACCCCCACCAGACATAGACATTTCTGCACTGAAATGTATCTGAAGCACACGCCGGTCTTTTTCATATTGTCCGCCGCCTGTCATGCGCAATCTTGTGTCAGTCCGTCAAAAAAAGACACTTGGAAAGGTCTATCCGGCCCTTGTCCGTGAACTTCACGCCTTCGCGCTCAAGCAATTTACGTTGTACGTCTTTGCCGCCAAACACAGCATCCGGTGAAGTCTCTCCCCTGCGGTTCACCACCCGGTGGCAAGGCAGATTGAGCCAGGCGGGCGCCGAACTCATTGCAAAACCCACATAACGGGCCGAGCAATCATTATCCAGGAGCGCTGAAATCTGCCCGTAGGTCATTACCCTGCCAGGAGGGATGCGCGCGACAATCGCATACACCCTGCCAAAAAAGCTGCCTTTGGGCGGAACAACGTCGGCTGGTGTGTGCTTTTTCATATCATTGCCGTGCGCGTGAAACAAGTTGCAAAACAAAAAGACATGCCGATGAAACAGAGGAAGGGGAAACATCAAGCCAATAGCCCTGATGTTTCCCCTTCCCAGTCTGCCTGGAGTCCCTCCCCTACTGCAGTTCGTAACCGCAGAATGGGCAGAAGATAAAGGAATCGCTGGCCAAAGGCTTGTTGCAGTCGGCCTTGGGGCAACGGATGGGCATGGGGCCGAGCTCGACAATAAGCTCGCCTTCCCTGACCGGCACCATTTGACGGCTTTCCTTATAGTTGGCCGTTTTGTGGACGTGGACGACAATGCCGTCGGCAGGAGCCAATACGGCTTTTTCCTGTTTCATGATGGAGATGTTGAAGATCTCCTGCCCTTTTTGCACACAATCACCTGTTTTTACATACATTACCCACAAATCGCCATTGCTCGGGGCAGCGATGTGCATGGGGTTGCGCGGGTCGGCCATGGGGATCTTGCTCTTGCCGGCCGCGGCTGCGGGGGCAGCCACCTGGACGTCGGTGCGCAGAATTTCCGAGTCAAGGGTATAGCGGACCACGGATACGCCTGACTCGTCCGGTTCCTGCATGTGCAGAATGGACAGGGAATGAGGCTTTCCCTTGCCATCGGTGAAGTTAAGAACCTCGCCGGTTTCAGCCCCTTCAAACCAGACCGAAAGGGGCAGGTTGTTGGGGTCGCCATACTTTTCCTTGAATTCTATGGTCTTGATGGCGTCAGCCGGGTGATTGAGGAACATAAGAAATTCCTCTTCAGTGGGCTCGCGCAAAATGCGCTGCCGCAGGACGGCCTTTTCGGCCTCCATATCTACTTCTTCGAGGTGATCCAGAGGGGAGTCTTCAGTGCGGCAGGCCACGGCTTTTTTCCAGTCCTTGCCAAAGGCGCTTTTGTAGACCCAGTCCGGCGGGAAGCCGAGGGGCAGCTTTCCGAACTTGCCAAGCAGCAAATCCCTGAAGGCGTCGTTACAGTCGGCATAGATGGACAAACAGGCCTTTTCCTGCACCGGGGTCAGCTTGCCGGCCGGGGTGCAGGTCACTTTTTCCATGATGTCCAGGAGGCTTCCGACCTCCTTGAGCCCCCCGCGCTTGTAGGCGCAGGTGATGCCGAGAAAGGCTGTGTTCCAGGTAATCTGAGAGCCGGGTGTAACGTCGTGATAATGCACAATCTGCCTGGTGTAGGCCAAAAAACGCAACATCTGGGGCAGAAGGTGGATGTAGCCCTGCTTCAAAGCGCCTTCCTGGGAGGAAGAGGTCGCGCCGCCGGGCATCCCGTGGCTGACCACGTCGTAATCAATGCCCTGAAAGTGCGGGGCCGTGTATTTATCGTACAGGGGCATGAGCTGCTTGAGAACGAAGTTGCCGTCCCGAATCAAGTTCTTGTTGATAATCGTCTTCTTGCCCAGTTCGTCTTCAATGTAGGCGGCGGTGGACAGGACTTCGCCCTGGCCGTACCAGCGCATGCCCGCGCCGAGCGAGACGTCGGCAATGTGGCACCCGGCCTTGACCGCTTCGGCCACCGCCGGGATGAACAGGCCGTCAGTGTAGTGGCGATGGTGGTGCAGGACGAGTTCCGGCCATTCCTTGCGCAGGGCGGTAACCAGCTCACGCATAAAGGCAGGGGGGCAGTTTCCGGCCATGTCTTTCAGGCCGAGCATGATGCTGCGGGCCGCTTCTTTTTCGCTGACGCGCATGATTTTGGCGCACTGCTTGATGATGGAGCGGGTCACGTCCATATAGTGCGGCACGGTGAAGCCGCCGCTGCTGGTCAAAGACAGGGCGGGCTGGAACACCACGTCCTTGCGGGAGAGGACCACCTCTGCGAATGGCATCATGTTTTCAACATGGTTGAGAAAGTCAAAACAGCGGATGATGTGATATTCCTCGCAGACCTTTTCGGCCGTGGCCCGCATCAGGTTGCGCGGCTGGGGTTTGTAGCCGAGAACGTTGGTCGAGCGGATTAGTATCTGCTTCAGGGTCTTGGGAGCGAACTGGTTCCACTCGGCCGCTTCCAGAAATGGCGAGGTCATGTTGGCCATCATGTCCACATGGAAGTGGGCTCCGCCGCCGTTTTCCAGGGAGAAGAAGTCGCAGTTGTCCAGGTATGGCCCGATGACTCTGTCTTCTGCCAGACGGAAACGGTTTCCGCTGTTGGACTGGGTATTGTCCCTGCATGTGGTGTCGGTGAAATGAACGCGGTCGGAATCCCTGACATAGTCAAGAAGGGCCTTGCGGTCTCCCCTGGGGTAAGGCGAGGGACTGTGCCTGATGCTGGAGGAAATCTTGGGCAGGGCCAACTCGGTCTGGGGAGAACGCGGACAGTGTCTGGTGCGGTATTCGCCAAGTTGCACGAAGGGGTTGTACCCCCTGGCCGAAATTTCAGCCACAAGGCGGGCGTTTCTTTCCGCTTCCGGGGCGGTGTCGGTGTAATGCAAAAGCTCCGGGTTCTCGGCGATGAAACGGGTGCTGCATTCACCCATCTTAAACTGCGGGTGTTGCAATACCTGACGGTAAAAAGGAATGGTGGTCTTTACGCCGGAAACCACATATTCGCGCAAAGCGCGGGCCATGATGCCCATGACCTTGTCCCAGTCACGTCCGTAGGAAATGAGCAGGGCTCCTGCCGAATCGTAGTTGGACGGGAAGTCGTAGCCGGCGCTCAAGTTCGAATCAAGGCGCACGCCCGGGCCGCCGGCGGAGACGTAGCGGGTGATTTGCCCGGAGTTCGGATCGAAATTTTTCTGCGGATCCTCGCAGTTGATCCTGACCTGCATGGCAAACTGAACCGGCGGTGTGGACCGCTCGGTAAAACGCAGTTTGCTGCCAAAGGCAATGGCGATCTGTTCCTCGACCAGGTCGATGGCATAGCGGCATTCGGTGATGCCGTGCTCGACCTGCAAACGGGTGTTGACTTCGATAAGATAGGGAGTTCCGTCCTCGGTGACCAGGAATTCGACCGTGCAAAGAGAGTGATAGCCGACCGCCTTTACCAGAGCGCGGGAATATTCTTTAAGCTGTTCCCTGAGGTTGGAGGTGATCATCGGCCAAGGGGACGGGGTGATCTCGATCAGCTTCTGGTTGTTGCGCTGGATGCTGCAATCGCGTTCGTCAAAGGCAAAGACATTGCCGTGCATATCAGAAATGACCTGGATCTCGATATGCCTGACGTTGGTCAGAAATTTCTCCACATAGACCCGCGGGTTGCCGAAAGAGGCCTCGGCCAGGGTGGATGCCTTGAAAAAGGCGTCCTCAAGAGATTCCTCGTTATGGACTTCGAAGATGCCGCGCCCGCCGCCGCCGCCCTCTGCCTTGAGCATGATCGGAAAGCCGATCTGCTTGGCCACCTGGCGGGCCTTGTCCGTGTCGACCGCTCCGTCTGATCCGGGCACTACCGGGACGCCGAGAGTTTTGGCCAGCGCCCGGACCTGGACCTTGTTGCCCAGTTTGTCCATGGCTTCGGCGGTTGAGCCAATAAAGACCAGCCCGGCTTCCTCGCAAAGACGCGGGAAGCGCTCGTCCTCAGAGGCGAATCCCCAGCCCGGATGTACGGCCAGGACTCCCCGGCGCTTGGCAAGGTAGACGATGCGGTCAATATCAAGATACGCTCTCGGATCGGCTCCCAAAAGCATCAGCTCCTGGGCGGCAGATGCGGCCGGTGCTGTTTTATCGACGTCGGTGGCCGTCATGATCGCAATGGCGCCAAAGCGTTCGCGAATGGATCGGCAAATGCGGCGACCCGGAATGCCCCGGTTGGCGACCAGAATGGGCTTGCCTTGCAGTCGCTTCACAATGCTGTTGAATGATTTGGCTTTCATGGCGTATCTTCTCCTGTATTCCTCAATTATAACATCTCCGCTATATCAACTTTTGAAAAGCAGATATGGCGAAACGTCTTGCGCAAGGAACGGCTCGGCGCTGTCGTTCGCATTCAAGGCCGTAAGTGTCGGGGTTTAGCCAGGGGCTGTCCTCAAAATATTGAAGACAGCCCCTGGAATATCAGAGCTACTTGAACACTAGGGAAGAACTACCCCTCATTGCGCAGGCGATAAGCTCTCCGTAAAGGGTTTAGATAATGCCAAGAGCCGCGATTTGCAACAGTTATGATTGGGAATCAGAATATAATACTGCCGGTAAAATGCTCGCGGGAAGTCCCCAGAGAATGTCCTATCAACAGGCCTCCATTGGAGGAAACACCCTGCAATATACCGTAATCAATAATTTTATCGTTATCAACCAGCTTAATGTGCCGGCCCAAAAATGCCAAATGAGGCAAAAGGTCCGACATAATCCCCGATAATGTCTTGTTGCATAAATATTGATTATGTTCGTAAAATGCACACTTCACAAGCTGGCGCCACATCCAGAACGGCGATGCAAGGCCGGCGTCTCCCGGTTTAAAGAGACTGGCCGCTGGCTGGACCGCTCCTTGTTCAGGATCGCGGCGACGCATGGCGTCATCCGGCGGGCTGGAAACAAGGTTCAAACCAAAACCGGCCAAAAGCATTCCGCCGCGCTCCTCAAGCAGAATCCCCCCGACCTTCTGATAGAGGGGGGTCAATATATCGTTCGGCCATTTCAGCAAAAAGTTGAAACCCACTCCGGCCAAGGACCTGAGCAACAGAAGACCGACTACCAAGGCGGCCGCGTCCCCGGCTGACGCGATTCCGTCCGGAAGACGGAAAGAGACATAAAGATTGCCCGGCGGAGAATGCCAATGACGTCTGAATTGTCCACGTCCACTGTTTTGGCGATGGGCCAACACAGCGCCCCATTCCGGGAGCAGGCCAACCCGGGCCAGTTCCCAGGCAAGATCAAAGGTACTCGTGCATTCGCCTGCCAAAAAGACCGGCGCTGGCGTATCCATTGTGATTTCATGCACAGCGCTTCCACGGCCCTGCTCGTCAACCCCGGCAACGGTCACAAGCGAGCAAACCGGCAAAGACACATCGCCGGGTGAAGAAACGCGAGCGCGGCTGTCTGCGGGTGAAGCCCCGCTGGCGCAGCCATCTCCTGAAGAAGAAACGGACAGACTTGATTGGAAGAGATCTTTCAACTCGCCTTCCGACAAAGGGCTGCGGGCTATTTGAAAACCGCTTCCCATGAGACCGTTATTTCCGTTAAGCTCGGGAAGCGACAAGGGCAGCGCATGAGGAGCAAGTCCGCGTTCAAGGGCAAGCGGACCTTGCAACTGCTGGATTCTGGCGGGTATATTCATAAGGGCAACCGTATCTGAGCGCTGAAAAGAGGCAGGATGTATTATATAACAGGTGGATTTGTCAGAGATTTGCTGCTCGGCAGACCCTCTCGCGACATGGACGTAACCTTTTCCTGTTCCGAAGAGGATTTCATACAGAGAAATCCCGAGGCGCGCAAGGTCAGGGCCAAGCCGCTGAGCATATTCATCCTTAACAATCTGGAGTTCACCCCCTTGCGGGGCAGGACCATACAGGAAGATCTGGCTTCCAGAGATTTCACCGTAAACGCCCTGGCTCTGACTCATGAAGGGATCATAATCGCTCATAAACTTGGCATCTCTGACTTGAGAGAACGCCAAATCCGCCCGGCCGGGCCGCAGAGCATTGCCAAAGACCCCATAAGAGCCTTTCGGGCCGCTAGAATGGCTGCTCAATTTTCGGATTTCGCCGTTACCGGGGAAGCGATCGCGCAGATGCGGGCGTTATCCCCATCCGCCCTGAACAAAATCGCTCCTGAGCAGGTCGGGAAAGAGATGCAGAAAGCTTTGGCATCCGAAAAACCCGGCAATTTTCTACGCGTTTTAGAAGAAGCCGGCTGCCTTGCCCCGTGGTTTGCCGAGCTTGCCAACGCCAACGAAATCCCTGCCGGACCCGCGCAATATCACGCGCACTCAGTCCTTGGCCACATAGCCGAAGTCATGGACAAAACCGCCCAGGCAGCCCGCACCAAGGGCCTGGCAGACCAGGAAAGGAGTCTGGCCGTCTGGATGGCTCTGTGCCACGACCTTGGGAAAACCCAAACCGCCATCGAAGACCTTCCCCGTCATCACGGCCACGATAAAAGAGGCGTAATACCGGCTGCCGCGCTCGGCATCAGGTTGTCCCTGTCCAACCGGCACATCCGGGCGGGAGAAATCGCCGCGTCCGAACACATGCGGGCAGCCCGCTACCGGCAAGCCAGACCAGGCACAAAGGTGGATCTCCTGGAAAAGCTGCACAAAACCAGCCTGCTCCGCCCATTTTTCACAATGGTTGAAACGGATTCGTCACAGCAAGGCCTGCTTGAAGAAGCCGAGCTACATCTAAAAATAATCCTCTCCGTAAGCTTGCCTCAAAGTTACAGAAACATCGGCGAAAAATCCGGCCGATACCTGCGCGAAATGCGATGTGAAGCCCTGTCGAGAGTGGGGTGAAAGACGCCACACAAGCCCGGATGAAGAGCTGGGGGAGGAAACCATAAGGGCGATTGCCCTTAAGGTTTCCTCCCCCAGACCCCCACCTTCCTTAACCCGCTTTGTTTTGTGTGGTTGCGGGACTGGGGGGGGTGCCGGGCAGTGCCGGCAGTGCCCAGCATTTTTCGCACATTTTGCAGCAGCCAGTCCGTGTCGGTTTCGGCGTTGCCTTGAGGCGTCGGCGCGGGCCTTGCGAGCGGGACGCGAAGCGACGAACATCCGCATCGAGCCCCCCTCCGGTTGCCTAAAACGCGTTCACCC
>JAVBNM010000035.1:0-9078 GCA_031551565.1 Desulfovibrionaceae bacterium | reverse complement strand
GGGTGAACGCGTTTTAGGCAACCGGAGGGGGGCTCGATGCGGATGTTCGTCGCTTCGCGTCCCGCTCGCAAGGCCCGCGCCGACGCCTCAAGGCAACGCCGAAACCGACACGGACTGGCTGCTGCAAAATGTGCGAAAAATTCTGGGCACTGCCGGCACTGCCCGGCACCCCCCCCAGTCCCGCAACCACACAAAACAAAGCGGGTTAAGGAAGGTGGGGGTCTGGGGGAGGAAACCATAAGGGCAATCGCCCTTATGGTTTCCTCCCCAAGCTCTTCATCCAGGTGAGTATTGTGGGGATGAGGCCGGGCTTTTTTTCCAGCAGCAGGCGTTTGAAATAAACGTGCATATATTCTGAGTCTGAGGGGATGCCGAGTTCCTCGTAGATGCCTTGCACGTTGAAATAGGTTCTGTCCTTTGTTGTGATGAACCTGCCGTCTGTGGAAATGATTTCTGATTCCTCAAGGCCGAAACTAATCCGACCATTTTCGCAGTGGGTGGTGAACACATCAATTTTGTTGTCATGCACGAGACAACTGAAAGGGTTGAGCCTGCAAGCCATGGGACGAACGGCGTGTACCAGGCATTCGTCGGCCTGACGGGAATAGAAGATGCAGCGTTTTTTTTCTTTTAAATTGTCGGCCACCAGCTTGCGGCGCTCGGGATCGCTTTCGAGGAGTTCGCGGATATCGCGTATTTCTTCGTTCAATGCGTATATTTCCACGCGAATGCAGCACACCCCCTTGTGCTGGCATGGGTAACATTTTTGCCAGAAGGGATCCCTCAACTTTATCTCTTCGGCAATTTCATCCGCATATATTCTGAATTCCGCAAGATTCATGGGGCTCCTGCCGTGATTTCGAGCGTTGCTCGCTGCCGCCTTCCACCTGCCAAATGGCCTGACTCACCCGCTGCATCAAGATAGCGGGCGTCACTTACACAACCATATTGCCCGCAAAAACTTTACCAAAAAACACCCCGCAAAAAGGGTTCAGGAGGGGAGGGGGTGTGGGGGAGGGGCACCTCAAGGGCAAGCGCCCTTGGGGTTCCCCTCCCCCAGCTCTTATTTACCGGCTGCGTAGTAGTTTATCAGGCAGCCGGTGGTAATTATTTGTCTTTCGTCCTCGCTCATTCCGGGCAGGGAGAGGGTAATGTCCCGGCAGGCGCCGTTTTGCCAGACCTTGGCGGGAATTTCTTCCTGCCCTTGTTCCAGGGCCTTGCGGATGCCGGGGATGAACAGTGCCGCGCCGGTGGACAGTTTCTGGGTGGCCGCGTCCTTCATGATGAAGGGGAGCATGCCCCAGTTGACGAGGTTTGAGCGGTAGCGTTTGGTGGCGTATTCGGCGGCGATGTTGGCCCAGCCGCCCAACACCTTTTGGCAGGAGGCTGCCTGTTCCCTGGCCGAGCCGTCGCCGGGCTTCAGGGCGAAGACAACAGAGCCGATACCGGTTTGCGTTTCCTTGCCGGCCAGGCCGAGGCCGGCGAAAAGGTCGGAGACTTCTTTGGGCATTGCGGCGCCGGCGGCCAGGGCCTCGGCGCGAAGTCGCTCAAGCCGCGCGGTTTCCTTGGCGCGGCCGACGTAGCCTGGATCCTTGCGGGAAAGGGTAAATTCGGCCAGACGCATGGGATTGGAGCGGTAGGAGGATGTCTCGCCTGAGGGGATGAGCTCGTCGGTCGTGGTCACGGGGTCGTGGATGGCGCTGGCCACGGTAAGCAGGAGATTCTCGGGCAGCGCCGGCATGGCCGGCCAGTCCGCGATATTCGGGCCAAACACCAGGGGCTCGTCAGGCAGGGGGTGGCCAAAGCCCAGATAGACCCTTTTGTCGTAGATGCCCCGGTCAAAGGTGTAGGGGCAGGGGCCTTCAGCGGGCGGATTCTCAAGTTCCGTGGCAGGAGTCAGGCGGCCCTGATTTTTGGCCGTGGCCGCGATGGAACGCGCATCCATAAGGGCCACATAGGAAAGCTGGCCGTCGGATGGCTTCGATCCTTCGCGGCTGGGAAAGTTCCTGGTGGTATGGCGGATCGAAAAGGCGTTGTTGGCCGGGACGTCTCCCGCTCCGAAGCATGGGCCGCAAAACGCGGTTTTGACGGTAATTCCGGCCGCGATGAGTTTGCCAAGGTGTCCGCTTTGGGCCAGGCCGAGATATTGCGGCTGGCTGGCGGGGTAGACGGAGAAGGAAAACCCTTGCGCGCCCGGAGTGGAGTCGTCCATTATTTCCGCAACGCGGACCAGATTCTCGTAGGTGCCGCCGGAGCAGCCGGCTACAATGCCCTGGTCGGCCATGAATGCGCCGTTTTTGAACTTGGAACGCAGGTTCGGCGCAAACGCGCCCTTGGGCAGCATGGACCTGGCTTCTTTTTCCACTTCGGCCAGCAAGTCTGTGGCATTGGCCAGAAATTCCCTGATGGTCCAGGCATTGCTGGGGTGGAAGGGCAGGGCGATCATCGGTTCGATCTTGCCAAGGTCTATTTTAATGGCCAAATCGTACCAAGCCCCGGAGAGCGGGCTCAATTCGGCGTAGTCGGACTCGCGGCCGTGGGCGGCCAGCCATTCTTTAACTTTGCAGTCTGTCCGCCAGATTGAGGAAAGGCAGGTGGTTTCGGTTGTCATGACGTCGATGCCCAGGCGGTAATCAACAGAGAGGGCGTTCACGCCTGGTCCGGCGAATTCGAGGATTTTGTTTTTGACCAGTCCCTTGGCGAACACGGCCTTGACCAGGGCCAGGGCCACGTCCTGCGGGCCGACGCCTGGGCGGGGCGCGCCTTCAAGCCATACAAGGACCACATCCGGGCAAGGCAGGTCGTAAGTGCGGCTTAAAAGCTGTTTGACAAGTTCCGGGCCGCCTTCTCCGATGCCGAGCGTGCCGAGTGCGCCGTAGCGGGTGTGGCTGTCGGAACCCAGGATCATCTTGCCGCAGCCGGCCATCATTTCGCGCACATATTGGTGGATTACCGCCAGGTGAGCCGGGACAAAATCGCCCCCGTATTTCTTGGCGGCTGACAGGCCGAACATGTGGTCGTCCTCGTTGATCGTGCCGCCCACGGCGCACAGGCTGTTGTGGCAGTTGGTCAGGGCGTAGCGCACCGGAAAGGCGGTCAGGCCGCTGGCCCGCGCTGTCTGGACGATACCCACATAGGTAATATCGTGGGAGGCCATGGCGTCGAACTTGATGCGCAGGCCGCCGCTATTTGGACTTGACCTCTCGCTGTTGTGGGTGGAAAGTATCGTGTACGCCATTGTTTTAAGGCGCGCGGAACATTTGTCTTCGGGGTTGCCGGGAAGCCTTGCCGGGTCGGTGATCAGGATGTCATTGTCCAGCAAAGCCCCGCCGGGGAGGATGTTAATCATGGCCATGTCCTGGTGCTGAAAGTTATACGCTGACGAGATGGGTTTCTGTTTTAAGTTGCCGAGACGGCAACAAAAGAGAACCATACACCCGCCCCTCGGCTTCTTCAAGTGCCAACCTGGGTGCCCGCGCCCGGCGGCGGCGGATTTCCCGCAGCCCATCGAAACAGTCCCGGCTATAAACCAAAAAACACCGGTTTGATATTTTTCCTTATGGCTATATACCGCTTGCATGATACTTTACCGGTTTTCCCTGACCCGTCGGAGGCCGAGCCCGACGGACTTCTGGCTGTAGGCGGTGATTTGCAGCCCTGGCGGATGATTGCCGCTTACGAATCGGGCATTTTCCCCTGGTATTCGCAGGAAAGCCCGATTTTGTGGTGGTCTCCTGACCCGCGCTGCGTGCTGTTTCCGGAAGAGTTGCATGTTTCCCGGTCCATGGCCAGAATCATGCGCCGCCAGGAATTTGAACTGAGTTTTGACCTGGCCTTTGAGAGCGTCATTGAGGGCTGCGCGTCCGGCAGGCAGGACCACCGCGGGGCCTGGCTTGTGCCGGAAATGATCGAGGCCTATACCAGGCTGCACCACCTGGGCCTGGCCCATTCGGTTGAGGCCTGGAGGAACGGCGAACTTGTCGGCGGGATTTACGGGCTGGCCCTGGGCAGGGTATTTTTCGGCGAATCCATGTTTCACAAATGCCCGAACGCCTCCAAGGCCGCGCTTGTATTTTTGGTGGAGAACCTCCGGGACATGGGGTTTGAGTTGATTGATTGCCAGCAGGAAACGGCCCACCTGGCAAGGTTCGGGGCCCGTGGCATCCCCAGGAGCGAATTTATCAAGCTGCTTAAAAAAGGACTGGAATTTCCAGCCCCGCGCGGCTACTGGCACGAACTGAACAACCGGCCTGCCGGCGGCGGGGACGGCGCATCCTTGTCTTCATATTCATAATGTAACGAGCTTGTCATGATGACCGACACACCGGACTCCCAACCATTTGAATTGGTGACCAGCTACCAGCCGCGCGGCGATCAGCCCCAGGCCATAGATATGCTTGCGGAAAATGTGCGCCAGGGCGTCAGGGATCAAATCCTGCTCGGCGTGACCGGATCGGGCAAGACCTTTACCATGGCCCAGACCATCGCGCGTCTCGGCCGTCCGGCCCTAATTCTTGCTCCGAACAAGACCCTGGCCGCCCAGCTTTACAACGAGTTCCGCGGCCTGTTCCCGCGCAACGCGGTCGAATATTTCGTCAGCTATTACGACTATTACCAGCCGGAAGCTTACGTACCATCGTCCGACACCTACATAGAAAAAGATTCGTCCATCAACGAAAACATCGACAAACTGCGCCACGCGGCCACCCACGCCCTGCTGACCAGGCGAGACGTTATTATCGTGGCCTCGGTTTCCTGCATCTACGGTCTTGGCTCCCCGGAATACTACGCCAGACTTCTGCTCCCTCTGGAGGTCGGCCAGCGCATCTCATTGGTGGACGTCATTTCACGGCTTATCGACATTCAATACACGCGCAACGACTACGACTTCCACCGGGCCACCTTCCGGGTGCGCGGAGACGTTCTGGAAATCATCCCGGCATACCACCACGAGCGCGCCTTGCGCCTGGAATTTTTCGGAGATGAGCTCGAAGCCTTGTCCGAAGTCGACCCCCTGACCGGAAACGTCCTGGCCCGCATCGGCAAGACCGTGGTCTATCCGGCCAGCCACTACGTCTCGGACCGGGACAACATCCAGCGGGCCATTGCAGACATCAGGGTGGAATTGCAGGAAAATCTCGCTCAGCTTAAACATGACAACAAACTCGTCGAGGCCCAGCGCCTGGAACAGCGCACCATGCTCGACCTTGAAATGATGGAGGAGCTTGGCTACTGCAACGGGATCGAAAACTACTCCCGCCACCTTGACGGACGCGCCGCCGATTCCGCGCCTTCCTGCCTGCTCGACTACTTTCCGGACGATTATCTTTTCTTTGTCGACGAGTCGCACATATCCATTCCCCAGGTGCGGGGCATGTACAAGGGCGACCGTTCCCGCAAGCAGACTCTGGTGGAATACGGCTTTCGCCTGCCCTCGGCCCTGGATAACAGACCCCTGCGTTTTGACGAATTCCTGGAGCGCGTCGGCCAGACCATCTACGTTTCGGCCACGCCCGGCCCCTGGGAGAAGGACCGCAGCCAGGGCGTCGTGGTCGAGCAAATCATCAGGCCAACCGGCTTGACCGACCCGGAAGTGGACGTGCGCCCCGTCAAAGGACAAATGGAGGATCTGCTCGCCGAATGCCGCCGGCGCATCGAGCGTGACGAGCGCGTCCTGGTCACCACCCTCACCAAGCGCATGGCCGAGGATTTGACCGAATATCTCCTGTCCATGAACATCAAGGCCAAGTATCTGCACTCTGACATCGACACCCTGGAGCGCATGAGCATCATCAGCGCCCTGCGCAAGGGCGATGCCGACGTCCTGGTCGGCATCAACCTGCTCAGGGAGGGCCTGGACATCCCCGAAGTCTCGCTCGTGGCCATCCTCGATGCCGACAAAGAGGGATTCCTGCGCTCGACCGACTCTCTGATCCAGACCTTTGGCCGCGCCGCCCGGAACTCGTCAGGCCGCGTCATCCTCTACGCCGACAAGATCACAGCCTCAATGAAGGCGGCCATGGACGAGACAGCCCGCCGCCGGGAAAAGCAGACATCCTACAACCTCGAACACAACATCACCCCCAAGACCATCATCAAGAAGGTCGAAACTCCCTTTGACTCCATGTTCGCGGACAACGCCCCCAAAACCGGCAAGCGCGGAAAGGCTGCAAAGTCCTCCCAAACAGCAGCCGAGCCCGAATCCTGGGAACCTTACGGCGACCCCCGCCAACTCGGACAACTCATCCAGAACATGGAAAAGGAAATGCGCGCGGCAGCGCGCGATCTCGAATTTGAACACGCGGCCGTGCTGCGCGACCGCATCCAGCTTTTGCGCGCCCGAATGCTGCTGTCCGAAACAGGCCAGGGGGCCGGTGAAGATCTGGGGGATTGAATTATAAGGCACTGAGTCTCTAAAGGTGCCATCCCCCGGAGCCCATCCATCCTTTACCCCACTCCCGGGTGTTTTGCTGTTTTTGGGTGTTGTGCTAAGAATGTGGAACGGCGGCGGGGACAGTTTTGTAAGATCTTGCCCGTCTGGCAAGCAAAAGCCGCTCGCCGGATTTGTTTATTTTAAGGAAATGTTGATGCCATTGAATAACGATGACAAACAGCCGTTGGCTTCCGCCCATGGAACAGGGCAGGGGGCGGAGCGGGAAATACCGGCGGAAATTGTCGCCGAGGCGGCGGAATTGCGGCGCCTTGTCGAATATAACGCCCGGCGGTATTATGTGCTCGACGATCCTGAGATAGCCGATGCGGAGTATGACCGGCTTTACAGAAAGTTGCTTGAGCTTGAGCGCGAATACCCAGGGCTGGCCGACCCCAACTCGCCAACATCAAGGGTGGGCGGGGCAGTGCTGGACAGCCTGCCATCCGGCGAGCATTCCCTGCCCATGTACAGCCTGGACAATGCCTTTTCCGCCGAAGAGTGGGAGGATTTCGTCCAGCGCCTGGTGAAACTGCTGCCGGAAGGTGAGCCAACCCCCGCATTTTGGGTGGAGCCCAAGATGGACGGGCTGGCCATGGAGCTTATCTATTCCGGAGGCGTTCTTGTCACTGCCATGACCAGGGGCGACGGAGTCAAAGGAGAGATCGTCACGGAAAACATGCGCACGGTCAAAAATATTCCGCTCCGGCTGCTTGGCGACAATGGGCCGGTGCCGGAACTCCTTGAGGTGCGCGGCGAGGTGGTCATCAGGACGAAGGACTTCGAGGCCCTGAATAAAAAACAGGAGCAAGAGGGCGGCAAGACGTTCGCCAATCCCCGCAACGCCGCGGCCGGCTCGGTGCGCCAGCTTGATTCGGCTGTTGCGGCCTCACGGCCGTTATGGTTTCTGGCTTATGGTTTCGGCCGGGTGGAACTGGATGGAAAAATGCCCTGGGCCACACAACAGCAGGCCATTCTGGCCCTGCGGGATATGGGGTTTTCCATCGCGCCCAAGCCGCTTTTGTGCGAGACGCCGGAGGCCGTGGAACGCGCCTTTGCCGGATTCTCCGAGGAGCGGGCGTCCTTTGCCTTTGAGCTTGACGGCGTGGTGGCCAAGGTCAACGACATCAAGCTGCAAGAGCGTTTGGGCTACACCGCCAGAGCGCCGCGCTGGGCGCTGGCCTTGAAATTTCCGGCCATGCAGGCGCAAACCAGACTTGAGGACATCCAGATTCAGGTCGGGCGCACGGGAGTGCTCACCCCGGTCGCCATCCTTGCCCCGGTAAGCGTGGGCGGGGTGACTGTTTCCAGGGCGACCCTGCACAACGAAGACGAAATCCGGGCCAAGGGAGTGAGGATCGGCGACACCGTGCTGGTGCAGCGGGCCGGAGACGTCATTCCAGAAGTGGTCAGAGTCGTTGCGGAGAAGCGCGACGGCAGCGAGGTTGAATTTGAATTTCCCGCCGAATGCCCGGTCTGCCGCAATCACGTCCACAGGGAGGAAGGCGAGGCGGCCTGGCGCTGCGTCAACCGGCTTTGCCCTGCCGTGCGAAAGGAGTCAATGAAGCATTTCGTCTCCAAGGCCGGGCTGGACATCCGGGGGCTTGGCGGGCGCTGGGTTGAGCAGCTTATCGATAACAGCATGATTGAATCCCCGGCCGATCTGTTCAGGCTGGCGAAAGAAGATCTGTTGCGTCTTGACCGCATGGGCGACAAGCTTGCCGGGAATTTCATAAACTCCCTGCTGGCGGCAAAGGAGACGGCAACCTTGCCCAGGCTGATTTCCGCCCTTGGCATACGCCATGTCGGCGAACAGACCGCGCGGGCGCTGGCTGCCGCCTTTGGCAGCCTGGACGCGCTGCGGGAAGCCGATGAGCTTTCCTTGCAGGCCGTGCCGGATGTCGGGCCGGAAGTAGCCGGGGCGATCCGCGATTTTTTCAGCGAGCCAGGCAACCTGCGCCTGGTCGCCGACTTGAAGTCTCTGGGCCTGTGGCCGGTGCGCAAGGTTGAATCGGCCGGAAAGGCTGCGAAGGCTGAAAGGGAGTATTCCAAAACCGAGCAGGCCGGGCTTCCCGGCATGTCCGCTGCCGACGGCGCTGTCGGCATGGCTGGCGGAAAAACGGCTGATTCAGCGGGGGCAGGCGCCCTGGCCGGCAAAACGATCCTGTTCACCGGTTCCCTGGAGTCCATGTCCCGCAGAGAAGCCCAGGATTTGGCGGAAAGTGCCGGCGCGGTTCCGGTCAGTTCGGTCACGCGCTCACTGGACATCCTGGTCGCGGGGGCGTCTCCGGGCTCAAAGCTGACCAAGGCGCGGGCACAGGGGACAAAAATCCTCACCGAGGCTGAATTTCGCGCGCTTCTCAAGGCGGATATTTCGTAACGCAGCGCCAACGCTTCACAACTCGGCATTTTGCCAAATATCCAGGCGAGTTACTGCTATATAGGCACGTTGCGCGAGCACCGAATCCAAGCCAACAAGCGTCCCCATCTCCCCATCGGAGCCAAAATAACAACGCAAGGCGGGTAAAGGAAGGGAGGGGGTCTGGGGGAGGGAAAACCACCGGGCGATCGCCCTGTGGGTTTGCCTCCCCCACCGCGTATTATAACCCCACAAAGACGTATGACGGGGGGGGGCGGGGGTTTGTGCG
>JAVBNM010000043.1:0-24114 GCA_031551565.1 Desulfovibrionaceae bacterium | reverse complement strand
CCCCCCCCCCCCCCCCCCCCCCCCCCCCCCCCCCCCCCCCCCCCCCCCCCCCCCCCCCCCCCCCCGCCTGTCTGTCGCCCGCCGCTGTTTTATGGGCGGAAAATGTGCGCGCGTTTGTCGCAAAACCAGTCCGGTCCGAGTTGGGGCCAGAGCCAGATGTTTTCGTGGTGCTTGTCGAGCGTCAAATTTGGGACCGGGGCGGGCGAGCGTCCGGCTTTTGGGCGGCTGTCCCCGGCTGCGGGCGGGCAGACGGGCTTTTGCCCGGACAAAAAGCGGGGCGTGCCGCTCAAGTCGATGCAGGGCGTTTGCAGGCGCAGGGCTGCCAGGGCCAGACCGGCAAGGCCGTTGACGCGGTCGCAGGCAGGGCCGTCGGCAGGGGCGCCGGCCGGGGCGGGCTGTCCGATTATGACCAGGCGTCCCGGGCCGAGGGTTTGGGTCATGTCGGACAAAAGTTTTTGGGCAGCTTCGGCGGTGGTCGCGAAGCTGCGTTCGATTCCGGCCAGGTCGAGGGCGGCCAGCAGGTGCGGGTTTGGCAGCGGTCCCGCTGGTTTTTCCGGGGCAACGGCGGCCTGCCTGATGTTTTGGGCCGGTTTTACCCTGGCCGCGCCGGCGGTTGTTGTTTTGGCCGCTGTCCGCGGGCTGTCTTTTCCGCCAACGCCTGCGGCCGAGGGCAAAAAGCACGGCAAAATACGCTCGACCCCGGCCAGGACCGCGGGCATGACGGCGGCCATGAGGCAGGCGGGGTAGCGATAGTTTTCTTCGATGAGATAGACGGCGAATGGAGCGGCGCGGGCTTCCTCGCGCACGGCCAGGGAGGGGGAAAAGGCGCGCGTTTGCTCCCGCAGGCGCGGGCTTTCGCCCCAGATGCGGTGCAGGGCGGCGATTGCGGCTTTCAGGCCGGAACGTTGCCCGGCGCTGATGGATTCGTAGGCCTTTGCCACGTCGCCGTCGTTTATCGCGTGCGCCTCAAGCCAGGCGGGATATGGGAAGTCGTCGCACATAAGTTGACCTTGCGGGGATGGGAAGCGTTAGGATTTCCCCATCATAGCAACCTTAAAACCCGCAAACAAGACAAAAAAAAGGCCTGGCGGCGAGGCGGGGCCGCGGATGGCGCGGCTGTTTCCCGGGGGACTTTGCCGGATCATGGCGGAAAAACGCCAGGGCCGCGGGGCGGTACGGGACAGGCGAAACAGGGCGAAACAGAGCGCGCGCAGCCGGGCAATCCCGGCAAAGGCCGCGCAGTCCTGCCCAAAGGTTTGCCTCGGATGGTCCCGCGCGGCGGGCCGCAGGGGATTCGGCTGGTTGGCGCGCAGCCCTGCCCAAAGGTTTGCCGCGGATGACGCTGCCGCAAACCTTTGGGCAGGGCCGTCCGGTCCCGCTCAAAACAGCCGTCCGGTCCCGCTCAAGACAAGGGATGTCCGCGCTTAAGCCGCGTCAAACCCGTCCCCCACCAGTTCGACAATCTGCGGGATATCCTTGTCGCCCCTGCCCGAGAGGCAGACGACGATTATGGAGTCGCCGCTCATCTGCGGGGCCAGCTTTGCGGCATACGCCAGGGCGTGGGCCGATTCAAGCGCCGGGATGATGCCTTCCAGGCGGCCCAGGGTGAAAAAGGCTTCCAGGGCCTCGGCGTCGGTGATGTCCACATATTCGGCCCTGGCCGCGTCCTTCAAAAGGGCATGCTCCGGCCCAACGCCGGGGTAGTCGAGGCCGGCGGAGATGGAATGCACCGGCGAGACGTTGCCCTGCCCGTCCTGAACCACGAATGAGGAATAGCCGTGCAAAATGCCCGGGCGGCCATAGCACAGGGCGGCGGCGTTGTCGCCCAGCGCCGGGCCGCGCCCGCCCGGCTCAACGCCGATCAGCCGGACGTTTTTGTCATTGATGAAGGCCGTGAACATGCCGATGGCGTTCGACCCGCCGCCCACCGGGGCGAGCAGGGCGTCGGGCAGCCTGCCTTCGGCCTCAAGGCACTGGCTGCGCGTCTCGTGCCCGATGACCGACTGGAAATCGCGCACCATGAGCGGATAGGGATGAGGCCCGACAGCCGAGCCGATGACGTAAAAGATGTCCGGATTGTTCAAAAGCACGCCGATCGCGCAATCCACAGCCTCCTTGAGCCCGGCCTGGCCGTCGGTGACAGCGTGGACCTTGGCGCCCATCATGCGCATGCGCAGGACGTTGGGCTGCTGGCGTTTGATGTCTTCCGCCCCCATGTAGATCGTGCAGGTCATGCCCATCAGGGCGGCCACGGCGGCAGTGGCCACGCCGTGCTGACCCGCGCCGGTCTCGGCGATGATGTGCGTTTTGCCCATGCGCCTGGCCAAAAGGGCCTGGCCCAGGGAGTTGTTGATCTTGTGCGCGCCAAGGTGGTTCAGGTCTTCCCGCTTGAGATAGATCTTCGCCCCGCCGCAGGCCCGGCTCAGGTTCGCGGCAAAATAGAAAGGGGTTTCGCGGCCGGAAAAGGTCTTCAGATATTGGCGGTATTCGGCCATGAAGGCCGGGTCGCTCTTGCACCTGGCGTAAGCCTCGGCCACTTCCCGCAAAACGGGTTTCAAAGGCTCAGGGACGTATGTTCCGCCGTAGCGGCCGAAATATCCGTCAGCGTCGGGATCGTCGCCGGGGGTGAAAGCGCCGGGCTCCTGGCCGGATCCGGCCAGGCCCTGAAAAGACGGGGTCTGCTCGCCAAGCGGCTGGGAGGGCTGGGCGGTGAGGGGTTGGGTGGCCATTTTGTTCTCCTTGCTGATGTTTGCGGGCGGCATGGAGAACGGTTGACCAAAAAAAATCGCGGTCTGTTTCCACTACCGCGATGAATTTTGGTTTTTCGTCTTATTCAGACTGAACGCGCCAAGTCACACGGCCCCTGTAGAGGGGCGCCACCACTGCTGCATGCAGGGAATCGTCACATGGGCCTTTGTCACGTTCATGGTTGGGAGCCTAATGGATTTTCAAAAAAGCGTCAATACAAAAAAATAATGCGAAATGGCTCCGGCTGAAAACGGCCGGCGCAGGCGGCATCGCGCATTCTTCAAAACCTCTTCCCCGGCTTTTAAGTGTTTACCGCGGATTTCAGGCTTTCTTCAAAGGATGGGCGCAGGCTTTCGGCTTGCGAGGGGTCTATGCCGCACAGCCCGAAGACCGCGTTAAAGAGCATTTCCACCGGCAGGGTTATGGTTTGCACGCCGTCCGACACTTCGCACAGCTCGCCGATCGGGCGCATGACGTAGTAGCGGCGGTGTTTTTGGGAGCCGGCGGTGGTGATGATCGAATAGACCTGTCCTCCGCCCTGCATTGAGAAGAGGCGCAGCCTGACGAGCGCGCCGGTGGCGTCGTCAAAGCAGGTGCTTTCGGAGAAGAGGCGGCCCTTGAAGTGCAAAGACGCGCCGTTGTCGCTGTGCAACACGATATCGTCGGGGCAATTGTGTGTGTTCGTCATGTCAGGCGACCTCGCTGATTATGTCGGCAGGGTAAGTTGCTGTGGAAGTTTCGGGTTTTTGCCTTCTTTCTTCGGCGGCTCTTCTTTTGCCTGCGCGGACTTGGGCGCTTCCGGCGCGGCCTGTCCGAAGAGAGCCCCGCCGCCGCGTTCGGACCAGAAGGTCTGCAAATCGGCCCTTGAAATGCGAAAGCCCCGTCCAAGCCTTGCCGCCTGCAGGCTGCCGTCCCTGATGGCCCGCCTCAGTGTCTCGGCGTGGCAGCTCAGAAGCCTGGCGGCCTCGGCAAGCGTGTATGTGGTCTTTAGGGCGTCCGTCATTGCAAAGCGCCAACCTTGCGCAAGTCTTAAATCCGCCCCGCCGCCAGCTTTTGCAGGGGCAACACATCGCCTGCCGGACGATATCCCCATGCGTGCAATATATGGTGTTCGGAACGCCTGCTCTAACCTGTGAAGCGGCGGCGGGGCGTTTTTTGCGTTCCTTGGCAATCGTTCATTCACCAGCCAATGCCCGGCTGGTTTTCGACAGATAGCACTTTAAATCAACTTATGTCAACATTTGACCCCATCCGTCCTGTTATTATCGATATTAATAACACTGGCCCGCTGTCGCCTCTTTTTAACGGGAATGAGCGGCTTTGAGTCGGATATGCGCGCAGTGCCCCACATGCGGCCCACATGCGTCGCACTGCGGCCCGCTGCGCCCCACATACGGCCCACTGTGTCCTACCTGCATCCGCTGCGCCCCGCCTGCGGCCCATTGCGGCCCACCTGGCCGGCGTATCCGCTGTTTCGTCCCGTTTTCCAGGCTCCCGCCCTGTTTGCCCGTCGCCCCGGTTGTCGGTCGCCCCGCCTTGTTTATCCGCTGCCGTGCATTGTTGGTCCGCTGCCGTGCCGCTTGCCGGACGCCTCGCCGCTTGCCGGGCCATTCCTCCTGATTTCCAGCCCCGGCCCTGTTTGCCAGCCCCGCCCCGGTTGTCCGTCGCCCCGCCTTGTTTGCCAGCCGCCCTGGTTGTCCGTCGCCCTGCCCTGGTTCCCAGTCCGGCCTGCTTCAGCCTGGCGCGGCGGCGGGCGTTGTTTGGTATTGTCTTGTCCGCGGGAGGGGTGTAAATTGCGGCAAAGATGAGAATCCTCATGGACATTGACGCCTGCGTTCCGGGCGCTTGACAAACAACCGGGGAATACATGCGGGCAATCTTGCTGGGCCTGGCCGCTTCATTTTTCTTCGCCTTTACCTTTGTGCTCAACCGCTCGATGGATCTTTCCGGCGGCCATTGGACGTTCAGCGCATCCTTGCGCTTTTTCTTCATGGTTCCGCTTTTGCTGGCGGTTGTGGCGGCCAGGGGGAAGGTCCGGCCCACCTTCGCGCATCTGGCGGAAAACTTGCGCGCCTATCTCGTCTGGAGCACGGTCGGTTTCGGTTTGTTTTACGCGCCCTTAAGTTTCGCCGCCGCTTACGGCGAGGGCTGGCTGGTGGCCGGAACGTGGCAGGTCACGATCATCTGCGGCCCGCTGCTCGTGCCTTTTTTGCTCCCTTTCCCCCAGAGCCGGGAGAGTTTCGCGCAAAGGCTGCGATACATCCCGTTTCGCGGCATGCGCTGGTCGGCGCTGATTCTGGTTGGCGTGGTTCTGATGCAGTGGGAGCATGCCAGTTCCATCTCGGTGAAGCAGGCGCTCTTGTGCGCGTTGCCCGTGGTTTTCGCCGCCTTCATGTATCCTTTGGGCAACCGCAGGATGATGTCCGTGTGCGGGGACGACGTGGACGCGTTTCAGCGGGCCCTGGCCATGACCGTGGCCAGCCTGCCGTTTTTCGCGCTGGTGGGGATGTATGGATTTTTCACGCACGGCGCGCCGTCCTGGGGCCAGGCCGGGCAGAGTTTGGTGGTCGCCGTTTCGTCAGGGGTGTTCGCAACGACCCTGTTTTTCGCCGCGACCAATCTGGTCAGGCGCGACTTCAGCCGCCTGGCTGCGGTTGAGGCCACCCAGGCCGGCGAGATACTCTTCGCGCTTGTCGGGGAAATTCTCCTGCTTTCAGAGCCGCTGCCCGCGTTCATGTCCCTTTGCGGCATGGCCCTGGTGGTGGCGGGCATGATTTTGCACAGCCTGCGGCCCGCGCACTAGGGCGCTTCCAGCCGCCATTTCCCTCACGCCCTTGGCACGCCGCGCATCCAGGGCAAACGCGCTCCCGCCGTGCCGCTGCCGGAGCCAGAAGCCGGAACAACGCGCCACCGCCGCGCCGCTGCCTGAGCCAAAAGCCGCAACAACGCGCCACCGCTCGCCGCTGCCTGAGCCAGAAACTGCAACACGCGCCGCTCGCCGATGGCCCCTTCGCTGCTGTTGATATTTTCCGAAAAAATATCCCATCTTCTTCTTCACTTTTCGGATGCAAAAGATTAGAGTGCCGTGGCTGTTGAAAAGCAGCAGGCCGCGCGGAGAGGTAGCGAAGCTGGCCGTAACGCGCCCGACTCGAAATCGGGTTATCGGTTAATCCCGGTACGTGGGTTCGAATCCCACCCTCTCCGCCAGAGCTTTATCCCAATAGGGACGAAAAAGGCTGAAAAACCTAACTCCAGCAAGGTTTTCAGCCTTTTTGATTTTGTACCATCAATGTTTTCTAGACGGTGCTTACCCCCAAAAATTAGGGTATAAATCAGGGTATAAACAAAAATGCCTTGGAGGATACCCTAATGGCGACACCAACTCTTACTGACACAAGCCTTAAAGCACTCAAGCCCCGCGACAGATTCTATAAAATTACGGTTGGCGGCTGCCCCGGCCTCGTTATGATGGTCATGCCCTCCGGCAGCAAAATCTTCCGTTTGCAATTCACCTTTGAAGGTAAATCCCAACTCCTGACCCTCGGCCATTATCCGGGGACTACTTTAGCAGAGGCTCGTGCTGCGGCCCTGCTGCACAAAGAGAATATCAGGAAGGGCATCAACCCTTGCGCCGAAAAACGCTCAGCAGGAGCGAAAGCACGAGCAGATTCCATCACCTTCGGGGAAATGACCAAGCGATGGCTCGCAAAGGTCGAACCAGGCTGGTCTGAACGTCATATCAAAGACACTCGGCAAAAACTCGACTGTTACGTTTTTCCGAGAATCGGCGATAAACCTATGATCGAGGTCGGCAAGGCCGAGGTCAAGGCGATCTTGGATACCCTGGATGCCAGAGGGAAAATACCTTCCGTCAAAAAAGTCAGGGGGATCATCGGCCAGATTTTTCAATACGTCATCGCCAACGATTTTCCCGGTGTGACCCTTGACCCGACGACATTACTCAGAGGTAAAGGACTGTTTACCTCACACAGGGTCAGGCATCGCGCCGCCTTAACTAATCCCAAAGACGTTTCCAGGCTTATGAAGGCGATTTTTTCATACGAAGAAAGCAGCCTGCAAACCTGTATCGCTCTCAAGTTCAGCGCCCTGACCTTTTGTCGGCCTGGCGAAATCAGACATGCGGAATGGTCAGAACTTGATTTTGATGAAAAACTTTGGCGAATTCCGGCTGAAAAGATGAAAATGCGTCAGCCCCACCTTGTTCCGCTGGCAACGCAGACCATCGAACTTTTACAGCAGCTTCGACCAATGACGGGCCATTCGCGGTATTTGTTTCCTTCCCTGCGGTCAGCGGATCGGCCCATGAGCGAGGCCTGCATAACAGCGGCATTAAGACGCATGGGGTTCACCAAGGATGAGATGGTCGCCCACGGTTTTAGGGGAATGGCAAGCTCGATGCTCAACGAACAAGGCTTTAACCGCGACTGGATAGAGCGCCAGCTTGCTCACGGTGAAGGGGATAAAGTCAGGGCCGCATACAACCACGCGCAGTATTTGACGCAACGCCATAAAATGATGCAAGATTGGGGGAATTATTTATGGAAACTTGCGGAGGCGACATCCACCGGTTAATGTAGACGAGAAATGGTCACCCTCCACTGTAAAGCCACCCTGGCACCCTGTGGAGCATATTGTTGGGCAAGAATATTCGGGGAGGAGGTTTCATGTCAGTGAAAAAGACTGCAACAGCAAAATATATAGAGGAATTGGCTCAAGCCTTAAGCATCGCTCGCGCTGTTGGACCAGAGCCTAGATCAGTTCCTGAACCAGAGCCTAGATCAGTTCCAGTCAATGTACCTAGCTCACTATGGGCAGGCAAATCTTTTGATGTAGCATTCAGTAACCTGCAAGGGGAGTTTGCGGATGAGGTAATTGCCTATATCTTAGTGGAGCATATGGGATGCGACAAAACAAAAACTGGGGCCTTTTTTTACCCAGATAACGGAGAAATTAAAGACAGTAAGACTTACCAGACAAAAACAAACACCTTAATATCAAAAGCAAAACAACGGTATTCATTCACTTTTAATGAAAGTATGTAGTTTTTTCATCGCCAATACGCCGCTAATACACCGCCTTTACGCCTCACGCCTCTGAATAAAATTTGTCTATACCTCCTAATGTAACATTTACATAGGAGGATTTTTTATGAACGAGAATATGCTTAAAATTGTAAGCCTGCCGGTAGAGTCCATAGAACAGGTCCCGGTGCAGGGTGAGAGAGCCGTAAGATTCATACACTCTTATGATGAAAAGCAAATTGCGTCTTTGGCAGAAAGCATGGAGGAAGTTGGTCTAAAAACGCCAATCACTGTTTACGCGGTGGGTGACAAGTATGCATTGTTATGTGGGGGTTACCGCCTAGAGGCGGCGCGATTGCTAGGTTGGACACATATTGATTGTATTGTCACAGAAGAAGACGAAACCATTCGCCGTATGTGGCAAATCAGCGAAAACCTGCACCGAACTAATCGGCCTAGGCTGGAGAGGTATATACTGCTTTCGGAGTGGGTTGAGTTGAGGGGCCAAAGAGTTTCGGCGCAAAGTGCG
This sequence comes from Desulfovibrionaceae bacterium, assembly GCA_031551565.1. Lineage (GTDB taxonomy): Bacteria > Desulfobacterota > Desulfovibrionia > Desulfovibrionales > Desulfovibrionaceae > Frigididesulfovibrio. The sequence goes on along the minus strand of JAVBNM010000043.1, from coordinate 15,795 downwards.
CCAAAACCACAAGGCGGCAGACCGCAAGGTGGTACCCGTGCAGCAGCCCGTGAACTCGGCCTTGATCGTGACTACGTGCGCCGCGCTATTAAAATTGCCTCACTATCTCAAGACGCCAAAGAAACCGCCAGGGTACTCGGACTTCACGACCATAAGAAAGCCCTGCTCGAAGCCGCAGACCAGCCTGAAGATAAGCAGTCCGCATTCCTTCTAGAGTTTGCAAAGTCCCTCGAAAGAAAGATGCCATGTCCACTTGCTGCTAGAACTGAAAGTAGACAGTACAGCGCACTAAATAAAGCTTGGAAAAATGCGGGAGTGTTTGTGGTTGACGAGTTTATGCGTGACAATAATTTAGTGTATGCAGATCCAGAACGTCCGCAAGGGGGAGCGCCGACTCAACAGCCTGAGCAGAAAGCACCTGAACAGACAGACGATTCTGAAGGCATTGAGCAAGGCGAATAAAGAACGCCTTCACGCGTAGATCTCCCTGACGGCTCGTGTTTCCATCCGCTCCCCATGCTATAAAAAACGGAAACACGAGCCGCAATCATCGCGGCAGTGACGATCGCAGGGGACTATCATGAAAAAAAGAGCCATCGGTTACATCCGGGTCAGCACTGACGAGCAGACCACAGAGGGCGTCAGCCTTGCCGCTCAACGGGCAAAAATCAAGGCATATTGCACCACAAAAGACCTTGAGCTTGTCCAGGTCATTGAGGAAGGCGGCAGGAGCGCAAAAAATCTCGACCGGCCCGGCTTTCAGACCGTGTTGGACTTGGTAGCCAGAGGGCAAACCGATGCCGTTGTCATCCTCAAGCTCGACCGGGCCTTCCGCAACACCGTTGACGCTCTGACCGTCGCCAAGGATTTTGACCGGCGAGGCGTAGCCCTGCACTCCATCCAAGAAAGCCTTGATACTAAGTCGGCGCTAGGCCGCTTCTTCTTCACTTTGACAGCGGCGCTTGCTGAGATGGAGCGCGGGTTAATCTCCGAGAGGACCAAAGCGGCCTTACAACACAAAAAGGCCAACAATGAGCGCGTGGGGAAAATTCCCTTTGGTTTTCAGTTGGATGCTGACGGCCGGAAGCTTCTCCCCTGTCCACAGGAGCGGTCAGTGCTGGCCCGGATTCGCAAATTACGCAAGCGCGGCCTGTCATGTCGGGAAATCGCTGGTCTGCTGAATCAAAAGAAGACCCCCACCAGAAACGGTCAGCCGTGGACAGGCGTTTGGATCGGGAGGCTGTGTTGCGAGCATTTAAAGGTGTTTGCCGACGTTCAATAGCGGCTGACCACATTCAACCTGTGAGCCTTTCCTTCGGGAGAGGCTCTTTTTTTATTCGCAACATGCGCTAACAGTCTAAAATTTAATCCCTTTTATCAACACATTAAAATAAAAGGGAAAAAAAATTTCATCGCGTAATGCAGTGGAACTTACTTGATTAGACATCGACACCGTTTTCAAGCGTATTGCTATTATTTTCAGTACCATATAAAAATGAAAATAAATATCAAAAAGGAGAATGTCCATGCAAAACACAAATCAAATACACAATGATCGCATGACTACTGAAGAAGCAGCGGCCTATTTACAGTTTAAAAAAAGCACTCTTGATGTGTGGCGGCATCTTAGGAAGGGACCAAAGTATCTGAAAACTGGCTTTCGCGTCTATTACCGCAAAGTCGATCTTGATAATTGGCTGGCCTCATGCGTGGTGTGTCCGGGTAATGGCCGATAACGAGCGGCCATAAACTTTTAAATCTAGCCCCGTTGGCCGAAATATCCCTGTCGGCGGGCAAACGAGGAAAACCTGTGGACAAGCGCAATTCAGGCAATACAGGTATACCGGCCAAGAAAGGCGGCGATGCAAAAAAACAACCAGGGGAACTGCTGACGGCAGCTTTTAGCAGAGGGAAAGTTTTAAGCCTGACCTTTGCTCCAAAGGCGTTTCAAGCGATCCTCGGTCCAATCCCAGCACAAATATTACAAACATTCGTCTACATGCTAAGCAATCCAGATAAGTATGGCGTCGAGGAATACGACGGGCATAAATGGCTCGCTCGCAGCAGACAACAACTGGCGGAATGGATCGTGGTCCCCAAAGCGACCATTTTCGGTAAAGGTGGCCCGATGGAGCGGCTTGAAGAATTACGACTCATTTACCGAAAGAGTTTCAAGGAGACTACTTTTTGGCGGGTTGATTTTGACCGACTCGCACTGTTTCTGCTGGCGACGCTTGTTCTCTATTCATGCAAGACGGCCCTGGAGTGGGATGACTGGGCAAGAACATCTGGTATCGTCGAGGCATTCACCTACCGCAAAAAGGGGGCGCAAGGCGATTATCGTGTCTCGGCCTTCCCTGGATATCAGGGTGAAGTTTTATTTAAAAACAAAACCCCTTTTTCCATGCGAAAACACGAGGAAGGGCTGCGGGATCAACTAATAAAGACCTTCAAGAAGTGTGACCAGAAGTTCCTCACAGAGCTATGTTATGGGGCAAATTCCCAAGCTCAGGTGGGTGGGCACCATCCCATCACCCCTGGGTGGGCACCATACCGCCCCCGGATGGGCACCATCCCACCCCTGGGTGTCTCCCATCCTAGCACTGGGATGGATTCCATCCTACCTAACGGGCAAAACGGCCTAGAAGTTCCAATGAAAAAGTCTCCCCTAGAGGATCAAGAGCATAATATCAGAGCAAAAGACAAAGAGCATACCTTCGGTATAACACACTCGCGTACCGCGAGATGCGATGTGGGTGGTCCTACTTCTTATGAATGGGATGAAGAATCACATCTGTTCCCAAAATATGTTGAAAAAGCACTCGTCGCCATTTTCGGTGAGGAAGCAGGTGAGAAGAAGCAGACCATTCAGGAGATCGCAGGTGCTCTACACCATGAATTTGATCATAATTACCCTGAGGTGTTTAGTGACCAGAAAGACTTCCTTGATAGTTGGTACAGGTGCATCAGGAGAAATCAAAAAGAAATTTTAAAACCTAATCACCTTTACCCACACCAGCAGTATGCGCCATGGAGGAAGTTCTCAGAACGGTTTGGGGAAAAAATACCAGTCACCAGACCATCATGTTTAAACGACCTTTTCCAAACATGAGATTTGAGCAACCGGTCGGTTAGTAGCAATAACTTCAGCGTAACAGATTGAATGATAAAGAGATAACCCCATGAAACGAACTCGCGCACCCGGTTTACTTCGACCCACAAAGAGCCTGATCCCTGCTCCCACGACAGGGGGAAGTCTGGCAATGGCCCGGCAGATTGTAGGGGAGAACCCCCTCATCGCTGCAAAGGGCCTTACTCAAGATCTACTGGCGGTCCACAGTCTGAGTTTGAGCCAGTTGATGCATGAGGTCCAGCAACCTGGAGTTTTACTTGATGAAGACAGTGTCCCACACAAGTTGATCCTTGAAAGAATCTCCGTCTTGCAAAAGGATATAATCAGCGCCAGCCACGCGCTTTTAAAGCTGGAGGCGGCCCTTTTCCCGGAAAAAGAAAAAACGGCCAGCAGGAGCGAAAGCAGTGCGAGCACTTTCGATGGTGACGCCCTTGATGATGAGGCAGAAACGCTGACAGATATATCGACCATCGTTCTTCAACTGGTAGAAAGACAAAAGCAATAGGAACACAAAGATGAAAAGCACAAAAAATAAGATGTCCAGCATGGGAAAATCACCGTTAACAGTTTTTGAAAAAGATTTAATCAACAACGAAATAGCGGAAATGGAGGAGCAGATCGCGTTGATGAAAAGATATGATGATTTGCGAACCAACATTATTGACGTTCGCGGTCGCTTTCGCATGATGGTTGAAAAACATGGAGCGCAGTGTCCCGATGACCATATGGCGGCATTCTTTTTCAACGCCGCTACGGCCTGCCATATACAGGATGCGCTCAATCATCTTGAAGAAGCAGACCTTGACAAGGCAAAAGCATCTTTGAAGTCCGCATTGATGGCCTGTGACTTGGTGATTACGCCGACTTCAGCAGACGACAAACAGGCACAGCAATGACCAGTTTCAGCAAGCAGCAGGTTAAATCATGGAGGGAGGGGGCAGACGGCTTTTTGACCTGGATTACGGACATCCAGCCTCGCATCCCTTCCGCTCATGGCGGTTTCGAGGTCTTCAAGCCCGAGCCATTTCAGGTGCAATCCATAAAGGAAGCCCTGGAGCACAACCCTGACGGCACTTGGCGATTTACGACTATCGCCTTCTCAATGCCGCGCCGTCACAGTAAAACCGTGTTGTGCGCCCTACTCAGCTTGTGGAGAATTTGCACCAGAACCGGCGAGAATATTGTTGTTTTGGCCAACTCCGAGCGGCAAGCCTCAACAATCGGCTTTGGTTTATGCAAAAAGATCGTCCTGCAAACCCCGGCCCTGCTCAACCAGATCGGGCGGGCAAACGTCCAGTCTTTCAAGATCGAAGTCCCGGCCCTCGGCAACATGATGAGGACGGTTTCAGGAAATGTTGCTGGCCTATTCGGAGAAAAAATAACAGTCGGTTGGTGTTCGGAAATACACGCGGCCGCCAGCGATGAAGGAATGCAAGTACTCGCCTCATCCCTTGGCGACAGCCTTAACTCGTGGTTGCTGATTGACTCCACCGTTGACGGTCAAGGCGGTCCACTCCACCGACTTGAGCAGTTACAGGCCAGCGGGGAAGATCCGACGATCTATGTCCACCGGCTCGAATACGCCGATCTTACGGAAGCCCTGGAAAAATCCCCGCGTTGGATTCGGCGCGATTGGTTGAAATCCCGCGCCGCGCAACTGACGCCAATGGTGTTTGCCAGCCAGCACCTCAACCAGCGGCAGGCCTCAGAACAGAACCTCTTTGCCCCCGCGCACATCGAGGCTTGCAAAGACCGGCTTCCGCACCCACTTACACCGGAAGATCTTGAGCGCATCGCCCAGGGCAAAACATATGTATGCGGCGGCGGTTTGGACCGGGCCTTCGGGTTTTCCTTACACGGCGACTCTACGATCTGGACGAGCATTGCTAAAATCGCTGGCAATCCGGGCGAGGAACCGCATTTTTACATTCTCAATCAGCAAAACATCCTCGGCAGCCTTGGTGCTCTAATCAAAAAGGCCATTCAAACCGACCATGACGCTTTTGGTCTGCAAAGCGCCTGTATCGAATCTTATAACTCGCAGGATATCGCGACTTGGGCCACTGAGCGCGGTATCCCAAACGAAATTATTCACGCCACAAACACCTGGCAGGTTCCGGCCTTCACCGAGCTATATCGCATTGTGGCCGAAGGGCGGCTGCATTTTTCAGATAAGTTGGATGGCCTTGTCCGTGAGATGGGTACTTTTTTATATGAACTCAAAAACGGCTCACCCCGCTTCGGTTCCGATAAATTTCACGATGACCGGGTCTATTCCTTGGCATGGGCCGTTCACAGTCTGCGTCAGCAAGAACTTGCATCTTTCACCTTGGAAAATGTGATTTGTAACAGCCGCTCTACTCATGCAGATTGTTGCTATTTGCGTGGTGGCGATCTGATTCTTCCCTGCTCCAACTCCTGTCAGAGCCATGTTCAAGTCCAGCAGATGTTCAATCAATACCGCCACGCTAACCTAGAGAGCGATGTCACATTGCCTGGATTCTTCTCAAATATCGTTACTGTTGAAGGAATAAGACTGTATTCATGATATAAATGTATATAATAAATTAAAAATCGGTGAATATTAAATAGATATCGGTGATACCTCTATTACATAGAGGTATTGATATGATTGTTGAATCACAAGGCGTAAAACTTACACAAGAGATCTTCCGAAAGGCGGTATTGCAAGCCAATACACGGCGAAAGGATGATGCTTGCAGAAAGCTCGACTTTTATAACGACGAGCAGTCTTCTCATATCCTCACGCAGATTGCGTCTGTCTACAAGAAACCTGAAAATATCAATCCTGTTTCCGTCAACATCACCCGTAAAATCATCAAGGCGCTGGCCGTTGTTTATCTTCAAGATGCAGTCAGGAGCATTGACGGTTCTAAACAAGACCAAAAAATTTACGCCCAGGTGGAAGACTCAGCCAGCCTCCCCCTTAAAATGAAGCTGGCAAACCGCTACGCCAAACTCCTTGGGTCGATCCTCCTACGGCCTGTTTGGCGTGGCGGCAAAATGGATTTGGATGTGTTGACGCCGGATGTCCTGGATGTTTTTTGCGGCGACAGCCCGGAAGACTTGCTTGGCGTGATGATTACTCTTTTTGATGACTCCGGCAGGCAAACCGAAGTGCAGTATAGCCTCTGGACGCCCGAGACAGTGCAGCGCCTTGACTACCGCTTCAACGTCATTGCCGAAGAACCGAATCCCTACGGCGTCCTGCCATTCGTTCCGGTCTTTTCAACCATACCGACAACGGACTTTTGGCTCCCCGGAGCGAATGACCTCATGCTCGTGCAGGACGCCATCAACGAGCGTCTTGTCGATGTTTGGCACACCCTGCGCTTTCAGTCCTTCGGTGTTTGTTACGTCAAAGGCGCAAAAAAAGATGGCAGGCCAACCAGCACAATAGATCTCGGCCCCTCAGCCATGCTATTCCTTCCTGAAAACGGCGAAGTCGGCTTTGCCAGCCCAGACGCACCCATCCAAGACAGCCTTGCATCCATTGAATTTCTTATGAAGCAGGCGGCAATCACCAACGGCCTTCCTGCTTCTTCCATGAGCCTTGACCCCACCGAGCAAAGCGGCATCTCGCGAATCGTCGGCAACTCGGAGCTGGAAGAACAGCGGCGGGACGATATCGCCATGTTCGCCAAGGTGGAGCAACAACTTTTTGAAGTCTTCCGCGCTGTCTGGAATGTCCATAACCAGGCTGACAAGATGAACGAAGCCGCCACGGTCCGCGTGGATTTTTACGATCCGAAGCCCACGGTCACGGCGACGGAACAGGCCAAGGAGTGGCAAGGCCTGCTCGAACTCGGCCTGATTTCTCCGGTAGATATTTTGATCGAGCGAAACCCGGACTTGAGCCGCGATGACGCCAAGGCCGAACTGCTCAGGATTCGGGATGAACTCAAGGAATTTCAACAATTCGTCTGACCGGACGTAAAATAGGAAGTCATTATGGAAGACATCACCGGCAGCGCCACCGATAACGGCGATCAGACGGCAAAGGAAACCCCGCAGGTGGGAACCCAGGAAAAGACCGTCCCTTATGGCAGATTTCAAGAAGTGCTTACGCAGCGCAAAGCCGCTGAAGCCTCCCTTGAAAATCTTGTCGCGGAACTGGCTCAGGACATACCCGAGGCCTTCCGCGACCTGATTCCGTCCTCTCTCCCAGCAGCAGAGAGGGCGGCATGGATTCGCACGGCCAAGGCAAAAGGACTTTTCACGGCCCAGGCTCCGGCCAGTTCACCGGACGCGAAACGCCCCAGCGGGAAACCCATACAAGATCTTTCCGACATGACCCCCTTGCAGATGTTGCAATCGGGTTATGGCAAAAAATAGGAGCTATCATGCTTACTCTTATCGAAGCTGCCAAACTCGTCCAAGACCCTTTGCAGCGCGGCGTTATCGAAGTTTTCGCCCGCACCTCACCCGTGCTTGAAAAACTGCCCTTTCTCCCTGTGAACGGCAACGCCTATCAGTATAATATTGAAGAAACCCTGCCCGGCGTCGCCTTTCGTGGCGTGAACGAAACCTATACGGAATCTACCGGCATCGTAAATCCCAACACCGAGGCCCTCAAGATTTTCGGCGGAACTTCGAGGGTTGACCGCGCTCTGGTCAAGACGCAGGGCAATCTCAACAACCTCCGGGCGGTGCATGACAACATGAAGGCCAAGGCTGCCGCGCTTGATTTCACCAAAGTGTTTTTCAAGGGTGATAGCGATACCGACATCCGGCAGTTTGACGGCCTGCAAAAGCGCCTTGTGGGGAGTCAGCTTCTCCCGGCAGGGAACACCAGCGGCGGCGATCCCCTGGCCCTCTCCATGTTGGATGAGTTGATTGATTCCGTACACGGCGGGCCTGACATGCTTTTCATGAACAAGACTATGCGCCGCAAGGTCAACAGCCTCATGCGGGCCGCGAATCAGGCTGTGGAAACCGTCTCGGACGTGTTCGGGCGGCAGATCCCGGCCTATGCTGGCGTCCCCATCGGCATCATCGAAATGGACGCGGACGGCAACGACATCCTTGGCTTTACCGAAGCGAACCCGGGCGGTGGTTCTCCTGTCTCCACCTCCATTTACGCCGTTCGCTTCGGGGTCAAGGAATACGTTTCCGGCCTGCAAGCCGGGGTTCTGGAAGTCATCGACCAAGGCCTTATCGACGTTTGGTATCAGACTTTGATCGAATGGATCTGCAGCATTGCGATTTTCAACCCGCGCTCCGCAGCCCGGTTGTGGGGTGTGAAGGCGGCATAAATATCACGCTGTCAACAGGTGTGTGCTAACGGCTATTGGAATGAACCTTGCCCAGCCGTGGAGTTTTCCGCTCCGAAAAGGTTCATCCCGGCTTGAGGAAGTCGAAAATGCGGGCAGGAAGCCGGAATAGGCAGCCTGCTCGTTCCTTTTAGGAGTTACGGCTATGAGTATCTTTGATGAGGTTTTGAAACAGCAGCATCGTGTGGAGGCGCGAGCCAATGCTCTCGCCTATGAAATCATTGAGGCCTTGGAAGCGGCCAGGGCTGACCTGACCGCTCAACTCACCGCTTTGCGAGTTAGATTCCTTACCGCCTCAACATGGCAAGAAGAGAGCCTTTCCCGGCGCAAAGCCTTTCTTGAGGCCCAACGGGAGGAAGTTAATAAGATCATATCGGAAATCTTCAAAAGCAAGGCGTCTGCTGCGATTGACGCAGCTAAAGACGTTATGGGCCACATTCAAGCGAGCACGGCCAGCACAATCAAAGCAAACCGCATAATTTTTGACCTCCGTGTCCCCCTACTCGACTTTGAGACGGTTCGGGCCTGGGCTGAGGTCACGACCATTGAAGGTCTGACCATGACTGAATGGTTAAACCGCATGACGAGGACGAGTGCTGACAGAATCGTCCAGGCCGGTCGTCAGGCCATGATAGAAGGTCTGACCGTTCAGCAGACGGCCAAACTTCTCCGGCAAAAAGGTATTGAAGGGAGCCGACCACAGATTCAATCTGTGGCCCGGACCTATCTGCTCTCGGCCTCAAACTATACGCGGGAGCAGGCGTTTGAAAATATAGGCAGTGATCTCGATTTCTCATGGCGGTATGTGGCGACTCTGGATGGTCGCACTTGCCCGGTCTGTGGTGTAAATGACGGGAAGGTCTTCAAGAGAAATGCGGAACGGCCAAGCCTACCTCGACATATCAACTGTCGATGTTGTTATGTTCCTGACTTTGGTGATGACTTACTGAATGGTGTAAAGCGGCCAGCAGTCAAGCACGACAGCCGCACAGTCCATCATAGGGACGGCTCCACCAGCACGGCCTATACCGTGGAAAATGTAGAGCATGTGACGGAAACATATTCGGAGTGGATTTCGCGTCAGGTCGGGGAAGATCCGGCCTTTGCCCGTCAGGTGTTGGGCAAGACCAGGTTTGAGCTTTTGAAGGCCGGGAAGATTTCTCTGGAAAAGATGGTTGTGGATGGGAGGATTAAGAGGTTGGCGGGGTTAGCTTCCCGCCTAGATTGACCTAAAAAATTTCCAGCCTTTTTCTGTTAGCCGATACCGCGAATCTTCCCCCGGTTCAATGTAAGCGTCTTCCCGCCAGACTTTGACTATCTCTCCTCGCAAGTATTGTCCGTCACGCATTCCATTCTTGCCCATGTGTTTTTCAATCCACAAGCCAGATTCTTTCAGTAAGTAATCGATGAATTCACCTTCCTGAAATTTTCGTGCTTCCCTGGGTTCTGGGCCTGTTGCACGACACGCATTAGCTTTTTCATGGGTGTCACATAGATGTACCCAAGTCGCAGCAATCTGTAGCATTTCTTCTGCAAGCGGCTCAAACATAGTTGTTTTCCTCATTAAAAAGATCTTTAACGTTGCACTGTAGAAACTTCGCGATGACCTCAAGGGTCGATATCCGGCAGAGATTGATTTGCTCGCCGCGAGCCCTAAGAATGGTCGTGTCTGACAACCCGGTCACCTCAACCATCTTCCGGATGGTAACCTCCTTATCTTCCATTATCTTTTTCACATTGCTTGTAATCATGCGACACCTCATGTCGCAAAATACAACGACAAGTATTGCCCCGTATGCATTTATATATTAAGACTGTTTTTATTAAGACGTTGTTTGCAACGTCAAACCAAGGAGAACCACTATGCGAAAACTATTTCTTATTCTGGCGACGGTAGCGTGTTTCGGAATCATTTCTGCAGTCACTGCCACAGAAGGGTTGGCAGATGGTTCATGTTACGAAGCAAAGCAAGCGATTTCGCGTCGACTCCGCGACCCAGGGTCAGCAGAATTTACCTGTTTAAAGCACGTCCCCAGTGCAAAAGGGGATACCTGGCCTGTAATGGTTAACGCCAAAAATGGATTTGGCGGATATACCGGCGACCAAATGTGGGCGGTAGTTTTCTTGCCCGATGGCAGGGTTGAGGTGTTTGATCCGGCCGCCCTAAAAGCGGCTGGGCTGTGAGAGGAGAACACCTAATGTGGAAAACGATCTTGATATTGCTGGCAATTGCTTTTTTAGGACTGGCGGGATGTGCTGGCATGGGTTCAACGGTAACCCCGCAAGAGACTGCAGCTAAATACGGCCCCTTACCTGAAAACTGGCAAGCCTTGGTTGTGAACTGCATAGAACGAAGCTTAATTGATCCTGAGTCGGCTACATATAGCTGGCACGTTCCTCAATCCAAATCTAATGGCTGGTATGGCGGTGTGTTTGTGAACGCAAAAAATCGCTTCGGCGGTTATACAGGAAAAAAACCATTCGAATGGCTTATTGAGAATGGTGAAGTAACTGTTTGCCGCGAACACGTTCTCTCGGGAGCCGCTGGGTATTAGTGACCTCACCAGCTACAAAATCAACCCCGACCTAGGAACTATTTCTTAAGGTCGGGGTTTTGATTTGCATAAAAAAATCTAAAGTCATTTCCCCACCAACTCGTCTGACAGGGGAACCGAAAGATCGGCCTGACTGATCGCAACAAGTCATTGAAACTGTTTCCTGCTATGTGTTGCGACCATAGTAAAATGAGTGTATGCAAAAAATCAAGAGTTGGTGGGAAATTGCGCGTTCACGAGCAACTTGGAATCAAGAAAACATGCATGGTGATTTTATGACACAAGCACCGGAATTTATACAGCCTGAGCATATTCCATATAGATGGGTTCATTTTTTGACCAATATCCCCCCGCAAAATACGCCGGTATGTGTAAACGAAGTCTGTAAGACTCGCCGTCCGACCATAAATAGAGCTAGCCAGGGGCTAAGGGTAACGGACTCACCATTTCCCAATGGGTTCATGTTGGAAACTCCAAACCTTAAACTGTACTGCCATCAATGCTCTGGAGAAAGAAATTTTTCTGGAGAAATAGCAGCAGAAGGTGAAATATCGTATTTTTATGATTTTAATTTAATTTATACCTGTAATAACTGTAAAGAATATATCAAAACATACTCTATTCGACTAACATGCTCTGACAATCACTACTTTGCACAGAAATTTGGCGAAATACCTCACTTTGGAGAACAGACTCCTGCTCATTTATTGCGCATCATACAAAAAGAAAAAGATAACTTTTTAAAGGGTAAGGCATGCGAAGACCACGCGCTAGGCATAGGGGCGTTTGCATATTATCGTAGAATTGTTGAGAATTCATGGAAAGATATTATTGATAAAACAATTACTGCCGTTCAAATTTTGTCTCCTCCTGACAAGGAAGAGATTGTTGAGCACCTGAATGAGCTCGCATCTGAGAATCAATTCTCGAAAGCGGTAAAGCAATTTGATTTGCCCCCTAGTTTGACAATGAACAACCATAACCCACTACTAATTTTACATAAAACTTTAAGTCAAGGCATACACGACTCTAGCGATGAAGCATGTCTTGCCCAAGCTAGCTCTGTTAGAACAATTCTTTTGGAAATGACAGCGAGAATAAGTTCCATAAAAAAGGAAGATAGAGCATTGATTGATGCCGTAAACAGTTTGGCAAACCCAAAATCTCCATAAATATCATTATTATTTTCGCATATAGAGAAAGTTTATGAATCGAAAAGTATTTTATTTGTTTTGTGATGAATCAGGAGCAAAAGGATACAGTGACAAACCAGGGCAAGGTATAGACTCTCTTGGAATTGTCGTTGGCATTATTATTCATGAATCACAACTATCATTGCTAAAAAAATATTATGATAAAATATACAAAAAATACGCAACAGACCTCAACTCAAAATTTCACTTGTCTGATTTACCAAATAACAAACAAGTTAATATACGTAATGATGTATTCGAAATCATAAAACACATCGATGCAAGGCTAATATACAGCTCTATATCTAAAGACGGCATGCATGAATGGTATAATATACAAAAAAAAATGCATGATGATATTGTAAGTAAAGAAAAAATACGCGGATATGGAGTAAACTTCACGGACCCAAAAGAAAGCATGCTCGAGATGCTTTATGTTGATACAATATCTAGATTTTTTGCTGCAATAATAGATTTTCATGTTAGTGATGGAAATTTCAGTGCCAAAATTTTTATTGACAACATTGACACTCCTATTTTGGACGGAATAAAGAAAAATGTATACGAGGTTACAACATATCAGCCACATTCAAAAGAAGAGATAATTTCTTCGCGATTCTGCTACGCATCAAAAACGGTTGACGAAAAAAGGGGATTTGTGGAGTTCAATACTAAAATTCCTGACGCTTTGAATGCCGATGAATTCAACAACATCGATTTTGAAATCCAGATTGATAGTCAGTATGCGATATTCCCAGATGTCGTTGCAAACTCATTACTATTTTTTGCTAAGAACAATTTGAAGAAAAGCCCTGATATTTCTATGAACAGTTTAGAACTCATATCAGGGCACCCCTTAGTGGATTATTTTGTTTCCACCTCAGGCCCAGACGATTACGACTTCTTTCGCGCACTGTATTCGCGGAAAAGAGATTAATGCAAACAGAAATTATGATGGACTTCCTCGACGACAAAGGAGTGACGCTATCAAAGTCCGTAGCAAGGTAAACTTCCAGGGTATGGCGTCTCGGCATCACGAAAACCTCTTTCCCTTTTGGCCTCTTAGTATGTGTGTTTGAATTCTAAACTGGGATTCGAACCGAAAAGGCCTCAGGCCAAGACGACATGAAAACATTGCGGCACTAGCGATTCGCGTCTGGCAGCAACCAGCCGCTTGCGAGATAGCTTTTGAGGTAGGATTTGAGGTGTGATATTTTAGTCAATGATTTTAGTATAGAGGAGTCAAGCGGTTATCCTATGAGTCACCGTCCACCCTCTCCGCCATTTTTTGTTCCATAGATTTCCGCAAAAGGCCGAATCGCTAACAATACCAAAGCGATTCGGCCTTTTGCTGTCCAAGTCTGTCCATAAAAATCCTCGACAATCCGCATATTTTGTGCACAAATGTGTGTATATAACGCGGCAAAAATTTGCCTCTAGTTTTTTATACACACACTTTTTCTACACATGGTCGGAGGCTGGCGGCAATGACGGAAAAAGCTGAAAAACCCAAGAAAATCACTCACACGTATCTCTTAAGCTTAAAAGCCGTAAAAGACGTGACACAAAATGTTTCCTGCGGGGATGGGCTTTCTCTGCGCATCAGTCCGAAAGGCAAAAAAAGCTGGTATCTGCGCTATGACACAATTTCAGTAGAAGGAAAACGCAAACAGAATATCGTCAGCCTTGGCGAATTTCCCTCCATTGAATTGAGAGAAGCCCGCGACAAGGCGGACGAACAGAAAGCTCTTGCCAAAAACCAGAACGCAAACCTTGCGCGAGTAAAGAAAGAAGAAAAGATAGAAAGAGCGCGCATTGAGAAAATCCCTACCTTTCAAGAGCTTGCCGAGGATTGGCTGGAATTGAAAACCGCAGAATGGGAAGAACGGTCAACGCGGCAAAATCGGGGGCGGCTGACGGCGAATGTCTATCCGGCAATCGGGCATATGCCCGTGCCCGAAATCACTGTCGCTGACGTTGAACGAGCCTTGAAATTCATCATTGAGCGCGGTTCGCTGGAAGTGGCCCGGCGCGTCCATACCCTCATCGTGTGCATTTTCAAATACGGCCTCTCGCTTCAAGTCATTGAAAATCCCGATATTGTTGTGCGCCTGACCTGGTACAGAGAAAATATGCCCAAGCGCAGGAAAAAGAACCTGTACGAGGAAGAGCTCGCGCCGGAAGAGATAGGCCAATTATTACTTACGATTTACGAAAACCGACGGCGCTGGACGCCTCCAGTTTCTTATGCCCTGCTCCTTGCTCCATACTGCGCCGTGCGGCCCGCTGAACTGCTCGGCGCACGATGGGAAGAAATCAACCTTGAGGTCGGGGAATGGATTATTCCGGCAGAGCGCATGGATGTGCGGCGTGGCCTCGTCCAAGTGCAGGACAGCCTTAACCACGCGGCTGCCGTAACGCTCTTTGAGCCATTGCGTAGAAGCGCCCACCCATGAATTGAGCCGGTGGGCATCATACTCACCGGCTTTTTCGGTTTGCCCTGGACGGAAATATTCGGGACTGGCGGAAAGAAGCATTTCCACGCCAAGAACAGCATTCTTGCGGATTCGCTGTGTGCCGATGGCCCCTTTGACCAAGGCCACGCTGTCGGCCTCCGCGCTTCCCACCAGGACGCGGTTAGTCGCAGTGCGGGCCTGGTCGGCATTGGGCGTTCCCCGCTCCCGCTGGTTATGTTTGCCGGAAGCGCCGATTGCGCCCCAAGTCTTTAGCTTCTGAATACGCAACACGGTGAATGCTGGTCGCATTGCTCTCTCCAGGCGCAGATAGGGCCTTGCTTGATAAGTGAAATGGCCTCAATATGAAACGCCGTATTCAAGAAAACGACCGATATATCGCACACGTCATTCCGTTGAAGATAACGTACAAGGGCAGCCGTTTTGTCAGAATTTTCCTTACTGGACAGTAAAGACCCCAACGCGGCATAAAACCTCTCCCCGCTCGTGTGTCCACGGAAAAACAGCGATATACCGGACTCGCCCAATTCCGCGATAAAATCGACATACGCTCTGATTTTCTTGTGCTGGATAAAAGGCGAGTAAGTACGAGGCTCAAAGCCAGCCTCCCGTGCCGCTTCAAGGCTAATAGTTTCCATCTAAGTCCTCCTGTTTGCTAAGGTGCTAGAAGGACAAGACATAGCAGATTGTGTTACACAATTCCTTACGCTATACTACGGCAAATTAATCTTCTCGCTTTTTCTTTTGGCGTAAAAAATCCCGGCAAGCCGGGCGAACGAAATATTTTCAGGATGAAAATGTGGAGTGAGTCCACATTCTCATAAGACGCCTGATACTAGTGATTCATACAAGCATATTTTAGCTCCAACCGAGGTCACAATGTGGGCAGATCGAGAATCTGAATATGACTATCTAAACTTTAGTGAAGTGTCGGAACTGGCAGTATCAGTACTAACATCACCAGGGATGCTGCCTATATCGATGGGCATATTCGGAAATTGGGGAGCTGGAAAATCTTCATTATTAAAGCTAATAGAAAGAGACATACAAAATACAAATAAACAATGCTTAGTCATTACATTCGATGCATGGCTATATCAAGGATATGATGATGCAAGAGCGGCCTTACTTGAAATTATAGTAACA
>JAVBNM010000052.1:0-12230 GCA_031551565.1 Desulfovibrionaceae bacterium | reverse complement strand
CTGTTGGTTTAAAATTTGTTATCGTCTGTCCCGCAGGGGGGGTTATATTTTATCGTCTCAATTGGGGGGGTGTGGCACCAACTGGGTCTTCCGCCGGTTGGCTCCCCTCCCCCGGATCTTGATTAGCGCTCTGCTCAGGTTGCAGATTTTTTGGCAGTTTCTTTGCCAGCTTCTTTGGCGTCGTCCTGCGCGGCGGCCTCGCCTGCGGCCGGTTTCGGGGCGGCCTTTCTGGCGGGCCTGGGCTTGGCGTGGAATTCGAGGAAGTTTTCCTGCGTGGCCGCCGGGGCGTAGGCGTTGGTCAGCTTGAGACATTTTTTCGGACAAACGTCGACGCACACGCCGCAAAAGACGCATTCATGGACGCTGCGACGCCAAATCCCCTTTTCAGCATCGATATGGATGCACAGGGCCGGGCATTTGGTCTCGCAGAGTTTGCACATGATGCACTCGGATTCGTTCATGACGATTTCGCCCCGGTATATTTCCGGGGTTTCCCGCTTGACGACGGGGTAGAGCACAGTGGCGCTTTTCTTGAACAGGTTTTTCAGAATGGGTTTTAACATGAACATATTTCATTCCCTCCTTAGCGCTCTGTGCAACTGATGCAGGGGTCAATACTCAAGGTGACGACCGGCACGTCGGCGAGTTCAATGCCGGGAAGCATGGCCAGAAGCGGCGGGATGTTGGCAAATGTTGGGGTGCGGATGCGAACCCGTTCCGGGTGTTTTGTGCCGTCGCACTTGACGTAGTAGAAGAGTTCGCCCCTGGGCTGCTCGGTGCGCACAGTGGTTTCGCCCGTGGGGAAACCGGACACTTTCGCGGCGATCTCGCCCTGGGGTATTTTTTCAATGGCCTGGCGGACGAGGTCGATACTTTGGATGGTCTCGCGGTAGCGCACCAGAAAGCGCGCGAAGCTGTCGCCGTCATATTCGACGACCGGTTCAAAGTCGAGTTCGTCAAAGGCCGCGTATTTGTACTGGCGCATGTCAATGGCGTTGCCGCTGGCGCGCAGGGTCGGGCCGGCGGCGCCAAGAATGAAGGCCTGTTCTTTGGATAGCACGCCCTTGCCCACGGTGCGGGCCTTGATGGTGTAGTCCTGGGTGACGGTGGTGTAGAGTTCGTTGAGCTCTTTTTTGACTATGCGGATGTCGTTCAAGATCTTTTGCAGGTATTCCTGGCTGATATCCTTGCGCACGCCGCCGACGACGTTGACGGAGACGATGACCCGGTTTCCGGTGGTGGCTTCGTTGATGTCCATGATCCGCTCGCGGATGCGCCAGAAGGCCATGAACAGGCTTTCAAAGCCCAGCCCGTCGGCAAACAGGCCAAGCCAGAGCAGGTGGCTGTGGACGCGGTGCAGCTCTGACCAGATGACGCGCAGATAGTCGGCCCTGCGGGGCACTTCGACGTTCATCATCTTTTCGATGGCCTGGCAGTAAGTCATGGCGTGAATGCAGGAGCAGATGCCGCAGACGCGTTCGACAACGTAGATCATCTGGTTGATGTCGCGCTTGGTCACGAGGCCTTCAAGGCCGCGATGCACATAACCAAGGGCCGGGATCGCCTCGACCACGGTCTCATTTTCCACTACCAGCTTCAAGTGCAGCGGCTCGGGCAGGACCGGGTGCTGCGGTCCGAAAGGTATGACTGTACGGCTCATGGCTTATTCCTTTTCTTTCGAAGTCTTGAAGGTGGAAAATGTGCAGAATGGAGCCCTGGTGGGCTCGCCGACTTCGTCATAATAGAGGGTGCGGTTGAAATCAACGACCAGACCGTCGTATTTGAGGCCGAAAAGATCCTGGTTTTCATTTTCCACCAGAAGAGCGCAGAAGAAGACCGGGCTGATGCTCGGGATCACGGTTCCGGCCGGGATGTCCAGGCGGTAATGCACTTCTTCGACGCCCTTGCTGTAGTGATACAAGAGCGTGTTGTCGCCCTCGCAGTGCCGGACGACGCTCTGCGTGAGGAGGGTGTAGCCTTCGTCGTGCATTTTTTGCGCGGTTGAGCGTACTTCATTTAATTTTATGTCTTGCATTTGCATTTTTCGTCACCTTATCTTGGTTCAAGGTTTGGGTTGGCGGGCGGGACGTCAAGCCTGCGGGGCCGCCGCGTCCGGTGTTTGCCGGTCAACCCTGTTCCCGGGGCCTAGCCCTTGGCCTCTTCGGCCTTGGTCTCTTCGGCCTTGGCCTCTTCGGCTTTTTCCTCGTTCTTTTCCTCGGCCGGACCGGGGGCCTTCGGCGTTTGGGCGGGCTTCGCCTTGGCCGGCGGGTCCGCAAGACCGAGTTTTTCCTTTACCTTTCCAAGGGCGGTGACGACGCCGTCAATGATGGCCTCGGGCTTGACCGCGCAGCCAGGCACATAGACGTCGACCGGGATGACCTTGTCCACGCCGCCCACAACGTTGGGGCAGTCGCGGAAGATGCCTCCGGACAGGCCGCAGGCGCCGATGGCGATGACGGCCTTGGGTTCGGGCATCTGATCATAGAGCTGTTTCAAGGCGTGCTTGTTGCGGTGGTTGACCGTGCCGGTCACCAAAAGCACGTCGGCATGTTTCGGGTTGCCCACGTTGATGATGCCGAAACGCTCGATATCATACAACGGGGTGAGGCAGGCCAGCACTTCAATGTCGCAGCCGTTGCAGGAACCGCAGTCAAAATGCATGATCCAGGGGGACTTGAGTCTGCCTTTGTTGATCAAGGAATCAGGTAAGATGCTCATAATATTTCCCCCTTACACACTGGCGTAGAGCCAAAGCAGATTGATGATTCCCAGAATCAGGCCCGAGATCAGGGCCTTTTTCAACATCCACCGCCAGGTCAGCCTCGCGCAAATGTTGTCTACCAGGATTTCAAGGAAGTAGGTGACCACAAGAATGATGATTATGCCCCACACGCTCGTTGACCAGAAAAGCGAGATAAGGCCGAGCATCAGGACCACGTCGAACCAGTGGGCGACCTCAAGCATGGCCAGTTGCACGCCGGAATATTCGGTCTGCACGCCGCGCACGATTTCCTGGTGGGCGTGGTGGGAGGCGCTGATGTCAAACGGCGATTTGCGCAGCTTGATGGTCAGGGCCGTGCCCAGCACGACATACATAAGCGGCATTGAATAGAAGAGCGGTGTGTCAAGCGCGTAAACGCTCGATATGCTGAAACTGCCCGTCTGCACGGCAATGCCCACGAAAACCAGGATGACCAGCGGCTCATAGGTGAGCATTTGCAAGAGCTCGCGCTGCGCGCCGATCTGGCTGTAGGATGACGGCACCGAAAGCGCGCCGATTACCTGGAAAACCGCGCCGACCGTCATGACGAAGAAGATCAGCAAAAGGTCGGCCTGGAAGAAGAACAAAAACACCGCCAGGGCCGATGACACCAGGTAAATGTAAGAGCAAAACGCCAGCCAGCCGTTCAAGAGCATGGAGCTTTTGCCAAGCAGCTTGAGCACGTCATAAAAGGGCTGCAAGAGCGGCGGACCGACGCGGGACTGCATCTTTGCCGTGACCACGCGGTCGACGCCCGCAATCAGCCCGCCGACAAAGGGGGCCAGGACGAGGCCGATGATGCCGAGTACTATTTTTAAAATCATGACGGCACTCCTCCAAGAAGCATGATGAGCAGCACAAGGGCGATGATGTTGATGGTGGGCGCCAGCTTTTTCTCGCCGAACCAGTCTTCAAGGTAATAGTTTCCGGCCTTGAAGGGCACAAACCCCTTCATCGGGCCGATAAAGCCGATCTGGCCGTCTTTTTCAGCCTGAACGCCGGCCATGTAAGGGCCGACCTTGGCGGCATCGTTCTTGACGTTCTTTCTGGCCGCCCACCAGGCCCACACGGCGCCAAGGCCGAGCAGCACAAAGATGGGATAGACCAAAAAGACGCCGGCGCTGTTGCCAAGACCCAGAGCGGTCACCTGGTATGTTCCGCCGCTTTGGGCGAAACCGAAGAAGAACTGCACTGTCGGCTCAACCAGGAAGTAGTAAAGGGCCGGAGAGGCCAGCGAGAAAACGGCCGTGAACAGGCCAAGGATTGCCAGGGTGGAGCTCATGTATGACCAGGACGGCTTTTCGCTTTCGCAGGGGCAGCCTTCGGCCGAGGTCGAGCCGAGCAGGATGCCGGCCCAGCGTCCCCAGAACAGAACCGTGATCCCGCTGCCAAGGGCCAGGATAAGCACGATCAAAGGCTTGGCCAGGCTCGCGCCGACCGAGGACTCAATGGCCATCCACTTGGCCAGCAACATGCCGAAAGGCGGCAGCATCATGGTAACGATGCCAAAGGCCATGACAATCGCAAGGCAGGGGGCCTTTTTAAACAGCCCGCGCATATGCTCGATGTCGCGCGAGCTGATCTTCTGCTCGATCGCGCCCATGCAGAGGAAGAGCAGGCTCTTGGAAATCGCGTGGAATATGACGAGCATTATGGCCGCGCTGATTGAGGCCGGGGTGTTTATGCCGGCGCAGGCGATGATCAGCCCCAGGTTTGAGATGGTCGAATAGGCCAGGATTTTCTTGCCGTTGTTCTGGCCGGCCGCGAGCGCGGCGGCCGCGATAAAGGTGAAGGCCCCGATAATGGTCAGGATGCCCGAGAAAAAGACCGCGCCCTTGTAAAGCGGCGCCAGCCTGATGATCAGGTAGACCCCGGCCTTGACCATGGTTGATGAGTGCAAAAGGGCCGAAACCGGCGTGGGCGCGACCATGGCCCCGGTCAGCCAGCTCTGGAACGGCGCCTGGGCGGACTTTGTAAGCCCGGCAAAGCACAGCCCGGCCATGGGCAGGATCATGCCGGCCATGGGCAGTTTGGCCCCGAATGAAGACAGCGCCCTTAATTCGAGAATCGAAATGGTGCCGTGGTTTCTCTGTAAAATGACAATGGCGAAGATAAAGCCGACGCCGCCGAGCAGGTTCATCCACAAAGCGTTGCAGGCGTTGGTCTGGGCCTCTTTGGTCTCGTCATGCCCGATCAGGAAGAAAGAGCAAAGCGTGGTCACTTCCCAGAAGAAGAAGACCCAGGAAAGGTCGTCGGCCAGAACAAGGCCGTTCATGGCCCCCAGAAAGACCAGGACAAAGGCGAAGAACTTGTTCTTCACGCTTTGCGGCTTGTGCAGGTGTTCTTCGTGGGCCGTCATGTAGCCCAGGGAGTAAAACGCGATCAAAGAGCCGATTACCGAGACGATCAAAACCATGGCCAGAGCCAGGCCGTCGACCACAAAAGCCGGGGTCGACGCCTTGTGAGCCGGGGTGAAGAAGATTTCGAGAATAATCAGCCCCACAAGCTGGATGGCCGCCAGAAGCATGATCATGGCATGCCCCCTGCGGTATCCCAGCCACAGGATGACCAGGGTCAGGATGAAATCAAGCACAATGATCGGCCAGCGTATCGCCTTGGCGAGCACCGAGTCAGCCATGAGTCCGTCCGGCACAAAGAAGCACAGGGCGATGGCTGCCAGGGTCACAACTGCTCCGGTGGCGATCACAATGGTTTTTTGCAACTGGTCGTTCCTGACATACCAGGCGACCACCCCCATGATTATGGGGAAGACTATGCAAAAGAAAAGTATAAGATCCAGCATATCCACCTCGAGCAGTAAAAATTCCACAACCCTGCGCGCCGGGCGCAAATCGCCGGCGCGTGGGTTACCCTACCATTAATACTTAGAACAGTGCCGTATAAAGCGCGGTCAAGTCAAGGAGCATAAACGGTGTTTTTTTGCCTTTTGGCGAAAAACCCTTACTTCATGCGCGTTTTTTTGTGAAAAAAGGGATTATCTGAGCAAAAAATCGCAGATTTTAGTCGAAATTGCCGGCGGAAAAACTGTTTTTGGGAAAAAAATCACAAGTCAAAGGGTGCGTTTCATAAGACGGGCAGGGGAGGGAGGAGGGCCTGCCGTCTCGCCCCTCCCCCCTAATCGGGGACGGTGCTGTAAATGCGGCCTTCGATGGGAATGGCCTGGATGAGGACGGCTTCTTCGGATCCTTTTCTGATGAGGTAATCCACCACGATTTTCTTGATGGCCTCGGTGGCGATGATGCCCCGTTTGGCGCAGAACTCGATTATCAGAGGGACGTCTTCGACATATTCGCCGCTGGGCGCGAACCAGCCGCCCTTGGATCCGAAGCTGAACTTGGTTTCTCCGCCAAAGAGGCGGACCAGGTCGTCGGCAAAGGAGGCGCGTTGCTGCTGCCCGGTTTCGTCGGAGTCCAGAACGTGGCGGACCCATTGTTCGACGGTGCGGCAGGGCAGGCAGGCGCTGCTGGGGGTGTTGGTGAGCGCGCTGATGAAGTGGACGAACAGGGTGACGATTTTGGTGATTTCCTGGTATGGATAGTATTTCCACCGCTTGCTGTTGCGGATGAACTCCACTTCGAGCATCTTGATGAGCTCGTACTGGGCGTTGTGGTTGGACAGGATTTCGGACGGCCTGTAAGAGAATCCCCAGATTTCGCCGAGCATGACGGCCAGAGGGGCGAAGGCGACGAAAAGGTCTGATTTGGGCAGTTGGGCGTCGTCAAGCACCACCTTTCGGAACATGGTGTTCGCCTTGGCCCATACCAGACCGAGCAAGGGGGTGATGACCATGAATTTGACGTTGAACTTGGGCTGCTCGCTGTAGAAGTTGATGATGTGGTCGGCGATGTTCTCGACCGGGTGGTTGCTGGTGGTCTCCTCGCAGATGACCTGGACCGGCTTGTGGATGATGCTGCCGCGCAGTTCGGGCAGGAACTGGTTGACGCGGTGGAAGGTTCCGCAGGGCGAGACAGTGTCCGCGCGCACCGGGACAACTACCATAAGACCTGGCTGGTAGGGCCAGGAGGCGACGGAGGCCATGGCGTCGATGACCGCGTCGTCAGGCCGCGGGAGGCCTTGCGAGTCCATCTCTTCAAAGTCGACGGGGTGCGTGACGTTGTCATCGTTCTGATCGTTGGTCGGCATATTGTCGATAAGCACGCAGTCCCAAAGGCGTTTGACGGGCTTTGGCAGGACGTGGGTGAAGTCGAGCTGGATGTTGCGCTCGGCCAGCCAGTCCTGGAGAATGTAGAGGGGGTGGCCTCTGTATCCGGGAGGGGTGTAGCCGCATTGCTCAAAGGCGTATTTCCATTCCTCCCAGATGGGCTGGGGGCAATACCAGAGCAGGCGGTGGCGCAGCGAGCAGCGCACGGCTGTGGCGAACTCGGACAAGGCATATGGTTTGAAGAGAAACGACCCGGCGCCGTATACATAGTGGCGTTTTTTCCCAAAATAATAGCAGCTTGTGACCAGGCGGGGCGACATGGGCGAATCTACCGCGCACTTGTAGAGGAACCACAGGCCCGGGCGGATGCCGTGCATGGCAAGCCATTGGTCGGGACATTCCGGGTCGACCACGTCAAGATCAAAGGAAAAGAGGGTCCTTAGCTGTTCCTCAAAGCTCTGTGGCGGGATTATGGGCGTGCCGTTGCCGCGCACCAGGGCCACGGCCTTGCTGGACATGACCGGGTCGGCCAACTCGACCACGCAGGAAATCGGGGTGCCGTCCTCATGACTGTGATGGAAGGAAAAAAGCCCCGGTCCTTCTTCGATGATGTATGTGCATCTTTCTCCGGCCGTGGCCTCTCCCCTTTGGCGGACGGTCTGGCAGGCCTTGTCGTTTTTGTCGCACTGCATGCTTTCGGACGCCAGCACGTCCAGCACGAAACAGCCTTGCTCGATGTCCTCAAGGTTCCTGACCATTTTGTCCATGAGCCGGGCGAAGTTGAACATGACCATCCTGCGCATCATCTCGTGGTCTTCAAAGATGACTATGCGGTCGAACGGGAAGCAGCTTTTGGTGGTCGGGGCGATATTCAAGAGCGAGGCGTAGCGCGCGCCCTGGCAGTCGAGTCTGGCCAGGGATTTCACATAAGGGATGTGCAGCCCTTTCTCGATGTTTTTATCGTTGAATATCTCGTGATTGTCGCTGTATGCCTCAACCTTGCGCTTGACATCGCACATTGATTGCAGGCCGGCGGCTTTTTCCTGCGGGCTGAGGCGCATGTCCATCAGCAGGGGACGGTCAAACTGCAGCCGGTTGCTGTGAGTTTGGGCCACGCCCATCTTTTTGCGCAGTATCCAGTTGTAGCACCCGGCCAGCTTGAGCTGCGAGCGGATGCGGTTTATGTCGCCATCCTTCAGGCTGATGCCCAGGTCGTCAAAAAGGCCCTTTTTTAGGTATACGGTGGCGCTGTCCACGGGAACGTACTTGAAGAGCGGCTTGCCCTTGCGCACCCTGCCGGCCTCGAGGTTGGCCGGAATGGCGTAAATGTTTATTCCCAGGGTTTTCCAGGAAGATATGACCGCATCATCCTTGCTCAAAAGCCCGAAGACGATGCACTGCTCCCCGGCCTTGAGGAGCAAGTCGGAAATCAGGGGCATGGCTTCAAAGAGAGTTTTGCTCTCGCCCAGTCTGCCCAGGGAAAAGTCGGTCGGGTTCTCGGAGTTTTTTATAATCTGCGCCGCGTAGCGCACGTCCTCTTCGCGTGACAGGATGCTGTTCTGCTTGTCAAACCAGGAGAACCAGAATCGTAAATTCAAAAAGCTCATCGCATCATCCTTAGAGTTGCGGGGTTGGTCGTCATCCCGAGCCTGCTTTGCCGCGCCCCTGTGGAGTTTGAACGCCAGGACGGCGCAAGGCCAAGCTGGCGGGAATCGGCACTTTTTATCCTGTTCCAGAGCCTGGCTCAATGTGGATGAGGATTTGTGCCACCTCATTATCCCCTATAAACATCCGTTAGTCCACCCGCACGAAAATAAATGTGCTGACAAGGGCAGGGGCGGCTGGAAACGGTTTGCGAAGGGAAAGGCGCGCATTCGCACGCGAAATATCGGATAAAAACGCTCCACATAATCTTTTCCGGCATACGCCCGGCGCCGGCAACAGCGAAGGCCGGGCCAGCCTGATTTCGGCAGCACGAAAAAAAATTCGTATGCTTTTAGAATGAATTGCGAAATATATATCATGACGTTTAATTCAATCTTTACCTGCAACGGTTATTGCGTTAAGTTATTTGAAGAGCTTTATGTTTGCGCTCTGCTAACTATTAGTAACTTGTTGTTATATCGCCTGTGGCGGCGGGCGGGCGCCTGTTTCACGGATTGACCCGCGCGGACGGTTTTCTCCGGCAAAGGCTTCCGGGCGGCGCTCGCGCGACTGTCCGGACCCGGACCGTCCGGGCAATTTGAAGGATCCTGGTGTGGGGTATGGCCGGCAAGCCTGGCAGCGCTTTTTCCCCTTCCGGCGCGCACGCCTCTTACATGGTCGCGCTCAAGGCGCGGCAGCGGCGGCGCTGGATCGCGGACATGGGCCTTGCGGCCCTGGTTCTTGCAATCGTCGTCTGGCTGGCTGTGCGCGGGGCATCGAGCGGCGGGTACAACTGGCAGTGGTACAGGGTTTGGCCCTATTTCTTCAAGTTCACGGATTCGGGCTTTGAGTTCGGCATCCTGATAAAGAAAGGCCTGACCGGGACGCTGTGGATCAGCTTCTGCGCGCTTTTGATTTCCCTGGCTTGTGGTCTGGTGATCACGGTGCTGCGCCTTTTGGGCGGGAAATTTTCAAGGGCGGTCTGCACGGTCTACGTCGAGGGCTTCAGGAATTTGCCCCTAATGGTGCTGATTATCGCGTTTTACGCGGTCATCCCGGCGCCCTGGGGGCTTTCGGCCGAGTCCATAGTCATACTGGTGATCGGCCTGTTTGAGGGAGCGTACATAGCCGAAGTGTTCAGGGCTGGCATTGAGGCTGTGCCGAAAGGCCAGTGGGAGGCGGCGGCCAGCCTTGGTTTATCTCCGGGGCGCACGCTGGTTCACATCATCCTGCCCCAGGCGTTGCGCCATTGCCTGCCGCCGCTGGTCAGCCAGTGCATTTCGCTGGTCAAGGACAGCTCCCTGGCCGGCGTCATAGCGGTGACCGAGCTGACGCAGCAGGGAAACATGGTCATAACCGACACTTTTCTGAGTTTCGAAGTATGGCTGCCGCTGGCCGCCATCTATCTCTTGCTGGCCTTTATTCTTTCCGGCATAGCCTTCTGGCTTGAGAAACGCCTATCCAAAGGGATAGCCGCCGGACATGAGGAGAACACAGAAAGCCTGACCTGATGAGGCAATCCGGCAATGGACCGGGAAACGGCGATCGCAGCGGAGTTTGCCCGTCTTGGCGCATGCGCGCATACGTTTTTTTCCGGCAGGCATTCCCGTTTTGTCTTTTTTCAGGCATAAGAAAAGACTTGAGGCGTTTTGCGGACCCGGGAGGTGTGGCTTTCCGCGGGTTAAAAAAGCTGCCCCGCTTGTCCTTCGCCCGTCACAAACAAAACGGGCAAAGAAGGAGAGGGGGATTAATAACCAGGAGATCTGAAAATGAAAAAATGTTTGGTTTTTATTTTGAGCGTCATGATGCTGGCCTTGTCTGCCGGCGCTTCCTTTGCCGAGACGAGCATGATGGACGAGGCCGTCAAACGCGGCACGCTGCGGGTGGGCATGTCCACCTTCGTTCCCTGGGCCATGCAGGACAAGGACGGCAAGCTCATCGGATTTGAGATTGACGTCGCCACCAAGTTCGCCGAAGACCACGGCCTGAAGGTCGAGTTTGTGCCGACCAAGTGGGCGGGCATCATCCCGGCGCTGCTCAACAAGCAGTTCGACCTGATCATCGGATCCATGAGCATTACGCCCGAGCGCAACCTGAAGGTCAACTTCTCCGATCCTTACGACAGCATGGGCATGGACCTTGTGGCGAGCAAGAAGCTGGCCGCCGGTTTCAAGACCCTGGAAGATTTCAACAAGGAAGGCGTGATCATCGTGGCCCGCTCCGGCGGTTCCGCCAAGGCCGCTGTGGAAAAGCACATCCCCAAGGCCACCATAAAGGTGTTTGACGAAGAGTCGCAGGCCCTGCAGGAAGTCATCAACGGGCGCGCCCATGCGTTTGCCTCAAGCTCTCCGCAGCCTACCTTTGAAGCGGCCCGCCACCCCGACACGCTGTTCCACCCCGACATCAAGCCTTTTACCAAGGAATATGTCGGCATGGTCGTGCGCAAGGGGGATCTTGATTCCCTGAACGTGATCAACGGCTGGATCCGCAAGGCAGAAGCCGAAGGCTTTTTGCAGGACCGCCGCGACTACTGGTTTGGCGGCATCAGTTGGGCAGACCGCGTGATGCCCGGACAAGAATAGCCCCCAGTTTTTCGGAAAGCCGGCAGGAGCGCGGACAAACGTCCGCCTACAGCAGGGCGCGTTTTTCGCGCCCTGCCCGGCTTGCCCGGGCTGCCGCGCGATTTATACGCCGCCCGGCTGAAAATTCCCTTAACCGTACGGTGGAAGCGTTTTGAACCAGCCCCAGCCAAGAACCCGGATAATCGTCGACGGCCTGGTGCTTTTCGTCATCCTGGCCCTGGCCGCTTTGTTATTCTGGAATTCCGAGGAGCTGTTCACCGGACGTTGGGACTGGATGGGGCTTTTGCGGGCCTTTTTCCGCTACGATCCAGAGCACGGGGTCATGGCCGGGCCGCTCGGCACCGGGCTTATCAACACCCTGCGCCTGTTTTTCTGGACCGCCATTTTCGCCGGCATAGTCGGGCTTGTGCTTGGCGTCATGCGCGTTTCCCACATCCCACTCGTCCGGTTCATCGGCACGGGCGTGGTGGCTGCCGGGCGAAACCTGCCGCCGCTGGTCCTTGTGTTCATCATTCATTTTTTTCTTTCCGGCCCGATCGCCATGGCCATGGACTGGAACTGGGTCGCTGAAGTTCCGATCCTGAACCTGCTTTTGCCCAAAGCCTCGCTCCTGCCTGTGTTCACTTCGGCCCTGACCACCATGGCCATCTACGAAGGGGCTTATTTCGGCGAGATCGTCCGGGCCGGGATCATCAGCGTGCCCAAAGGCCAGTGGGAAAGCGCCTGCTCCCTGGGATTTTCCCGCTTCGCCTGCATGCGCCTCATCGTGCTGCCCTCTGCCCTGCGCCACATGCTGCCGGCCCTCACCGGCCAGATGACCGCCCTGATCAAGGAATCGGCCATCGTATCCGTAATCTCCGTCCAGGAACTGACCTTCCAGGGCATGGAATTCATCAACTCAAGCGGCATGATCGGGGAAGTCTGGCTCTCCATAGCCCTGTGCTATCTCGCCCTGTGCCTTGGCATCTCCTCTCTCGGACGGGTTTTGGAACAAAGGTATAAGTGAGTGTGAAGATCTGGGGGGAAGGAACCAACAGGGCGATTGCCCTGATGGTTCCTT
>JAVBNM010000049.1:0-15021 GCA_031551565.1 Desulfovibrionaceae bacterium | reverse complement strand
CCCCCCCCAACCACCGGTAACTGGTGGGGGGGGTGCGGGGGGAGGGGTAACAACCGGGCGATTGCCCTGATGTTCCCCTCCCCCCAGCCAGCCTTATTCCTGCATATAGCTTGGGTGGGCCGGGGTATTGCTGTCAGCCTTGGAGAGATCGAGCGGATAGAGTACGATCAGGCATTTTCTGGCGTTTACGCCCAGGGCTCCCGGGTGGGTGTTCAGGCAGGCGACCAGGTCGAGAGTGCCGTCGTTGTTGGCGTCGGCTATAGTGTAGTCGACCATGGAGCCTTTGATGCGCCTGGTTTTCCATTGAAGGTTCATGCCGATTCCGTCCCAATAAAGGCTGTGAAGCTCGGATTGGGGGAAGAAACGGTAACGGTCGAAGATCTGGGAGGCCGTGGAAATGGGGCGGTTGACCAGAAGCTCGAAATTGCCGTTGCGGTCGAGGTCGGCCGCGAGCATGCGCATGGGCATGTAATAGATGCCGCCCATAGTAACGGTATCCGGCCCCATGCCGGGCATGCTTGTCGACATTTCAACGCCGACAGCCGATCCGGAATAGGTTTCCTCGCTCTCATAGAGCCTTGCGCCCTTCATTGTGTAGGTGCGCAGGGCTTCGTTCGGAGAAAGGATTATAAGTTTTTCGGCGTTGTCTTCTCCTTGCCCGGCCGGCAGGAAGGTGAAGTTAAAGACGTCGGCATCGCTGGGCAGGTCAAGCTTCTTGCCGGCCGTCAGCTCGTTGCCCATTTTGACCATCTCGAAAACGTCGCCATGCAGGAACTTGGGCGTCTGCACCCTCTGCCCCACCAGGGTGGGAATGTAGTCGGGGGGGATCCTGACCACGTTGAGCAGAAACTTGACGTTCTTCATCTCTTCTTTGAAGGATGTGCCGTCAAAGGTGAGGATCAGGGTTTGCGGAATATTGTGGCTGTCAACCTGATTCACGATAATCCAGGGATAGCCGGACCTTGAGGGCAAGGCCCTGACGCCGAGGGAGGATGCGGTGCGCGGAAGTTCGTATTTGGCGAGATGATCCATCTTGCCGGGGCCGTCAAAGCGGTAGGCATGGACGACATTTTGCTCAAGCAGGATGAGTTCGTTGCGACCGTCGTTGTCGGCATCGATGACTTCCATGCTCAGCGCGGTGAACGGCAGGGTTTGCGAGCGAAGCTGGGAGTCGTCTTCACTGCCGCCGGAATAGCGGATTTGCGGGTTAAGGTAGACGTCATGCGGCTTGTCCTCTCCGGAAACCAGGCCGGGGTTGGGCGTTCCCGGTCCGGACAATCCGGGCTGGACAGCCGAACCGGCCGATTTGCGGCCGAAGACCTCAACGTTTATCTTGTCGCTCACACCCTTGATCGCGCCGATAAGCTGGGATGACTTGGAGTCGCGGGCCTGTGCCCACACATTTCCGTCCTTGCCGAGAACGCGCACGTCAAGGCTGCAATCGTCGCCCACGACCGTGACCGAACCCCAAACGACATAGTCGGCCTTGAGGCTGGTTCTGGCGCTTTCGGCGGCGGCCTGGCTGGCTGCGGGGCCCACTCCGGCCGGCAGGTCGTGTACTGCCGGCTCTACCTGATCCTTCAGATATAGCCGGGAGTTCAACATCTGCGGGATGGACTTCTCAAGATAGGCAAAACCCTGCGGTCCTTGAATCTGGAAGGGGAGGACCACGAAAGTGACCCTGGGCGCGGCCTCGGCCTGCGGCAGGCAGAACACAAAGGCGAGGAAGATCCCCAGAGCCAGACCTGTAAATCGTTTCATGCTGATTCTCCTAAAGTGGTGGGCGAAATCGTCTCTCCCCGGCTGGGAGCGTATCGTCGGCGCCTGGCGCTGATTGCGCCGTTTTGCGCTGTGGAAGCGTAAACCGCAGTTTCGGGGATTTCACTTGCGGTAAAGAATGCTCATGTATATCGTGGAAAAAAAATAACAGCAAGGGCAACCATGCCCTACGGATATCAATCGCATGTCTCAATTACGCTCATTTCGCCTGCTCTGCAAGCCCAAAGAAAATCCGCCGGCCGGAACGTTCGCCGAGCCCTCAGGCGGCTTCCTGGCCAAAGGCCGGGACGAGGAACTGATAGAAGATTTGCTTAAAGCCCAGGGCTTTGAATTCACATCCGAGCCATTTTTCGGGCAGGCCAGGCGGCTGACAAAGGAGCCGCTCCCGCTCGGCTCGTCCCTGGCCGCGTTCTTCGGATATATATACATCCAGGACCGCTCGTCGATGCTCCCGGCCGTCAGCCTGCCGCTCGATCCGGGGTATCCGGTTCTTGACATGTGCGCGAGCCCCGGCAGCAAGACCGGCATTCTGGCCGCAAGGATCGGACCGGGCGCCCTGGTCCTGGGCAACGAGCCGAACAAAACCAGGATCGGAACCCTGAGAGCCAACCTGGCGACCCAGAATCTTTTGAACTGCGCCACCTCTTCCTACCCCGGCGAACAGTTCCCGCTTGCCGGGTGGCGGCAAATCCTGCTCGACCCCCCGTGCAGCGGCTGGGGGACCGTGGACAAGCATCCAAAAGTCATGGAGATGTGGCAGGGGGACAAGCTCAATTCCCTGCTCTCCCTGCAAAGGCGGCTGCTGGCCAGGGCCTTTGAGTTGCTTGAGCCGGGCGGGCGGCTCGTATATTCGACCTGCACCACCAACCCCCAGGAAAATCGCGGACAGGTGGAATACGCAATATCGGAACTCGGCTATCTGCCCCTGCCCCTGGCGGCTCCGCCGGGGTTTGAGTTTGAGACGGATGAAGACGTGGGTCCGGGCACAGGCTCAAACGCGGCGACAAGCCACAAAGGCAACTGCCTGAGCCTGAAAACCAGCGCCGACGGGCAAGGGTTCTTTATCGCCGGCCTGCAGAAACCTTACGGCAGCAATGCTTTTCCCGAACAAGCCGCCGGCTTCAGATATTTATCCGGCGGAGCATCCCCCAAAAAAAACAGGGGGACCCTGCCCGAAACCGCCTTTTTGCCCGCAAGGGCCGCCGCAGGCCCAGGGGTTGACGCGGACAAGCTCCCACCCGGAAAAATCCTGGCCACCTCTGAGGCAGCCTGGTTTCTGCCGGAACAGTCGCTCGCCCTGCTGGATGCCGGCCTGAGCTTCAAGGGTTTCCCGCTCGGCAAGATGTCGGACGCCGGAATCAGGGTTTCACCGCTTTTGCGCTGCCTGATGCCGTCATATCAGGACGCCCTGAGCCAGGGCTACCCGGCGCTGAACATGGACGAGACCGGCGCCGTTTCGGCCCTCTTGTCCGGCCAGAGCATAGGGCTAGACTGCCAGGGCGGCGAGGCCGGGCTTTATTACAAGGGATTGCCCCTGTGCAGGCTCAAGGTGAAGGGAAAAAGGGCGATGTTCACTGCCCGGTAAGTTTACGCATGGCGGTTGCAGCCGCCTGGCCGCGACCGCCATGCGCACGGCCGCCTAGACAAAAAGCGACACAGTCAGAGCCAGGCCGTTGGCCATATACATCTTTCTGATCAAATGCCCGTGCGCGTCCAAAGACAGCCAATCCGACGCCGCCCGCGCCGCCAGCGCCCGCCTGACAGCCGTCAGGTGCAGGGGGATGCTCACGGCAATCCCGACAAATACGAACCATCCGCAAAGACCAAAGGCGAAGAGGGCTGAGAGCATCAGCCAGATCAGGGGCCACCAGGCGATGAAGACGTCGACCGACCAGCGGGGCCCGAGGCTGTTGGCCAAAGTGCGCTTTCCGGCGGCCTTGTCCGTCTCTATTTCCGGGATGCTCTGAAAATACATGATCCCGGCCACCATCAGCCCTACCGGCATGGAAAAGAGAAGCGCCCGCTCCGAGCAGCCTCCGGTCATGGTATAGTAGGTTCCGGCGACCATGCCCAACCCCATGGAGAAAAAGACCAATACCTCGCCCATGGCGCGGTAGCCCAGCTTTATCGGCGGGGCCACATAAAACAGGCTGGCGAAAATCGCAAAACAAATGATCAGGGCTATGCCCCAAAGGCCGGTGTACCATATCCCGAAGGCGGCGATGGCCACAGTGGCGGCATAAAGGAAGAAAAGGGCGCGGGCGTAGCTCTTAAGGGAAAGCAGCCCTTCCTGGATGGCCCTTGAGCCGCCGATGTTGCTCTCCCCGTCAGCCCCCTGGAGGTGATCGAAGAGATCATTGCTCAGATTGGCCGCCAGATGCAGAAAAAAGCAGGCTACCAGGATGAGGATGAAACTGCCTGGCTTCAAAACGCCGGTATCCTCCCAGGCAAGCATCCATCCAAGGATCAATGGAACAAGCGTGGCTATGTAATAGGCCGGACGCGACGCCTGCCACCATGCCTGGAAATATTCCCCGAACGTCCGTTTTTTCTGGCCATAACCGGTTGTCGCCGCCTGGGAAAAACGGCTGCCTTCATACGCGTGTGGGTTTTGCATTGTTTCCGTAATTGTTAAAAGTGAAGCGTCAGGTTGGTTCCCGGTCCGATCCGGGGGCGTCCATGGGGAAGTCCACCCTGATTTTGAAGACCCTGGCCGCCGGCAGATTCAAGATAGCAACGCCGGTATTGGCGGTGATAGCGTCAAGCTCGCGCTGGATGTTCTCCCGGCTCGGCCCGATGCAGGTGAACCAGACGTTGTAGCGATGCCGGCGCAGATAGTTGTGGGTGACGCCCGCAATCGCGTTGACCTCGCCCACAAATTCATCCAGACGTTCATCGGGGACAGAGGCCGCGCACAGGGTGCTGACATAGCCAAGCCCGGCCGACGAGAAATTGGCCCCGATCCGCCGGACAATGCCCCGCCTTTTCAGATCCCTGACCCGTTCCAGGCACTCGTTCTCAGTCAGCCCCAGGCTTTCGCCCAGCGCGGCGTAGGGCCGGGAACAGATCGGAAAGCCGGACTGGATAAGACCGAGCAGTTCTTTGTCCGTTGCATCGAGTTCGTTGGAATTCATTGACCGCCTCTTAACGGCGTCTTACGGCTGAGACGCGTTTGCCTGTGAACTTCGCGCGAATGCAGGCATCTTGAGCGAAAACACCCTGCTTGACGCGGCACCTTACACCAAAACTCCCGCAAAGGTCAAAATCAATCATTGCCGGGTGTACAGGTTAAATGCATTCAGAATTATAGACAAACCGGAGCCTGTCCGGTTAACATGCACTGCGCTCCGGTTGCCGCCGTAAAGCCCAACCGGCGTTGCCGGCCGGGAGACTGGCCGAACATCCAAACATCCAACATGTCCAGGAGGCGTATTCATGGCCGTCACGATAAAAAAACGCGATATCCCGCTCATCAGCCTGGTCACCGTTTTCCTGGCGCTGGCCTTTCCCGGCTCCGCGCTTTGCACGGGCGAGTTCGACCTCACCTTTGCCAGCGGGAACGCGCACTTTCTCGCCGTAACCCAAGACGGAACTTTGTGGTCCTGGGGCGACAACGAATACGGCCAGTTGGGGGACGGCACGTTTGAAGGAAGAGAGCATCCGGTCAAGATCATGGCCGGCGTCAAGGCTGTTTCCGCCGGGTTCAACACTTCGTTTGCCCTGAAAGAAGACGGCACGCTTTGGGCTTTTGGCGAAACCCAATTCGGCCAGGCCGGAGTCGGGGACATGCCCAACGTGAACAAGCCGGTAAAAATACTGGATAACGTCAAGGATGTAGTCGGCGATCATTTTGTCGGCATGGCCATACGCGAGGATGGCAGCCTGTGGGCCTGGGGGTATAACGGGCACGGCAGCCTTGGCACCGGAAGTTATGAGTACCCGGAAAGACCGGTGAAAATCATCAACAGCGGAGTCGTCCGCGCCGCCTTTGGCGGAAACAGCGCCTATGCGGTGATGTCGGACGGAACCTTGCTGGCCTGGGGGAAAAACAACACCGGGCAAACAGGCGTTGGCGAAATAGGCTCGACCGCGCTCCGTCCCGCAAAATCAGCCAGGGGAATAATGTCCATCGCAGGGGGCAACCAGCACGCTATCGGGTTCAATGCCGACGGCAAGCTGTTCCTGTGGGGAGACCCCACCGCCACCTATTCCGTTTCCGCGCCGGATGGGGCGTCGCTTGCCGACGTCAGCGATTCCCGTCCCGAATTCGCGCACGAAGAAATCCGGCAGGTGGCCGCGCACGATACCATGAACGCCGTCGTCACCGGGCAGGGGCAACTTTTCACTTTCAACGGCCGCGAAACCCCATGGAACAATGGATGCATCAATGATGACGGCATCCCCATGATCATCGACGATGTCGCGGCCGCTTCGGTGACCAGCGATCGGACTGTTTTCCTTAAAACCGACGGCTCCCTCTGGCGCTGCGGCCCGGACAGGATGGTTCTGGACCAAAACGGCAATCAGGTTGGCTCTTTCACTCCGGTCATGATTTTTGAAGGGGTCAAGCTGCCGTAGCGAAGAATTCTCTCTGGAAGTAAAGAAAAAGAGGCCATAAAGCGGCAAGTCGCCCGGGCTTGGCCTTGCCCGGACGACTTGCCGCTTTAACTGGAACAAGTACTGGCAATTGCGGGGCGGACAAGCTTTTCAAAGTTTGTCCGCCCCGTTCTATTTACGGCTTGAGATCCGCAAGCTGCTTCAGAAGCCTGTAGCGCTGGGCGTAGTCCTTTTCAATGCCGGCGCGCAGGCGTTTGGATTCCGCAGGATCGGACTGCTCAAGCTGGGTGTAGCGGTTTTCGCCGGACAGGAACTGTTGCAGGGTGCCGTCCGGTTCCTTGGAATCAAGGCTGAGCGGGTTCTTGCCCTGATCGGCCAGATCCGGGTTGTAGCGGTACAGGGGCCAATAGCCGGAATCGACAGCCATCTTAGCTTCTTCCATGCTCTTGCCCATGCCTTTCTTGAGGCCCTGGTTGATGCAGGGAGCGTAGGCGATGACCAGGGACGGGCCCTTGTAGCTTTCGGCTTCCTTGATGGCTTTCATGGTCTGGTTCTTGTCCGCGCCCATGGCGATTGAGGCCACATAAACGTAACCGTAGGCCATGGTCAGGCGGCCGAGATCCTTTTTGGCGACCTTCTTGCCCGAAGCGGCGAACTTGGCCACCGAGCCGAGCGGGGTGGCCTTGGAGGCCTGTCCGCCGGTGTTTGAGTAGACTTCGGTGTCCATGACCAGGATGTTGATATCCTCGCCGGAGGCGATTACATGGTCCAGGCCGCCGTAGCCGATGTCATAGGCCCAGCCGTCGCCGCCGAAGATCCAGAGGGACTTCTTGGTGAACAGGTCCACATAGTCCACTATTTCGCTCAAGACCGGGCTGTAGGGAGCGCCGTCAAGATGCTCGAGGATCTCCTCGCCGTATTGCTTGGAGAGAGTGCCGTCCTCCATGTTGTCCAGCCAGTTTTTCATTGCCGCTTTCAACTCGGCGGACAGATCCCCAAGGCCAAGGGCCGTTTCCACCAGTTGAGCCAGCTTGGCCCGGCGCTGCTTGTAGGCCATGTTCATGCCGTAGCCGTATTCGGCGGCGTCCTCGAACAGGGAGTTGCCCCAGGCGGGGCCGAAGCCGTTTTTATTGGTGGTGTAAGGCACAGTGGGAGCCGAGGCGCCCCAGATGGACGAGCAGCCCGTGGCGTTGGCCACGACCATGCGCTCGCCGTAGAGCTGGGTAATGAGCTTGACGTAAGGAGTTTCGCCGCATCCCGCGCAGGCGCCGGAGAATTCTAGCAGAGGCTGCTGGAACTGGGAACCTTTGAGGGTGTCGCGGGACATGAGGTCGTCCTTGATGCTGATGTTGCATTGGGAGAACTCAAGGTTGGGCACCTGGTCGGCAAGCTCCTCCTCGATCGGACGCATTTCCAGGGCCTTTGTCTTGGCCGGGCAGGTGTTGGCGCAGGAGCCGCAGCCCTGGCAGTCCTGGGCGTAGACCTGTATGCGGTATTTGAGGCCGGCCAGTTCCTTGCCTGTGGCCTTGATGGCCGCGAACGACTTGGGAGCGTCGGCCAGCTCTTCATCAGTGGCCAAAACCGGACGGATGGCCGCATGCGGGCAAACGAACGAACACTGGTTGCACTGGATGCAGTTTTCCGGGAGCCAGCGGGGCACGGTTATGGCCACGCCGCGCTTTTCAAAGGCGGCCGTGCCGAGCGGAACCACGCCGTCGGCGGACATGGCCGAAACCGGCAGGCTGTCGCCTTCCTGGGCCAGAATCGGCCGGACGAAATCCGTAATGTAAGCCGGATCGTCGCCGTCGCCGCCGCAGCAACCGGAATTACAGCCCGAAGAGCAGCCGTTAATGGAGCAAGCATCGGCTGCGTCAACGGCGTTGGCCCACGACTTCGGATACTTGACTTCCTTGACCGCGTCGATGGCCTTGTCTACGGCCGCTATGTTCATGTTGACGATCTTGTCGCCCTTGCTGCCGTATGCTTTTTTGATGGAGTCTTTAAGAAGGTCGATGGCCTGCTCAAAGGGCAGCACGTTGGCCAGCTTGAAGAAGGCGGTCTGCATGATCATGTTGATGCGCCCGCCAAGCCCGACGTCCTGGGCGACCTTCACGGCGTCAACATTGTAAAACTTGAGTTTTTTCGCGGCAATGGTACGGCGCATGGCGGCCGGGAGCTGCTTCTCCATGTCCTTGACGCTCCAGTTGGAGTTCAGGACGAAGATGCCGTTGTCTTTGATTCCTCTGAGCATGTCGTATTGGTTGACATACGCTGACTTGTGGCAGGCCACATAGTCGGCGTGGCTGATGAGGTATGTGGACGTGATCGGCGCATGCCCGAAGCGCAGATGGGACACCGTGAACCCGCCGGACTTCTTGGAATCGTAGGCGAAGTAGCCTTGGGCGTACATGTCGGTGTTGTCGCCGATGATCTTGATGGCCTGCTTGTTCGCGCCGACCGTGCCGTCCGCGCCAAGCCCGTAAAATTTGCACTGCACCGTGCCCGGCGGGACGGTGTCCAGGTCCGGACCGTACTCAAGCGAGGTGTTGGTCACGTCGTCTTCGATGCCTATGGTGAAATGCTTTTTGGGAGAGGTGGCGCGCATGTTGTCAAAGACCGACTTGGCCATGGCCGGGGTCAGGTCTTTTGAGCCAAGGCCGTAGCGGCCGCCGATGATCACCGGGGCATCGCCCTGTTCCTGGTAGGCGGCGCACACATCAAGATAGAGCGGCTCGCCCAGGCTGCCCGGCTCCTTGGTGCGGTCAAGCACCGCGATGGTGCCAGCGCTGGCCGGTATGACCTGCAACAGCGCCTCGGCCGAGAACGGACGGTACAGGCGGACTTTGACCAGACCGACGCGCTCGCCGATGCTGTTCAGATAATTCACAACCTCCTCAAAGCACTCGCAGGCCGAACCCATGGCAATGACCACGCGATCGGCTTCAGGGTCGCCCACATAGTCAAACAGGCGGTAACGGCGGCCGGTAAGCTTTTCGAGCTTTTTCATCTGCTGGACGACAATGCCTGGCAGGGCGTTGTAGAAGGGGTTGGCGGCCTCACGCGCCTGGAAATATATATCCGGGTTCTGGGCCGTGCCCCGCTGGTGCGGGTGCTCCGGCATCATGGCCCTTTGGCGGAACTCCTCGATCTTGCTCCAGTTCA
This sequence comes from Desulfovibrionaceae bacterium, assembly GCA_031551565.1. Classification (GTDB taxonomy): domain Bacteria; phylum Desulfobacterota; class Desulfovibrionia; order Desulfovibrionales; family Desulfovibrionaceae; genus Frigididesulfovibrio. Next base: position 5,523 of record JAVBNM010000049.1, on the reverse strand, counting down.
GCAGCCCCTTGAGGTCTTCATAGTCCATGACCGAAATCTTGTTGACTTCGTGCGAGGTTCTGAAGCCGTCGAAAAAGTGGCAGAAAGGCAGGCTGGACTCAATGGCCGCCAAGTGGGCCACAATGGCCATGTCCAGCGCTTCCTGGACCGATGAGGAAGCCAGGAAGGCAAAACCCGTCTGACGGGCCGCCATGACGTCCTGATGATCGCCGAAGATAGACAGGGCATGGGCCGCAAGGGCCCTCGCGGCCACGTGGAATACGCCAGGCAGGAGTTCCCCGGAAATTTTGTACATGTTCGGAATCATCAAAAGCAGGCCCTGCGAAGCCGTGAACGTGGTAGTCAGCGCGCCGGCCGCAAGCGAACCGTGTACAGCGCCCGCCGCGCCGGCCTCGGATTGCATGGAGCGAATCATGACCACCTGATCAAAGATGTTCTTCTTTCCCTTGGACGCCCACTCATCCGCAACTTCGCCCAACACCGAGGATGGGGTGATGGGATAAATGGCTGCCGTGTCGCTGAGCGCGTACGCAATATAGGCAGCAGCGGTGGCGCCGTCCATCGTCTTCATTTTGTTTGCCACGGTTCAACTCCTTCAAAAAAAGTTTCACAAGCCACACGCGGGAACAATCCCGCGTCAGGAATCCAAATCGGCCTTCTCGCGTATTGCCCTCATACAAAACAACTTATACTGGTTTAGGGCAGTTTTCCAAGAACTTTATAGAACCGATACTTTAGCGATAAGGCACTATAATCACTTATATATTCTATTCAGGATTTCCGGCGGCGCAAATGATTATTTTCACAAGCCCAAAAAAATCACATAAATACGGTTTCAGGCGCGTTTTAGGCAATGCCGCCGCGGGAACGGAGCTTGTCCTTTGCCTGAATACGCCGGATCCGCGCGGAAGAAGCGACGGGAGGGCAAGTACAGGGCTTGCGCCTGCCAAGGCCGGGGCAACCGCCCGCTGGTTTCCTCCCTCAGGCTGCCGCCTATCGCTCGTAATATGTGTAGCCTCTAAGACCGTCTTCGAAGGCTTGCATTATGGTCAAGCGGTCCGAGGCCTGGATGCGCCCGGCCCGGACTGCTTTTTCCGCCACTTTGCGCAAACCCTCGAGAATACGGCGGGGGTCGTACTCCACATAGCTGAGGATGTCGGCGACGGAGTCTCCACGCAGTTCCCGGACGAACTCAAAGCCGCCGTCTTCGGTTACCCTGACGGAGACCACGTTGGTGTCGCCAAGAAGGTTGTGCAGGTCGCCCAGGGTTTCCTGATAAGCGCCTACGAGGAATACGCCAAGGTAGTATTCCTCGCCTTCGTTGAGCTGGTGCAGTTCCAGGGTGTTTTTCACCCCCAGGTTGCTGTCGATGAAGTGGTCGATGCGCCCGTCGCTGTCGCAGGTGATGTCGGACAAGATGGCCTGCCTGTTCGGGAATTCGTTTAGTCTGTGAACGGGCATGACTGGGAAGAGCTGGCCTATGGCCCAGGAGTCTGGCAGAGACTGGAAGACGCTGAAATTGGCGTAATAGATGTCTGCCAGGGCCACGTCGATTTCCGCGAGATCCTTGGGAATGTGGGGCAGTTTGGCCTTTTCCTGGGCGATGCGCTTTATGATTATCCAGAAGAGGCGCTCGGCCAGAGTGCGTTCGCGCAGGCCTACCTTGCCGTGCAGAAACTGCTGGCGAGCCTCGTCGCGGTAGTAGATGGCATCGTTATAGCATTCCTGGAGGTTGCGCAGGGTGATGCCGTTGGCCACATGGTGCAGGTTGCGGATGGGTTCGGCGGCGTCCTCGGGGACGACGATTTCCTTGAGGTCGTTAAGCGGCGAGCCCTGGGTCTCTATGTGGCTGACATCCAGTATGTTGAAAAGCAGAACAGAATAATAGGCGACTGTTGCCCGCCCTGATTCTGTGATGATGTTGGGGTGGGGGATGCCGCTTTCGTCGAGAATGGTCATGACCGCTTCCACGACGTCAATGGTGTACTCGTCCAGGCTGTAGTTGCGGCTGGAGACGAAGTTGGTGCGCGAGCCGTCATAGTCGACGGCCAGGCCGCCCCCGAGATCCAAGTAGCCCATGGGCGCGCCTTCGCTGACCAGTCCGGAATAAACGCGCGAGGCTTCCATTACCGCGCTTCTGATGTCGCGGATGTTCGGAACCTGGGAGCCCAGATGATAATGCAGAAGGCGGAAGCAGTCGAGCATGCCCTTTGCCCGCAGGTGGTCGACCACATCGACGATCTGGTTGGTGGTGAGGCCGAAGGTGGATCTTTCACCGCCGGAAGCCGTCCAGTGCCCGCCGGCCTTGCTGACCAGCTTGGCCCTGACGCCGATGAGCGGTTTTACGCCCATATGCTCGGCCCGCTCAAGGATGAGATCCAGTTCCCCCGGCATCTCAATGACGAAAAAGCACATGAACCCCATGCGCGTGGCGTGAAGGCCCAGATCGATAAATTCCTCGTCCTTGTAACCGTTGCAGACCAGGCAGGCCTTTTCGTCCCGCAACTGGGACATGGCGGCAAAGAGTTCGGCCTTGCTGCCTACTTCCATGCCGTGGTGATAGCGCTGCCCGAAGCGGGCGATGGCCTCCACAACCTGCTGCTGTTGGTTGACCTTGATCGGAAACACCCCACGGTACTCGCCTTTGTAGCCGAGCTGCTTGATGGCGCTGCGAAAACTCTCGTGCAGGGTGGATATCTGGGTGTCCAGAATATTCTCGATGCGAAGCAGGACCGGCATGTTCAGGCCGCGATCGCGCATGCCCTCGATGATCGCCGGGATGCTCACGGTGACCGTGCTTTTCTTCCCGAACGGTTTCACCAGCATGTCGCCGTCGGCCGAGACGTCGAAATAGCCGGCGCCCCAGTTTCTGACTCCGTAAAGGTCGGCCGAGTCTTCGGAACTCCATCTTTGCAGGGTGCGTTTCTTTGCCAAGTCTTGTACCTCACGTGGGTTGCTGTGTCGGCGACAATTCGCGCGGATTGCTCTGGGTTAAAGGGGCCGTGCGCATGGAAGGCGGACGGGGCGCCGCGAACGGGCCGGGCGAAAATTTGTAGAAAACAGGGGCAGCATTGTCAAGGCATAATAAGAAACCGCCCAGGCGTACGCCAATTCTTTGGCCAGCATTGTTTGAGGGCGGCGCAATGCGTTTTTTCGCCTTGCCGGGCGCTGCCATGTGGGGAGTGCTGCATTTCGGGCGGGGGGGACGTAATTGGCGACAATTTAATCGGCGTCAAACAATTTCTCTTTTTGAGCATGTTTTTTTTTACATTTTGCGGACACAGCTAAAAAACTGTGATATGGTTAATGTGAAAAAATATCCTTAGAAATTCAAATGCATTGCAGGTGGATTTATAAGAGATATTTTTGAGGAATGGTTCCATAAAGTATATCAAGGTGGTTGTCCCTGTCTGGTTCGCCAGACCGGACCGGTTACCCGGCCGGAACGGAAAAACGGCAAAAAACAAGAGCCGACCCGCACCCCCTGAATGCTGGGAAGGTTCATAACATATAGCCGGCAAAAACCGGCAGCAGGAGTTAAAGATGAGAAAAACAGTACTATTCGGGCTGTATTGCCTGGCTCTGTTCTTGGCAGTGATTTCCTCAGTTCCGATCGCAACCGGCGCGGACACAGCCGACTCAAAAAAGATGTCGGCCCCAATAATCAACGATGTGGCAATCAGCGATGCCGTCAAGGCCAATATCGCGGCTGACTCAGTGATGGAGCCGGTTGACATCGATGTAATCACCGAAGAAGGAGTGGTCACGCTGCAGGGCACCGTGAACAATGCTTCGCAGGTGGAAAGAGCTGGGCATATCGCAATCAATACGCCTGGCGTCCTGAAAGTCGACAATGAATTGAAGGTAAGCCACTAGCCTGTAAGGCCAGGGGCATCCCGGCATATAATGGGCGAAAACCGCCAAAAGGAGTTACAAATGAAAAAAACAATAGTATTCGCGTTGTGTACCATGGCCCTGTCCTTGATCGTCATTTCCACCGCTCCGGCCTCTGCCAGAGCCAGCGGGGACAATTCTAAGGCGATTTCAGCCCCGGCAACCAGCGACGCAGCAATCAGCGACGCCGTCAGAGCCGGCATCGACGCTGATTCGGTGATAGTGAATCCGGGCGAGATCAGTGTATCTGTCGACCAGGGAGTTGTCACGTTCACGGGAGAAGTAGGCAACTCATCAGAGGTGGAGAGAGTTGAACAGATCGCGCTTGCCATCCCCGGCGTCACAAAGGTGGACAACCAGTTGACAGTCGAACAATAAACAGCCTGCAAGGCCAAGTGTGACACATGCCGTGAAGAGCTTGTGGTGTGGCGCCCCGCGAGCCTTTCGAGGACAGCGCGGTGAGCGCGGCACTCGTCAGACGGGCAATTCAGATTACGGCAGGATAAGATTCTTCCGGGTGACTGCGCCGTGACGCCGCGAGCCGGGATTGGCGCGTACGGCTTTCAGGGAGAGCGTGGTTGTCCGTTCTATATATACCAAACAGGGAGGGCCTGCTTCGCGGCGGAGAGCAAACGCTCCGACTGCGGGAGGCCCTCTCGCTTGCCAGGCTCAGCCTCATTAATCCACCCGGCGAAAAACCGCCCTTTTCCTGGCGGCAAAGAGCAGTGAGGACTTAACTTCGTTGCATTAAATACAGCGAGGTCAAGTTTCCTCTTGCATCGCAGACAGGCGAAAGAGAACGGCTTTTCCGCCTGGCGGCGGATTAGTGGGGGCAGTGCTGGTGAAGTTACCGTTTGGAGCGGCATGCCTGGAAAGAAGATGTTGAAGAAGCGTAAGGCGCTTTTGCTGCGCGTGGCATTAATCCAGGTGGGTTTTGCAGGACAAGAGCCCTAACTGCAAAATTGCCTGGAGTCAGCAGCTTTTTCTCGCCTGGAGGCTGCGTCAGCCAAAGGCGCTTTTGCGGTAAAATGATCACCGACCGGCTGAGGCTGTTTGCCGTGGGCAAGCAAGTGCGTGTCGACACCGCTTTTATTCATGAAATCCAGCATATGCCCGGGAATTATCCCGGTTCTTGAAATATTGGATATTATCGCCATCCTGATTTCCAAGCCGGCAAAATATTCTGAAACTTCCCTGAACGTCCTACAGTTGATCAGCTTAAGCATCTGATTGTAAATGTTTTTCATTTCTGGCCTCTGTTTGTCTGGAGATTGCCTATGTGTATTAATGTACTTTATGTTATATGATAATAGATAAAAAAATGATATTCAACCACAACTTTATATATATTTGAAAAAAATATCCCTTAATATATAATAACGATGCCGCCAACCTACTCCATCGCATAATGGCCAAGAAGAAAGGGCTTTTTGCAATTGAAATCCTATATAGGCAAAACTTGCTGCAGCTCGGACTCTCACGCAGGGCGAAAAGAAGAAAAGGCGGCGCCGCACAATGCGGCGCCGCCCCTGACGAGCGTTTTGCGGCCCGAATTAGGCGTCCAGCTTGGCCTTGGCGGTTTCAACGAGCTTGGCGCAGTCATATTTTGCGTTCACTGCCCGATCGGCG
>JAVBNM010000036.1:0-12162 GCA_031551565.1 Desulfovibrionaceae bacterium | reverse complement strand
GCTGCCACCCCCCCACTCACCCCAAAATCGGTAATTGGCGGGGGGGGGTCCGGGGGTGGGGGGGGCCCCCTCCGGGGCCGCGCCCCTGTTGGGGGCCCCCCCCTCCCCCGGCTCTTCACCCCCGTCTTTCGAGCGCCATGCAGGCCAGGGCGTTTATTGTGGCCGAGGCCAGGGGCGAGCCGCCGCGCCTGCCACGGATGACGAGGCTGGGCAGGTCTGTCCTTTCCAGGAGCAGTTCCTTTGATTCCGCCGCGTTGACAAAGCCGACCGGCATGCCGACCACCAGGGCCGGGCGCGCGCCCAGGCGGCTTGTCTCTTCGAGCAGGGCCAAAAGGGCGGTTGGGGCGTTGCCTATAGCCACGATCGCGCCGTCCAGGCGGTCGGCGATTATCGTCATGGCCGCCCTGGTCCTGGTTGTGCCGTGCTGTTTGGCGGCCTCGTCAACGCCGGGCAAGTCCAGGATGCAGGCAACGGCGCAGCCGAGCGGATTCAGGCGGTACAGGGGAATCCCGGCTTTGACCATGTTCGTGTCCGTGTAAACGGGCGCTCCGTTCAAAAGCGCCCCGGTTCCGGCTTGCACGGCCATGTCGGGCAGGATCATGTCCCTTGCCAGGTCCGGATCGCCGGTTGTGTGAATGAGGCGCCTGGCAATTTCCCACGCATCGCCGGAAAACGGCCTTGGCTGGGGAAACAGGGCGTCGATCATCTCAAAGGATCTGGCCTGGATTTCTTCGGGTGTTCGGCAATCCTGCAATTGGATCATCTGTCTGCTCTTTTGCGGTAAAACAGGGAAAGCTGTCATGCTGACGACCCTTTATATCTGTAAAAGCGCCGGATAGCCAGAGAGTGTCGTCGCGAGGACGGATTTTGTTTCTGCCTGAGCCTGGTTATATAAATTCATCAGATAATGCGTCCGGCGCGATGCGAAATAATGGAGATTTCTTCGCCCTTGGTTTAGACTATAATAGTCTAACTTTTAGCCCGTCGGCGTATCTTCGCCGCCGTGGGAGGAATTATGCCCAAGTGTAATGATAAATGCCCAAAGGCCAAAAAAGCCGCCTATACCAGCAAGGTCGAGGTAAAATCGCCCGGACAGGCCAAAACCGGCCCGCTGTCCCACAGCCCGCTGCCAGATTCCAATGTCGACACGGACGGACAATGCATCCTGACCGATACCCCGGAACAAGCCAGGCCCGACACAGGCTCCCCCTGCCAGGACGGGCGGGACGCCGAGTGACGGGGATATTCCGCTGTTTGCAGTGTATTTATCGCCAGTTTTTGAAACATGACAATGCGAAGGGAGCCGCGGGATGTTTATATCCCGCGGCTCCTTTGGGTTCAGTCCTCATTGATCCGCCTGCTGCAAAGCCGCTCTTTTCCGCCGGGTGGCCGAGCAGCATGTTTCATGCTGGGCAGCAAATTTTACAGGCGCATCCGCCAAGGCAAGACACGCGTTTTTCACGATGCATGACAATAGCGGGACACTTTTAATGTTGAGATAATATTAAAGAAACGTTATTCATCTTTCGAGAAAAGACTTAACAGGAGGCGGAAGGTTATGAAAAAAATTCTCATTTTGTTAATGCTGGTAACGGTGACTGGTTGCGTCTCGGCTCAAAACCACAGAGCCGACGTCCAGGATGACAGTGGCGACAGGATTAGCGTCGGCACCGTGCAAAAAGAAATCCGGGTCGGCATGTCCGGCGCGGATGTGGTATCTGTTCTCGGCTCTCCCAACATGGTCACGACCGACAGTGAGCGCAGGGAAACATGGGTGTATGACAAAGTTTCAACCGTTCGCGTCTACTCCGCCTCCAGCGCCAGCGGCGGCATGGGCGGCGGCGGCATGGCCGGCGGCGGATCCGGCGGCGGCGTGCTGGGGCTTATATTCGGGGGCTCGGCGGAGGCTGGCGCTGCTTCAACAAGCCAAAAGACCCTGACCATCATCATAAAATTCGACAACCAGGGCCTGGTGAGGGATTTTTCATACAGACAGTCCAGCTTCTAGGGGCGGAAAATGAGAAAGACGCTGGTATACTTGACTCTCGCCACTTTTCTGACCGCAGGTTGCGCACCTTCAATTCCCAAGGATGCGTTACAGTTAAAGCCGGACTCTCTTGCCAACAGGCAGATGCAAACCCGCCGGTTTGAGACCGCCAGCAACGACACGATGCTCAGCGCGGCAGCGGCTGTTTTTCAGGATCTCGGCTTCACTCTTGAAGAGTCTGAATATAGCTTGGGCGTTATCGTGGGGTCAAAGGAACGCGACGCCACAAGCGCCGGGCAGATTGCCGGGGCTTTGGTGGTCGCCGCGCTTTTCGGCGTGCAGACCCATGTGGACAACAATCAGGTCATCAAGGCCTCGATGGTCATGCGGGAAATCGTAGCCCAGGACGACAAGGCGGCCGCACAATCAAAACTCACCCCTGAAATCCTGGTGAGCATTAAAAACGATGTGACCAACGCGGTCGCGAAACGGTTGCGGGAACGTTTCCCGGACGAGGTTTCAAAGAAGGTCGCTGAAAAGATTGCGGCGGACACAGCCAAAACGCTTACCAGCGATCTGGCCAGGCTTGCGCAAACCAAAGGAAGCGGCGAGTCGACCGTCAGGGTGACTTTCCAGCGCATCATCTACAACACGGCTGGCCAGGCCACCACTCTTGAGCAGATAAATGAGCCGGTATTGTACCAGGAATTCTTCGACAAACTTTCCCAAGCGGTATTTTTGGAGGCGCATGAGATATGAGGATATTAACCAGGTTCATCATTTTTGCCGTGTTCTGCATTTGCATCGCAGGCTGTGTGGCTTCCGGAACCAAGGGAGTCATGGATTCCGGCGGGGAATCGCAACTCAAGATCAGACAAATGCAGACCAGATATTTTGAGACGTCAGATAAAAAAGCCACTATGGAGTCGGTCATAGCGACGCTTCAAGACCTGGGCTTCGTTCTCGACAAGGCCTCATATGAACTTGGCTCTGTCAGCGCCACCAAGCTTGATAACAGGGCCAGCCTGCGCATGACCGTCAACGTGACCCCGAGAGGCGCGGACAGAATGACCGTTCGCGCCAACGCCCAGTATCACGTGACGGCCATTACCGATCCTGTTCCCTATCAGCAGTTTTTTGACGCGCTGTCTAAATCGCTGTTCTTGCAGGCGCACCTGGAAGAATAGAACTCATTGCCATAACCGGCCGGCCCTGATAGTTGACGAGCCCCCCAAAATCCGACGATCCTGGGGGGCTCATGCTTTTTAGCTGAAAGTGCCCGTTGCGGGCCGGGCCGGTTTTACCGGCCGCCTCGTCTTTTTACGGGGCTCCTTTATTGGGCTCATCTGTTTTGGCGTCATTCTCGTCGTTTTTTTCAGGGTCGGCCCTTTTCTCAAAAAGACAGTCCTCATGCTTGATGTGCGCGAGCGCCGCCAGGGCTTCCTCGGTCGCGGCCGGGTCAACCACGGCCGGCTGGCGCCTGGCTCTCAGCTTGCGCCGGGTGTACCAGAAGAGGAAACCCAGAACCGCGATGCCGACTATGACATATAAAGTGGCCTTGCCCGCGTGCTCGACAATGCCCACGAAGACCTCGCCGATGAAATATCCGCCGGCCGTGAAGGACGCCGCCCAGATTATGGCCCCGATGAAATTGAGGATTATAAACTTGGTATGGCAGACCTGGCCGATGCCGAGCAGGATCGGCGTGACGTTCCTGACCCCGTAAAGAAACCTGAAACCAAGTATCAGCGGGTTCTCGTAGCGCATGATCAGGCGGGTGGCCCTCTCCACATTGCGGCTTAGGCGGGGGAAGCGCCGCAGCACCGCCGGCCCCTTGTATTTTCCGACGAAAAACATGAGCTGGTCGCTGGTGAAGCTGCCGCAAAAGGCGCATAACGCGATAAGGTACGGGTTCATCATGCCCTTTGAGGCGAGGAAGCCGGCGATGATGACGATGGTCTCCCCTTCCAGAAAGGTCAGGAGCAGTATCGCGTAATAGCCGTAAGTGCTTAACAGGTATTGAAAATCGAATTCGAACATGCGAAACCTGTCATTCGGTTTTAAGGGGCGCGTCTAAAAGGGAAGGCCCGTTCCAGGCCTTCCCCGCCAGACAGTTCGTCTGCTGTCTATATCAACTGTATTTCGCGGCTGCAACCATCATCCGCGACGATTTTACTTAATAACCAACTGGCCGGGAGCCGATGTGGCCCGTATTTCCGGGTTATACATGCCTTCGGCCGAAACCTGCGGCAGGGCGAACGTGCCCTTGCTCACGGCGCGCATGGTGTAGCTGTAAGTCACCGGGCCGGAAAGCCTGTCAAAGAAGACCAGAACGCGGTCTTCGCGCAGTTCCAGGTGACCCGGCTGCTGATTGCCGCCGTCGGCGCCGGACTGGGTGTTCAGGCGCGGGTTTTCAACCTCCATGCCGCCGGGGGTCAGGTCTGAAAGCACGACGTCATTCAGGCTGAACTTGGGGGCCACGACGATCTCGACCGTGACCCTGTCTCCCTTGTTCAGGTTGACCACGCCTTGCGGGTCGAGCACCTGGCCGGAAGAGGTCTTCCATACCCTGGTCAGGGTCATGTCGGATGCTTCCGCGGCCGGGGCCGCGCTGGGCACGCCGCGCACGCTGTACACGCAATAGGCGGTTCCCTTGCCGTCAACCTTTACGCTGATGGGCAAAGGCTGGCCGTTCAGGTCAACGGGCATGGAGCCGCCGGCGAGCAAGAGAGGCTGTTTGTTTGTCGCCTGGCCGATCGGTTTGCCGGCGGCGCTGACTTCAGCCGTGAAGTCGCGTCCGACAGAGTCGGTCTTTTCCACATAGAGGCCGATCGCCAGGGTGGCCATGCCGGCGTCCTGGGTGGTGAAGTAACGCATTTTGCCGAGGTGTTTCGCCACGTCCTTGGCCAGGGTGGCGGCCGCCGGGTCGGACGGGTCGACCAGGCTCCAGGCCATCAGTTGCAGGCTCATGTTGCGCAGCGTGCCTTCAAGGCTGTAGCCGTAGCGGTAGTCCTCGTCTATTGTGGTCAGGTCGATTTTGCCGAGATTTTGCAGCGGCTTGGAGTTGCCGGCCTGCAAAGCCTTGGCCGCGGCCAGGAATATCCTGCCGGAAGGCAGCATCCTGCTTTCATTTTCGGAAAGCACCTGCAGCCAGCTCAAGGGAGGCTCGCCCGCCCTGGTGAGGACAAAGGCGGCATACGCCTTGTAGGTGTTTGACAGGATGTCCCCTCCGAAATAGCCTTCCGAGGCGGACAGGATGTAGCGCATATAGCCAAGCGCCGCGTCCATGGTCCTTTTGCTGACCGGCACCTTGCTTCTGGCTTCGACCAGGATGTGGGTGGCGTTTATGCTCGCCCACTGGGCCGGGGTGGTTCCGCCGGGCCACATGGCAAAGCCGCCGTCCGGGGTCTGCATGGACGAGATCCTGGCCACGGCATCGGCCAGGGTGCTGTTGATGGCTTTCTCGTCGGCCTTGTCCGGGGCAATAGCCTTCATGATGGAGGTCAGGGTCAGGTAGGGCCATGTCCTTGAGGTGGTTTGCTCAAGGCAGCCGTAGGGGTACTCGCGCAGGAATTCAAGGGCGGGCAGAATGGCCATGATCGGCGAGTTGTCAACGGACAGGGAGGAGGATGTCGTGCCCTTCAGCCAGCTTCCCTTGATCGCTAGTTGTTTGTTTTGTCCGGCGGCCACCATTTCGCTGACGACAAAGCTCGTCCTCGGGTAGGGCGGGCGCACGACCATTTCAAACGACTTTTCAAAGCTCAGGTCCGGGTTGCCGGGAACCTCGACCTTGACGGTCAGGGTGGCGATGCCGCTTTCCCCAAGGGCCTTGCCCGTTACCGAGAAGTTGCGGCTGTCTTTCTTGCCGAGGGCTATTTCGTTTTTGGCCGCGCCGGACAGCTCGACCGGGCCCGCGGCCGACACCGTGATGCTGGCCGCTCCCTTGAGCTGTTCGTTGTCCATGGTAAAGGCCTTCACAAACACCTCAAAGGTGTCGCCGGGGGCCACGGCCCTGGGCGCTGAGGGCTCAACCACCACATCTCTGGCAAAACGCACCGGGGAGGCGGCCGAAGCGAACAGGTTTTTGGAAGCGCCGACGATCATCAGCCGCCCCTTGCCGGAATATTCGGGGATGTCGAATTCGGCCACGGCCTTTCCGTCAGCGCCGGTGGTCACTGTCGGGATGAACGCGGTCAAGAAGACCTGCTGGGTGCTAAGGCTGCCAAGGTAGGCGTCGCCCGCTCCGTCACCGCCGGGGATGAGCAGCGTGGTGGCCTTGAGTTCCGGCCTCATCAGGCGGTCATAGATGTCAAAGCTCGCTCCCCTGGCGATGCGCTGGGCCATGAAGTAGGCCACAGGGTCAGGGGTGGCGAAGGAAGTCAGGGACAGGATGCCTTCGTCAACCAGGGCGACGGAGAACTCGCCGGCCACAGGCCTGCCGTTTCCATCAACCACGGAGAAGGGGATGGAAAGAGGCTTGCTTGGGGAGGCCCGCTCCGGCGTGGTTGCCGCGACATTGAGCGTAAACGGTTTTTTCTCAATGCAAAGGGGGATGGCGCCGGCCGCGCGGTGGGCGAACCATTCCTTGTTTTCAGCCTCGACCGGCCTGAATACCCAGGCGGTCAGGGTGATGTTCGGGTCCATGACGGCCGTGACCGGGATGTCTACGACGACCGAGGCGTCCTGCATCTCGATTACCCTGGTGAACAGGCGGGCGGCCTTTTCCGCGCCGATGTACAAGGTGCCCTTGAACGGCGCCTTGACGGTCAGCTTGGCGGTTTCCCCGGCCAGATAGGCTTTTTTGTCAAGGGAAAGCTCAACCTTGTCCAGACGCCCGGAGCCGTCTTCGCTGCCTTCGCCGCTGCTGCCGTAAACGCCCAGCCGCACTGACGAAATTATTTTTCCATCATCGGCCGAGCAGCGCACCAGGTAGTGGCCGAACTGTTTGGGCGTGAACGAAATATCGCCCTGGCCGCCGGCGAGTTTGAGGTCGCCGTTATGGACGGGGGTGAGGCGCTCGTTCCAGGTGTAGACATAGCGCCCGTCGCGGACTGTGGTCGCCCACGTTCCCCGGATGCTGAACACATCGAATTTCAGGGACTGGGCCTTGGTCCAGGCCTTGCCGTCAGCGGCCACAGTGGCCACCTTGAGGGCTATTTCCTTGCCGGGGGCCTGGCTGTCCTGCGCCGGGGGCTTGATGCCGATGAAGTAGGGGTTGGGGTAATAGTCAACCGAGGTCGACTTGGTCACCCAGCGCCCGCCGTCTTCCTGCACGCCCGCGATCAGGAGGATTTCCAGCATGGAGGGAATTTTCCAGCCGGCAGGGGCCTTGAAGGCAATCGCGCTGTCGCCTTTTGCCGACAAGTTGCCGGTCATGTACCGCAGGTTGCTTTCAGTGTCGAAGTTTACCTGGCTGTCGTTGAAGGCATAGCCTTCCCATCCGGCCGGGGCGAACAGCTTGGCCTTGGCCCGGTAGCCCAGCTCATAGAGGAGCGAGTCGCCGGGAGCGCCGAAAAGATACATGGCGGAAAGCTCGACAGGCAGGGCGTCGCCGCCGGTGAAGCTTTCCTGCTTGGGGCTGACCTCAACCTCAAGGCGGGGAGGAACAAAATCCTCGACCGAGAAGTTGACAGTGCCCAGGGGCTCGCTTTCCTTGCCGGGCACGACGAGCTTGGCAAAATAAGACCCGGTCGAGGCGGTCGCCGGCAGGTTCAGGGTGAAGTCGGCCCCGCCCTGGTCGGAGAGAGTGGCCGTGCCGCGCCCGGCCTCCAGGCCGCGGGACGATTCAACAACGAACAGCACCGGGAAGGGCGCTGGCGCGTTGCGGGCGGCGTCGCGCACAAAGGCCTTTATGTTGACGGTTTCACCCGGCCTGAACACGCCGCGCGGGGTGAAGAGGAAGGCCTCGTAGCCCTTGTCGAGATAGGGGCGCACCCCGCCGTCCGGGCCAAGGTTCACGCCGGCCTGGTTGCCGAGCGGCAAGAGGGTGAGGTCTGTGCCGGATGTGGCGGTCATCATGTAAGGCTCAAGCTGCGACTCCCAGGGGGTGTCGCGGGAAATTTCAATATACCCTTGAGCGTTGGTGCGCCCCTGGGCGATAACCTGGTTGCTGCGGCTGTGGATTTTCAAATCCACGCCGGGCATGGGCTTGCCGGTGCTCAAGGAAACCGCGTAAGCGGCGATGCCGCTCGGATAGACCCGGCCGGTCAGGCCGATATCCGAGATGACCACCCAGCGCTCGTTCGAGCCTTGCCAGGACATATAGGTCTGGCCGTCCGACTCGTATTCGCTGTAATAGTCGACCTTGAGCTTGAAAACGCCGCGCTGGCCGCCGGCCAGGGCCTCGACGTCGATGGAGCGGCGCTGTTTTTCGTTGCGCTGCAACGACAGCTTAACTTCCTGAACCTTGATCGAACGGGCCAGGTAGCTGAGTTCGTCATCATAACTGGAGCTGATGTCCACAAATGGCAGGTTGTTGTCATACTGGCGGTACAGGCTGACGATAACCTTGTCCACGTTGACCAACTCGACCGGCACCCTGCCGCCGAAGCTGGAGGTAATGAAGTTTCCGGGCTCGCAGAAAGCCGCTCTGGGGTCGTAGTCCTCAATGAGCAGGGATCTGCTGATTTTTTCTGACAGGGTGTTGCCGTTTTCGTCCATAAGGCCCGGCATGAGGGTCACGGTGAGGTCCATGCCCGGCTCCAGGTCCTGAGAGAAGACCAGGGTGTTGCGGGATTCGTTCAGTTCAAACGGCACGTCCGGGGTGACCACTATTTTCTTTTCAAGGGGCTGCTCGGCCAGCGGGCGGTTGAGATAGAACCTCGCCGATATGTTGCCGTCATACTGGGAGGTGTATTGATAATCTATGGTCAGGTCTGATTTGCCGCCGGTGGTCTGCTGGACGACCTCGGCCCCTGGGGAGCCTCCGCCGCTTTTGGGCAGGGTGACGGTCGCCCCGTAGTTCATTTCAAGGCCGAGGAACGTGGGGTCGTTGTCCGTGTCCGTGCGGATCGAGACGGCAAGCTGCGCATCAGACGGCACCGAGGCCATCTTTATGGAATGCCGCGTGCTTTCGGACTTGTCCGACAGCACGAACGGCATGGCCTCGCCAGTGGCCTTGTTTTTTATGGTGATGTGGGAGGCAAGGGCCTCGGATTTGACCGGCTGGGAAAGCTCAATCCCCAAGGTAAGGGTTCTGGCTTGCGCGTTGTAGCTGTCAAGGCCGAGGTAGCGCACGTTTGTCACGGCCGTGCGGAAGGAAAAGACAAACCAGACTTCCTTTCCGGCAAGGGACCTGAGCTCCTTGCTCAATACGGCACGAAACTCTCTGCCCGGCGGAAAACCCTTGTCCGGGCTGAAGACGAAACTTGTCTGGGAGACCCATCGCCCTGTTCCCGGGACGGCGGGAGAGATGGACATGGGCATCTTGTCCGCGGGAACCTCTTTATCCACAGCGTCTTTGGCCACCATCTCCTCAGAGAAGGTCACCATGAAGGGTTTGCTGCCGGACAGAACTTCCTTGTCGGCAATATTGACCGAAACAATGGAGGCGAACTGTTCATCCTTGCCGGGGCCTGAGCCCATCGCCGTTAAAAGAAAAAAAGAAATCAGGGCCAAGCTGCATGCTAGGAACTTTTTCATAAATAGCTACCCGTTGAATTTAGAGGTGGCATATCTAGGGGCGTTCTTCCGAAGTTTATTCAGGGACAAACCAAAAGAAACGGCCTTGCGTAAGACAAGCCAAAATGCAAGAAGAATATGGAAAAGCGACTGCGGTTCTTTCAACTTTCTTAGAGACGCGTCAAAAAGTCAAGCGCTTTACGACAAATATAATGGGGAACCTGCCCGGCGGAATTGCTTTTTTGAGAAACAGCATCTATAAAGTGCCTTTCCGGTCTTAAGATTGCCGCAATACGGCCTTGGCAACAGCCCCTGGAAGCCGTATCGTTTATTCCACGCAGCCGCTCTTGGTCCCGCCCGTCCGGCGAACTCGTTTTTGCCGCCAGGCGCCGGGGCAGATGCGGCAATATGCTAAACGCCATGCCGTTTGGAGGTTTTATGGTTTCGGATGCCGCGATAGCAAAACCGTTCATCAAGGCGACACTTGAGATATTGAAGACCATGGCCGGGATTTCGGCCACGGCAGGCAAGCCTTACGTCAAAAGCGCGGCCACGGCCAAGGGCGATGTTTCCGCCATTGTCGGCGTTACCGGGGACAAGAAGGGGAGCATTGCGGTCACGTTTTCCAAGCCGTGCGCGATCGCTCTGGTCAAGGGCATGCTTGGGGACGACATCCAGGACATTCTTCAGGATATCCAGGACGCGGTGGGAGAGGTCACCAACATGGTGTCTGGTCAGGCCAGGGCGGGCCTGGCAGAGCAGGGGCTGGTGCTTCAGGGCTCGACGCCCACGGTGATCGTCGGCGACAACCACATCATCAGGCACATCTCGGCCCAGCCGGTCATGGCCATACCTTTTTTTTCAAGCCACGGCGATTTCACAGTCGAATTCTGCTTTGAGTAAAGGAAAAGCTCAGCGAATTTTCCCGGCAAAACCGCTCCAGGCTTCAAGAAGAGATTTGCAGGCTGCCGCCCTGTGGCTCAGCCTGTTTTTTTCGCCGCTTTCAAGCTGGGCGGCTGTTTTTCCCAGTTCCGGGATGAAAAAGACCGGATCATACCCAAATCCCTTTTCGCCGGCAGGCTTGTCAGCGATAACCCCTTCCCACGTCCCGTTCACCAGGATGCATTCGCCCTCGGGCGTGCAAGCGGCCATTGAGCAGCGGAATCTGGCCGCGCGCCCGGTCTTGGGCGTTGCGGCCATCTCTTTCAGCAGTTTTTCCATGTTTCCCCGGTCTGTGGCCGGAGCGTCGCTGGTTGCGCTGTAGCGGGCGGAGTAAACCCCCGGCGCTTTGCCAAGGGCGTCGACTTCAAGCCCCGAGTCGTCGGCGATGGCCGCAAGGCCGGTGGCTTTTGCGGTCTCCCTGGCTTTTTTCAGGGCGTTTTCATCAAAGGTGAGCCCGTCTTCCAGCACTTCGGGAAGGTCGGGAAACGAATCAAGCCCGATCACCTCAAGGTTGAACGGGGACAGGAGCGAGGACAGCTCGCGGATTTTGCCCTTGTTCCGGGTGGCCAGGACGACTGTTTTGGCGCGCATCGCAATAACCCGCAATGTTGGAGGATTGAACCTGCATTGCCGGCCGGGATGCCCCGGCATGGCGGGTTTTGTATACAGGAATCAGACCCTGTAATCAATGCCGGTGTAGAAGCTGACGGATTCTTGCGATCCGCCGTTGAAGGAGGCCAGGATCGAGGCGTAGTTCACGTTCCCGGAAGACATGGCGTTGCTGAAAAAGGCCTCGACGGCGCTGGTTTGCAACTCGGCCTTGACGTTGCTTATATATTGCTGACTGTTGGCCGAATAGGCCTGTTTTGCCCGGCCGAGGTTTGACAGGGCCTGGATGTAGCCGAACTCCTCGCAGGCCTTGGGGTTCGCCTCGAGGTATTTCTGGATGAGGGCCTTGTTTTCCGGGTCGTTTGTGATGACCTGGACGGTTCCGTCCGTGCCCATTTGCAGGGTGAATTCAACAGACGGGTCAAGGCCTGCTTTGGTCAGCCCGGAGCGGACCGTGGCCGTGAGTTTTTTCTCAAGATCCTGCCTGTATTTTTCGATATCAGAAAAGGTGACGCGGCCGTCCCCCTGCGCGCTGAGTGCCGCCAGGGCCTTTTTCAGGGCCGCCTGGCCGGTGGAGGAAGAGGCGCTTTGGGCGTAATAGCTGTTCGCGCTTTTTTTGCCGGCCGAGGACAGCATTTTGTCCGCATTGGCCATAGCCGTGCTGGTGTTCAGGATGCTGTCTTCCTCTTTGGCCTCCTGGGAGAGGTAGTCAACCAGGCCGACATTGCCGTAGTTGCCGTTTACACCAGTTATTCCTGACATGGCCGGTCTCCTTGCTCTTTTATAATGATGATCCGCCACGGCAAAAATTGCCTGAAGCCGCGGTCTGTCACCATTCATGCACGAGCCGTTCCATAAGCGCCGGCCATGAATCACGGCAAGAAAGCGCATCCAGAAATTGCCCCCCCGTCAACCATCGCCGCCTTCATGGATCACGGCAAAAAAGCACATCCAGAAATCCCCCCCCAAAAAAAACGGGTAAAGGAGGGGGAGGGGGTCCGGGG
>JAVBNM010000045.1:0-16085 GCA_031551565.1 Desulfovibrionaceae bacterium | reverse complement strand
CCCCCCCCCCCCCCCCCCCCCCCCCCCCCCCCCCCCCCCCCCCCCCCCCCCCCCCCCCCCCCCCCCCCCCCCCCCCCCCCCCCCCCCCCCCCCCCCCCCCCCCCCCCCCCCCCCCCCCCCCCCCCCCCCCCCCCAGGCTGTCTGCCATCCTTAAATTATTTGGCGGGAATGCTTGACAGCGAGGGTTAGTTGGTCTATTTGATTCTGCTTTGGTAGTCACAATGGGGAAATCCCTAATCATGTATTTTTCCGGAGGAGCAGCATGCCCACCATTAACCAACTGATTCGCAAAGAGCGCAAGGCTGTCGCCAAGCGCAAGAAGACTCCGGCGCTTCAGGCTTGCCCGCAGCGTCGCGGCGTGTGCACGCGCGTGTACACCACCACGCCCAAGAAGCCCAACTCGGCTCTGCGTAAGGTTGCCCGTGTGCGCCTTACCAACGGAATGGAAGTTACGGCTTACATTCCCGGTGAAGGCCACAATTTGCAGGAGCACTCTGTTGTAATGATCCGTGGAGGTCGGGTAAAAGACCTTCCCGGCGTTCGTTATCACATCGTGCGCGGCACCCTTGACACAGCCGGCGTGCAGGATCGGCGTCAAGGTCGTTCCAAGTACGGCGCCAAGCGTCCTAAATAGAGTTCCAGACAAGGAGTATTATAATGCCGCGTAAAGGCCCAATCCCTAAGCGTGAAGTATTGCCCGATCCGGTTTACAACAGCCGGCTGGCCGCCCGTTTCATCAATCGTCTGATGTACGACGGCAAAAAGGGCGTTGCCGAGAAGATTTTTTACGCCGCTCTCTCTGAGCTTGGCGCAAAGACCAATGAAGAACCCCTGCGCGCCTTTGAAAAGGCCCTGGAAAATGTGAAGCCTCACCTTGAGGTCAAGTCCCGCCGGGTTGGCGGCGCCACTTACCAGGTCCCTATGGAAGTGCGTCCCGAGCGTCAATTTTCCCTGTCCATCCGCTGGCTCATCAACTATGCCCGCAGCCGTGGCGAAAAAGGCATGGCCGGCAAGCTGACCGCCGAATTGGTAGACGCTTTCAATAACCGCGGCGGCGCCGTCAAAAAGCGTGAAGACACCCACCGCATGGCTGAAGCCAACAAGGCTTTCGCTCACTATCGCTGGTAGTTTTCGGAGTAAATCACCGTGTCAAGACAAACCCCTTTAGACATGCACAGAAACTTCGGCATCATGGCTCACATTGATGCCGGAAAGACGACGACTACGGAGCGCATTCTCTATTACACCGGCGTATCCCACAAGCTTGGCGAGACTCACGACGGCGAGGCCACCATGGACTGGATGGCCCAAGAGCAGGAGCGCGGCATCACCATTACCTCGGCCGCGACAACCTGTTTCTGGCGCGAGCATCGCTTGAACATCATTGATACGCCCGGTCACGTGGACTTTACCATGGAAGTTGAGCGCTCCTTGCGCGTGCTTGACGGGGCCGTGGCCGTCTTTGACGCGGTCGCCGGCGTGGAGCCGCAATCTGAAACCGTATGGCGTCAGGCGGACCGCTACGGCGTTCCCAGAATCTGCTTTGTGAACAAGATGGACCGCATCGGCGCGAACTATGAGCGCTGCATCGGCATGATCTCCGACAGGCTCAAAGCCAAGCCGGTGTCCTTGCAGATCCCGATTGGCAATGAAGACAAGTTTGAAGGCATTATCGACCTCATCACCGGTAAGGGCGTTGTCTTTGACAAGCTGAGCAAGGGCGCCGAATCCACCGAGATCGACGTTCCCGACTATCTGCGTGCCAAATTTGACGAGATGCGCTCGGTCATGATCGATGCCGTGGCCGAGGAAGATGAAGTCCTGCTTGAAAAATACCTCGGCGGCGAAGAGCTGACCGAGGAAGAGATCAGGGCTTGCATCCGCAAGGCCACCATTGCCAGGAACATCGTTCCGGTACTGTGCGGCTCCGCCTTCAGGAACATGGGCGTGCAGCCCCTGCTCGACGCGGTGGTGGAATATCTGCCCTCGCCTGTTGATGTGGGCGATATCATGGGCGTCAACCCGGACAAGACCGAGGAGCAGGTCGCCTGCGTGCCGGCCGATGCCGAACCCCTGGCCGGTCTGGTCTTCAAGCTGTTCTCCGATCCCTACATCGGGCACCTGTCCTTCTTCCGCCTTTATTCCGGCTTTATTGAGTCCGGCCAGACCGTGCTGAACTCAAACACCGGCAAAAAAGAAAGAGTGGGCCGTCTGCTCAAGATGCACGCCAACAAGCGCGAAGAGGTCAAATGGGCCGGCGCCGGCGACATCGTCGCCCTGGTCGGCTTAAAGCAGGTCTCCACCGGTGACACCTTGTGCGATATGTCGCGCCCGGTGCGGCTGGAATCTCTCGATGTGCCCGAGCCGGTCATCGAAGTGGCCATCGAGCCCAAGACCAAGGCCGACCGCGACGCGCTCTCCGCCGCTTTGAACAAACTGGCCAAGGAAGACCCCTCCTTCCGCGTCAAGGGCGATGAGGAAACCGGCCAAACCCTGATTGCGGGCATGGGCGAGTTGCACCTTGAAATCATCGTTGACCGCCTGACCCGCGAATTCAGCGTGAACGCCAACGTGGGCAAGCCTCAGGTCGCTTACCGCGAGACCATCTCAAAGCCGTCCAAGTCCGACATGAAGTATGCCAAGCAGTCTGGCGGACGAGGTCAGTACGGACACTGCGTCATTGAGATGGAGCCCAACACGGAAGGCGGATACGAATTCGTCAACAGTATTGTTGGCGGCGTTATTCCGAAAGAATACATCACCCCTGTTGACAAAGGCATCCAGGACGCCATGAAGAGCGGCGTGCTCGCCGGCTTCCCCGTGGTGGACATCAAGATCAATCTGGTCTTTGGTTCCTACCACGAAGTTGACTCCTCCGAGCAGGCCTTCTACATCGCCGGCTCCATGGCCTTCAAGGAAGCCATGGCCAACGCCGCGCCGATTCTGCTTGAGCCGATCATGGACGTCGAGGTGGTCACCCCCGACGACTACGTCGGTGAGGTCATGGGCGATTTGAACAGCCGCCGGGGCCGCGTCCAGAACATGGAAGCCCGTCCCGGTTCCCAGGCCGTGCGCGTTCACGTTCCGCTTTCGGAAATGTTTGGCTACGCCACCGACCTGCGTTCCAAGACCCAGGGGCGCGCCACATTCACCATGCAGTTCCACCACTACGAGCGTGTTCCCCAACAACTCGCCGAGGAACTGGTGAAGAAAAAATAGCGAGCGGTCAAGAGCTTTGGGTGGGAATCACCAGGGCGCTTGCCCTGCCGGTTGTCTTCCCAAAGCCCCTCTCCTCTCTGGGGGTTGGCGCAAGCGTCCCCCGGATTACATGTAAATATTGTCGATATACCAAAGCAGAAAGGGAAGAGCGTGATTGGCGCTCTTCCCTTTCTTATTTGCTTCCTTGTTTGCTCTTTTATTTGGTTCTGTTTTTGAGATTGCTTGATTTATCGTTTTGAGCCTGCATCTGGGCGCGCCTTTTTTTGTTCATATTCCGCAGAACAAGATAGACGGCGACGAAGAAGACGGGGATGCCGAACTTCTTGTATCTGTCAAGAAGTGTGGGCACTCTGGCCGTGAAGTTCATTTCGTCAAACGTCTTTGTGGCATCGGCCTTGAATGTCTCGATCTCCTCGGCCGACGCCACAGGCGCATACTGAAGGAGCATGAAGGCCCGGTTTCCCCTGAAAATGTAGGTGTTGATCTGCGCCTGCTTCATAGTTGCGCTCTTGCCCTGGTAGGTGGTCGTCTGTGTGACGATGTCGAGCGTGGAGAAGCTGTTCTCACGGATGTCGAATCCGCCCAGGCTTTCCTTGGAATCCACGGACAGACCGACATTCAACTGGCCCGAGATGTCCTTGAAGGCGTTCTTGATATCCTCGGCGGACGCCAGCTTGCCCTGGTTTTTCAGGATGGTTTGTTTAAGGACGTCAAATTCCCTTTGAGTGTAGGGCGTTTTTTCAAGAGATGTGGTCACTCCGATTAGGATGTAACGCGTATAGTCCGGCTGAATGCCGGTGTTTTTCACATAAAGGCCCAGGATGCTGAAATTGGCGGCCGCGGCTGTTTGCGAGATGGCCTTGACCAGCCGGTTGTAGTTATCATCCTCTCCGGCCGCGTAGCCCGCGGGCATGTTGAACTCCACGTTGGTGTCGCCAAGGGAGAAATTCAGGGTTTCGGCTCTGGCCGGGGCGGAGGTGATGAGAAGAAGAAAGAGGGCGGCTATGATTTTTTTCATGGTAGTTCCGTTTCTTTTCAGGTCTTGCACGCGCAAGGCGGCCGTTTGGCAAGGTGCTAATCCGCGAAACTGATTCTGCCTTTGCCCAGGATGTCGTGCAAGTGGATGATGCCCACAGGTTTTAGGGTTTGGTCTACGACCGGCAGCACGGTGATCGCCTTTTGCTCCATAATGTCCATAACCTCCGCGGCGCTTTGATCCGGGCCGGCGTATCTTGGCGCGGCGGTCATGATTTCCGAGGCCGGATGTTCCTGGCTGAGGCGGTTTGCGCAGACCAGACGCCGCACGTCTCCGTCTGTGATGATGCCGCAGAGCGAGCCGTTAACATCGGTCAGGATAACCGCGCCCACCCCCCCGCGATCCAGAATAGCCAGGGCGTGCTTGACGCTGTCGTCGGCCGCGGCCAGTGGCATGTTCCGGGTCTGCATGATGTCTCCGACTTTCAGGCCAAGACGCTGCCCAAGGGCGCCGCCGGGATGGAAAAGCTTGAAATCGCCGGCCGTGAATGATTTGACCTTAATCAGGCAGACCGCCAGGGCATCGCCTACACCCAAGGCGGCGGTGGAGCTTGCGGTCGGGGCCAGGTTATGCGGGCAAGCCTCTCTGGGCACGGCAGCGTCTATGACAAGGTCAGCCGCCGCAGCCAATGGCGATTTCAGCCCGGCGGTAATGGCGATAATCTTCGCGCCGATCTTTTTGAGCGGCTCAAGCAGGGCCTTCACTTCCGGCGTTTTGCCGGAATAGGATATGGCGATGACGACATCCCCGTCGCGTATCGCGCCGAGATCCCCGTGCGCGCCTTCGGATGGGTGCAGAAAAAAAGCCGGCGTTCCGGTGGATGACAACGTGGCTGCGATTTTTCGTCCGACCAGCCCGGATTTCCCAACGCCTGTCACAGCCACCCGCCCCTGGCATTTGGCAAGCATCTTGACCGCGCCGGTAAAGGACGGACCGAGGCGTTCAGCCACATGCAAAAGCCCGTCCGCCTCAACTTTGAGGACATCTCTCCCGGCGCCTATCCAGTTGTCGCAGCCATCGCAGTCTTTGCATATATTACTAAGAATCTTCATATTGTTACCAAACCTGTCGTTCCGAACTGAATTCCTCTCCCCCAGCCTGCCCTCAATCTTTGTTTTCGAGTTTGGCCCAGGTGTCTTTCAGAGTTGTTATGCGGTTGAATATGGGGTGTCCTGGTTTTGAGTCCTTGTCCACGCAGAAGTAGCCAAGGCGCTCGAATTGGACGCGGTCGCCGGGGGAAAGGGAGAGCAGGCTGGGATCGGCCAGGCCGGGCACTATGCTCAGGGAATCTGGGTTGATGTTATTTAGAAAGGTCTGGCCTTCTTCTGCATCTTCCGGGTTATCCTTGAGAAAAAGGTAGTCGTAGAGGCGAACCTCGATGCTCTTGGCGTGAGATGCCGAAACCCAGTGCAGTGTGCCTTTGACCTTGCGGTTGTCCGCAGTGCCGCCGCGGCTTTCCGGGTCGTAGGTGCAGATGAGGGCGGTGATTTCGCCGTTGGCGTCCTTGATGACCTCTTTGCAGGTGATGTAGTAGGCGCAGCGCAGCCTGACTTCCTTGCCCGGAGCAAGGCGGAAGTATTTTTTTGGGGCGTCCTCGCGAAAATCGTCGCGCTCAATCCAGATTTCCCTGGAAAATGGCAGGGAGCGGACGCCCTTTTCCGGCTCATCAGGGGTCAAGGGCATGTCAAGCCATTCGACTTTATCTTCAGGATAGTTATCGATAATCACCTTAAGCGGGTTGAGCACGGCCATGGCCCGCGGAGCGGTGGCGTTCAGATGATCGCGCAGGCAGAATTCGAGCATGCTGTATTCCACCAAGTTGTCGGATTTGGCCATGCCGATGCGGGAACAGAAGTCGCGCAGGGCTTCCGGGGTGAAACCCCGGCGGCGCAAGCCGGAGATGGTAGGCATGCGCGGATCGTCCCAGCCGCTGACGTGTCCTTCTTCTACCAGTTGCAGCAGCTTGCGCTTTGACAGGACGGTGCGGGTGATGTTCAGGCGGGCGAATTCGGTCTGGCGGGAGCGGAAAACGCCCAGAGTGTCGAGCACCCAGTCGTAGAGTTCGCGGTTGTTGGCGAATTCCAGCGTGCAGAGGGAATGGGTGATTTGTTCAAGCGAGTCGGACAGGCAGTGAGTGAAATCGTAGAGCGGGTAAATGAGCCAGGCGTCGCCGGTGCGGTGGTGATGGGCGCGGCGGATGCGGTAAAGGGTAGGGTCGCGCATGACCATGTTTGGTGAGGACATATCGATTTTGGCCCTGAGCACGCGCGATCCGTCCGGAAATTCTCCGGACCGCATGCGGCGGAAGAGGTCCAGATTTTCCTCGGCCGTCCGGTTGCGGTAAGGGCTCTCTTTGCCCGGAACGGTAAGGGTGCCGCGATATTCGCGGATCTCTTCGGCTGTGAGGTCGTCGACATAGGCCTTGCCCATGCTGATGAGCTTTTCAGCGAACTGGTAAAGTTGTTCGAAGTAATCCGAGGCGTAGTATTCGCGGTCTCCCCAGTCAAAGCCGAGCCAGCGCACGTCTTCGCGGATGGCGTCGACGTATTCCTGGCTTTCCTTGAGCGGGTTGGTGTCGTCAAAGCGCAGGTTGCACAGGCCGTTGAACTCACTGGCCACGCCGAAGTTGAGGCAGATGGACTTGGTGTGCCCGAGGTGCAGATACCCGTTAGGTTCGGGAGGGAACCTGGTATGAACCCTGCCTTTGTGCAGGCCCGCGTTGACGTCGCGTTCGATCATCGCGCGGATGAAATCCTTTCCGGGCCCTTCAACTGGAGCGGCGGCGCTGCCCGGCTCAAGATTGGAATTTGCGGGTAATTTACTGGGTTCGGTCATTGGGATATCCTTGATCTGATGGATTTTCGGCTTGAACTGGGCGCTATATGGTGCGCGCATCGCACAAACTATTACCATTTGCGGATCAATTCAACTCAAAAATCTGTAGGGGATTTGCCAGGGCTCCGCATGGACAAAAGCGCGGCGTCAGCCGCCTGAATCGGTCGCCCGGCAACCCCGCTAAAAGGGCAATGAGGGAAGGGCTGGGGGAGGAGCACACAGAACCAGCGCCCGCACAAGGCAGGTTGGACGCCTTGCCGTTACGGTATTGGGGATACGGGGTTACTCGGCGGTGGTGATGTTGAATATTTCGCCGTATTTGTTTTGGCCGATGGCAACAATGATTTCCAATGCCTTTACCCGGTCTGGGTCCGCCTCGTCCGGCAGGCGCAGGGTGTTTTCCATGGCCTTCATATACTGGATGGAGAACCGGGTATCGGCGCTGGGTATTTTGGGGGTGACGCGGGAGCCGTCGTCCATGATGAACAAGTGTTCGACACTGCCGGACAGTTGGTTGGGCTGGTCTTTGGAGTGCAACTCGTAGCGGACCCGGAAACGGCGGTTGCCCTGCGCGCGGATGTTCATGCCGGCGATCTTTACAGGGCTTCCATCGCTGGAAATCAGAGGCAAGAGGCTGTCCGGTTGTCCGCTTGCCGGGACGGCTGCCGCGCCGCCAGACAACTCGGCCGCTTCACCGTTAGCGGAGCCGGCTGTGCCGTTCTGGGCCTCACTGTCGATTGCCGCCGCTTCGGTGTTGCTGGCTGCGCCGCCGGCCGGGGCGACCACGCCTTGTCCCTGTCCGGTGGCGGCATCCGTTGACGCCTGCAAGCCTACCTCGGCGTTCCTGCTCTTTGTTCCGCCGTTGCCGTTTTCAGAAGCCTGAAGAAGGGTCTCAAGGCTCGACAGGCGCTCAAGTTGGAGTCTGGCTTCAGCGAGCAGCGCTTCCTGGCTCTTGTTTTTTTGGGAAAGCTCAAAATACCGCTTCCCGATGAGAATAGTACCGGAGACTCCAGCCACGGCCAGAATGAATATGGCCACCAGAAAGCCGATCAGAAATTTCAGCGTTGCGCGCTTGAGCCGCCAAGTTTTGACACCTGCATCGTCGCGCATCAGTATCAGGTTGTAATAATTATTTTTTTCAAGTACGGGTTTCATGATTCAAGCGGACTCCAATCTTCGCGGGTGATGAGCAACTTGCCCTTGATCCGCTTTAAAGTGAGCTTTTTCATGCCTACATCGCCGGTGCCGTTTTTGCTGCCGTATTTCTGGCGCAGCTTCACTTGCACGGCGTCTTTTTCGGCTGATATGCGGATGTCGGAGAAGCGCACTGTGGACGGGGCGGCTCCATTTTTCCACAAACTCCCCTTTTGCTTGCGAATGGCCCTGGAGCCGTTGTTTTTGCCCTGCATGGCTGAATCGGCGTAGAAATTCATGTAGGCGTCAATGTCGCCTTTTTCCCAGGACTTG
Organism: Desulfovibrionaceae bacterium; assembly: GCA_031551565.1. Taxonomy (GTDB): domain Bacteria; phylum Desulfobacterota; class Desulfovibrionia; order Desulfovibrionales; family Desulfovibrionaceae; genus Frigididesulfovibrio. The sequence continues at coordinate 7,528 of JAVBNM010000045.1, read as the reverse complement.
CGCCATTCTTCGATCATGACTGACGCCTCTTTGGCGGTTTCTTCCTTTGAAGGCGCTGCCGGAGCCGCGGGCTTGGGAGCGGTTGCGGGCTTTTGCGCGGGCAGCCTGGAGCTGTTGTCCGCGTTTTCCCATCCGTCCTTTCCGCCCCCGGCCAGGGAGGATGTGGTCAGATCGCCAAGACCAGCCGTCTGTTCCGGATTATCTCTATCCGGCTCCTTGACCTGATCTATGGCCAGCAGGGCGCGAGATTGAGCAACAGCCCCGGCATCAGATCCAGGATCATGCGATTGAGATTTCCCACTGCGATCTCGGCCGGACGGCGGCGTTTTTTCAACGTAACGCCTGTCGTGCTGAGGCTGCTTGCTTGCACCCGAAGCGCTGGCGGGTCTTTGGGCCTGCCCGGTCCCGGTTATGGGGTCGAGCAGGGCGGCCAGCGTGTCGCCGCCGTTTCCGGCTGGTGATGCGGCCGTCCTGAGCCCCTTTCCGGCCGTTGCGCCGGTTCCCGGGGCATCGGAGGGGATGTTTTTTTCAGGCTCACCCGCGTTTCTTCCCGCCGTGTCTTTCCGGGATGCGATATTTTTGGCTTGGTCCGCAATCAGCGGGCCGCCCGCGGCTGATGCTGTCAAAATCGGATTCTCGCCAAGGCCGGCTTTCTGCAGCTTGGCCAGGTAGGAATCCTGAAATTCGGGCCGTGTCCGCATAGTCTCGCCCGGCAGCCATTCCATGCCGATGATGCGGAATTGGCCCTTGTTGTTCTCGGTCCAGTAGAGGCGGCGCACGCCCTTGGTGGTGAGGTTCGGGGCCTCGTAAACCTGGTAGAACCAGGTCACCCAATATCCCGGTCCTTTCAGAACCTGAACCTCGGACACCGATGTCTTTATCCAGGGCAAAGACTTGAAGAGGCGTTTTTTTTGCGCGGCGAAACTGTCGAAATTTTCCGTTGCCAGCGAGTAGGACGGGCCGTCATAGTAATCAAGCATGTCTTCCGAGCGGTCATTCCAGGCCTTGGCCCAATTCACGACGTCTTTTCCCAGGCGGACAGCCTTTTCGGATATATCTTTCTGATTTTCCGGCGGCTCCAGGCTGCTCGCCAGGGCTACGGGCGTTCCGGGTACCAGCACCATGCCAAGGCGCTCGATATCGCCGTTGTTAAGAGCCACGCATCCTTTGGTTTGCAGGGGAACGATCGCTTCACCCCGGCCGTGGATCCAGATGCCGGAACCTGTTTTTCTGCGCAGCACGTCTACGGGGTTCGGGTAATTTAGGGTGTAAGCTTCCTTGCCGTACTGTATGAAGTCAAGGCCGGAGGAAAGCCTGCGGACGACGAAATAAATACCTTCCGGGGTTTTCAGATCGCCTTGCACAACCTTGTCACCCGGAACCTGCCCGGTCGTGCAGGTGTAGGTGCGGGTGAGTTTAAGCGGGCTTTGTTTTTCGTAGAGGTAGATTTCCTGGCGGTCCTTGTCCACAGCGATCAGGCGTGGCGGAAAGACGTCATAGGAGGGAAAGGCCGCCTGCCAGGCCGAGGCCTCATATTTTTCGGCCGTAGCGGCAAAGGAGGCGCCGGTCAAAACCGAAAACTGTGCGAACAACAGGGCGCAAAGCAGCGCAAAGACCGCCATTCGCGCGCGGGCCAACACAATCTGGCGGCGCGCCCGGCCAAAGTTTCCCCTTGCTTCAGACTCTTTGGAGCGGAGTCTGGCGTCCCCGGTGTCAGGGGCATTCCATTTCAGGCGCGGCTGCAAAAGATTCAGCATAGACATATGAATTCCATAATGAAATTGAAAAGAATCCCCAGTGCTCTTTTCTTCCCCCACATTTGGGTTCGGGCGCACATCACCAAATAGCAGGCCGTTCATGCCGAAATGGCAATAAAGAGACGGCCTGGCGGCGGATCAACGCAGCGCTTGCGGCCGAAGCCGCCAAGGAAATCTGCCTGCGGCCTTTTCCGCCGCCCATGGCCTCGCCCGCCTTGCGAAATTTCGGCTATTTACCCAGGGATACCAGCTCGTTGCGCGTGAAGATAGACTCAACCTCATATCCGGCATCTTTGAGACATTGCCTGCCGCCTTCCCCGCGTTCCAGAATGCAGAAGATGCGATCAACGACCATGCCGGCCTCTTCTATGCTTTTACAGGCCTTTACCACAGAACCGCCCGTACTGACAACATCCTCAAGCATAAGCACGCGGTCGCCTTCGGTTACGTTGGCCAGGCCTTCGACCGAGCGTCCCGCGCCATGCGCCTTGGCCTGCTTGCGGACGATAAGGCCGGCCAGTTCCAGTCCCCGGCCAAAGGCGGCGAGGCTGGTGGCCGTAATCAGGGGATCAGCGCCCATAGTCATGCCGGCGACAGCCTTTATCTCTTTGAAATTCGGAGTTTTTTCCAGCATGGATGCGAACAACTGGCCGATGAGAAAAGCGCCCCTGGGGTGCAGCGAAGTCTGGCGGCAGTCGAAATAGTAGTCGCTCTTGCGGCCCGAACTGAGCGTAAAGTCGCCTTCCATGTATGATTTTTGCAGAAGAATTCGCGCCAAAAGACGTTTTTGTTCCTGGAATTGCGGCATGTGCCGTGACCTCGACAGTTTTGTGGTTGCGCAGGCGGCGCGCCCTGTTTTCATTTCGGTTTACAGGATGGCGGCCTGATAGAAAAGGCATGAAATGCAAGGGGCCTGCTTATCGGGCAACAGCCAGGCCGCTAGAACCGCAATACCTTATCAGCTAAACACCCTTGCGTAAATGGTTTCCTCGTGTTGCAGATAGCTTGAGGCCTCAAAGAGTTTATCCATTTTTTCCGCCGGGATATGTTTTGAGATCTCCGGCTCTTGCCTGACCAGATCCGGGAAATAAACTCCTTCCTCCCAACTGCGCATGGCCAGCGCCTGGACCAGCACATAGGCCTTTTGCCGGACCATGCCGGCATCTTCGACCAGGGCGGAAAGCACCCGTTGGGAAAAGAACAGGCCTTGCGACACTCTGAGGTTGCGATCCATGTTCTGTTCCCGGACGCGCAGGTTGGCCAGCACCTTGGCCAGGCGGTTGAGCACATAGTCCATGAGGATGGTTGAATCCGGCATGATCACCCGCTCGACCGAGGAGTGGCTGATGTCCCGTTCGTGCCACAGGGCCTGATTTTCCATGGCGGCCAAGGCGTTCGTGCGGATAAGCCTGGCCAGACCGGTCATGTTTTCGGCGGATATGGGGTTTTTCTTGTGAGGCATGGCTGATGAGCCTTTCTGGCCTTTTGAGAAGCCTTCCTCCACCTCCAGCACCTCTGTGCGCTGCAGGTGGCGCAACTCGACGCAGAGCCGCTCGATCCCTCCGGCGGCCACGGCCAGGGAGGTGAAGAAATGCGCGTAGCGGTCCCGCTGGATGACCTGGGTAGAGACAGGGTCCACGCCAAGGCCGAGGATGTCCAGGGCGCTCTTTTCAATTTCCGGGGTGAGCAGGGTATAGGTGCCGACAGCGCCGGACAATTTGCCAACCCTGATGCCGTCAAGGGCGTCTTTGAAGCGGGCCAGGTGGCGCACGAATTCAGCGTAGAATCCGGCCATTTTCAGGCCGAAGCTGGTAGGCTCGGCATGCACGCCGTGGGTGCGGCCCATGCAGAGCCGGCCCTTGTATTTCATGGCCAGATCTTTGAGCGCATCCAAAAGCATGTGGAAATCGGCAATGATCATATTGCCGGCTCGGCTAAGCAGCAGAGCGTTGGCCGTGTCCACGATGTCTGAGGAGGTGCAGCCAAGGTGGATGAACCGGGAGGCCGGCCCGACCTTTTCCTCGACCGCCGTCAGAAAGGCGATGACGTCGTGGCGGGTCTCCTCCTCGATTTCAAGGACCCGGTTTACGTCAAAATCGGCCTTTTCGCGGATGGTTTTCATTGAGGCTTCGTCAATGACCCCGGCTTTCGCCCAGGCCTCGCACACGGCTATTTCAACTTCAAGCCACGCGCGCAGCCTGCTTTCAAGCGTCCAGAGGCCGCCCATTTCCGGGCGGGTATATCTGTCTATCATATTTCATGCCCCTTTTTATTTCGGTTCCAGCGCCGCCTGTTTCCGACGGCGGGAAAACAGACAGAACCCGTCAGACCGGCAGGGCCAAAGAGGAGTTTTATGCTGAAAAACAGCGCAGGACAAGCGTTATGTTCCGGGAGAAACAGTCCCTAGCGCAACTGCCGGGCGATCATAAGGGCGTATTCGTAGACATACGCCGGAAATGCGCCGAGCAGGATTACCGCGCAGGCCAGGAGCAGGGCCAGGACCTTGCTGAGCGGGCACTTGCAGATAGTCAGGCTGCCTTCCGGTCCGCAGACTGTCCTGTCGCAGGCGTGGCTTTCTCTCGTTTCTTCCCTTTCCAAAGTTCGCCCGCAACAGGCGGCGGGGCAGGGCGAAGCCTGGAAACCGCCCCGGCATTGATGCTGGTCCGAATCAGGCTCGGCGTAGGCGTATCGGACCATGTTCAGATAATAATAAATGGCGATGGCGCTGTTCACGGCCAGGCCGATTACCAGCCAGTTGTAGCCGTGGCCCCAGGCCGAGGCGATCAGCAGGAATTTGCCCATGAATCCGATTGTCGGCGGTATGCCGACCATGGCGACAGCGGCCACAGCCAGGCAAAAGGCCAATACAGGGGATTTTTTGTGCAGCCCCTTGAGGTTGCACAGGCAGATGTTGCGCCCGCTCATCGAGATACGGCAGAGAACCCAAAAGCAAAGCAGATTCATGGCCAGGTAGGCCACCGCGTAATAGATGGCCGAGGCAAGGCCGTCGGCTGTGCCGGTCACCAGGCCGACCATGATGTATCCGGCGTGGGCGACTGAAGAAAAACCGAGCATGCGCTTAAGATCTTTTTGGACAAGGGCGCAGAGGTTGCCGAAGAACATGGAGATCATGCCAAGGCTGGCCAGAATGTCGGTGACGGTCTGCCCTGGTTCGAACATCGCGGCCATGCGGACCAGGATGACCACGGCTCCGAGCTTGGGCAGAGTGGCGGTGAAGGAAGCTGTCTCGTTGGCCGCGCCCTGGTAGACGTCCGGACACCAGAAATGGAAGGGGAAGAGGGCCAGCTTGTAGAACATCCCGCACAAAAACAGGCTGAATCCGGCCATGAGGGTGAAGTTGTCAGCAATGCCGTCGAGCGCCACGGACAGATCGGCCAGAAGGGTTCCCGGGGCTTCGGCCATGATCAGGGAAAGGCCGTAGAGGCTGAGCGCGGTCGCGGCGGCGCCGAACATGATGTACTTGGCCCCGGCCTCGGCCCCGGCCCGGCTCCTGTCGCGCAGGGGGATGAGAATATACAGGCTGTAGGAGGCCAGTTCCAGGGCGATGTAAATGGATATCAGCTCGGTGGTCGAGGCAAGCAAAAGCAGCCCGAGGGTGGAGAAGGTCATGAAGAGAAAATAGTCGCTTTCCTTGTGTTTGGGCAGGGAAAGACGAAAGGAGGCGTTCAGGACCAGAGCGAGATAGCCCGAAACGACCAACAGCTTGAAGAATTGGGAAAGACCGTCAATGGTATAGGTGGCGTGGAACAGGCTGCCCCGGTTGTTGAGGGAAAAAGCCCCGGCCACGGTCAGGGCGACGCCGGCCAACGGCAGCCAGTAACGGGCCGAGGGCAGCTTGAAGTGGGTTTCGGCCGCGCTCTGGATGAAGAGCAGCAGCAGGACGGCGAAAAGGACTATTTCCGGAAGGAGCAGGCTCAGGTAATAAATCACGGCCTTTCCCCCTTGCCGGCGTTTTCGGGCCCGGTGTCCGGGGCGGCATCGCTTGCGGCATCCGCGCCGGCTCTGGCCGGTTCAAACTCCCATTGGCCGGGGATGCGAAACATCGCCGGGGCGTCCTTCATCAATTTTATATCAGATGCCAATTTTTTTGCCGAGGCCTGGGTGGTTTTCAGGAAAAATCCGGGAGCGAGGCCGATCCAGAATACAAGTGCGACCGGAACAATCAGGCAGATCCATTCCCGAGGGTTTAGGTCCGCCAGCCCTTTTCCCTTTGACGGGCTTCCCCAGGCCATTTTCAAGCTGACCCGAAACATGTAGGCCGCGCCGAGCAAAGCGCCGATGATCATGAGGCCGAACACGACGGGCTGGCGGGCGAAGGCGGCCAGGAATATGAGCATCTCGCCGACAAAGCCGTTGGTGCCGGGAAAGCCGAAGGAAGCCAGGGCGAACACGCCCCAGAACATCATGAAGGCCGGAATCCATTTTCCAAGGCCCAGGTTGTCGCCGATCTCCCGGCTGTGAGTGCGCTCATACAAAAAACCGATCAGCATGAACAAGGCCCCGGTGACGACGCCGTGGTTGAGCATCTGGATGATCGCGCCCTGGATGCCCCGCTCCCGGAACAGGAATATGCCCATGGTGATAAAACCCATGTGGGCCACGGATGAGTAAGCCACGAGCCTCTTTACGTCCGACTGCCCAAGGGCGACCAGCCCGCCGTAGATGATGGCGATGGCAGACAGGACGATCATCAGCGGCGCGAAATACGCGCTGGCTTCAGGGGCAAGCGGCAGGCAGAAGCGCAGAAAGCCGTATGCGCCCATTTTGAGCAGCACGGCCGCCAGCATGACGCTGCCCGCGGCCGGGGCCTCGACGTGCGCGGCCGGCAGCCAGGTGTGCAGCGGAAACATCGGTATTTTGACGGCAAAGGCCAGGGCAAGCCCCAGGAAGATCCAGATCTGGAAGGAGAATCCGGTTTCAAGGCGCATCAGCTCCGGGATGGAGAAGGTGCCGCCGGCCATGCGCAGGGCCGCGAACACGACCAAAAGCAGGACCGAACCGGCCAGGGTGTAGATAAAGAACTTGATTGAGGCGTAGCGGCGCCTGGCCCCGCCCCAGACCGCTATGAGCAGGTACATGGGAATGAGCATGGCCTCCCAGAAAACGTAAAACAGGACGAGGTCCATGGCGCAGAACACGCCGACACAGGCCCCGGTCATCAGGAGCAGGCAAAGGTGGAATTCCTTCACCCGCTCGGCCACAGACGACCAGGAGCAGAGCACGCAAAGCGGCAGGGTGAAGATGCTCAGCCAGATCATTAAAATGCTGATGCCGTCGGCAGCCAGATAATAGCTCATGCCCAGAGATGGCAGCCAGTCAGCCTTTTCGACGAGATGAAGGGCCGCGTCCGGCTCAAAATTCAGAAACAGCGCGGCCAGGACAATCTCGGCCAGCGAGACGGCCAAGGCCGCTGCCCTGACAACTCCGGCATTGGGAACGAACGCAAGCAAAAGCGCCGCTGCCAGGGGCAGGAAGATCAATATGCTAAGAATGGGGATTTCCACAATTTTTCCTTAAAGATTATCCGCATCTTTCAGCTAAAACAACCGGCAATGCCGTCTTAAATTCAAACACTCCCCCAAAACTCCCGTTTCCACACAAAAATGTTATGTCCGCTTCCGTTTACCTTTTCAGTTAGAGCTCGTTAAAAAGTTGTTGATCTCTTTCAATATTCTTTTTCTCTCTCTCTCTCCAAAAATTGTTGCTCTTTCTCTCTCCCTCTCTCTCTCTCTCTCTCTCTCTCTCTCTCT
>JAVBNM010000033.1:0-17235 GCA_031551565.1 Desulfovibrionaceae bacterium | reverse complement strand
AGACCCCCTCCCCTCCTTTACCCGTTTTTTTGGGGGAGGTGTTGGGGCAGCCCCCAAGGGGGAGGTTCGGCGCAATCGTTGTTTGTCCGGTGCCGGGCCGGCACCAAAGCCGGCCGTGTTTCTTGAGCCGTTTTGGCGTCTTTCCAAATTATAAAATTTTTCCGGAATGCCATGTCCCGAATCTTTTTAGGACTTTACTCAGCGGTCTGGCGCGTGGCCACCCCTTTTCTGCGCCGCCACAAGCGGCTGGCGGACGGTTTTGAGCAAAGGCTTGTGCCGCGGGGCTGGCCTTTTGCCGGAGAAGACGCTGAACGCGGGCAGGGCGGATCTTTTACCGGAGAAGAGGCTGAACACGGGCAGGGCGGGCATGACAGCCAGGCAGGCAAGCCGGATCGCGGCGCCCCCCTGATCTGGGTGCAGGCGGCATCGGGCGGGGAGGCCTGGCTTGTTCATGAGCTCGTGGCCGGGCTGGCCGTGACGCGGCCGCAGGGCATGCCGGACGTGCGCCTGCTGTGTACCTCATGTACCGGACAGGGGCTTGAAATCCTGCGCAAAATTCCGAAAACGCCGGGGATTGAGGTTATCACAGCGTTTTTCCCCCTGGACAGGCCGGCAATCATGCGCCAAGCGGTTGAGCAGGCGCGGCCAAGCCTTATTGTGCTGCTTGAAACCGAACTGTGGCCCGGCCTTCTCGGCGCGGCCGGGCGGGCGAAAATACCCGTGCTTGTTTTGAACGGCCGCATCACCGAAAAAAGCCTTTCCGGCTACAAGTGGCTTGCCGGTTTCTGGAAAAAACACGCGCCGGGCAAGGTGCTGGCGATATCCTCGGATGACGGCGGGCGCTTTGGCGGGCTTTTTTCTCCGGAGATCGTTGAGGTGATGCCAAACATCAAGTTTGACGGCGTCGCGCGCCAATGCGCGGTTTTGGCGGACAATGCGGGGCTGCGCATGACCGCCGGATTCCCGGAGGGCGAAACCTTGTTTGTTCTCGCCTCGGTGCGCCAGGAAGAAGAAGAACTGCTGCTTCCCGAGATAAAGAAAATGTTGGCGTCCGGCATAAACTACGGGAACGTGACCGTTGTTGTCGCCCCAAGGCACATGCACCGGGTGGAAAACTGGTTGTCGATCCTTGGCCGGGAAGGCATTTTGGCCGCGCTGTTTTCCGGGGGCATGAGCGGGGATGGCGGCGGCTTCGCCGGGCCGGCGGGTGGTCCCCAGAGTCCCCGCGTGGTAGTTTGGGATGTCTTTGGCCGCTTGAATGAACTCTACGCCATGGCCGACGCCGTATTTGTCGGCGGCAGCCTCGTCCCCCTTGGCGGCCAGAATTTTCTGGAACCCCTGGCCCAGGGAGTACGTCCCTGCATAGGCGAATTCTGGAAAAACTTTCACTGGGTAGGCAGGGATATCTTCACTGCCGGGCTGGTTGAGATGTTGCCCGGCCCTGGCTCTCTGGCCGCGGCCCTGGAGCGCATGGCGGCCGATTTTTCATTGTGCGGCGCGGGGGAAAACGGCGCGGCAGGAGATCTTGAATCCTTGCGCCTGCGCAGACGCATTGCGGTCAACGAGTGCTTCAGCCAATGGCTGGGGTCGCGGCTTGGCGGCAGCCGGCAAGCGGCCCGCTGCATATGGGAATTTGTCCAAAAAACACGCGGGACGTCCAGCGGCGGCACAGCGCGGCCGGAGACGCTCTTCCCCTCAACGTCAGATAAAACGGCCTGTAGCGGATAGATCAGGAATTAAAGTCGGTTGTCTGTCCGGCATTAGAATAAAAATCACAAAAAAAAGGACTCAGGTTGATGCCTGAGTCCTTTTTTTATTGTAACATGGAGCCGCCTGTCAGAATTGAACTGACGACCTAGTGATTACGAATCACTCGCTCTACCAACTGAGCCAAGGCGGCAAATTTTAATTTGTTCGGCCGTTTATTTTTGTGAGTGCGGCTGCTGCGCCTGGCAGGCTATGCCGGATGCAAGCCGCGCCGGCCATCATTGCAACGTACCGCTATCGGATTTTTTTTCTTTTGGCAAGTGATAAAACGGACCTTTCCTGTTTAGTGTGCAAGGGCGGCAACCTTCGTTTGAGAAAAAACGATCGCGTTAGTTCCTCCGCCCGTATGTCGAGCGTTTTTCCAACCGTTTTTTCAGGAGAAGGATTTATGCCGCAAGACTCAGCCGGCTTTGCCGCCAGTATCTGGAACGCGTTGTCTCCCATATTCGATTTTCTCCGGCACGAACCTGAGTTGGCCCTGTTTCTCGCCATCGGCATCGGATTTTATGTCGGGCAGAAAAAAATCGGCCCCGTGCAGTTCGGGGGCGTGTGCGGCACCCTGCTGACCGCGCTGGTTCTCGGGCAATCAGGCGTGGTCATTGACCCCAGCATAAAAAACCTGTTCTTCGCCATCTTCATTTTCGCCCTGGGCTATCTGGGAGGGCCGCAGTTTTTCTCCAGCCTCAACGCCAAGGGGCTGCGGCTCGGGCTGTTCTCGCTCATTGAGGTGGGCGCGGTACTCATCCTGGCCTTTACGGCCATGCATATCTTCAAGTTTGATCCCGGCACTACCGCGGGCATGGTGGCCGGATCCGCCACCGAGTCAGCGGTCATCGGAACCGCCTCGGAGGCCATCTCCCGTTTGCCTGTCAGTCAGGACGTCGCGCACTCCATGCAGGCCAACGTGGCGACAGCCTATTCGCTGACATACATTTTCGGGCTCGTCACCATCGTCATTTTTACCAGCCAGATCGCCCCGCTTTTGTTGCGCAAAAAACTGGAAGCAGAGGCGGCCGCCTTGTGGGAAAAGCTGGGCGGCAACAGCCTGGATGAGGCGCCCGGAGCCTCTGAAGCCCTCGCCTCCATGACCGGACGGGTTTATTCCGTGACCGTTGGCGCGAGAAAAACCGTGGAAGAGGTGGAAAAACTCATGGGGCAGGGCGCCCGCATCGAGAAAGTCCGCCGCCGGGGCCGCGCCCTGGATGTGGACCCCCTCCTGGCCCTCAAGAAGGGGGATCTGGTCATGGTCATGGGCCACAGGGCCACGGTAGTCAAGGCCCAGGCCGTGCTTGGCGAGGAGCGTCTTGGCGGGCCCAGCCTGAACATGGTGGTGGATGCCGAGAAGTATCAGGTCAACGCCAAGAAAAGCGGCGGCCTCAACCTGGCCGAGCTGGCGAGCAATATAATGGATTTGAAGCTTGGCGGGCATGTGTTCATCTCTTCCGTCATCCGCAATGGCTCGGCCATGCCCCTGGCCCCCCGGCTTGTCCTGCAGGCCGGCGACAGCGTGAGCCTGCTGGGCGCCCACGACGATGTGGAAAAGGCCGGCGCCCTCATCGGCCCGGCAATCAGGACCGGCAATAAAGCCAGCTTCGTATATGTGGGGCTCGGCATTGTGCTGGGCATCCTCATCGGCCGGATAACCATTCCCGCTGGAGGCGTGCCCCTTTCGCTCGGTACCGGCGGGGGAGCCCTGCTCACCGGGCTGTTGTTCGGCTGGCTGCAGGCCAAGCGGCCCGAGATCCCCGCCACCTCTCCGGCCGCGCTGGAGATCATGAAAGATCTCGGCCTGGCCGCCTTTGTGGCCTGCATAGGCCTTTCATCCGGCAAGCAGGCGGTGGCCCTGGTGGGCCAGTACGGGCTCGTGCTGCCCCTGATGGGAGTGGCCATAGCCCTGGTTCCGGCCATGATTTCCCTCACTGTCGGGCATTTTCTGCTCAGGCTTGATCTTCCGGTGCTTCTGGGAGGCATCGCCGGACAGCAGTGCAGCACGCCCGCCTTGAGCGCTGTTCAGTCGGCCGCCGGAAACACAACGCCCCTTATCGGCTACACCATCACCTACGCCATTTCCAACGTGCTGTTGCCCTTGCTTGGCCCCATCATTGTGGGCCTGGCCTACATCAAATAACGAGCCAAGGGGTTTGTCAGCATGCAACAGCCGCATATCACAGCTTTTTTTCATCCGCACTGGCGGGGGTTTCACATTCAAACCAAAATGCCGTAACCGATTTATCGAGGTATGCTATGGACTTAATTTATACTGCTGTACACTCGCTTTTTAAAAGCGCTCCGGAAATGGCTTTTTTCCTTTCACTGGCTCTGGGCTATCTGGTGGGCAAGATCCGCTTCGGCACATTTCAGCTTGGCGGCGTTGCCGGCTCGCTGCTCATGGCCGTTTTGGTGAGCCAGTTCGGCGTTCATATCGACGACGCGGTCAAGAACATCCTGTTCGCCCTGTTCATTTTTGCCGTGGGCTACACCAGCGGTCCCATGTTTTTCCGCTCTCTGGGCAAACAGTCGCTTCGGGAAATAGTGCTTTGCGCCGTGCTGGCCGTCTCCGGCCTGATCTGCGTGGTGGCGCTGTCGCGCCTGTTCGGTCTTGACAAAGGCCTTGCCGCCGGCATCGCCGCCGGGGGCCTGACCCAGTCGGCCATCATGGGCACGGCCGAATCAGCCATCAACAGCATGAATCTTGGAGCGGACGTCACGTCCAAAATGGTGGCCAATATCTCTGTCGGCTACGGCGTGACCTATATCTTCGGCTCCTTTGGAACCATTCTCATCTGCGTAAACCTGCTGGAAAAATTCATGAGAAAAAGCATTCGCGATGACGCCATCGCGGCCGAGGCCAAAATGCACAGCCAGGAGCTTGTCGTGGGAGAAGGCCAGCAGCTTGCCGTGCCGCACCTGATGGGCCGGATCTTTCACGCGGGCAAAAGCGCGGGCAAGACAGTGGGCGAGCTGGAGCAGAGCGTCGGCCTGCCCCCGGTCACTGTTGAGCGCATCAAGCGCGGCAACGCCATTTTGCCTGTAACGCCTCAGATTGTCCTTGAGCAGCAGGACAAGCTTTTGATTGTCGGCCAACACTCGAGCATTCTGGCGATCCGCGAACACCTGGGCGCAGAAATAACCAATGAAAGCCAGATGGACGTTCTGATCCAGACCAGGGAAATCGTGGTCACCAGCGAAAAAATGCATGGGAAAACCCTCAAGGAAATCGCCGACGGGGCCGCCCCGGAAATGCGCCACGGCCTCTATCTGGTGGGCATCGCAAGGCAGGGCAAGACCCTGACCGTGAACCGCGACATGGTCATAGAGCGCGGCGACATAATCACCCTGTACGGCGCGGAAGAAGACGTGCGCCGCGCGGCCGCCGCCATCGGCTATCCGATCGTGCCAAGCGACAAGACCGACTTTGTCTTCATGAGCGCCGGCCTGGTGCTGGGCCTGCTCATCGGCAAAATAGTGGTCCATGCCGGCGGCATTCCCATCACCCTGGGCAGCGGCGGCGGGGCTCTTTTGTCCGGCCTGCTTTTCGGCTGGTTCCGCGCCCGGCACATGAACATGGGCTCTTTGCCCAGCGGCGCGGCCCAACTGCTCAAAGACATGGGGCTGGCCGGGTTTGTGGCCGTTGTAGGGCTCAATTACGGCCAGCAGGCCATAAGCACCATTGTGGAGCACGGGATCAGCATCTTTTTCATCGGCGTGCTGGTCACGATTATTCCCCTGCTCATAACCATGGCCGTGGGGAAATACATCCTGCGCTACGACAACGCCGCCGTGTTCGCCGGCGCTTTGTCCGGATCGCGCAGCGCCAACCCGGCCTTTGGGGAAGTCCTGAACAAGGCGGAAAACTCCGTGCCCACGGTACCCTTTGCCATTACATACGCCCTGGCCAACGTTTTTCTCACCCTGCTCGGCCCCTTGGTAGTGGCCCTGACCTGACCGGTCTTTTCAACCAACAGTGTCGCACCTGTTCATAATAAGGAGAATATATGCTTCCTACCTCATTGAAAAAGCTCTCTTCGTTAAGCCCTTTTGAACTTAAGAACGTCCTTATAGACACTGCCTCGCACAACGGCGCACAGTTGCTGTTGAACGCCGGGCGGGGCAACCCCAACTTTCTGGCTGTCGAGCCGCGCCACGGGTTTTTCCAGTTCGGCCTGTTTGCCATGACCGAAGCGGAACGATCCTTTAGCTACATGCCCGAAGGCGTGGGCGGCTTTCCGCAGCGTGAGGGCATAGAGTCGCGGTTTGAAATTTTCACCAGCACGCACAAGGATGTGCCTGGCGTGCGCTTTATCCGCAACGCGGTTTCCTACGTCAGGGACCAGCTCGGCTTTTCCGCCGGGGATTTCATCTATGAAATGAGCGAGGCCCTGCTGGGCTGCATGTATCCGGTGCCGGACAGAATGCTCAAGCTTTCCGAAAAAATTGTATCCGCCTACCTGCGCAAGGAAATGATCGGCAAAACCCCTTCGTTCAGAGGCAATTTCGACCTGTTTGCCGTGGAAGGCGGCACCGCGGCCATGACCTACCTTTTCACCAGCCTGAAGGAAAACTTCCTGCTCAATCCGGGCGACTCCATCGCCCTGGGCATGCCCATTTTCACGCCCTACATCGAGATCCCGGAACTGAACGACTATCAGCTTGAAGTGGCGCCTATCAACGCCGATCCGGCCAAAAACTGGCAGTATTCGCCCAAGGAACTGGAAAAATTGCTTGACCCCGGCATCAAGGCCTTTTTCCTGGTCAATCCGAGCAACCCGCCGTCGGTCAAGTTTTGCGACGATTGCCTGACCAAGATGGTCGAAATAGTGAAAAAAAGGCCGGACCTTATCATTATCACGGATGACGTGTACGGCACCTTTGCCGATAACTTCACCTCGCTGTTCGCAGTCTGCCCGCAAAACACCCTGCTGGTCTATTCCTATTCCAAATATTTCGGGGCAACCGGCTGGCGGCTCGGCGTCATTGCGGCGCATGAAAACAACATCTTCGACAAGCTCATCGCCAAACTGCCGGGCGACAAGCTCAAGATACTTGACGAGCGCTACAAGAGCATCACCACCGAGCCGCGCAAGCTCAAACTCATCGACCGCCTGGTGGCCGACAGCAGAACCGTGGCCCTGAACCACACCGCGGGCCTGTCAACGCCGGCCCAGGTGCAGATGGTCATGTTCTCGCTCTTTTCCCTGATGGACGGGGAGGATCGTTACAAAAAGGCCATGAAACGGCTGATCCGGCGGCGCAAGGACGCTCTGTACCAGGAGCTGCCCATACTGCCGGAGCATGATCCCACTGACGTGGATTACTACCACCTGCTGAATATGGAAAAGCTGGCCAAGCATTATGAACCGGCCTTTCTTGCCTGGATGAAGAAGAGGCTTGATCCCAACGAGTTTCTTTTCACGCTCGCAGACAAGGCCGGAGTGGTGCTTTTACCAGGATCCGGCTTTGGAGGTCCGCCTTCGGCCCGCGTTTCCCTGGCCAACCTCACCGAGGTGCAATACATCCAGATCGGCCGGGCCCTGCACACCTTAACTGAAGAATATTACGCGGAATACAAGAAGAGCAAAAAGTAGGCTTACGGCTTAAAAGCATGAAACAAGGACTTGGGCTCAGCCTGGGGCGAGCCTTCAAGTCCTTGTTTCATTGCAAGTCCAGTTTTGATCTATAGCCCGGGCGCTTGCCGGAACGGCGCGCAGCTTCCGGGCGCTTCCGGAATAATCAGGCGCAATCTCGTTTTCACACCAGCCTGGCCACGTTGGCCAGGCGATCTCCGGGCAAAAAAGCCACCGGGGGTATGTCTATGAGCGTATAGCAGCCCACCGCGAGCCTTGTCGCGGCCCGGGCCGACGATACCAGCACCTGGGCGGTGAGGGCCGGATTGTCTATGCGCATGTCAAAGCAGAAGCGCTGGTTGCTGGTCAGGCCGGAGGCGCCGATGCGCTCCATCTGGACGCCATGCGAGTTGTCGGCCACCAGGGCCAGTTCTGCGGCGCTTTCCACAAAACGCAGTTCCAGCGGGTCATTTTTGAAGTACGGGTCTGCAAAGATGCTTTGGCGTATGCCGTCTTTATCCGCGCCGCTTTCCGGCAGCAGATACACAAGCCGCGAGTGCCGCCCGCCGCCGGTGGGGATGGTGATGGAGGTGGCGTCGGCCACGCCTTTTATCGATCTGGCGGCCACGGAATGCCCCATCGAGCGGCCGCGCCCGAAGTTGGTGAAGGTTGTGCCGGCAGGGGCCATGCATTCAAACAGGGCGCGCAGGACGGAGTCTGTTCCCGGATCCCACCCGGCGGCGGTCACGGCCACGCTGCCGCCTTTTTGCGCGGAGGCGTCCAGCCTGGTCACAAGATCTGGAATTTCAGAGTGTATGTCAAAGCTGTCCACAGTGTGCAGCCCGGCTTCGAGATAGGCGGGCGCGTCTTCCGGAACGCGGCGGGAAGGACAGCAGAGAATGACTACGCTTGGTTTCGCGCCGGAAGCAAGCATGGAGGCGAGGTCTGGAAATTCCGGAGCGCCTCTCAGGTCGAATGGTTGCGAGCCGATTGACTGTTTGCGGCGGATTACGCCGACGCAACGCATGTCCGGCGCGGTTTCAATGGCGTGTATAACATGTTTGCCGATATTGCCAAGACCGGACACTGCGACGTTTATTGCGGGCATGGAACTACTCCTTTTATCTGATGGCGGCTGCGAGGCCGAGCGCATATATAATGTGTAAATCCAGGATAGTATAGAGAAAATATTGAGCTGCGATCGCATAAAATTTGTGGTAAAATCCGTTTTATGCCGGTATTATAAGCGTCTTTGCCAAAAACGCCGTCCCAACCGAGAGGAGTTAATATATGTATTTCGCCGTTCCAGGCCCTGAAAACACCGAAGATACCGTCAAAATCGCCCTGAATGCAGCCCGCGCGGGCAATATCAAGCATATCGTTTTCGCTTCCTCCACAGGTTTCACCGCCGGATATCTGCGCCAGTCCGGGCTTAACGCGGTTTGTGTGCGCCATGCTTACGGTTTTGGCGAAAAGGGGAAGAACCAGATGACCGATGAAATGCGCGCCGATCTGGAAAGTGCGGGGATCAAGGTCGTCACCGCCACCCATGTTTTAAGCGGAGTGGAGAGGGGGATAAGCAACAAAAGCGGGGGGATGTACCCGGTCGAGGTCATGGCCAACACCTTGCGCATGTTCGGCCAGGGTACGAAGGTCTGCGTGGAGATATCGACGATGGCTCTTGACGCCGGGGCCATTCCGCACGGCGAGAAGGTCATCGCCATCGGCGGCAGCGGCTGGGGGGCCGACACGGCCCTCATCATCACCCCGGCTCATGCCAATGACATATTCAGCGCTAAAATCCACGAATATCTCTGCAAGCCGCTTGGCTAGGCCCGGACCTCGTTAATCCGCCTGCCGCAAAGCCGCTCTTTTGCGTCTGCCGGCGTTGCAAGGGTGAAATTGCCTTGCCCCTTGCCGGCTGAAAAGGACCGGCTTTTCGCGGGCGGCGTATTAATAGGGGCTTAGACCGGGCCGGGGCCTTGCCGAAAAATCACATTTTGCCGGGGTCAAGGCGCAGGCCGATGGGGCAATGGTCCGAGCCGTGGACTTCCTGTTCGATCCAGGCGTCCTTGACCGCCGGGAGCAGTTCCCGCGAGACGAAAAAATAGTCTATGCGCCAGCCCACGTTGCGTTCCCTGGCTTTGAAGCGCATTGACCACCACGAGTATTCCACCGCCTGCGGCCCATGAATGTGCCGGAAGGTGTCGACGTAGCCGTGGTCTACGAATTTGTCCATCCAGGCCCGCTCGATCGGCAGAAATCCGGAGGTGCCCTCGTTGGCCTTGGGCCTGGCGATGTCCACTTCCTTGTGGGCGGTGTTGAAATCCCCGCAGACCACGATCGGCTTTTGCCGGCGCAGGTCTTGGGCGTAATCCAGAAACGCGTCGTAATAGCCCATCTTGTAGGCCAGGCGCTCTTCGCTCATTTGCCCGTTCGGGAAGTAGACGTTCATGAAATGAAATTTTTCATACTCAAGGTGAATGAGCCGCCCTTCGCCGCGCCAGTCTTCGCCGGGCAGGCAGTAAACGGCTTTTTGCGGCAAGGGCTTTGAAAAGCAGGCCACCCCGGAGTATCCTTTCTTTTTTCGCGCGTGATGCCAGAAAGCCTGATAGCCGGCCGGGCAACGATGCTCTTCGGGGATCTGCTCCTCTTCCGCCTTTACTTCCTGCAACGCCGCGATATCGGGCTGTTTTTCCGCAAACCAGGACCAATGGCCCTTGGTCAAAAGCGCCCGGAACCCGTTCACGTTCCACGAATACAACAACATGCCGCCACCTGTTCCGCCTTGAGTCCAAAGTTGTTTGTTCCGCCCTTGCCGTTCAGCCATCTATGCCCGAAAGCCGCCTGTGCGGCAAGGCCATGATACGGCGGCAAAAAAAGGCGGCCCTTGCGCGGCCGCCCTCTAATGAATAAAACCTTGCACACTTCGCCCTAACCCCGAAAAACACCTCCCACACACAAAACGGGTAAAGGAAGGAGGGGGTCTGGGGGAGGAAACCATCAGGGGCCGCGTCCCTGTTGGTTTCCTCCCCCAGCTCTGCGCCCTGTCTAATAATTTTGCTTCAACAAATCTTCGGCGGAGCGGACGTCGTCTTGTTTTACCTGGAGCGGGTTTCCGGCTGACGAGTGCGGCTCGGTTCCGGTTATGAACGGCAGGTAGAGGGCGCCCTGGGAGCCTGCTCCGGCCAGGCCGCCGGTTGAGGGGTCGACGCTGGCCATGGTGATGCCTTCGGGTTTCACGAAGTCGGTCGGTTCGTACTTTTGGTCCACGACCTGGCGGTATTCGATGAAAATGGGCAGGGCCGCCCGGCCGCCCGTTTCCATGCGGCCTATGGGGGAGTTGTCGTCATAGCCCACATAGACGCTGGTGATGAGTTCGGGCGAGAATCCGATGAACCAGGCGTCTCTTGCGTCGTTTGAAGTGCCGGTTTTTCCGGCTGTGGGCCGTCCAAGAACCTTTGCCCTGGTGGCCGTGCCGGCATTGACCACGTCTTTGAGCAGTGTGGCCATTATAAAGGCGTTCTGCGGGCTGATGGCCTCGCGCCTGTCCGGGGCGAAGGTGACCAGGGCGTGGCCCCAGCAGTCGTCCACGGCCGAGATGATCCTGGGCTTGATATAGACTCCCTGGTTGGCGAAGGCTGAATAGGCTTCGGCCATGCCCAGGGGGGTGACCTCGTAGCTGCCGAGGCTGACGGAAAGGACGGCCGGAATGTCGCCCTGGATGCCAAGATCGTGCGCTCTTTGGACGATCGCCTCCATGCCTACCTGCTGGGCGACGCGCACAGTGCAGACGTTGCGCGACTTGGCCAGGGCCGTGCGAAGCACGATGGGGCCGAGGAATTTATGGTCGAAGTTGCTTGGTTTCCAGGGTTTTTGCCCCTCGTTCATCAACACGAAGGGGAAGTCGAGCAGCACGGTCCCGGCTGTGAAGCCCTTGTCCAGGGCGGCGGAATAGACGATCGGCTTAAATGACGATCCTGGCTGGCGCTTGGCCTGGGTGGCCCGGTTGAACTGGCTGGCCGGGGAAAATTGATAACCGCCGACCAGGGCGACCAGATCGCCGCTTTGCACTTCGATCGAGGCTAGAGCGCCCTGCAGGTTGGGGATCTGCTCAAGGCAAACCGGGATGGCCTTGTCGGCGGCCACGGCTTCTGGATCGTATTTTGGCACCGGGTTTTTCTTGTTTTCGGGGTCGGCCGGCAAAGACACCGGGTTGGCGTCGCCCTCTGCCCCGACAGCGGAAACATAGACAACATCGCCAGGGGCGAGGATTTTTGCGGCGTCGGTCATCCGGCCCGCGGCTTCGGGCGAAATTTTGGGGTTGGGGGTTCTGGCCCAGCCCATTGTCCCGATGCTGATAAACCCTTTGTAGGATTCGCCCAGGCTGACCTCGGCGCCCTGCTTGGTCACGCTGGTGACCAGGGCCTTGGCCCAGCCGGCGTTGGCCAGAGACTCCGGGGAAAAGGTCTGTTTTTTCAGGAAGGCGTCATAGCCTTCGGGCGGGATGTTCTCGAGCGGCCCGAGCCAGCCTTGCCGTTTACAATTGTCGTACAGCCCGTTGCGCAATGATTTCTCGGCATTGCGCTGGTGGAAGGGGTCCATGGATGTGTAGACGTGCAGGCCCGCGTCGTAAACCGCGTCCATGCCGTAGAGATCGATGGGCAGTTGCAGGCGGCGCACGTTTTCCTCGCTGAAGAAGGAGATAAGCTGCCTGCGGACTTCTTCCAGATACCACGCGCCCAGGCCGAAGGTCGGGTCGGGCATTGACTTGTAGACCAGGGGCTGGGCGATGGCTTCGTCGTATTCGGCCCTGGTGATGTGCTTGTCTTCGAGCATCCGGCCAAGCACCCCTTCCTGGCGGCGTTTCGTCGCTTCGGGCATGGTGAAGGGGTTGTTGCGCGACGGCGCCTGCGGCAGCCCGGCCAGCACCGCGCATTCGGCCAGGGTGAGCTCGTTGACATGCTTTGCGAAGTAGGTTCTGGCGGCCGCCTCAACGCCGTATGAGCTGTTGCCCAGGTAGATCTCGTTAAGGTAAATATAGAGGATTTGATCTTTGCCGAGGTGTTTTTCAAGCCTGTAGGCGAGAATGGCCTCTTTGATTTTGCGCTCGTAGCTTTTTTCGGACGACAGCAAAAGCCGTTTTACGACCTGCTGGGTAATGGTGCTGGCGCCCGCTGTTGTTTTGCCCGTGCGCAGGTTGGTGTAAAAGGCGCGGACAATGGCCGTGAAATCCACGCCGTCATGGGTCATGAAGTTTTTGTCCTCCATGGCGATGAAGGCGAGCGGCAGATATTTGGGCATATCTTCCAGGTTCACCAAAAAGCGCTTTTCATTGCAGAAATAGCCGATGACGCCTCCGTCCCTGTCGTAGACGGTGGTCACGAGCGGGAGGCGGTAATCGTCGACCTTGGTGATGCTCGGCAGATCCTTGGAAGCCCAGATATAGACGGCCACGGCCGCTCCGGCGCCGATGATCCCCAGTCCCATGACTATTGAAAGCAGGTAGATAATAACACGTTTCATAAGTTTTACTGTCTTGTTTAAGGCATCGGGGGCAGGCCCCAGTCTTCGCGCAATCTCGCGTAAAGACGCGCCACTTCGTTTACGGACATTTTAAGCAAGAAAAGACCGCTCGCGGGCGTTTTGGCCTTGCGGGCGATCAGGCATTCGTCAGCCAGCAAAATTGTCGCAGCCCCGCGGTTCATCCAGGCCGGGAACAGGCGGCAATACCAGGGGCGGACGTCGCGCGGCAGCATGCACCCCGCCTCGCCCAAAAAAACGCAGGCGCCGTCCGGGCCTGTCTTCAATCTCCAGTGCCGCCCCTCCTCGGGGAAGAGGCTTTCCAGTGCCTTGCCTTCTCCGGGAAAAATGCAGGACACGACTTGCGTGAATTCCGGGCTGTTTGGCTCCTCAATCCGGATTTCCGGCGTGCCGAATTTCTCTTCCGCCACATGGGCGTAAGGCAGCATTCTCTTCCACTCTTCCTCGGACAAAGGAAAAGACAAATGTCTCTGGCTTGAGTCCGACTTGCAGCATGTCGGCCCCAGGCGCGCGCATTCCCGGCACAGTTCCTCGCCGCGAACGGCCTTGTCATCCGCTTCACGGATCATGTTCAGTAGTCGTCCCGGCTTGGCCTGGGCCAAAGCCCGCTGAAGTTGTAGAGCCTGACCATATCAAACCTGCGCCCTCTGTGCCCGTAGTGTGTCGAGTCGTAGTGCTCGGGGTCGGCCACCTCTTCAAACATCAACGCCAGCCTGTCAGGGACGCGTCTCATGGGCAGCCTGCGGACAAAGATCGCATCCCAGCCTGTGAGCGTTATTTTTTCCGCGTCGGCCAGAGTTCGATCCGGGTTATCCTCGACGGATTTGTAAGTCAATATATTATCTCCATCAGGGGCGGCCCACAAGTCATATTGATTCAGTTTCCGTTCAAAATCGGCGCAGTAGACGACAGGCTGCCCCGGCAGGTTGAACGCGAGAGAGGCAGCCACATCGTAAGAATCCGCAATAAAGAACACCTTGTCGGGTCTTGGCATGGTCTTGCGAATGCCCTCAAGCCGCTCGCCCAGGCCGCTCCAGCCTTTGAGGCGAAAGGCGGGGTTCAGGTTGTCCGGCAGGGGCAGGACGTCTGAAAGCATTCTTTGCCCGTACATCACAACACAGCAGGCGATGCTCAAAATGCCCCACAGGGCCAGCCAGGGGCGCTGGCTCAGTCTGCCCGGGCTGACCAGGATATTCTCCGCCCCCACGGCCGCCAGCACAACTCCGGCCACATAGCACATGGCCGACCAGTTCGGATAAACGCGGCTGTAAAAACTCCACAGCAGGAAAAAAAGAAAAATCGGCCAAAAACCAATCAAGAGCAGCAGGTCAAACCGGAGGCCCGTTTTTGCCTCGCCGCCACTTGAGCGCGCGATGGCGGCCCTTGCTTCTGAAACGCGCCTTATTCCCGATATCCCCTGCCAGATGGCAAAGGCCAGCCACCAGGGGAGGAGCAGGAGAAACTGCGTCCCGAGGTACTCGGGGAAGTGGCGGAATGAAAGCAAAAACGACTGACTGTCGCTGTCCAGGCCGGTTTGCATGAGGCCCAGCAGATATTTGACGCTGACAAACTGGTGCTGCAAATTCCATACAAAGGACGGGGCAAGGCCCAGAATCAGCCCGGCGCCGGCTGCCGGCCAAAAACGGACGAACCAGCCCGCAGGGAGGAGGGAGCGCCGCCAGAGCAGCGCGCCATAGCCGATAGCCAGGGGCAGGATGAAAATCATCGTGTATTTGGTCAAAAGCCCGAGGCACAGGGCCGTTGCCAGAAGAATGAAAGGCCACAGCTTTCCGGGCCTTTCGACCGAAGCGGTCAGGGCCGTCATGGCCGCCACCCAGCAAAGGGAGAGGGGCGCGTCCGTGGTCATGAGAAAGCCGCCCGCTATGAACAAAGGCGCCGTATTGAGGATGCCCAGGGTGATCAATCCAAGGCGCGGCCTGTTGAGCAGACAGCCAAGCCAGCAGAACAGCATGCCCTGGGCCAGGGCATTGACGGTAAACGCCCCGAGGCGCACGCCCAATACTGTGTCGCCAAACACCCGCGTAAAGGCCCTGATGAGCAGCGCGATGCCCGGCCCGTTGGAATAGTAAGCCAGGTCGGGATTTCTGGACCATTCCCAGTAATAGGCCTCCTCAAGGGCGACATCCAATTGCCCGGCGGCCCACAGCCTCAGCCCGGTCACAGCCAGGATCAGCAGGGCGGCGCACAAGGCGTAGGCCCTGAACCGCGCGGGCCGTTCCCGCAACTTTTGGGTGCTTGTCATGCCGTTTAATCCCGCTGTCGCCTATCGCCTTGAGCGGTAAGCCCTTACCGCCCTGTTGTGGTCATTGAGGGTTTTGCTGAAGGTATGCCCGCCGTCAACGCCGGTGGCTACGAAGTACAGATAGTCATGCTCCTCCGGCGAAAAGGCGGCCTTCAGGGCAGCCAGGCCGGACGAGCAGATCGGCCCCGGCGGCAGGCCGGGATGCTGATAGGTGTTGTAAAGGTTGTTCGCGTTGTCGAGCTGGGAACGGCGGATCGATCCCGAAAAACTCTCGCCGACGCCGTAAATGATGGTCGGATCGCACTGCAAAAGCATGCCCAGGCGCAGGCGGTTGGCGTAAACCCCGGCCACCCTGGCCCTTTCCTCCGGCACGCCGGTTTCCTTCTCCACCAGGGAGGACAGGATCACCCAGCTTTTCAGAGCGTCGGGATCTATGTCGGACGGGCGCAGCCAGTCTGTCTGAAGCTCCGCCGGGGAATCAGCTTGAGAGCCGGCCTGCGAATTGGCCTGCGAATTGGCCCGGGCTCCGTCCGGGGTTTCGTCCGGAGTTCCGGCCTGAGAGTCCGCCTGAGCCGCGTGCCGGGCCTGCGCGGCTTGTGGAGTTCCGGTCTGCTCTGCTCCTGTTTGCCCAGGTTGTCCCTCGTGGGCCGCCTGCCCGGCTTGCGTCGCCTGCCCCGCGGAAGGGGGCGTTACCCCCTGCCTTAAAGGCAACTCCCGCCACATCGGCCTTGTATGCTTCCAGAAGGCGGAAACCAGAATGGACGCCACCTCCCTGGCCTGGGCCTTGTCCAGGGCCTTGGGCTTTTTCAGCAGGTACGTCTCTGGAAAGAGAAAACCTTCGGCATTGTCAAAAGGAATGGAAAATTCTTTCAAAAATTCCGGGTCGTGAATGACGTCCTTGAAATCATCGTAAGTGGCGAATCCGGCGGCCTCGACGGCCCTGGCCGTTTCCCACCAGGTCAGCCCTTCCCGTATGGCCAGCCGGTAAAGCCTGGCCCGGCCCTTGGTGATTTGATAGAGCACCTCAAGCGGAGTCCAGCCGGTGGAAACCTCAAACTCCCCGGCCTTCACCGACTGCATGGCCTCTTCCCAGTAGGCGATCAGCCTGAACCTGCGAACATCCCTTATGGCGCCCAGCTTGTAAAGATCCCAGGCCACGCGGTCGAAAGTGGCGCCGGGCTTTATCTCGATGACGACGTTCGCCGGCTCCGGCGATGCCGGAGTATGGGCAAAGTTCCAAACATCGTAAGCCAGATATGCGGCAGACAAAACAACAATCACAAAGACTGCCAGAAAACCTCGCCAGCACCACCTGCCCAGTCTTCGCAAAAAACCGCCCTTTTTCGGCCCCTGCCCTTCTTTCCCGTCTTCTTTCCCGGTCATGTTCAAATTCCGTCAGGATGGATTACACATTTACGCCGGCACGCGCTTTCCGGGCGGCAGGGACAGAAAAGACTCAAGAATGATCGCGGCCGCGGCCTTGTCCAGTTTTTCCTTCTCACGCCCGCCTCTTTTACCGCCTTCGGCCAGCCTGTCCGCCGCCTCATACGAACTTAAGGCCTCCTCCATGAAAAAAACAGGCAACTCCGTGCGCCTTTTCAGGCGGGCCGCCATATTCCGCACCTGGCGGGTGGTTTCACTGTCACTGCCGTCGCCGTACAAAGGCAGGCCGACAACAAAGGCCTCCACCCCCTCGGCCCTGGCCAGCTCCAGAACCTCGGCGAAAAAAACATCCTTGCCCTTCATCTGAATGGTGGCGCGAGGAAAGGCCATAAGACCTGAAGGGTCTGAAACCGCAACACCAGTCCGCTTCAAACCATAATCAAGGGCCATGAATTTCATATCGCTCGCAGTCTCGCAAATAGCGGGGAACATCCCAAAGTTACAGACAAAAACACCGCTCCAGCCACAATATAACCCCTCAACCCCCAACCAGCAAAGGGTTTTTTGGAGAGCCGGGACAGGGGGGGGGGGGGGGGGGGGGGGGGGGGGGGGGGGGGGGGGGGGGGGGGGGGGGGGGGGGGGGGGGGGGGGGGGGGGGGGGGGGGGGGGGGGGGGGGGGGGGGGGGGGGGGGGGGGGGGGGGGGGGGGGGGGGG
>JAVBNM010000025.1:0-7886 GCA_031551565.1 Desulfovibrionaceae bacterium | reverse complement strand
ATCAGGGCAATCGCCCTGTTGGTTCCCCCGCCCCCCGGCTCTTACAGCCTGCCCACTGCTTCTACTATGCGCAGGCAGGTTTCGGCTTTGTTCAGGGTGTAGAGGTGGATGCCTGGCGCTCCGTTGTCGAGGAGTTTTTTGATCTGGTCCACGGCGAAGGCTATGCCGGCTTCCTTCACGGCCTCTACGCCGCCTTTCTGGTTGGCTTCTTCAATTGACAGGTAGAGTTTGGCCGGGATGTTGCAGCCGCTTAAGGAAAGCACCCGGCGGATTGATTCCAGGCTCAAGATCGGCAATACTCCGGGAATTACGGGTTTGGTCATGCCAATGGCCCTGAGTTGGGCGGAGAATTCAAAATACTCGCGGTAGTCGAAAAAGAGCTGCGTGATGGCGAAATCGGCCCCGGCGTCCAGCTTTTTTTGGGTGTAGCGCCTGTCGTCGGCAAAGCTTGCGGACTGCGGGTGCGGAGTGGGGTAGGCCGCGACCGCGATGCCGAAATCGGGGAATTCCCTGTGTACAAATTCGACAAGATCGGAGGCGTGGACGAATTCGCCGTCTTCCCAGCGGATGTTTTGCCCGGCCGGGGGGTCTCCGCGCAGGGCCAGGATGTTTGACACGCCTTTTTCCGCCAGGCAGTTCAAGTATTCGCGGATATACTCCCTGGTCGCGCCAACGCAGGTAAGGTGGGCCATGGGAATATGGCCTTTTTCAGCCAGCGTGGCCGTGATGTCCAGGGTATTGTCGCGCGTTCCGCCGCCGGCGCCATAGGTGACCGAGGCGAACAGCGGATTGATGGCGGACAGGCTGTCCACTACCTTGAAGAAATCAGGCCAGTTCTCCCTGTCCCTTGGCGGGAAGAACTCAACGGAATAGAAAGGGGACTTGCGGTTGATCCGGTCAATGATTTTCACTTGTTTCTTACCTGCTGTGTTGTTCATATCGGTCGGGGAAAGGAGCGGCATAAAACAGGTTGCTGCGAATATTGGATGACGGGAGATTAAATCAGGATAAGTTGATATGTCAATATTAACTTGCCGTTTTTCTGAATTTACCGTAGCAGAGCAAAAGCGCCACATTTTCATTATGTTTTCCAAAAGGTGTTGTGTCGGATGAAAGATACTGGAGATCTTAAAGGAGCCGGTGCGGCGTCCAGATCGGCAACCGTAGCGCCTGGCGGGCTTTTGCGGCTGGTCTGGCTGTTGTCGGTGGTGCTTTGCCTTTGCGGCGGCGCATCCTCTTTTGCGGCGGATGAGCCTGGGACGAAAGCTTCATATCCCAATGTCAGTTTCAGCAAGATCCGGGACGGGCTTGAGCTTGGCAGGGTCCGGACCTCCGAGCATGACGCCGCCGACGCCGAGTTTGTCATTTTACGCATAGACCCCGCTTTTTTCGAGTTCAGCCTGCACATGGCGACGGATGACGGACCGGCGCGGACCATTGGCGATTGGGCTGCCCATCTCGGGTTGACCGCCGCGATCAACGCCGGCATGTATCTTCCGGACAAACTGACCCACACCGGGTTGTTGCGAAACGCGACGCATACGAACAATCCCCGAGCGGGCTCGAAGTTTGGCGCTTTTTTCGTTTGCCAGCCACGGGAAAAAAATATTCCGGCGGTGGACATGCTTGAGCGCACGGACAAGCTCCTGCAGGATAAGTTGAAGAACTACGCCCAGGTGGTGCAAAATTACAGGCTGATTGGCTCGGACGGTAAAATCCTGTGGAAGGACGACGGGCCGAAGTACAGCACGGCCGCCGTGGCCAAGGATGCCAATGGGCGGATTTTGTTCATCCTGTGCCAGCGGGCTGTGAGCGCCGCTGAATTTGCCCGGTGCCTGCAAGCCTTGCCTTTGTCCATCAATCTGGCCATGTATGTGGAGGGAGGCAGCAAGGCGGCTTTGTTCGTGAATCAGCCTGCGCCGTCCATTTGGTCAGGCCGGGAAAACGTTCTTGGAATTGAAATCAATCAGACTTTGCCGAACATCATCGGCGTCAGGCCAAAGAAATAGTTTCTGCCCGGTTCTCCGCCTTGCTCCGGCCAATGTCTCGCTTGCTCCGTCTGCCCTTCGGGCGCCGGGAATTGCGGCCGTGTGTTATAAAAACATTTTTTTTGCGGAAAAAGCGATGACAAACTTTGATCAGTGTTTACATTACTAGTAAGCTGCAGTGGGTTTAGACAATATGGTCGCATTTTTTGTTGCCCTGTTGTGTTTTAATATCACCAAACATACCCTAAAACGGGGGAAATTCGAGGTGCCACGAATTTCCCCCTTTCTTTTTTGTCCTTATTTCAGTATTGCTGTTCCGTATTTTTTTGTGCGGCAGGGCCGTACTGCTTTTTTCCGCTTGGCGGCAACCGAATGACGATCATTTCATAAATCAATGAGCGCAACGAAACCAGAAGAATGCCGGATCGGGCACGGATATGCCCCTGCTCCGCTTGAAAATCTCGATCTGATCAAATTGCCGCCTGGCGGGGTCAACCGTATCCTCGTCTGTCAGTTGCGGCAGATCGGCGATGTGGTGCTGTCCACGATTTCCGTGGAATTGCTTGCCCGGCGCTTCCCAAATGCGGAAATCCATTTCCTCACCGAGAAGAAATGCGGGGACATTCTCAAAAACAATCCCCACATTCACAAGATCTGGGCGCTGGACAAGGCCGAGCTTGGCACTGTGTTCAGGCAACTGGCGTTTTACCGGCGGGTGGCCCGCAACGGCTTTGACTTGGTCGTCGACTTTCAGCAACTGCCGCGCTGCATGATCGTGTCCTGGCTGTCCGGTGCGCCGATCCGCCTGTCCCATACCGGGCGGTGGTACCGCAATCTGCTCTACACCCACCATACAGCTCCCAACCATGGTTATTCCGGGGCCTACAAGGCCGGGGTACTCGCGCCCCTTGGCATAACCTGGCGGGGCGAATCTCCGGCAATCTACCTGGATGATGGTGAGAGGCGGTTTGCGGTTGACTTTCTGCGTGCCCTTGAAGCGGATTTTTTCAATCCGGAACGGGAGTTCCGGCTGGTGACCGTTGACCCGACGCACCGCTTCAAAGCCCGTAAATGGCCGGGAGAACATTACGCGAAACTGATTGATCTCGCGGCCGGGCAAGACCCTCGCCTGCGCTTCCTTCTGCTGCACGGCCCTGGAGAAAAAGATGATGTGGCGAGGATTTATCAGGCCTGTGCGCGCAAAGACGCCGTGTTCTTCTCAGATGCCATGCTTGATTTGCGCACGATGCCCGCGGTCATGGAACACGCCTGCCTGCACATCGGAAACTGCTCCGCCCCCAGACATATCGCAACCGGCATGGGCCTGCCCACCATGACCATCCACGGGGCCTCCGGCACGGGCTGGACGCATCCGGACCCCAAGCACATTCATGTTACCTTGAATATCTCGTGCCGCCCGTGCAACAAAAGCGCCTGCAATTCCAACCTGCTCTGCCTGAACGGCCTGACGCCCGAACTCGTCCTTCCTGTTTTTTCCGGCCATTACCGCGCCTACTGTCAGGGCAAGCAATAAGGCCGGTTTCAGTCAGGCTTGTTTCGTGCGGCATGCGCCGGCATTTTTTCGAGAGCAGGCTGCGGATTGTGTTTGGCTCCTTTCACCGAAAATCCGGCAGGTTAATGCGGTCAGAGGCTTGCGGTATCAGAGCCCGCGGGCCGGGGCTTCGTTCCCGTACTTCCAGGCAGCGGTTTGGAGCGGGGGTTTCTTTGGTGCTTGCCGGAATCTAATCGATTTCCCTTGACAGACTTGATTTTTGGGTTTTACTAGACGCGGTTGGGAACACGGCCTGCGCCTTGCGCGCGGGCTTCCAAAACCGCCAAGACCCCGGTATCTTTTCACCCGCATGCAAATACCCAGGATAATTTCGCCATGAAGAAAATAGCAGTGCTGATTTTGCCCGCCTTTTTACTCTGCTCCTGCATGGGCATGAGCGTCGATGAGGCTCGTGAGTCCACCAACCAGGCCATTGAGGCCTACAACAATCAAAATGCGGCGGCAGCGGTTGAGTATCTTACGCCGGCCGCTGAGGCAGGCTATGCTGACGCCCAGTATAATCTTGGGATGCTCTATTACCTTGGCACAGGCGTGTCCCTGGACTACGCCCGCGCCGCCGAGCTGTTCGGCCAGGCTGTGGAAGGCGGAAGCGTCGAGGCCATGGACGCTTTGGGAATCTGCTATGAGTACGGCCAGGGCGTCGGGCAAAACTATGCCAAGGCGGCCGGGCTTTATCAGCGCGCTCTTGATGGCGGCAGCCTGAACGCGGCCTGCAACCTGGCTCTTTTGTACAAGGACGGCAAAGGCGTTTCCCGTGATGTCGTCAAGGCGGTGACCTTGCTTGAAGGCGCTGCTGACCAGGGTTTGACAAGGGCCATGGTCGAGCTTGCCTCCTTGTATGAACGGGGCGAAATCGTCAAGCAGGATAAAGCCAAAGCTTTTGCCCTGTGCAAGAAGGCCGCCGACACCGGAGACTCTCAAGGTTATGTGGCCCTTGGCTTCTGCTATTTTTCAGGCACTGGCGTTAAGCGCGACTACAAAGAAGCCGTGAAGTGGTTCAAAAAGGGCGTTGACGCCAACGACCCCGAAGCCATGACCGCTCTGTCATACTGCTATGTCAACGGGCTGGGAGTGGCCAAAGATTTCAATGCCGCCAACGACCTGGAGTTTCGGGCCGTGGAGTTGGGCAGCCCCCTGGCCATGAGCAATCTCGGCTGGCGTTATTACAAGGGCGCCGGCGTTGAGCAGGACTACGCAAAGGCCGTGGACTTGTTCACCAAGGCCGTTGAAAAGGGCAACGACGAGGCCATGAGCAATCTTGGCGAGTGCTACTACAACGGACACGGCGTAACCCAGGACTACGCCAAGGCCGCCGAGCTGTTCGTGAAGGCTGCCGGTATGTACAACGCGCAAGGCATGAAGAATCTTGGCTATTGTTACGAACTCGGCCACGGCGTGGATAAAGATCTGGCCATGGCCTTCAGCCTGTTTGAAAAATCGGCCGAGCAGGGTAACGCTTCCGCTCAATATGAGCTTGGACGCATGTATTTGAA
This sequence comes from Desulfovibrionaceae bacterium, assembly GCA_031551565.1. GTDB lineage: Bacteria > Desulfobacterota > Desulfovibrionia > Desulfovibrionales > Desulfovibrionaceae > Frigididesulfovibrio. The sequence goes on along the minus strand of JAVBNM010000025.1, from coordinate 2,832 downwards.
CGGCTACGGAGTGACCAAGAACCGCGGAAAAGGCGTTGCCTGGCTCAAAAAGGCGGCGGAACAGGGAGAGGAGAGGGCCAAGGCCGCTCTTAAAAAATATAAATAGCCCGCCATTCTTTCAGGCACAGCCTCCGGGGCCAGTCCTCATTTTGCCTGTTCCCGGATGGCGACAAATTCCGCCGCCCTTAAGGCAGAGCCGCACGGTCTCTTCCTTAAGGGCGGCGGAATGCTTTGTTTTTGCCTTTGCCCATGCGATATGCCGCCATGCATGCCGGGTTGCGGATTGAAGGCGTTTTTTTCTGTCTTGCTCACCGCCGGGGATTTTGCATCGCAAAACGGCATTTTTTGTTGCCATCCATCAAATTGTGCGGAAAAATATCTTTCCAGCCTTGACAAACAGGTCGGAGATAAGAAAAAATACGCGGGTATATAATTCGATAAAACCGTTGTTTTAACATGCGGTTTACCAGGTAAGCCAAGTTGGCGAGCAGGCCGCGTCTCTTCGCCGGAACAAAGCGATCGCGCGTATGCTGGGTTTGAATGCTAATGGGTCGGGGATATCCCCGTTGAGCACCGTTAAGCCCGGCATGTCACACATTCAGCCGGGATAAGCGTCTCAAGACTATAAACGGAAACAATGAGCAGGAGGCGCCATGGCTAACGAGAAAAAGAAAAAGAAGGTAGAAAAGCAGGAAAAAGCGCAGGAAACGCAAGAGACATTTTGCAAAGACTGCCTTTTTCCGCCGGTGAACGGATCGGCCAAGGCGCATGTGAAAAACATGGCTGAATACGAAGCCATGCACGCGCAGGCTCTTGAAAATCCCGAAAAATTCTGGGGAGAGCGGGCGCAGAAACTGCTGCACTGGTCGCAACCATTTGAAAAAACCCTTGATTGCGATTTCTCCATCCCCAAGGTCGAATGGTACAAAGGAGGCAAGCTCAACGCCTCCTATAACTGCCTTGACAGGCATATCATGGGCAAACGCCGCAACAAGGCGGCCCTTATCTGGCAGGGCGACCCGGAAAATGATGTCCGCGTCTATACCTATCAGATGCTCTACGACCGCGTCTGCCGTTTTGCCTGCGCCTTGAAGCGGCTGGGCATCCGCAAGGGCGACCGGGTAGTCCTCTACATGCCGATGATCCCTGAAATGGTTATCTCCATGCTGGCCTGCGCGCGCATCGGCGCCATCCACGTCCAGGTTTTCGCCGGCTACTCCGCAGCCAGCGTGCAAAGCCGTATTCAGGACTGTGAAGCCAAGCTGGTCATTACCGCAGACGGCCAGTTCCGCGCCGGCCGCGTCATCCCGCTTAAAGCAAACATGGATGAAGCCCTTAAAGACTGCCCGACCGTACGCCGTGTCATTGTCGTCAACCGCGGCAACATCTCCACCACCATGCGCGAGCGCAGAGATATCTGGTGGCGCGACGTTTTGGCCGATCACGACCTTGACGCCCGCTTTCCATCAGTGCAAATGGACTCCGAAGATCCCCTCTTCCTCCTTTACACCAGCGGCAGCACCGGAAAACCCAAAGGCATCGTTCACTCCACCGGCGGATATCTGACCTACGCCGCTCATACCATGCAGTATGTCTTCGACCATCGCGAGGAAGACGTCCATTGGTGTACGGCCGACATCGGCTGGATCACCGGACACACTTATGGCGTGTATGGCCCCCTCCTGCTCGGCGGCACCGTCGTCATGTTTGAAGGCGGCCCGCGCTGGCCGGATCCGGATCGCTTCTGGAAGATCATCGAGAAATTCCGCGTAAATACATTCTACACCGCCCCGACAGCCATCCGGGTTCTCATCCGCGAAGGCGACGAATGGCTCGAAGGCAATGACCTGTCCTCCCTGCGCGTGCTTGGCAGCGTTGGCGAGCCAATCGGCGCCGACACCTGGAACTGGTACCGCGACAAGATCGGCGGCGGTACCGTTCCGCTCGTGGACACATGGTGGCAGACGGAATCCGGCGGCATTCTGATCAGCCCGCTTCCCTACGCCACCCCGCTCAAACCCGGCTCGGCCACCAGGCCCCTGCCCGGCATCAATGCGATGGTCCTCAGAGAAGACGGCTCCCAGGCCGGACAAGACGAAGAAGGCTACCTGGTCATCAAGAACCCCTGGCCGGGAATGATGCGCGGCGTGTTCAACGACCCCAAGCGCTTTAAGGAATACTTCGAGCGTTTCCCCGGTTACTACCTCTCCGGCGATGGCGCAAAGATCGATGCAGACGGCTACTATTGGCTGCAAGGCCGGATCGACGACGTCATTAACGTGTCCGGTCACCGTTTCAGCTCCGCTGAAATGGAAGCCGCCTTTATGGCCCACCCGGCCGTGGCCGAAACCTCGGTCGTCGGCATGCCCCACTCCGTCAAAGGCGAAGGCATCTATGCCTTTGTCAAAATCAAGGTCGACCAAAAACCGACCGAAGAACTGCGCTCCGAACTGCGCAAATGGATCCGTAAGGAAATCGGCCCCATCGCCACACCGGAATACATCCAGTTCGTCGAAAACCTGCCCCAGACCCGCTCTGGAAAGGTCATGCGCCGCGTACTGCGTAAAATAGTATGCCACAGTGACGACTACGGCGATCTCACCGCTATGGCCGACACCTCCTGCATCCAGAAAATAGTCGAAGAAACCGCCCGCCTCACCGGCGTCTCCAAACGCTGACAGGCCGGAGCCTGATGACAGACTGCCGGGGGGGGGGGGGGGGGGGGGGGGGGGGGGGGGGGGGGGGGGGGGGGGGGGGGGGGGGGGGGGGGGGGGGGGGGGGGGGGGGGGGGGGGGGGGGGGGGGGGGGGGGGGGGGGGGGGGGGGGGGGGGG
>JAVBNM010000028.1:0-21561 GCA_031551565.1 Desulfovibrionaceae bacterium | reverse complement strand
CCCCCCCCCCCCCCCCCCCCCCCCCCCCCCCCCCCCCCCCCCCCCCCCCCCCCCCCCCCCCCCCCCCCCCCCCCCCCCCCCCCCCCCCCCCCCCCCCCCCCCCCCCCCCCCCCCCCGTCTGTCTGTCATTTTACCCGGGAGGCCTGATGAGGCGTTGGGTTCGGTACTTTCTGATCGGGTTCGGCTTGATTGTCCTGGCCGGGGTCGCGGCCCTGGGCCTGGCCCTGTGGATTACGCCCGACCCTGTTCCCGGAGTTGTGAACTGGCCGGTTTCTCCGGTTTTGCTCGACCGGGAGGGAAACATCGTTCACGCCCGGCTTTCGGCTGACGAGGAATGGTGCATCCCGGTTCCGTACGAGGAGATGGGCAAATGGATGCCGCTGATTCTGGTGTCGGTCGAAGACCAGCGTTTTTACGGGCATTGCGGGGTTGATTTTCTCGCCCTCGGACGGGCCACGCTTCAGAATCTTATGGCCGGGCGGGTGGTTTCCGGGGCTTCGACGATCACCAGCCAGTTGGTGCGGATAAGCGAGCCCGGCCCGCGCACGGTCGGGACCAAAATTTACGAGTTCGTCCAGGCCCTGAAGATTGACTGGCGTCTGAGCAAGCGGGAAATTCTGGAGTATTACCTGAACCGCGCGCCCTTCGGGGGCACCATCCGGGGTGTGGAGGCGGCCGCCCGGCAATATTTCGGGAAAAGGGCCAGGGAGCTGTCCTTGGGGGAAGCGGCCCTGCTGGTGGGCATGTTGAAGGGGCCAACGGTTTTCAGGCCCGACAGGAATCCGCAGGCGGCGCTTAAAAGACGCCAGATGATCATCAGGCAGGTGGCGGAAAACGCCGGGGTTTCGGAGGAGTTGACCGAACTGGCCCTGGCCGAGCCTTTGCCGGCCTATAGGCCGGTTATGCCGCAGCGAGCATGGCATTTCGCCGACCTGGCTTTCCTGGACCTGCCGGCTGCAGGCGGAATCGTGTTGAGTACGCTTGATATGAAGGCCCAGCAACTGCTTGAGCAGACCCTGCGGGAAAGGCTGTTGCCGATGCCGGCTGGAGTGACGGCGGCCGGAATTATTGTGGACAACGAAACCGCCGAGATCCTGGCTTATGTGGGCAACGCCCGCTTTGACCCGGTCAGCCGCCATGAATGGGTGGACTGCGCCAGAGGCAGACGTTCGCCCGGCTCAACCTTGAAGCCTTTCATTTACGCGGAAGCCTTTGCCGCGGGCAAACTCATTCCGGCCTCCCTGTTGGCTGATACCCCGATACGCCTTGGCGGGGTGGCCCCTCGAAATTTCAGCCTGAAATACCGGGGACCGGTTACGGCGTCAAGCGCCCTGGCGGACTCGCTCAACGCCCCGGCCGTGCGCGTGGCCCGCATGCTGGGCGTCCGCCGCACGCTTGAACTCTTGAGGCAGGCCGGCTTCTCCAACCTGACCCGCGAAGACTCCGACTATGGCGACTCCCTGGTTTTGGGAGGGGGAGAGGTTACCATGCTTGAACTGGCCAGAGCGTATACCTGCCTGGCCACACTCGGCGCGGATCGCCCTCTGGTTCTGGAGTCCGGAGATATGGGCAGCAGCGCCAATCCGGGCTTGGCGCGGCAAAGTCTTAAGTCGGCAAGAAACAAGCCCGGCAGCCGGCTTTCCTCCCGCGCTGCATCCCACGGCGGGTATCTGACCCCTGAATCCGCCTGGTTGATCGCCGAGACGCTGCGCAATGCTTCCCGCCTGCCGCTGCGCGAGCAGATCATAAGAGACAGGGACAAATTGCCCGTGGCCTTCAAGACAGGCACCTCGTTCGGCCTGCGCGACGCCTGGACCGCCGCCTACTCTCCGGCTTACACGGTCGTGGTCTGGTTCGGCAAAGCGGACGGCGGCGCCGACAACAACCTGATCGGCCTTGAACTGGCCGCCCCCGGCGCCATCCGCCTGGTCCGCGAGATGTCGAGAATCAGGCCCAGGGGCAAGCCCTGGTATGAGGAGCCCAAAGGCATCGGCCACGTCCGCGTCTGCGCCCTGTCCGGCGCCGCGCCCTCACCCTGGTGCAACACAACAATAATGGCCGAAAATATCCCGGCGGTCTGGCGCACGAAGCCCTGCGACATGCATGTCCTGCGCAACAACGCGATCATCGTCGTCTGGCCTCCGGAGCTTGAGGATTTCACCCGCAAACGCTTTGCCACGGACGATCTCAGCCGCGAGGCGGTCATCATCTCGCCCATTCCGGGCTCAAGATACCTGATAACCCCTGGCGCTCCGATCCAAAGCATTCCCCTTAAGGCCGAGGATGTGACCTACCCGGTCCACTGGTACGCCGACGGCCTCTACCTGGGCCGCCAGGATGAAGCCGGTCAGCCCCTTTACTGGACGCTGACGCCCGGAGATACTCTCATCTCCCTCCTCGACGCCAAAGACCGCACAAGCAGCCTCAAAATCTCGGTCACCGACCTTGCGGCCAAATTCAAATCCGAAGAGCTTCCGGTCCTGGGCAGATAAAGGGCCAGGCTGAACCTGCATACCGTGGGGGTATTTTTTTGAGTTTTAAAACCATAACCCGCCCGGGACCGTGAAGTCCCGGGCGGGTTATGGTTTTAATTGTTATCTGCCTTGTGCCTATCTGAACACATCGTAAAGGATGTCGGAGACGATTCTGCTCCCCATGTGGACGAGAACAAGATCACGCCCTACCACCACCCACTCATATCCGCGGTAGTGAGGAAGATGATGATACATGCGACGGGGAACAGGCGCGCCGTGCAGGCCGGGGGGCAGACGGTGGCCGGCCCTCATCTGCTTGTGCAGATGGTTGGGAGCGGGGCGATAGCCGTGGTAACCGTCACGCCGGGCGTAGTCCCTGGCCGACCTGGCATTGATGCCAGACTTCTGGTAATGCTTCGGCGGAGAGTAATCGTGACGCCGGTCGCGCGACGGGCCGGGTCTGGAATCAGACCCACGATGCCCAGGACCGTGTGATGCCGCCTTTGCGAAATCAGCTTCGGTCAGACCGTACTGCAGCATAAGGTCGGATCTGCGCTGATACTGACGCTGCTCGTTGCGGCGGTTGCTGTGCCGACGGTTGTCATTGCGCCGGTTGTCATGGCGGCGATTGCTGTGCCGACGGTCATCGTTGCGGCGCTTGTTGTGCCGACGGTCATCGTTACGGCGGTTGTTGTGACGCCGGCTACTGTTGCGGCGCTTGTTATGGCGCTTGTTGTTGCGGCGCTTGTTGTCACGGCGCTTGCTGTCGCGGCGGTTGCTGTCGCCTCTGCTTTCTCCACGGCGCTCTTCGCCACGGCCCCTGCTCTCGCCGCGCTGCCCGTCATGACCGCCTCTGCGGCGTTCGTTGTCACGGCGGTTGCTGTCACCTCTGTTTTCCCCACGGCGTTCTCCGCCGCGGCCTCTGCTCTCGCCGCGCTGCCCGTCAGGGCTTCCTTGCTCACGGCCGGAGCGTTCACCGCCATGCCGCTGGGAACCTTCTCCCTCGGACTGGGAGCCGTCCGGGGCTCGGAAACCTCTTCCGCCTTCCCCCGACCCGTCTCGACGTTCGATGCGCTCAACGCCTTCCCCAGAGGCGGCCGTGGCGTCAACCACAACAAAGCCTCCGAAGGCCACTGCCAGACTAAGTATCAGTACTGCACATTTCTTACCCATGATAGGCTCCGTATGTTTGCGGGACAGTTCCAGCTATCCCTTTTACGAATCTCAGAAAAAGCGCCTTGTAGCTGCTTGGGCCTCTTCGCTTGCAACCAGATGTTCTTGCCGTTTTTGCAGCTTTCGGTGAAATAGCCTCAAATAAATCTCAATTTTACGCGCCGGTTACTTGCCGTTTTCAGCCGCGCCTTGTCATACGCATAACAGCGGTCCATTCACAGGTTATGGAGATTCAAAACGCCCGGTGCTTCCGTGTTGGATGCGCATGTTACGTTATTTGTCAGACAATATAGATATCGCCCGTCTATCTTCAAGCCTTTAACACTTGCCGTACTGTTTCATTACCATTTTAAATGCATCAAACTGGGCACAAAAAGCATAATTTGCACGCGCTCCGCCTCCAAACAATTCACGCAGACAGGGCGCATCAAAAACATTTCCGCTCTCGTTGACTATTTTTTATCTTTCTAATGCCGTTTGCGTCAAGGAGGTTTCATAAAATTTAAAGGGGTTTAACATCTTTTCATATTCAAGCATAACGCACCGCGCTTGGCCGTGTTTAGGCGGTATCCCACGGCAGGACTTTGATCTTCCGGCACATGCCATAACCCTGAATCTTGCCGCGCAACCAGGGGAAGGCGCTGTCTTGCGGCCGCTCAAAGCAGGCAGTTTTACGCGTTACATTACAGTATATCAGTGCTTTACAACGAATTTGCCTGGAGTGGATGCGAACAGATGTTGAAGTGTTGAAACAAACCTGGGGTATTCGGGAAAAACGGAATTTTTCCCCGGCTCGTCAAGATTGGTGCCAAGGGGATAGTAAACGCGATGTCCAGACTTGAGAACGATTGTGGCGTCAACTACGACAATGGGGCGGTGGCTCCTGAGCCTGGGAACCGACACGCGCATCGACTTAATATCATTGTATTTTACCAGGACATCATCAAAGAATATACCATCGGCGGCCAGGGTGATGCTCTTGGGAAGCTCGTCCTTGAGGCGGGAAAGAGTGGAGCGTGTCCGCCAAAAGCGATACAGGCTGAGCAGGAAGAAGATTCCGAGTCCGTACAGGGCCGCTTCCGCAACCGGCAAGGTCACGGTACGGGCTCCGGAGCTGTCGGGCATGCCCCTGTGCAGCAGGACAGCCAGAATAACGCCAAACATCATGGGAACCAGCAAAAGCCGCGGCAAAGCACGGACAAGCACCGCGTTGATATTTTCAATGCGGGTAAAGAACTCGATGCGATCGCCGGCCAGGGCTCCGCCGCCCTGAAGGCCCGGCGCGGTGTCGCCGCCCTGGGCGTGCATTGCCGCGTCCCCCGTCTTCTGGACAATGCCCGCATTGGCGGCAGCCCCGGACAGGCAGGGGGCACCCGGAGAGTTGACCTTTAAAGCTGCGGCCTTGAGAAATGAAAAGAACTCGTCAAAGACGCTGGCCGAAAGGGAGGTCATGAAGTTTGCGGATGTTCCGTCCCGGCCGTTTATTCGCAGCCAGTAGTTGGCGGAGCCAGCCTGAAACAGCCTGAACGAGTTGTTCTGCATGGAGAAATGTTCGAAGCTGTATTCAGAAAAAGCAAATACGGCCGGCTTGCGGCCAGGGCGATGGATTATCAGCGCCGAGTCCGTAACCTCAAAACGCCTTATGACCAGGGCAAGATAAAGCAGGGCACAAAGAATGCCGCCAACAACAGCGACAATGACGCCTTGTATGCTGCTGAAAACCGGCACATTGAAATATTTGCCGTAGGCTGACGATGCCAGGATGAACACGAGCAGACAGATAAAAACAGCCGTCAAAACAGGCTTGCCGTAGCTGGCGGTGAAACTTGTGGTTGCACTCATAGACTTGGGGTGTTGAAGGATTAGCGAAAAGACATGCCGGGCAGCCTGCATTCGCCAGGCGAAAAGACAATATGAGGGACGTCTTCAGGTTTGAAATTGCAGGCTAGACTTAACAGTTTGGCGCGCCGGCTGCGCTTATCTGAAATACTGCGCCAAAAACAGGCTCAAGACCGCCTTGGCGGTTTGACCGAAAAACAAAACTGTCTCCGCCTGTTGACGCTAATCAAGAATATAGCGCATCGGATCCACATAGGCGCCGTTCAGGCGGACCTCATAATGCAGATGCGGACCGGTCGAGCGCCCGGTCGAGCCGACGGAGCCTATGATGTCGCCGCGCTGCACGCTTTGTCCCACCTCCACGGTAATGGTGTTCAGGTGGGCATACCTGGTGGTTATGCCGCTGCCGTGGTCGATGATGATGCACAGGCCGTATGCGCCGTCGCGGTCGCTGAAAATTACATTGCCGCGGGCCGGGGCCTGGATAGGCGTGCCGGTCTTGGTGGCGATGTCCAGCCCGTTGTGCGAGGACAATTGCCCGGTGAATGGGTTTCGACGCGAGCCAAACCCTGATGACAGATAACCCCTGACCGGCCAGATCGACGGGGTGGCGAGAAGGGCGTCCTTATTTTCCAGAAGAACGTGCAAAAGTGTCTGCTGGTCGATCTCCTCCATCGACACCTGATTGCTCAGCTCGTTTGTCAGACTGTGCAAACGCCTGGCAAAAAGGTCGCGGTGGCGCTCGAGAAGGGCCGGATTGCCCAAAAACGAACCAACGGCGGAATCGGTCTGTGCTTGGCCCTCACTTTCAACCTCGGCTGATTCTGCGTCAAGGTTCATCAAAACCCGAAGTTTGGCGTCAAATTGCTGCACCCGGATCAGGTTGTCCTCAAGGCGCTCGACCTTGGTCGTCAGGCTCAAAAGCTGAGAGTTCTGATCGTGGACGATCTTCTGGTGCTCGGCCAGTTCGTATTCAAGCTGGCGCGATTTGTTGAAATACGTCCAAAGCCAGATATTGCCCGCAAGCAGAATCAAAAGGATCAGAAAGAAGACAAGACCAAGCCACCCGCGCAGGCGGAGGTTTTTAAAACCGGGCTCCCGGTCTTTGAAGATCAGTACGTTGTATTTCTTAAAAAACATTTTGTTCCTGGAAAATGCAACGCGGCGGCATGGCTTGCGGCGTCCAGCCCGTAACTGGATGGAAAAACACTCAGGCGGTTCACTGCCCAAGGTTATTGAAAAAAGAGCCCGCCGTGCATGAAAGACGATTTAGGGCAGTCTTATACTATTCTCATTGAATATGGTCCAGAACATAATTGCGCATAGTTCCCTGGATATGATAAGTTAAGTTTGATTGAACTTTTCTATCCACCAAAAACTATCAGATTGCGGCATCCGGCAGATGTTTAAGGTTACGTCGGGCTGGAGAAATGTGCTAACTGGCGGACTTCTCATGATAGTATGAATAACTGTCTAAAATAAGAAGTATGCCACCGCTTTCGCCAGTCGGACGGAGAATTGCAGATTCAAGACGGGCTTGACATTAGCACATAAAAGGCATTGTCCTAGGGATACTTTATTGAAGGACAATTCAGCATTCGCTGGATTGATTATTCTAAGTTGCATTATCGATTGCGTGCGCTTCCTCTTCAGACAGCCACTACAAGGACTTAATCATGCGAACCAGCCATCATTTTTCTTTCTTTCTTGCGCTGTTATGCCTCTTTTGCCTTGCCTGCCTGACCAGTTGCGGCGACGACAACGCGCACCAAGCCCCTCCAATGGCCGTTTCCTTTATTGAAACCAAAGCAAGGCCGGTGACCATCACCACCCAACTGCCCGGGAGGACCAGCGCCTTTCAGGTTTCCGACGTGCGTCCCCAGGTCGGCGGGATAATCAAGGAAAGGCTGTTCAAGGAAGGGTCGGACGTAAAGGCCGGCGACGCGCTCTACCAGATCGACCCCGCGCTCTACCAGGCGGCTTACGACAACGCCAAGGCGGACCTGATGCGGGCCGAAGCCACGGCCAAGTCAGCCCGGGCGCTGGCCGAACGCTATGCCAAGCTGATCAGGGTGGACGGGATAAGCAAGCAGGAATACGACGATGCCATAGCCTCCGACGGCCAGGCAAGGGCTGGGGTGGCCTCGGCCAAGGCCGCGCTCGAAACAGCCCGCATCAACCTGGACTACACCAAGGTCACGGCCCCGGTTTCCGGACGCATCGGGCGTTCTTCGGTCACTCCCGGCGCCTTGGTCACGGCCAACCAGGCCACGTCATTGGCGACCATCCAGCAGATGGACAAAATGTACGCCGACGTTACCAAATCCAGCGCCGAAATTTTACGTTTGCGCAAGGCCCTGGCCGCCGGCAAACTCACTTCCAGCGGCAAGGACTCCCTGAAGGTGTCGCTCCTGCTTGAGGACGGATCAACCTACGCCCATGAGGGCATTTTGCAGTTTTCCGAGGTCACGGTCGAAGAAAGCACAGGCGCTGTAACCGTCAGGGCCATTTTCCCGAATCCGGAAGGGCTGCTTTTGCCCAACATGTATGTCAGGGCCGTAGTTGAGGAAGGCGTGGACGATAACGCCATCCTCATCCCGCAAAAGTGTGAGTTCAAAGACACGAGAGGTCTCTCGCACATCAAGGTTCTGCGCAAATCCAGCGAGGGAGACAACAAGTATACTGTCGAATTCCGCCAAATCACCATCGACAGGGCCATGGGCAACCAGTGGGTGGTGACGGATGGACTTAAACCGGGAGAACTCGTAGTCATTGAAGGCCTGCAAAAATCCCCGTCCGGGGCCACCGTCGTCGGGCAACCGGCCACCGAAGCCGAACTTGGCGTGGATACATCGCTGAAGTCCAAGCAGGACAAGGGCTCGAGGTAACCTATGGCCAGATTCTTCATTGACCGCCCCATTTTTGCCTGGGTTGTGGCGATACTTATCATGCTGGTCGGGGGCATCTCTGTCCTGACCCTGCCGATTGCCCAGTATCCTCCGGTCGCGCCGCCTCAGATCACCGTGGCTTCCACCTTCCCAGGCGCGTCGGCCCAAACTGTTGAAGATACCGTCACCCAGGTCATCGAACAGCAGATGAAGGGCATCGACCACCTGACCTATATGTCCTCAAACAGCGACTCGACTGGACAGTCGGAAATCGTTCTTACCTTTGATACCGGCGCTGACGTCGACATCGCCCAGATCCAGGTCCAGACGAAGCTCCAGTTGGCGCTGCCTCTTCTGCCCGAAGAGGTGCAGCGCCAGGGCGTCCAGGTAACCAAATCCACCAGGAACTATCTTCTGGTCATAGGCCTGGTCTCCGAAGACGGGGCCTTGAACGACAAGGATCTTGGCGACTATATCTCGACCTTTATTCTCGACCCGTTAAGCCGGGTGGCTGGCGTTGGCGACGTCACCCTGTTCGGCGCCCAATATGCCATGCGCATTTGGGCCGATCCGGACAAGATGGAGAAATACAAGCTAAACCCGTCGGACATCATCAACGCTGTCAAGGCTCAAAACGCTCAGATCGCCGGCGGAAGCATCGGTGGACAGCCTGCCCTGCCGGGCCAGCAGATCAGCATCACGGTCGTCGCCCAGACCAGACTTGAGACCACCGCCCAGTTCGGGGAAATCCTGATCCGGGTCAATCCGGACGGTTCGGCCGTCTACTTGAAAGACGTAGCCCGCATGGATCTGGACGGCGAAAACTTCAACATGGTCAGCAGAGTCAACGGACAGCCCGCCGGCGCCATCGGCCTGAAGCTGGCTTCCGGGGCCAACGCCCTGGAGACGGCCGATCTGGTCAAAGCCGAGCTTGACTCGCTGTCGCGCTTCTTCCCGCCAGGGCTCAAAGTCTACTACACCTATGACACCACGCCCTTTGTCAAGGTATCCATAGCCAGCGTTTTCAGGACGCTGCTTGAGGCCATCGTTCTTGTCTTCTTTGTCATGTATCTGTTCCTTCAGGATTTCAGGGCGACGATTATCCCGACAATCGCTGTTCCGGTCGTCCTTTTGGGGGTCTTTGGGGTCATGACGGCAGCCGGATTTTCGATCAACACGCTAACGATGTTCGGCATGGTTCTGGCCATCGGCCTGCTGGTCGACGACGCCATCGTTGTCGTTGAAAACGTCGAGCGGGTCATGCGCGACGAGCATCTGTCGCCCAAGGAGGCGGCCAAGCGCTCCATGGACCAGATCACCGGAGCCCTCATCGGCATCGCCATGGTTTTGTCGGTCGTATTCTTGCCCATGGCCTTTTTCGGCGGCTCGACCGGGGTAATTTACCGGCAGTTTTCAATCACCATCGCCTCGGCCATGCTTTTGTCGGTAGTCATCGCCCTTTCCCTGACACCGGCCCTGTGCGCCACCATACTCAAACAGCACAAGGAAGGGCAGGAAAAAAAGAAGTGGCGCTTCTTCCGCTGGTTTAACAAGATATTCAACCGCACCGAGCAGGCCTGCGAGCGCCAGGTGGACAAGATCATAAAAAGGCCCCTGCGCCTTCTGGCCGTATACGTTCTGATGCTGGCCCTGATGGGTTTTTTCTTCATCCGCCTGCCAACGTCATTTCTGCCCAACGAAGACCAGGGCTTTTTGTTCGGCCAGGTCAACCTGCCGCAAGGGGCTTCCTTTGAACGCACCATTGAAGTTTTGAAAAAACTGGAACACCACCTTCTGGTAGATCAAAAGGACGCCGTCGAGCGGGTTCTGACTATCGCCGGTTTCAGCTTCAGCGGCAACGGCGAAAACACCGGATTTGCCTTTATCCGCCTGAAAGACTGGAAAGAACGCAACAGCAGTGAATTGCGCGCGCCCGGCGTCGCCGCCAAGGCCATGAAGGCCATGAGCGAAGTTAAAGAAGCCGTGTGCTATGTGTTCATGCCCCCGGCTATCATGGAGCTTGGCACAGCCTCAGGCTTTGACTTTGAGATCATAGACCGCGCCGGTCTGGGCCACGCGGCCCTTATGGACGCCCGGAACACCCTTTTGGACGAAGCCCGAAAGGATCCGCGTTTGCAAGCTATGCGCCCGAACGGCCTTGAAGATACCGAGCAATACAAGCTTGTTGTCGATATGGCCAAGGCCGGAGCCCTCAGCCTGGATCTTGGCACAGTCAACGATACCATCTCGGCCTATTGGGCAAGCTCCTACATCAACGACTTCATGGACAAGGGAAAGACCAAGAAGGTCTATCTCCAGGCAGATCCGAGTTTCAGGCAGCAGGCCGACGATTTTAGCCGCTACCACATCCGCAACGCCAAGGGCGAGATGGTGCCTTTCTCGGCCTTTCTCACCGGCTACAGCGTGTATGAATCGCCGCGCCTTGAGCGTTACAACGGCGTTTCCTCGATCGAAATCCTCGGCGAGTCCGCTCCCGGCCAGAGTTCAGGCCAGGCCATGCGTATTATGGAGGATTTGGCTGAAAAGCACCTGCCCACGGGCATCGACTATACCTGGACCGGCTTGTCTTACCAGGAAAAAATGTCGGGAGATCAGGCGCCGATGCTTTACGCCCTATCGCTGGTCGCCGTGTTCCTCTGCCTGGCCGCGCTTTATGAGAGCTGGTCCATCCCTATTTCGGTCATGCTTGTGGTGCCGCTTGGCGTCATCGGCGCCGTCGGCGGGGTCATGATGCGCGGTTTGACCAATGACGTGTACTTTCAGGTCGGACTTTTGACCATTATCGGCCTGTCGGCCAAAAACGCCATTCTGATTGTGGAATTCGCGCGGGAACTGGAACGGGAAGGCATGTCGCTCTACGATGCCACGGTCAAGGCCGTGGGCATGCGGCTGCGCCCCATTCTCATGACCTCGTTCGCCTTTATCGTCGGCGTAATGCCGCTCGCTCTGACCACCGGGGCCGGAGCCGGCAGCCAGAACGCCATCGGCACAGGCGTCGCCGCCGGCATGCTGTCGGCCACAACACTCGGCGTCTATTTCATTCCAATCTTCTTCGTGGTAATCAGCAGACTATTCAAATCCGCCTCCACGGCTGAAGCGGACTCCAATCCAAAAGGAGACGGACATGACCAAAGTTTATAGCGCCAGGCCCTTAATCGTGGCGGCCCTGGCCCTGGCTCTGTGCGCAACGGCCCTCTTGCCGGGATGCACCCTGGCTCCGGCCTATCACCGTCCCGATGCGCCCATCCCCTCCACATACGGAAACATGGCCTCGGAAAACGGCGCTGAAGGTTCCCAAAACCTCCCCTGGAAGGGATTCATCACCGACTCCGTCATCCGGGAGCTTGTCGAGCTTGCCCTGCACAACAACCGGGATCTGCGCATCGCCATGCTCAATATCGAGCGCACCCGGGGCATGTTCCGCATTCAGGCCGCGGACCTTTTGCCGACGATCAGCGCGGCCGGCGAGGCGGACATAACCCGCACGCCAAAAGATGTGTCGCAGACCGGCCAAACCTACATCTCCCGTCAATACTCGGCTTCTCTCGGCTTCAGCGCCTTTGAGCTAGACCTCTTCGGCCGGATCCGCAGCCTGACCGAGCAAGCCCTTGAAACATATTATTCCACCGAGGAAGAGGCCAGATCCGCCCAGCTTGCCCTGGTCGCCGAAGTGACCGCCATGTACCTTCAGGTGGTGGCCGACCGGGAACTGGTGGACGTCACCGCCGCCACTTACGAAAACCGCAAGAAGATGTTTAATCTCATCGAAAAACGCTTCGAATCCGGCGTGGTTTCCCAGCTTGACGTCAACCAGGCCAAAAGCAGCATGGAAGAAGCCAGAGGCAACCTTGCAGTCTACAAGACCAGTCTCGGCCAGGCTGAAAACGCCCTGGCCTTGCTCCTTGGCTCGCCCATCCCGGCCAATATCCCGGAAATACGCACCCTGGCCGAGGTGGAGCCACTGCCCGACGTGCCCGAAGGACTGCCCTCCACCCTGCTCGAAAGGCGCCCGGACATCCGAGCCGCCGAGCACATGCTCAAAGGGGCCAATGCCAACATCGGAGCAGCCCGGGCCAACTTCTTCCCAACCATCAGCCTGACCGGAGCATTCGGCACCATCAGCGACGAATACTACAACCTCTTTGACGGCGGCACCGGCTTTTGGAGCTTCATGCCCCAGGTCAGCCTGCCCATCTTCGACACAGGCCGCAATATCGCCCGGCTGCGCGTCTCTGAGGCAGAGCGCGACATAGCGGTGGCCCGTTACGAAAAGTCGATCCAAAGCGCCTTTCGCGAAGTGGCCGACGCCCTGACCCAGCGCCTGCACATCGAAGAGCAGCTCTCATCCGCAAAAGCCTTCCTCGACGCCACCACCATGAGCTACAAACTCTCCGATGCACGCTATACCACGGGCATAGACAGCTTCCTCTCGGTCCTCGACGCCCAGCGCTCCCAATTCGCGGCCGAGCAAAACTACATAAGCACCCGCCTCCTGCGCGAAACAAACGCCCTCAATCTATACAAATCCCTTGGCGGAGGCTGGGAGTAGAAGGAGTTTTTGGGGCCGGGCATGTTATATTAACCCACGGACGTTTGAGCTGGCAGCGTCCTGAGCGTATTGGCCGGGCAGGCCGAGTGAGGTAATTTATCTTTTTTAGGTATTTGCCGGGTATTTCTCCCGCCAGAGAGTTGGAAATTTCCGGCAGCGATGGTACGGTTATCCGGCATTTGGCCGGAAAGCCTGAATCATGTAAAAGTGTTGACCCCTTTGGGCTGTTCCATTAAAAATCATGATATAATTTTCTGCTCTTTTCAGAATTGAATCGTGCCAGAAACGATCTCAATCAAGGCTGCGAATATGAAAGAAGAAACAACCCACGTTCTCGTAATTGATGATGAAAAAAACTACCTTCTGGTGCTTGACGCCCTGCTCTCAGACGCCGGATATACAGTTACCGCCCTCAACGACCCGGAGACAGCCCTGGCCTTTGTGGATGAATCCGAAGTGGACGTGATCATCACGGACATGAAAATGCCCAAATTATCCGGTAAAGATGTGCTGTCCCACGTCAAAAAGGACTACCCGCACATCCCGGTTCTGATCATGACCGCCTTCGGCTCAATTGAAAGCGCCGTCGATATCATGAAAATGGGCGCGTTCGACTATATCACCAAGCCTTTTTCAAATGACGAACTGCTCCTTTCCGTCAAAAACGCGAGCGAGATGGCCAAGGTGCAGCGCCGTTACCGCCTTCTTTACGAAAACCTGGAAGAGCGCTACGGGCTGCATCAAATTGTCGGAAAAAGCAAGAACATACGCCAGGTTCTGAGCCTGGTCGACCGGGCTGCGCCGACCAAGAGCAGCGTTCTTATCACCGGCGAATCCGGAACCGGCAAGGAACTCGTCGCCCGCGCGATCCATTTCGCCTCGCCCCGCAAGGACGGCCCGTTCATCAGCGTCAACTGCATGGCTCTCAACACCGGAGTACTCGAAAGCGAGCTATTCGGGCATGAAAAAGGCTCTTTCACCGGAGCCGTGGCCATGCGCCGCGGCCGCTTTGAGCTGGCTCACGGCGGCACCCTGTTCCTTGATGAAATTGGCGAGCTGTCGCACGACATGCAGGTAAAATTCCTGCGTGTCCTTCAGGAGCGCAAGTTCGAACGGGTGGGAGGAACCGAGGAGATCGACGTGGACATCCGCGTTGTCACCGCCACCAACAAGGATCTGGCTCAAGCCGTCGAAAGCGGCGCCTTCCGCGAAGATCTCTATTACCGCCTGAACGTCGTCCACATCCCGCTTCCGGCTCTGCGTGAAAGGCGTGAGGACATCCCCATCCTTCTCAACCACTTCATCGAAAAGACCGCCAATGAAAATAACCTGGCCCGCAAGACCGTCACCCCGGAGGCCCTTAATTACCTCTCGGGCTACGAATGGCCGGGAAACATCCGGCAGCTTGAGAACGTCGTCGAACATTGCATGATCATGTCCACCGGAGACGTGATCGACGTCACCGACCTGCCCCCGGAAATCAAGGACGACGAAACCCAGCTTAAAAACGCTCTGGACCTCCTGCCCGTGGAACTAAATCTCGCCGAAACCCTCGATCACCTCGAAGCCGCCCTGATCAGGCGCGCGCTGATCAAGGCGGGCTTCATCCAGGTCAAAGCGGCAGAGTTGCTCGGCATCTCAAAAAGCCTGCTTCAGTACAAGCTTCGCAAATACAAGATCACCGGACATTAATGGAGCGCGGCGGATTACTCTGGCAAAGTAATCCGCCGCGAAACGCTGATTTTCAGACAGCTTCCCGCCTGGCGGCGAATGCCGTGCAAAGCAATGCCAGGCCAAGCGCAAACTTTCTCCTCCAATCTTCATTTGCTGTTAGCGAGCTGTTATTTTTTTCAGCAATTGACTTTCTTTTTCAGTTACCCTACGATTAAAAGCTGTCAATGCTTGGCAGCCGTGGTTTTTTCCACCCGGCCGCCGTTTCAAAACAGGATTTGTCAATGCATATCCCAGAAGGCGTATTATCACCGCCGGTCCTCATCGCCTCTACGGCTGTTTCCACGCTGTGCATAGCCATCGGCTTGAGAAAACTCGCGTCTGAACGCATGATGCTGGTGGCCCTGTTCGCCTCCGCTTTTTTTGTTGTCACCCTGATCCACATTCCCCTGGGGGCGGCCGGGGAGGTTCACCTCTTTCTGGAAGGGCTGCTCGGGGTCTTCCTGGGCTGGGCGGCCTTTCCGGCCGTCTTTGTCGCCCTTATCCTGCAAGCCTTTTTCTTCCAGTTCGGAGGCATCACCGCTATCGGCTTCAACACGGCAGCCACCGCCTTGCCGGCGGTTCTCTGCGCATGGCTGACCAGGAAGGCCATCGTCGGCGAAAATCCATACATGGCCATGCTGGCGGCTTTTTTCTGCGGGGCTGGAGCCATCGTCATCACCTCGCTCATCGGTGCTGCCGGCATATACCTCTCGGGCAAGACCATGGGGCTTTCAGCCACGGCCGTGCTTATCGGCCACTTGCCGGTCGCCCTTGCCGAAGGCGCGCTGACGGCGGGAATCGTCAGCTATATCCGCCAGGTCAGACCGCAAATGCTCGGCTCCACAAACAGACTGCCCAACGGCGACTGCAACCGATGACCGGCGCCTTCTTCAGCGGGCGCCCCCAATACGGGCAAAGCATCTCCAGGCATTTGTCACCCGGGCAAAAGCTCTTGTCCGCCCTGTTCATATCAATCGCCACGGCCGTGGTTTACGGCTTTGTCCCGGCGGTAATTTCCCTTGGTCTGGCCTTCATCGTCTGCATTTGGTCCGGACTGCCGTTTGCCGTCGCCCGCCGCGGGCTTGCGCCGGTCAACCTGTTTTTCCTGCTCCTGTGGCTGACCGTGCCCTTGAGCCTTTCTCCCGAGGGCGCGTTTTTTTCAATCGGACCGCTCCATTACCTGAAAGCGGGCATGCTTTACGCCCTGCTCGTCACCATAAAAGGCAATGCCATCATGCTGTTTTTCCTGGCCCTGCCGGCTTCAACGCCATTTTCCGCCAATCTCGCCGCCCTGCGCAGCCTTGGGCTGTCTGAAAAGCTGATCACCCTGCTCCACCTGGTAATACGTCACATTCATACCTTCAGCGAGCAGTGGAAACGCCTGCACACCGCCGCCAGGTTGCGCGGGTTCAGCCCTGGTTTCAACAGGCGCACTTTGAAGACCTTGATCCCCCTGCTGGGCATGCTTTTGATAAACGTCATGGACCAGTCAAAACGCACCGAGCAGGCCATGCTTCTGCGCGGATTCAACGGCGTTATCCCGGTATTCCTGCCTGCCGGGAACGCCCCGTTCCCAACTGGAAAATTGTTCCTGGGCTTAAGCCTGGCAATCTCCATCGCCCTTGTGGTCCTTGACAGGCGGCTGCGATGAGTTCAAGCGCCATACTGGAATTAAAAAACATCGTCTTCAGCTACACCAAAGGCTCCCCCCTGATCGACCACGCTTCCCTCACCATAGCTCCAGGATCCCGCCTCTCCCTGACCGGAGACAACGGCTGCGGCAAAAGCACGATCCTGCACCTGGCCACCGGCCTGGTCAAAGCTTCCTCCGGACACGTCATTTTCAGGGAAAAGGAACTGAAAACCGAAAAAGACTTCCAGAAAGCCCGCCCATTCATGGGATATCTGCTGCAACACAGTTGCGACCAGCTTTTTTGCGCCACGGTCATCGAGGACGTGGCCTTTGGCCCGCTCAACCTTGGAAAGAGTGTTGACGAAGCCCGCGAAATCGCCCTTAAGACCCTGGATACTCTTGGCATCGCCCATCTCGCCGACCGCTTTGGGCACAACATCTCCGGCGGCGAAACAAAGCTGGCCGCTCTGGCCACAGTATTGTCCCTTGCCCCGGACTTCCTCCTGCTTGACGAGCCGACCAACGACCTGGACTCAAAAGCCCGCGCGCACCTCATCGAGACCCTATTGTCCCTGAACCTGCCCTTTCTGGCAGTCTCACACGACCTCGAGTTTCTCAATGCCTCCTGCAACACCTTCCTGACCCTGGAAAACGGCAAGATTAGAGGGTAAGGCACGGCGGCTCCCCCCCATACGCATCTGCTCCGGCCAATAAGCGGATCTAGATGATTCACATGCGCGCCTTATTGTGGTAGGGCATTTCACTGTTTCATGTAACTAGCGCCTCGCGCAGGAGAACATATGAGCATAGTCACCAGATTCGCCCCCAGCCCCACCGGGCATCTGCACATCGGCGGCGCGCGCACCGCGATTTTTTCCTGGCTGTTCGCCAGGCACTACAAGGGGCAATTCGTGCTGCGCATTGAGGATACCGACACCGAGCGCTCCACCCAGGAGTATACAGACTCCATTCTTGCCTCCATGGGCTGGCTGGGCCTTGAATGGCAAGGAGAGCCTGTGCGCCAGAGCGAACGCTTTGCCCTCTACCAGCAATATGTGCAAAAGCTGCTTGACTCAGGCCACGCCTACTGGTGCGACTGCAGCCCCGAGGAAGTCGAGCGGATGCGCGAGGAAGCCAGAGCCAAGGGCGAAAAGCCCAAATACAACGGCAAATGCCGGACCCGCGGCCTCGCCCCCGCCGGGAACCGGGCCGTGCGCCTGCGCGTGCCGGACAGCGGCGTCGTGGCCTTTGACGACATGATCAAGGGGCGCATCGAATTTTCCGTCGACGAACTCGACGACATGGTCCTGCAACGCGGCGGCGGCGCGGCCACCTACAACATGGCCGTTGTCGTCGACGACGTTGAAATGAAAATAAGCCACGTCATCCGTGGCGACGACCACGTCAACAACACCCCGAAACAAATACTTATCTATCAGGCCCTGGGGGTGACGCCTCCCGCCTTCGGCCATGTGCCCATGATCCTCGGACCGGACAAGCAAAAGCTCTCCAAGCGCCACGGCGCCAAGGCGGTCATCGATTACCAAAGCGACGGCCTTTTGCCCGAAGCCCTGGTCAACTACCTCGTCCGCCTCGGATGGAGCCACGGTGACCAGGAAATATTCAGCATGGACGAACTGGTCCAGTTCTTTGACGGCAAAAACTTGAACAGTAGCCCGGCCAGCTTCGACCCGGAAAAGCTCCTCTGGGTCAACGCCCAGCACCTGCGCGCCAAAGACCCGGCGCAGATCTTCAGTCTGCTCCTCCCCTACCTGGAAAAACTCGGCCTGGGCGGCTTTGACCATGAACTGGCCCAAAAAGCCATTCACCTCTACCAACCCAGGGCCGAAAGCCTGGATCAGATGGCCGCTCAAATGCTCCCCTTGCTCTGCCCGGCCAGCCAGCTCGTTTACGACCAAAGCGCCGTTGAAAAAAGCCTCTCTGCCGAGGGCAAGGCGCACGTCAGGGCTCTGGCCGAGGCATTTGAAGGCCTGAGCGTCTTTGACCGCGACAGCGTGCAACAGGCCATCCACGGATATGTGGAAAAAAACAACATCAAATTCAAGGCCGTCGGACCGGCCCTGCGCGTGGCCATCCTCGGCTCCACCGGAGGACCGGACCTCTCTGACATCATATTCCTCCTCGGCCCGACTTCAACCAAAGCCAGGCTGGAAAGGGCCGTATCGCTATAAGCTGAAGCAACTTTCCCCGGAGCGGACAAGTTGATGCTGGCCCGGGCAATTGATAGAATCCGCTGGCGAAACTGCACTATGCGTAACTGCGCCTGCACAGCAACGGTAACAAAAGGATGAAAAATGCCGTTTTCCCTCGTCTGCCTTGCCTCCGGCAAGGGCTCGAACGTCATGGCCATAATGCGGGCCATTGATGATGGGCGCATTGACGCCCGGCTGGCGCTTATCTTGTCCAACAATCCCGGGGCCGGCATTTTAGAATACGCAAGGGAACGCGGCGTCCCCACTTTTGTGCGGGATCACAAGCAATACAAGTCACGCGAGGACTTCGACCGCGAGTTGATCGAAGCCATAAATGCCGTGCCCGGCGAAAAGGCCATTGTGCTGGCCGGGTACATGCGCATTCTTACCTCGGGGTTCACAAGCTCCTTTGCCGGCCGGATCGTGAACATCCACCCTTCAGTCCTGCCGAGCTTCCCCGGCGCGCGCGGCGGACCGGACGCCCTGGCGCACGGCGTAAAAATGGCAGGCTGCACCGTCCACTTTGTTGACGAGATCCTGGACAACGGTCCGATCATCATTCAGGCGGCAGTTCCGGTTTCCACGCAAGATTCAGAGGAAAGCCTGATGCTGCGAATCCACGCCCTGGAACACATCATCCTGCCCCAGGCCCTGGCCTGGATGGCTCAAGGGCGCCTGCGAGTCAACGGCCGCAGGGTGGATCTGCTAAACAAGGACAAAACAGCAGCCTTGCCCGCCACCGCAAAGACCGCCGAAGGACCGCACGGCCCCTTCATGATTTCCCCCGCCCCGGATCCGGAATTTTGGCAAGCGCTGCCCAAAGAATAATCCGCGGCGGCATACGGGGCAGCTACCTCATGCGCCGATGCGCGAACGTAAGAGAAAGAGGCCGCGCATCAGGTTGATGCGCGGCCTCTTTCTTGTTTTATGGGCAGCAGGTCACCCCGCTTGGAGTCGACGAAGCAGTCGCCTATACCTTGGGGAAGATCTGCCTGGTCTTGGGAAGCAAATTCACCGGATACTTGAACTTGGATTTAAGCAGCTTCATGAAGGTCTTTTCATCAGGCACCGGAGTCTCGGTATCCACTCCCATCTCGTTAATGGTGAGGCTTACGTCGGTCAGGGTTATACGGCCGTTCGGCAGGGCCTGGGTCAACAGAGGGTGCTTTGTGAAGTACGAGCCCGGCTCGGTCTGATAGTAAATGGCGCGGCTGTTGTACTGGCTGTATTCGCGCGGAACGGGATTGAAGTGATAGCGAGTGGTCCAGGCGGAATCGCCATCTTTTTTCAGGTAGAGCGTCGGACCTTCAATATGCGTGCCAATGCGGTAGACGAATCCTTCCGGCAGCCGTGATTCGTTGCTGCCGTCGGCGCGCAGAGGCGTTCTGAAGGAGCGGCCGTTGCCCACGTCCACGATGTAGTCATAATTGAGCGACACGCGCAAAAGCATGTGCGAGAAATCCGTGTCTGGCCTGGGGTCGCCGATCAGGAAACATGACAACAAATCGACCTGGAAGCCGATCTTGCGCAGCATGGCGGCAAAAAGGCCGTTAAGCTCGTAGCAAAAGCCTCCCCTGCCCTGGTTAACCACCTTGTGGTAGGCCTTTTCAGGGTCGGCATCCATAAGAACCGGGCCGTAGTGGATATCAAGGTTTTCAAACACCACATTGAGCATGAACAGCTCCTGGAGTTTCGCCAGGGTCTCCAGATTGATGCGCGGTTCTCCGTTAAACTTGATTCGCTTCAGAAATTTTTGCAGATCCATGTCAACTCCTTGCCCAAAGGGCCGCTTACCGGAAAAAAGCTTCATGTAAAAACTTCAAATCCACATAACACCAGGACCAGAAAAAGACCTTTAAGGTTGATTCTTATTGGCTCAAGCGCGTGAAGTCAAGCCTGGCAAAACATAAAGTTGAATGATTGTCGCGGCTTTGCTTTTTAAGGAAGACTCTTGAGAAAAATTTTCCCGGGTAACCCCGTTTCATAGAAAGAAAAATGTTCAACTTATGTTCAAAAAAGTTGCAAAAGGTGTTCACATGTTGTAACCAGTAAACATCAATATGCGCCGCCCCCAACATACTTGGCTTCTGGCCCCGGCGGCATAAATCCAAAATCAAGGTGTCGCCATGCCGAGCAAGTTTGACAGATTCATGGAGCGGGTCAAAAAATGCACTGACATAAAAAACCAGTTGCAACTGGCAAAGGAGGTGGAGGTCAACCGCTCGGCCGTCACCCAGGCCAAAACAAGAGACGCCGTCCCCGCAAAGTGGATTCTCAGCATCTCCAGAAAATACGGAATCAGCCCGGACTGGCTTGAATTCGGCAAAGGCAGCCCGTACATCTCCGGCTCGGGCAAAAAAAACAACGCGGGCAGCCTCCCGCTGCAAGGCGGCAGGGTCGAGCAAGCCCTGGCCAGACGCCTGGAACCTCCCTTCGCAACAGTCAGTTCCCTTGACACCCCCGAGCTTACCGAAGAACAAATAGTCTATGTGCCCAAAGTCAGGGCCAGGCTGTGCGCCGGAGGAGGCTCCTTTGACGTCGAAGCCATCCCCGTTGCCGAACACCCCTTCCCCCGCAAATGGCTGGCCAGAATGGGCAATCCATCATCCATGGTCTTCATGGACGTTATCGGCGACAGCATGATGCCCGAAGTCAGAGACGGCGACATGGTCCTCATTGACCAGTCCGGAGTGCGCATCTCGCCCCACTACGTCATGGCCGTGGGTCTTGAGGAAACCATCTACATCAAGCGCGTCGAACAGCGCCGCAACAGCATCCTCCTGCACTCCGAAAACCCCAATTACTCCACCATCGAAATCTGCGGAGACGAACTCTCGACCTTTCGCGTGATCGGCCGCGTCGTCTGGCTCTGCCGCGACTGCCGTTAGGCAGAGGGGGCAGGCGCCAGCCTGCCTGGGGAGGGGAACCAACAGGGGCATAGCGGGGTTGGTTGCCCTCCCCAGGCAGGCTTGCGCCTGCCCCCTCTGCCGAACGGCAGTAGCGGGCTAGCCAGACGACGCGGCCGGTCCCGCGACAGGTCGAGAGTGCGGCTGCGCCG
>JAVBNM010000005.1:0-28441 GCA_031551565.1 Desulfovibrionaceae bacterium | reverse complement strand
AACCCGCTCTTGGGGAGTGTTTTTCAGGATGCGCGCCGGCATGCGCGTATATTGCGGGCGAATTGAACTATTCAAGCTGGATGAGATGATATGTGCGAACGCTTGTCCTTTGTCCTGTTGCTGATATTTTTGGCGGGTTCGGCGCATCTGGTTTCCGGCTGCGTGCCTCAAAAGCAGGCGGAACCGCCCCGGCTGTACGAAGACAGAGAGTTTTTGGCTGACCTGGGCTGCTCCACGAGCCGGGGGCCAAAGGGAATTACCGTTGTGGCGCCGGCTTCCGGCTTTCCGAAAGAAGAGCTTGAAGGCCCCACGGAAATCGCGAAAAAACTTGGCGTCAACTTCCCCAAAGACGGACTGGAGCCCGGGATTGTGCCGTATAACGCCGGCCGCGACGAAGCGAGGCTCAGCGCCCTGGTCAGAGCGATGGCCGACGATGACGCCGAAGTAATATGGGCGGTGCGGGGCGGCTACGGCTCAAGCCGGCTTCTCGGCGAACTGGAAAAGGCCGGGCTTCCGAAAAAGCAAAAGGTCTTTATCGGCTACAGCGACATGACCTTTTTGCATCTGTTCCTGCAAAAGCACGGGTGGCGCACAATCCACGGGGCCATGTTCTTCGAGTTGGGCAGCCGGAGCAAGGACGTGAACAATTTCCGCCTGCTGGCCGCGATTCTGGCCGGGCGCCTGCTCGAGTTGACGTATTCAGGGCTGAAACCGTTCAATCAGGCCGCTTTTGAGGCAAGCGGGCCGGTCAGGGGAAAGATCACCGGCGGAAACCTGACCTGCCTGGCCGCCGCCGCGGGCACGCCCTGGCCGCTTGAGGCCGCCGGAAAAATACTGTTCCTGGAAGATGTGCAAGAGCCGGGCTACAAAATCGACCGCATGCTCACCCAACTGAAAATGTCCGGCCAATTGGACGGGGTCAGGGCCATTATCCTGGGAGAATTCACCGCCGGCGATCAATACACGGAGTTCGCCTTGGAGAGATTCGCCAAAGATTGCGGCGTCCCGGTGTTTAAAACAGACCTCTTCGGGCATGGGAACAGGAATTATCCTTTGGTATTTAACTCCCCGGCCGCAATCAGCCGGGAATATGGGGCGAACGGGCTATTTCAGTTGAGCATCCGGCTTGGCGATGAATGAATCTTGCCCCAATACCCCTAATCTACCAAGAGCCCAGGGTTAACCCGGCTACAGAATCCCTTTGAAAAAAGAGGGCGTGCAAGGCAAAAAATGCCTCACCATCCACCCCGATTCTCCTTTGCCCAATTTTCCTTTACGCCTAGCGCCTTCAAAAAATCGGACCAGTTACTGGGCTCCAGACTTTTCATTCTTCATAATTTATTCAAAGACAACCCCTAACGTCAATCACCAATACGGATGCTTTCCCTACTGCGGTGGGCAGTGCCACGCCAAAGCAAAACACCAGTCAGGCATACTCTTTGCAGACAGAACGTGTACTGTCAATCCCATGGCTAAATACAGCACTTGCTAAAACTCATCAGGAGTTCCCATGCTCTCGCAATATATTGACAAACTTAATTCGTCCGACGTTCTGTCTCTCGATATCTTTGATACGGCAATTGTAAGGCTGTTCTACCATCCTCATGACGTTTTTTACTTCATGGAGAAACACCATTCCATAGATAATTTCGCGGAACGGCGCTACAAGTCCTCCCTGGTTGCAAAATCAAGAAAGAAATTAATGGGAGCAGAGGATGTTACAATTCAAGATATTTATGACCTCATGGTGGAATCTGGTGTTTTGTCGCAGGAACAATCTGCTGAAATAATGCGTTCAGAGCAAGACATTGAATTGCTCTGCTCTGCATGCAACCCTCATGTGTATCTCCTTTATGAGAGGGCACTGGCCCTCGGTAAAAAAATCATTTTTACCTCAGACATGTATCTCGATATAGAGACAGTTCAAAAAATCCTCCATAAAGCCGGATATACTAACTATGATAAAATATTTTTATCCAGTGAGATAGGAAAAACTAAGCACAGCGGCAACCTGTACTATCATTTACTGAACAATCTTGGGGTGGAGCCTGGGAAGGTATTGCACATTGGAGACAATTACCAATCTGATGTGCTGTCCGGAAGCGAATGTGGAATTAACGCAATGCGGTATATTCCTGTTGCCGAACAACCACTGCACTCAAATCAAATACAGCGTTGGTATAGAACCTTGATTGGCATACATGCGCATAGTGTTTTTGCCAGTCTGATGCTAGGCACCATGCTCCTCATGACGCTTTGCTCAAAAGTTGACCGCAACGACAAGAGTTACTGGTACTGGAACGGCGCACAATTAACCGCTCCATTATTAATTAATTTTTGCATTTGGCTGGAGAAACAACTAATCAAAGAAGGCATCAGCAATATTTTTTTCCAAGCAAGAGACGGTCTCATTATAAAAAAAGTGTTCGACAAATTAGCAACTAACACTTTTTTCAAAACAACTTACATGTTTTCATCGCGTAAGTTCTGGCAAAATGTTCTAGATAGAAATAATGAAAACCTTGTCCTAAAGTATTTGGATGACATTGGCTTTACAAAAGTACATTCAGCCATCGTCGACGTTGGGAGGAAGGGAACTTTACAAAGTAGAATTTGTGATTTTTTAAATAAACACAGTGGTACGAGCGTAACAGGGTTTTATATTGATTTCCGAGGCAATGACTATCCAGGGCTAGATATTCGGGCTTTTTTCAAAGATGCTCATGAAGACATGAAACCCTTTCTGGACTTGCTTGATTTTCTACTGATGGCCGACCACCCACTTATCGTTGGCTTAAAAACCGTCGGGAGCTCGTACCAGCCAGAATTCCTAGAGCCGGAGGCTGAGCACTATAACCTACAACGGGTAGCGGCCGATATGCATGTCGCAATTGATAGGTGCGTTGGCTTACTGGCACCGCTGCTAAGACGTTTCAGTGTCCCACACGAACAGGATTTCGTTTGCCATCTTGCCAAAAGTTTCTCCATGATGACTGCGGAAGAGGAACGTAAGCTGTCTTCTATCACCGTCAGATTGGGCGACGTGGACCAGCTCAAGGTTCCCCTCAACACATTTTTTGGTGTGCGCCGCTTACCTCTCGCGCCCGCAAAACCTCTTGCAGAGCGCCTAGGAGAGATGCCCGCTTCATCTCAAACGGACACACCTTCCTGGCTTTATAAAAAGACCTACAAAGGCTTCATCTCAGCCTTGCGTAGCGATTGGGATATTTTTAAATATGTAGAAAATTTCCCTTTGGTCGTATTCTTAGGAGAATTCCAGGGGGACTTTTGTCAAATGATTACAAGCGCTCATCCCAAGACCACTTTTTTCAACATTGAAGACAGCCTATCGGCCAAACCACCTGCAAACGATGCAACAAGGTTGCCGGTAGAGGCATTAGCAATGATGCCACCGGAGCATACGCTATTTTTGATATCTGACAAAAACTCCCTTCTGCTGGCCAGCAAACTTGCTCGTTCCGGCTTTACCAATATTTTTGATGTATCATTTTCATCTATTGAATTATATTCAAAACATTTTTCCAGTGAGCTGATCAAGGGCAATTTGGAAAAAATTTTATCAGCAGCAAAGATGTTCAATGACCAACTATCGCAGGAGCTATACTGGGGGAAATTGCTATACCGCATTACGCATAATCCATTATATATTTCTTCAGCTGACTATCCTGAATACTTTCATCCTTCGTGCCGTCCCGAACAAGGTGATTGCATTATAGATGCTGGAGCATTTGATGGAGATACACTAAAAATTTTCTGGGATAGCTTGAATGGCCATTGTACTATTATATCTTTTGAGCCTGACCCGCAAAACTTTAAGAATCTTAGCAACCGAATTAGTGAAATTCCGAAATTTAAAGGGAAAGCGTTCAACATGGGGCTATGGGAAGAGGAGAAAGACGTTTCATTTATCGCAAATGGCAACGTCAATGCATCCGTTGAAGGGGTAAGACTGCCGTGTCTAGGCAACACGACAGTCAAAGTTACAAGCATAGACTCCATCTGTCGCAAAACGTTCATTAAGCCGTCTTTTATAAAGCTGGACGTGGAAGGTGCAGAACAGGCCGTGATAAGGGGGGGCGAAAGCATTATGAGACACCTCAAGCCAAAGATGGCCATCTGTGCATATCATAACTATGACGACTTATGGGAACTACCTATAATGATTAAGGAGAACAACCCAGACTACCAGTTAGCGCTCGGGCATCAAAGCGATCAGTTCCCCCACTGGGACACTGTGCTATATGCTTTTTGATGTGATTTTGCTTCAGGGATCGTTTTCAAAGAAATCCCAGAGAGAGCCTGCCTGCTATTTTGCATTTGCAATAAGCAGGAGCGACACTTCGGGCAAGAAGCGGCTACTATCAGTCCGCTGCTGTGATAAGAGCCAAGACCTGACCTATACTGGGGCGGCATCTGTTAAACGCTGCTTCGCCAAGTTCAAGTTGCTCCCCTATAGTTGCGGCAAACATGGAAATTTCGTCAAGGCTTTCAAAGCCGCGCGATGCTGGCTGCACGCCTCGGTTGGCTGCAATGAATTATTTGGAAACAGCCCCAGCTAGCGCTTGATACAATAAACCTTGCTAAATGGCGTATAGTATATTTTCTTCCTGGTTACAGCGCGAACGACGGCGCTAAACTCAGAGCTGTCAAGCGGGACATGCTGGCCTGAGTCGCGTAATTCACGCAGAACCGTTATCGGAAACATGGCGCAAAACAACGGAGTTCGCTGTAGCGCGTAATACCCCTCATGTTCGACATCCGGCTCTTCAATAACGCTGCTATGCAGAGCAAGGTCCGCCTCAAAATTTGCGTTCAATCGCGGGGCGAGGCATTGTATGAGCAGGGAATAGGCTGGCAGCACCTTTCGTGAAACAGCCATTCCGGCATCAGGAAAGCGCTGCAGCACATAAGCCAGTTCCTCTAACCACCTGGGAGAGACAATAGCCTCATCCAGAGCCATGATGGCGGCATCGCAGCCTTTCGCACTTTGCAAAACCACATCCCAAAAGGCGGGGCCGTGGGCGTCCGCGAAGGATGCCCCACAGGACAACGTACGCACGCCTGGATATTCTTTTTCCAGCGCGGCAAAGGCGGCTGATTCGGCTTCGTCTGCGCACGCATGAAGAACATAAAGCAAAGAGAGGCCGGGGGTGTGCTTGCGCATACTTTCAATGCAACGCCTGGCATGTTTCACAGAACCGTAAGACAAAATAAACACAGCCGCCTTCGGGCAGATCTCCAGCGGATAATTATCGGCCCTCCAACTTATCTGGCGTTCACTGAGTCCGAAAACTGTCACCTTACGAGCAGGTGAATCGTCTTCAAGCGATTCCAGCCAGGACGCTCGCGAGCGCTGAAGCGTATAAATGTTATGCGCCATAAGCCTGTAGCTGCCTCGCATCGAAACGAATGTCTGCGCACGTTCCGAAAAATAATGGCTGAGAATGCAGGGTATGGCCAGCGGCTCAGTCACTTCGGTCAGCCTGATAAAAAAGTCCCAATCTATGCCTCTTTTCAAGCCGGTGTCGAACCCGGCGACGTCTGAAAACAGACTCCGCTCATGCATGCAAGCAATCATGGATATGTAATTGCTGTTTTCCAGGGAGCTTCTGTTAAAAGGCGAGAATACCAGGTGAATAAAACCTACGCCAAGACAAGTCGATTCGTCGAATCCCCTCCAGACAATTTGGGCGGAATAAGCAAACCGCCGTCCTTTTGACCGCAGTTCGTTAAGAGCTATAAGCAGGAAATCAGGATCCCACTGGTCGTCGTCGTCAAGATAAGCCACATAGTCGCCGCTGCACAAACTGTTGCCCTTGTTGCGGGCTTGGCCCGCACCGCCTGTCTCCGGCAGGCAGACGTAGCGAATGCGCTCATCCGCAAACGCAGCCAAAATACCTTCAACCTCGTTATCTCCGCCGTCATTGACCACAATCAGTTCCCAATTGGAATACGTTTGGACAAGCACAGACTGTATGGCGCTTCCTATAACCGCACCCCTGTTCTTCGTGGGCATGATCACCGATATCAATATATCTTGCGGCAGTTTGGAAAATTCCTCGGCTTTGCGCCTCTTGCTCTCATGCATGGCCTGGATGACGGCAAATGCGTAATCGTCGAGCGTACGAATTGAATTGCTATCAAGAGATGCGTGCCTGCAAAAGGCGCCCATTCCGGTGAATTGCGGAGATTCCGCTGAACATGGTGAGCGGAATGGCTGCAAATAATCGGCGGGCGAACAGCCCCTTAATATTGGCGATGCTGCAATCGATGAGCTGCAAGCATCCGCCTGGTCTGCCGGTGGGACACTCATCACTTCAACCCTCTTGAATTTTCCACATCTTTTCTGACGCTGGATTGGAAGCTTCAGATGAATTGTGGCTTGAATTAAGCAACGGAACATATTGAGGGGCAATAACCACTTGGCGGCTTTGCGGCCCACATCCATCAACTTCGCGATCGGTCCATATTATTGACCGTAATAGAGCGCCCAGCCTTCCTGTCCGAATGCAAGATCAGGATGATGGGGATGCAGATCGTTGCGCCACTTTGCGCAAAGCTCCTCATCGCTGACAAACACGCCGTCTTCCCAATCGGCATCCGTCAGGTGCGTCAACCTGAAGACAGCGTTGGGTTCAGCCACTGATATAAGCCCTTTCTGCCGGCACTTCAGGCAAAAATCAATCAAGGCCACATCTCCAAACGCAGGGTCAAGCCCTCCCGCTTCAAGCAAATCCTTTCGATGAAGGAACACGCAACGCGGGTCCAGGGAGGCCACCGTCCGCGATATACGCGGCCATCCGTACCAGGCATCCGAGTTTGCCGGCAACCCGCGGAAAAT
This sequence comes from Desulfovibrionaceae bacterium, assembly GCA_031551565.1. Lineage (GTDB taxonomy): Bacteria > Desulfobacterota > Desulfovibrionia > Desulfovibrionales > Desulfovibrionaceae > Frigididesulfovibrio. The sequence goes on along the minus strand of JAVBNM010000005.1, from coordinate 21,579 downwards.
TGAAAAAAGTTTTCTGTCAGCCGTAACAGCATGCCCGAAATGATGTATGCGGCCTTCGCCGGAAACGATTTTTCCGCCAACCGCGCCGATACCCCCTGACCGCAGATGGGCGACCACCCAGTTAAGCCAGCCGGGGCTTTCAGGCACTATCCCTCTGCCAAGGACGCCAAGCACGGCGCCTTGGGCTTTTTCGATCGCGAGATTGAGCCTTTCAGCGGCGTTGAGGCCGCTTTTTTGCTCTACCAGCTTTACCTGTCTTAATGGTTCGATATCGCGCGCAAGCCTTTTCCTTGAAGGCGCATCCAGTTCGGGGTCGCAAAGCAAAAGCGCCTCAAGTTTGGCATAATCGCTATTGCCAAAAAGAGCCTTGGAAATTGACGGCCATAAGTCCACGGCACTGCCAAGGTCGACGAGCAGGCTAACCAGCGGGGCCGGCTGCTCCAGCTTGCGCCTTACGCGATAAAGACCGCAGCCTTCAATGCGCTCTACCTCGCCCGCAACGCCGGTTCTCTCCAGGTGCTCCTTGACGGAGCGCACGCCGGCTATTACGGCCGCAGGCTTCGCATCCACGCTGGAGGCCGTACTCGAGTCATGGATTCTCCAGTGATACAGGACTGCCGGGATATGCACAATTTCTCCCGACGACAAACCCTCGGTATAGCGCAGCACGAGATCGTGATCCTGCGCGCCCTCAAAACCTTCGCGAAACGCTCCGCATGCCCGGACCCGGTCAGTCAAATACACGCCTAGATGGCTGATATAGTTCTGCCCTAAAATCAGCTCCGGGTCCCAGCCTCCCTTGAAATGCGGATGGCAAAATTCCAGGTGGTCATTGATCTTGTCTTCATCAGAGTAAAAAAGCTTGCCGTCCGGGTGGTTGCCTATTGCCAGCGCCACTTGCGACAAGGCATCCGGCGTAAGCAGGTCATCCTGATCCATCAGCACCGCGTATTCGTATCGGGCCATTTCAAGCGCGGTGTTGGTGGCGGCCGAGATATTGCCGTTTGTTTCCCTGAATTGAACCCTGATGCGCGGTTCAGAGGCTGCATAAGCCTCCAAAATGCGCCTGACATGGGGGAGGGTGGAGGCGTCGTCCGCCATGCACAGCTCCCAATCCGGCCAATCCTGTTCCAGTACAGAGGCGACCGCTTCGCGAAGGTGCCCGATGTCCGGGTTATAGACCGGCATCAGGATGGAAAAATGCGGCGCCTTTTGCCCGCCCGCCTGGGACGCTTTGGGGGCGACCGCCCGCCTGGGGACATCCACCGCCTCCTGCCACAACGCGTATGCCCAATCCCATAACGGCGATGGGTTGGTGTTTCGCGCCAGCTCATACATCTTGCGCATAAAAGGAGTGTGCAGTCCGGGCCTGAAGCTGTCGATGCGCGCCAGCCAGCCTTCATATGCCCCAGCCAGCTCCCCGAGGGACCAGTGGCGCGCCACCAGGCGCCGTTTTTCCGCCTTTGTCCGATAATATTCAAAAGTATGGCAACTGCGCATCAGAGACTGAAATGCCAGGGTAACCATCTCAGAGTTCTTCGCATCCCGGGCGCATTCCAACATGCTCAGCATATGGTCCGGCGAGGGGTTTGTCCTGGACAGCAGGCGCCAATAGCCCATGGCATGTTCGGCCCCCTGCTGGACGGCGGCCAGCTCTGCCAGTCTTCGGCAACCCTCGGACCAGAACGGGTAACGGACCAGCACGTTCTTCAGGGCGTGCATGTCCGTCAGAGACAACAGGGGAGTCAGCTTGGATTTGACGTGATCCAACACTGCCGGGCGGACGATCTGCCAATCGGTCAATTCCAGGCGCATCTCGTCGCCCTCAAGGTGCAGGTGCAGGTCCGGGGCGAGCAGGCCTTGCGTGGTGCGGGCGAAATGCCTGGCGTTCTCCCGCTCCTTGTCCATTCTGCCCGGGCTTTGACTGGCGTGGTGGACGATCGTCGATTCAGGGTTGACGGTCAAAAAATAGCCGGCCATCCTCATTCTGATGCAGAGGTCCACGTCTTCAAAGCCGTTCACATAGACTTCGTCAAATCCGCCCATTTCCATAAATACCGCGCGCGGCATCATCATGCAGGCCCCGGTTATTATCTGGAAAAATCGCCTTTTCCTGACCAGAGGGCTCTGGGCCGGTATTCCCTCATAGAGATGTCCCACATTGAGAAACGGGTCGACGGACACGCCCAGGTGCTGGACCGTTTCCCCGAACGGCTCTGACGGCGGATAGACGAGCAGCGGCCCGGTCGCGCCCAATTTGTCAATCCGGGCAAAGTCTTCGAGAAGCGGATGATACCATCCTGGTTTGGCGACAGTGTCGTTGTTAAGCAGAACGAGGAATTCGCCCTTGGCCATTTTGGCCGCCAGATTGTTGGCCGGCCCGAAATTCAGGTTTTGCTCTGAGCGGTGATAGTGGAGGGCATCGCCGAAAAGTTCCCTGCCAAGCGCAGGGCAGGCCATCATGGTCTCATCCCTGGAGGCGTTGTCGACCACAATTATCTCGAAGATGCCGGGAGGAAGGGTTTCAGCCAGTGATATCAGACAATTCCTGGTCAGTTCCCATTTGTTGTATACCGGGATGATGATCGATGTATGCACTGCGCTCATGGTTCTGCTCCACATGATGGCCGGTTTTTGAGAACATAACCCCAGACACCGTTCGTTGCAAGTCATGCATTTTCAGCGTCTTGAAACAACAAGGCCCCTGCTCTAGGTGAGCAGGGGCTTGACAAAATAAAGACCCGGCAAAAAAGCAAGAATCCGCTCAGCCGCCGAGGTAGGCTTCTTTTACCTGGGGATTGTGCAAAAGATCCTGCCCCTTGCCTTCGAGTACCACCGAGCCTACTTCGAGGATGTAGGCGTAGTGGGCGACAGACAGGGCGGCGTAGGCGTTTTGCTCGATCAAAAGGACGGTTCTGCCGTTGGCATTGATATTTTTAATGATCTCAAAGATTTCCCTAACCAGGATGGGGGCCAGGCCGAGCGAGGGCTCGTCCAGCATGACCAGATCCGGGTTGCTCATCAGGGCGCGGCCAACCGCGAGCATCTGTTGCTCGCCTCCGGAGAGCGTGCCGCCCTTTTGCCAAAGCCTTTCCTTAAGACGCGGGAAAAGAGAGTATACCCATTCCATGTCCTTGGCCACGGCCTTTTTGTCATTCCTGATATAGGCGCCCAGTTGCAAGTTTTCGGCGACAGTCAGGTGGGGTAGAATGCGGCGGCCTTCCGGGCTCAGGGCAATCCCGGCTCTGACGATGTCTTCAGGGTTGCTGCCAAGAATGTTCTTTCCGTTGAGGATGATCTCGCCTTTGGCGGAGCGGACTATGCCGGCGATCGCCCTGACCGTGCTGCTTTTTCCGGCTCCGTTGGCCCCGATGAGGGTGACTATGCTCCCTTTCGGGATGTGCATGTTGATGCCCTTAACCGCGTGGATGCCCCCATAATATACATGCAGATCGTTGAGTTTGAGCATCGTTATTGGACCTCCTCGCCGAGGTAGGCTTCAATGACCCTGGGGTCGTTGCGGACGTGTTCCGGGGTGCCGTTGGAAATGCAGACTCCGTACTCCAGAACCCATATGTAGGAGCATACGCCCATGACGACCTTCATATCGTGCTCAATCAAAAGGATGGTGAGGTCAAAGTCCTTCTGGATGGAACGGATAAGGTCCATAAGCTCGGCCGACTCCTGAGGGTTCATGCCGGCGGCCGGCTCATCCAGGAGCAGAAACTCGGGCCTGGTGGCCAGCGCCCTGGCTATCTCCAGCCGGCGCTGCGCGCCGTACGGCAAAGAGCCGGCCGGTTCGTGGGCGACGTCGGCAAGGCCGAGCCTGTCCAAAAGCTCCAGGGCGTTATTTCTGATGCGCCGTTGCTCGGAGTAATAGAAAGGCAACATGAGCGGAGCCATCCACCACTGCCCTTTCTGGCGCACATGGCTTCCGATCATGACGTTGGTCAGGGCGCTTTGTGTGCCGAACAGCCTGATGTTCTGAAACGTCCTGGCGATGCCGCGCTTGCATATCTGGTGGGGCTTGAGACTTTTTACGTCGGGTCCGCCGTTTACGGCCTTTCCGTGGAATGAGATCTTCCCTTCATTCGGCTTGTAAAACCCGGTGATCAGGTTGAACACCGTGGTCTTGCCGGCGCCGTTCGGGCCGATCAGCCCGGCGATCGTGCCCTTGGGTATGGCCATGGTAAACGAGTTTACAGCCGTGATTCCGCCGAACCGGATGGTGGCGGAGTCCATAGCAAGCACCGGGGTGGAATTGTCATTGCTCATATATTACCTCCTCTTGCCGGTGCGGAACACAAAGTCCCAACTGAATTCGCGCATTCCCAATATCCCCGAGCGCCGGAAGATGATGATGCACATGAGGATTGCCGAAAAAATAACCATACGCATGCCGGGGATGCCCGGTATCTCAAAACTGCCGATGGCGATTGGGTCTTCCACGAAACGCAGCCACTCAAGCAGGACTGTAATCACGACGCTGCCTATGACGCTGCCGGTTATGGAGCCAAGGCCGCCGGCCACGACCACCATAAGGACGTTAAAGGTCAGCAGGAAGTTGAACATCTTGGGGTCGATCGTGGAGATGAGGGCGGCCATAAGCGCCCCGCCTACCCCGGCGAAGAAAGAGCCGATTCCGAATGAGACGACCTTGTAGAAATAAGCGTTTATCCCCATCGTCCGGGCCGCGATCTCGTCGTCACGCACAGCCTTGAAGACCGAGCCGGAGTTGCTCTTCAACAAAGTGACCATGAAGTATATGGTTACGACCAGCCAGCCGTAATTCCAGAGCAGACTTCCGTATTTGGGAATTCCCTTGATCCCCAGCGAGCCGTTGGTCAGCGGAGTGGCGTTGGTAATCAGCACCCGGATCACCTCGGCGAAGCCGAGAGTGGCTATGCCAAGATAGTCGCCGCCCAGACGAAGTACCGGCAGGGCAATGACGAGGCCGAGAACGGCCGCTGCCAATCCGCCGGCGATTACAGCCCAGAAAAAGGGCAGGTTGATGTCAGCCACAAAGGGGGAAACCGGCTCAAGAATCCACATGGTCTCCTTCTGGGCCGGGCTTAGGATCAACATGGCGCAAACATAAGCGCCAACCGCCATGAAACCGGCGTGTCCCAGGGAAAACATGCCGGTAAAACCATAAATGAGGTTCAGGGAAATGGCCAGGATGGCGTTGATCGCGATCAGGTTGAGCACCTGGATGGTGTAAGTATCAAAAGCGGTTTGCGCGAAATTGAGCCCAACGAACAAGAGAACAAGGCAGATGAGCGTACATACGAGATTGCGGATTCTTGTGTTCATCAGATCTTGTCCTCCATTTTTTCTCCCATCAGCCCTGTCGGCCTGAACAGCAGGATTACAATGAGCAAGATAAAGGCAAAGGCGTCTTTATAGCCTGACAGCTCGGGCAAAAAGGCCACCAGCATGATTTCTATGAAGCCGAGCAAGAGGCCGCCGATCATCGCGCCCTGAATGGAGCCGATGCCGCCGACAACCGCCGCGACAAAGGCTTTCAGGCCGGGAATGATGCCCATGTAGGGATGCACCTGCGGGTAGCGCAGAGCCCACATTATGCCGGAAGCAGCGGCCAGGGAAGAGCCGAGGGCAAAGGTCAGGGCTATGATCTTGTCCACGGACACGCCCATCAGCCGGGTGGTCTCAATATCCTTTGAGATAGAGCGCATGGCAAGGCCCGGTTTGGTCCGGTACAAAATCCAGAGAAGCCCGACCACCAGGATGACGGTCACCACCGGGACGATGATGGCGAGCGGGATGATTCTGATCGTCGCCTGCGGGTCGCTTGAGAACCAGGATGCCGAGAATATCTTCGGCTCCATCAGCCATTTGGGTTGCACCACCGGCCGCGGCAGGCCGGTAAAAAGGACCACTCCAAGGCTTTCGAGGAGGAATGAGGCGCCGATAGCGCTGATCAGAGCAGAGATGCGCGGGGCGTCGCGCAAGGGGCGGTAGGCGATTCGGTCGACAACGATGCCGAAAACGCTGGTCAGGGCAACGGCGAAAACAACGCCCATGGCCCAGCCTGGCTTGAAGGGCATGGGGTAAATCACGCCAAACACGATCCCCAGGGCTATGCCGATGACTATAACTGCCCACATCCACCAGGGCAGGCCCTTTCTAAGGCCCTTGGCCGTGGCGTAAATAAAGACTATGGCGAAGAGAATCAGGGCCACCGCCAGCCATGTGGGCATGAAAGACAGGGTGGTGAAGAACACCATGTAGGCGCCCAGCATAAAAATATCGCCGTGGGCGAAGTTGATCAGGCGCAGGATGCCGTAAACCATGGTATAGCCGATTGCAATCAGCCCGTACAAAGAGCCCAGGGTTAGGGCATTGAAAAAGTTCTGAATGAACAATCCCATGCTCATTTGCAAAAACCTCTCTCGTTAATGCCGGGCGCTGTCTGAAGCTTCACTGGCTGGGCAGATGACTGGGGAGCCACAGGGATGGATATCGGCGAAAAACATCCCACAGCAGAAAAATGTAACAGAAGCCCGTGTGTGGACGGCAAGAGCCGTTTGCCGCAAAAACGAGGAGCCGGAAGAGATTCCGGCTCCTCGCAAGGTCATATGCTAAATGGCGGGAACGACTTCGCCAATGTACTGGCGCTTGCCGTCCTTGACTTCAATAAGGCCGATGACCGGATTCAGCGGGTTGTGGTTCTCATCCATGGTCATGGGGCCGAAGATGGTCGGGAAGTCCTTCATGGCGGCCAGGGCATCGGTGATGGCCTGGGGATCGGCGCTGCCGGAGGTTTCCATGGCGTACATGAACATCATATAGGCGGTGTAGGCCAGGGCGGAGTTCATGTTGGGCTCCCTGTCGGGATATTCGGCATACCAGGCGTCGGTGAACTGCTTGGCCATGTCGTTCATGTTGGGCATGGTCGCGGCATAGGCGAAGGCGGTGATCAAAAAGCCTTCCACAGCGTCGCCGCCGATGGATACGACGTCGGGGTTGTCCATGGCGTCGCCGCCCATGATGCGGAAGGTGGCGCCGAGTTCGCGGGCCTGCTTCATGATGATGGCGCCTTCGGCGAAGTAGGCCGGAATGTAAAGGACGTCAGGGTTCTTGCTGATGATGTCGGTGAGTTGGGCCGTGAAGTCCTGGTCACCGGACTGGTAGTTCAGCTTGGCAACGACTTCGCCGCCGAGCTTTTGGAAGGACTGCTCAAAGAAACGGGCCAGGCCAACGCCGTAATCGCTGACCACGTCCTGCAGGATGGCGGCCTTTTTGTAGCCGAGGGTCTTGATGGCGTAGGTGGCCGCTCCGGCGCCCTGATAGGGGTCGATGAAGCAGGCGCGGAAATAGTACTTCTTGCCTTCGGTGACAAGGGGGTTGGTCGCAGAGGTGGCGATGCAGGGCACCTTGGCTTGCTCAGCCACTTCGCCGCCGGCCATGGACAGGGAGGAAGCGTAGGTGCCGATGATGCCGACAACCTTGTCCTTTGAGGTGAGGCGGGTAACGGCGTTGGCCGCTTCCACTTTGTCGGACTTGTTGTCAACAACGACAAGCTGAACCTCGCGGCCAAGCACGGTCGGTTTCAGTTTGTGGGCAAGCTTCACGCCATCTACTTCCAACTGGCCGGCAAAGGCATTTTGGCCGGTGAGCGGCTGGTAGACGCCGATCTTGATCGGCTCAGCGGCGAAAGCGGTCCCGGCAACACACATGGCCAGGATTGCGGCGGTAAACAGTTTTTTCAGCGACATTGAGGCAACCTCCTGAGAAGGATGATAAAGATTTGAGTGAAACAGTACACTCGCGATCCATCTATACCTGTAAGGCCTGAAACCAGCAAGACTTATGTAGAACGCCAGGGCAGCCGCAGGGCTGCGCATTGGCGGGCTCAACGCCTGAAGCGCATGAAATCGCAAGAAAAAATACAGACGAACACTTTCCCGCGAACGCGTAAAACTCAGGGGCAGGACCGGTTTTATATTGTTATGATGGAAAATGCAAATTTTTATAGCCCATACCTCAATGGCTATTTCCAAATTTATTTTAAAAACAGCCCTGGGAACTCACCCTGAAGCGATGCCGGCGCTGCCGAATGTGGACATGTCATTGAAAACGTCCGCCGCTGAACGCAAAAGAAACATGCCCAGAGCCGCGCCCGTGCCCTCGCCAAGGCGAAAACCCATATCCAGAAGGCTCACCTTGCCAAGACGATCCAAAACGCGGGCATGGCCTGACTCCGCCGATGAATGGCTGAAAAAACAATAGCCCTCGACCCCGGGGGCGATGCGCTGGGCAGCGGCATACGCGGCCGTGGATATGAAGCCGTCGACCATCACGGCGATTCCCTTGCCGGCGCAGCCCAGAATCAGCCCGGCCAGGGCCGCGATCTCCAGCCCGCCAAGCGCCGCCAGGATGCCTACCGGGTCGCCCTTGGCGATAGTTTCTCCATGCAGTTCAAGCGCCTTGCCGATAACGCCCGCTTTATGCCCAAGCCCGGCCCTGGGAGCGCCCGCACCCATGCCCGTCATCTCCTGAGCGGAAAATCCGTAAAAAGCGCAAAAAAGCGCGCTTGAGGGCGTGGTATTGCCGATCCCCATCTCGCCAAGCCCCACCACGGCAATGCCGTCGGCAGCCGCGCCAGCGGCGAGATCCACTCCCAGAAGCAGGGCGGCGAGGCATTGCTCGCGGGTCATGGCCGCTTCACGGGCCAGACTCTTCGTGCCCCTGGCGATCTTGGCCTTTATGAGCAGGGGATGGTCGGGAAAATCACAGTCAGCGCCGGCATCCACCACGCGAAGGTCCAGCCCGGCCGTCTTGCACAAAACATTTATCCCCGCCCCTCCGGCCAGGAAGTTAAGCACCATCTGCCCGGTCACTTCGCGCGGAAAGGCGGTCACGCCTTCAGCGACCACACCATGATCCGCGGCGATCGCGTAGATCCTGCCCGGATCGGCGCAGATCCTTTCCGGACCTCCCTGGATGCAGTAAAGCTTTTCAGCCAGGGCCTCCAGCTTTCCCAGGCTCCCCGGCGGCTTCGTCAGAGAGTCAAGCCGCGCCTTGGCCCCGGCCGCCAAATTGTCATCAACCGGACATATGCCCTCAACGGCTGCACTCAAACGCCTTTCCAATTCCAAACGCATTAAGGCTCTCCAATAATGTTTCAGGCGTCTCGCGCCCACCACTGGCTGGCGCCGCGCAACAAACGCCCCTGTTCCGACCGCCGCTGACGCTTTCTATCCAAAATCCCGCCAGGCCATTTGACCGGGTGAAGGTCTTGGTGCTACCCTGCCGGGAGTATTCCGAAAACGCAAGCCCAAACGGCGTCCAGTTGGGGCCTCCGGAGACTGTCATGCGAATTTTCTATCACTTGAGCTCCTACATCAGCCACAAAAAGGCCGGGCAGGATTATGTGGCCTGCCTGGAGTCGCTTGGACACACCGTGTTCACCCGGCCGGAAGACGCCGGCCAGGCCGAGGTGGCCGTCATCCATGACGACCCTCTTAATTACCCGATAATTTTGGAACATTTCCCGGAACTCAGAAAGATGCCCCTGGCCGCCTACGCGGTATGGGAAACGGACAAACTGCCCCGCGCCTATGCCGAGAACCTGGCCGGGGTGGACGAAATATGGACGTGTTCCGATTATTCAAAAAAGTCAATGTCCGGCACCTTTGCCAACGTCAGCGTGCTGCCTCATGTGGTCCCCAGACGACGCGCCGGGAGAGAGCTTATCAAGTCAATGCGCGAAAGGATCGGGGCGGAAAGCGCCTTCATATTCTTTTCGATCACAGACTCAATCAACCCTCGCAAAAATATTTCCGGCCTGCTGGGCGGCTTTGCCATGCTAAGGGCCATGCTGCCAAACCCGGACAAGGCCCGGCTGGTCCTGAAACAATACCGCAAGGCGCTCGATCTGGACGCGATCCCCGGCGTCTTGACCATTGACGAGGCCCTGTCCGAAGAAGAAATCACAGCGTTGCACATCGCGTCCGACGCTTATGTCAGCGCGCATCACTCTGAGGCCTGGGGGCTGGGTCTGTCCGAAGCCATGTCGCTGGGCAGGCCGGTCATCGCCACCGGTTACTCCGGGAATATGCAATTCATGAACAGCGAGAACAGTTTCCCGGTGGAATACGACCTGGCTCCAGTGCCGTCCGGTATGTGCAAATTGATCCCGCTGTTTACAGAAGACATGTTTTGGGCCAATATACGGCAACAATCCTTGGCCCTCTGCATGCGCAAAGTCCTTGACGGCCGTTTTCCGCAAGTGATTTTGAGAAACGCCGCCGCCATAGCCGAACGGTTTGGGCCGCCGGCCGTGGCCAAAACAATGCAAGCGCTGCTGGATAATCTGGTTCGGAGAAAACAATGAAGATCAAGCTGATAAATCCGTCCGACTACCCGGAACTTGTTGACCTGTGGGAAAGGGCGGTACGATCCACCCACCATTTCCTCTCCGAGGAAGATATCGGCTTTTACCGGCCGTTGGTGAAGACAAAATACCTGCCCTCTCTTGATATCTACGCGGCGTTCAGCCATGAGGGGACGGTTCTGGGGTTCATGGGCCTGGCTCCCGGCAAGGTGGAGATGCTCTTTGTCGACCCCGTCCACAAGAGCCAGGGAATCGGCCGCGAGTTTCTCAACTTCGCCTTGAGCCTCTATCCGGCGCTTGAGATTGAAGCCAACGAGCAAAACGACTACGGCGTGGCCTTCTATAAAAAATTCGGTTTCAAAGCCGTGGGCCGCAAAGAGTTCGACGGCGAAGGACGCCCTTTCCCGCTGGTCATCCTGCGCTACGAACAACAACCATCCAAAACAAATACCGGAAAAGAAATATGTGCCTCGCAGTTCCCATGATGGTCACGGAAATAGACGAAAACAAAATGGCCCGCTGCCGCGTCGGCGACAGCGACACCTTTGTCGCGGCCTCCGTGGCCCTTCTGGCCGCCGACGTGAAACCGGGCGACTACATCCTGGTCCACGCCGGATTCGCCATCGAAAAAACCAACCCGCAAGACGCCCTCGAAACCCTGACCCTGATGAAAGAAATGCTGGAATTGTCGAAAAAAGAATAGAATGGAATGAACCCCGGGCTGTTTCCAAATAAATTTCAGGGCGGGCCGTTGACCGGGCTTGCGGCGCTGAAGGGATACCGGCAGTCAATGAAAGTTTTTCAACACCGCCTGCTTGCTTGCATCGTCGCGGCATTGGCTGTTTTCGCCGCAGGAGAGGAGGTACAAGGGCCTCCTCAGGCCTTGGCCGCCGCCACCAGCCGGGATCGGGTCTTTATCCTTGAGTTGAAATGCGCGGATGGATTCGTCGCCGGGATGGATATTGCGGACCCGGCGGCCCTGTGCCTGGAAATAGAGGAAAAAATCGCCGCCGCCATGAACGGCGCCGGATTCGGAACCTTCCTGGCCCGGGATCTGGCGGACGATGCCGCGCACGGGGGGCAGGCCCAGTTGGAACAACCTGCGAAACAGCCCCCAGAGAAGACGGCAGAGGAGACAGCAGAAAAACCGCAGGACGAGCCCAACCCGGACGTTCCTGCCGCGCCCGCCCCGGTTCCGCCAAATTCCGTCAAGCAGCCCGGAACAACTCCCCCCTCCGCCAAAAAGGACGAAAGCGACCTGCCATTGGTGCGGGCTCAATCCCCCAAAGACGCTCCAGGCACGGCCGACAAGGCCCTGGAAACGTCGGTGGCTCCGGAAAACGGCGAAAGCGGCCCGGCCGGCTGGCTGGGTGAATTGCTCCCGCCGGTCGCCCCGGCTGAAAAGACGCGGCCCGCGCCGGACAAACCCGCCGCAAATAATGGACAGGGAAAAGACAAGGAAGATTCCGCGCATTCCCGGCCAGATCCGGAAGCAGCGCCCAAAGAGAGCGACAGCAAGGCGGACGAAAAACCGGCTGACGGCGAACCGTTGGAATTAACGCCGGACGCCGCTGACAAAGACGCGCCGTCCCCCGCTGCCAGCGTGCATGTAATCGGCGAGATCCTCTCGCTCACCGCGGGAGCGGTTGAGGCAAAGATGATTGCCGGCCGGGAGCGCAAGTCGGCAGATGTGGAAATTGTCGCCTCATTTGACATTCGAGATGAAGGCGGCGCGGGCCTTTTCAGCGGAAACCTGAAAGGTCTGGCCCGCAAGGATACGCCGCCCACAAGCGACGCCCTGGAAAGCGCCTCGGGCAAAAAAGAGCTGGCCGCCCTGGCCGGCCAACGCCTGGCCGACGCCCTTGTCGCCAAGCTGAGAGGCGCGGCCCCGTCCCCACAGACACAGCCACAACCGGCAAACGACCGGGAGCGTTATCAGGATTCTCCGGGAAAACGGTTGAAGCCCCGCACCAAAAAGTAACGACTCCTCTCATATATCACCCCGGCAATCTTAGCTAAAAAACAAACTCCACCCTTTTGGAGCGAAGTTTGTTTTTTAGGCTTCGGCGCTATTGCCCGAGAGTGTGTTGATAGTTGCTGCCGCCCCGTTCACGGCAACGGGTAGCGGCCGCAGGTGAACTTCGGCCCTTCCGGGCAAAACCTCAGCCTTTCGCAACGAGCCCCGGCCGAGTTGAACACCACGGGCAATACATTGCGGCACTCGGCCAGCATGGCGTTCGCCAGCATGCGGATCTCCCACTGGGCCCTTGTGCAGCAGCGGTGGGCGAAAAAGTTCAGGAGGGAACGGCAGTTCATTGTAAAGACGATCCTGGTCTCGGCGGCCTGGGGCAGGACAAAGCGGGCGTCCTCGCGCGCCTTGCCTTCCCGGCCGTCTTCCTCGAGCAGGGCCTTGATTTCGGTGTATGCGCAGGCAATGTCGGCCATGCATTTTTCAAAGCGCTCCCTGGCCTTTTCGTTTTTGGCGATGGCCGGCGGCAGGATGTAGTTGAAGTCAGAGCCGTCGACATAGCGCTGGCTCTGCTGGGAATATGACGCGATGCGGTGCCTGACGAGCTGGTGAGTCAAGGCTCGTGAAACCCCCTCGGCCGCAAAGGTGAAGCTGACATGCTCCAGGGGGCTGTCATGCCCGCTTTCAAGCACGCTCTCCACAAGCGCGGCCTGTTTTTCCCCGGAGATGGAGCCATTGAGCAGCTCCGGCCACATGTCGCCAGCGAAACCGGCGTGGTAGCATTGCCGGAAGGCGGCATAACACAGGGATAAAGGCTCGGGGGTATGGGCAAGAAGCTCAAGGCGCAGGGTTGTCCGGGGCATATTCCATCCTGGAGTGCATGTTGGTTGACGCGCCGGCGCTGTCTGCGGCCGCTGGCGCGGTTCTTTTGAATCATCCCAAATCAGCGCAAATGTCAAATGTTTTTGTTTTAGTTTGTCGCTTTTTAGCCTTGCCATTCAGGGAATCTGTGTGTATGTATATTTTTTGTGTTTTTAAAATTTGAGCTTTGATGCAAAGGGGGTGAAATCCTTGCCAGGTGTATTCCTTAACGAAGACGAATACAGCTTTGACATCGCGTTGCGTCGCTTTAAAAAGCAGGTCGAAAAGGCGGGCATTCTTTCAGAAATGAAGAAGCGCCAGCACTACGAAAAGCCCAGCGTCATGCGTAAGAAGAAAAAAGCTGCGGCCCGCAAACGGCTGATGAAAAAGATGAGAAAACTGAGCATGGGATAAACCCGACGACGGAAAAGTCCTTTTGCATCCGTGCAATCAGCTTTAAAGCCGCAGGATAGTGCCAGTGGTGTGTTTGAAGTTGACAGCAAAGCGGAATGAACTCACGCACAAAGGCCCGGAACGCCTTCCGGGCCTTTGTTGTCGCTATTTAGACGGAACAGCGAGTGGAGGGTGAAAAATGAGTCTCGGCAAAAAGATTGAAGATGACTACATTGTGGCATACAAAGCCAAGGACGCTGTCCGCCTGTCGGTCCTGCGTCTTTTGAAGACGGCCCTCAAGAATTTTCAGGTCGAACACCGGCGCCCGCCGGAAGACGGCGACATCCTGGACGTGATCGCAAAGCAGTGCAAACAGCGCCAGGATTCCATCGAGCAGTACAAGGCAGCCGCGCGGGAAGAACTGGCCGACAAGGAAGCCGCTGAAATGGCCATCCTCAAAGAATACATGCCAAGCCCGCTTGAGGGCGGCGAACTTGCGGCCGCCATTGCCGGGGCCATCGCCGAAACCGGCGCGGCAGGCGCCAGAGACATGGGCAAGGTAATGCAGAAACTTCTGTCCGCCCACAAGGGCAGGATCGACGGCAAAGAGGCGTCCTCCGCCGTTAAAGCGGCTCTGGAAGCCCTCTAGCGGCAGTTTTCAAGGCGGCTTTTGGGCCGGCGCCCATCCGCTTAAAAAGCAATTTTCGCCCGTTCAAGGGCACAGGACCACGAACAGCCATGCCTGTTGACTCGCGCGCCTTAAACTCCCTGGAACTTTTCAAGGTTCTGGATTATCTGGCCGGATTCGCCGTTTCCGAAGGCGGGCAAAGGGCCTGCCTTGGTTTGCGCCCATGCACGGACCTTGAAGAGATCCACCAGACATCGGCCGCGTTCGATCAGGGCCGCTTATGGCTTTTGAACTCCGAAACCAGACTCGTGTCCTTCCCTCCCCTGGAGGGTCTTCTTGCCCACCTGGCCTCCGGCCTCCCCTTCCTCGATCTTGACGACCTCTGCGCCTTGCGCCAGGTGCTCGGCCTGGCCGGGGACATCCGCGAATCGATGATCGCCACGAAAGACAGCCGCCAGTGGCCGATCTGGGTGGAACGCTGCCAGGCGCTGGCCTTTCCGGAGCAGAGCGTGTCCGGCCTGAACCGCTGCCTGTCCGACGAGGGCCTGATCAAGGATCAGGCGTCTCCAGAGCTGTCCCTGGTGCGCGGGGAGTTGCGCTCCCTGCACCGTCAATGCTCAGGCCAGGTCAAAAACTTCGCCAAGGAATACAATATCCTGCACTATCTGCAGGACGAGTTCATGACCATCTCCTCCGACCGCTACGTTCTGCCTCTCAAAAGCAACTTCAAGGGCAGGCTGCAGGGCATCATCCACGATTACTCCCAAACCGGGGACACTTGCTATTTTGAGCCGCTCTTCCTGGTCGAGTTGAACAACCGCCTGCAAGGCCTCAAGCGCGAGGAGCGCGAGGAAGAGCGCAAGATCCTCATGTACCTGACGAGCCTGGTCCGCCAGGAGTTGCCGGGCGTCAGAGGCTGCTACGATTTTCTGCTCGAACTGGACGTCTTGCAGGCCAGGGCGGCCCTGGGGCAGTGTTATGACGGGCACATGGCCGAATTTGACCTGGACCGCCCGGTCAACCTGGTAAACGCCAGGCATCCGCTTCTTCTTCTGGCCGTCTCCGATGCGGCCCAAAAGGCCCTGGCGGTCACAAGGGCCAAACCGACGCTTCGCGAAGGGCTTGACAACCCGCCTGTCCCTTCAGTTGCGGCCGAGCTTGACGCCGGCTCCGGCAGAGCCGGCAGGCAGGCCGTCCCCAGATCCAGCCTGGCCGCCGTGCCTTCAGACATCATTCTCAAAAACGGGCAGCAGGCCCTGGTTATCAGCGGCGGGAACGCCGGCGGCAAGACCGTATGCCTGAAAACCCTGGGCATCATCGCCCTGATGGGAATGTGCGGCCTGCCGGTCCCGGTGGACCGGGGCAGTTCCCTGCCGTTCTGGACCGGCATCCACGCCTTTATCGGCGACGAGCAGAGCCTGTCGGACCATGTGTCAACCTTTACCGCCCAGATCACCCATCTGGCCGCGATTTGGGAAAGGCTCGGCCCCTCCTCGCTGATCATCCTGGACGAATTCGGCGCCGGAACCGACCCCTCGCAGGGCGCGGCCCTGGCCCAGGCCGTGGTGGACGCAATCATGGATCGGGGCGCGTATGTGGTCGCAGCCACCCACTTCCCCGCTCTCAAGGCCTACGCCCTTTCCAATGAAAGAGTCCGGGCGGCTTCGGTCATGTTCGACCCCAAGACCAAAAAACCGCTGTTCAAGCTCATCTACGATCAGGTTGGCGCAAGCCAGGCCCTGGACGTGGCCCGTGAGCACGGTCTGCCGGAAGATGTTTTACGCCGGGCCGAGCAGTATCTCCTGATCAGCGGCGAGGACACCTCGGCCTTGGTGGAACGACTGAACTCCCTGGCCGTTGAACGCGAGAAGGAACTCGAAGACTTGCGCACCCAGCAGGCTGACCATCGGGTAAAGAGCAAGAAACAGTTGGAAGTTTTTGAGAGGGAGAAAAAACGGCTTTTTGAGGAAGTGCGCTCGGATGCCGCCAAGGTGCTGGACGACTGGAAATCATCCCGCTCCGGCCACAAACAGACCCTGAAGGAGCTATCCCGCATCCGCAACGACCTGGCCAAGGCCGGGCCGGACAAGGAAGATGAGGCCGGGGAGAAAAAGACAGCGGCCATCCCCGTGGACAATCTCTTTGTCGGCCAAAGGGTCCGCCATCTGCCCTGGAACAAGGCCGGTTCCATCCTTGAGATCGATGCCAGGAAAAACAGAGTCCGGCTGGACTTGAACGGCGTGTCCCTCTGGGCCGGGATTGACGACCTCGACTATCTGGACGGACAGGGCAAAACCTCGGAAGCTGCCGGCAAAAACTCGCGCTCAACGCCCTTTGGCGCAGGCTCAACCGCTGATTCCACACCCAAGGGCCATACCGGAAGTTCCTCATCTCCCCTGCCCTTGCGTCTTGACATCAGGGGAATGCGTGCTGATGTAGCAATAGCCGAGCTCGCCAAGTTCCTGGACAGCGCCGTGCTGACCGGGCGCGAGGAAGTCGAGGTCATTCACGGCCGGGGAACCGGCGTCCTGCGCAAAGAGGTTCACAACTACTTGAAGATTTCGCCAAACTCCGCTTCCTATCGCCTCGGAAACGAAAAAGAGGGAGGCGACGGCGTTACCTTTGTGACGCTGCATTAGCCCTCGGGCAAAACCCCGGCCCCCACTCCCCACTTTGCCCATTTTGCCGGGGAGCGTTTTTTAGTCTGGAGCCAGAGCGAGAGGCATTGCCTTCGCCGGCCTTTAATAAGCGTTTTTAACGCATGGACATGGAGTGGAAACGTGTCACGCCAGCGCTCATCCGCCACAGCGCAAATTAAAGAGCGCATCAAGCTGATTGATGTGGTCAGGCGTTACGTCGAGTTGCGCCGGGCCGGAAACCGCTGGGTCGCGCCCTGCCCGTTCCACCAGGAGACAAAGCCTTCGTTCTCCGTGAATGAGGAGGAAGGATTTTTCTACTGTTTCGGCTGCCAGGCCGCGGGCGACCTCTTTGACTTTTACGGGCGCATCAACGGCCTTGATTTCAGGGAAACCTTGGTCCAGCTTGCAGAAGAGACGGGAGTTGTTTTGCAGGACGACCGGCCTTCGAAAAAGGCCGATGCCGGGCGGGATCTGAAAAAACTGGCTGCGGCCATGTACGAGACGGCCAACAAATTTTACCGCTCAAACCTCACCCTGCCGGTTGGCAAGGAATGCCGGGAATACCTGGAAAGGCGGCAGTTGAGCCAAGAGATCATCGAGCAGTTCGAACTTGGCTGGAGCCTGCCGGAATGGCGCGGATTGAGGGACAGGCTGCAAAAAGAGGGATTCACTCCGGCCCAGGGGGCCGAGGTCGGCCTCCTGGCGGCCGGAGACAAAGGCAGTTTTTACGATCGGTTCCGGGGACGGCTGATGTTCCCAATCAAGAATCTGACCGGCAAGGTTATTGCATTTGGCGGGCGCATCATCGGCAACGAAGACGCTGCCAAATATATTAACAGTACAGACACCCCCCTTTACAAAAAAGGGGACAACCTGTACGGGCTGTTCCAGGCGCGCAGAGGCATCACCGCCAAAAAAACTGCCGTGTTGACTGAAGGTTACATGGACGTGCTCACCCTGCATCAGTTCGGTTACACCAACGCCTGCGGCGTTCTGGGCACAGCCATCACCGATGAACAGGTCAGGCGCATGGCCGGTTTTTCCTCAAGCCTGGAGTTGATCTTTGACGGGGACGCTCCGGGCCGCAAGGCTGCCATGAAGGCTTGCGAGCTGGTGGCGCCCAAGGGATTGCGTTGCAGGGTAGTGCTTTTGCCCGACGGCGAGGACATCGACAGCCTCCTGCACAAGCACGGGCCCGAAGCCTTTGAAGAGTTGCGCCATTTCGCCCCGGACGGTCTGGATTTTTGCATCAGAACCCTGGCCTCGACCGCCGCCCCGCGCGAGGCCCTGGAATGGGTTAGGGATTTTGTGGGCAAGGTGGAGATGCCGGAACTGCTGACCGATTTCGTCAGCCGCCTGACCCGGGGACTGGACCTTGACGAACGCGAGGTCAGACAAATTGTGGCCGCCAAAAAAGGACACGCCGGGGCCAAGAGCTCTGTGCAGCAGGCCGGCAGCGAGGCGGCAAATCAGCGCCCCGCCCCCGCACAGGACTCACAAGGTCCGCGCGGCCCGCAAAAACAGGCCGGAGCCTGGAAGCCGGACAACAAAACCTGGCGGAAAAATTACGGACTCAAGCCCGGCCCGCAGACGCTCGCCCAGCGCGCCGAGGCGTACACGTCCTCTCTGAAGGCCCCGGAGAGCATGCTGCCCAAGGTTTCCGGCGCCGACCAGGTACTGCTGAATTTCGCAGTCAGGCATCCTCATCTTCTGCCAAAGCTCAAGGAGGCCGGGGCCGAGCTTATCATCACGTCGGCCTGGGCCTGGGGTTTTTGGGAAAAAATAAGCTCCTGCGGGCCGGATTTCGCGCCGGACGCCATTGTCAGGCTGCTGGATGCCAAAGAAAAGGAATTTTGGGGGCGTTACCGCGTCATGCTGGCCCCGCCCCCGGATAAGGTGGAACTGGAGCTTTCCGAAGTTTGTGCCGACATAGCCAGGCGGTGCGCCGACAAGCAGGCCAGGGCCTGTTTGCAGGCCCTGCGCCGGTCGGGATCCGCGAAAGACTTTGATACAGACCTGTTTAAAGCGGTTGACCAAACCGCAACCAAGAAAAATACCAGCGGGAGTGCCGATGAGTAATATTAAAGACATACAACAAATCAAGGTACTCATAGCCAAAGGCAAGAGCATGGGCTTCTTGACCTTTGACGAAGTCAACAAGGCCCTGCCTTCAGAGGCCTCTTCTCCCGAGCAGGTTGAAGAGATCATCGGAATCTTCGAGCAGTTGGAAATAGCGATCGTCGATTCGGAAAAGGACGGCAAAAAGATTGCCGTAGCCACCAGCGAGCCGGAAGACGAGCCCTCCATTGGCGAAGTCGGGCTGGACCTGGTTGAAGATGACGACGGGGCGGATTACTCCTCCCGCAGCACCGACCCCGTGCGCATGTACCTGCGCGAGATGGGGGCAGTCCCTCTGCTTGACCGCGAGGGCGAAGTCGTGATCGCCAAGAAGATCGAAAACGGCGAGCAGGACGTACTCTACGCCCTGGTTGAAGTGCCGGTTGCTGTCGAGGAGATCATCAATGTCGGCGAGGACTTGAAGCAGAATCGCATCAAGCTCAAAGACGTCGTCAAGACCATTGAGGAAGACGACCCCAGCGAAGATGAGATGAACCAGCGCCAACGGGTCATCATGCTCCTTGACGAGATCAAGCAGGCCTTCACCAAGAAGCGCAAGCTGTATTCCCGTTTTGACGAGTGCTGCAACCTGGAACGCCGGGTGACAGCACTGCAAAAGGAGATCATTGCCTTCAAGGAGAAGATCGTCCTTCGCCTGCGCGACATCAAGCTCGAAAAAACCCTGATCGACAGGATTATCGAGACGGTTGAGGATTACGTCCGGCAGATGCACAACTGCCAGCGGGATCTGTCCGCCTACATCCTGGTGACCGGCAAGACGCAGAGTGAAATCCTCGAACTTTTCCGCAAGCTTGACGACCGCGAAGAGCCCCCGCAAAAGGCCGCCTCGGCGCTTGGCCTGTCTGTCGACGAGTTGTTCTCGTTCAAAGAAATGATCATGGGCAAGATGGAAATCCTGAACCGGCTTCAGGACAAATGCTGCCACAACGTTCAAGATCTCGAAGAGGTGCTTTGGCGCATCAAGCGCGGCAACACCGCCGCCCTGCGTGCCAAGCAGGAGCTCATCCGCTCCAACCTGCGCCTGGTTGTTTCCATTGCAAAGAAGTATACCAACCGTGGCTTGCAGTTCCTGGATCTCATCCAGGAAGGCAATATCGGCCTGATGAAGGCCGTGGACAAGTTCGAATACCAGCGCGGCTACAAATTCTCGACTTACGCCACCTGGTGGATCCGCCAGGCCATCACCCGCGCGATCGCCGACCAGGCCAGGACTATCCGCATCCCGGTTCACATGATCGAGACGATCAACAAGCTTATCCGCACCTCCCGCTACCTGGTGCAGGAGCTCGGCCGCGACCCGACACCGGAAGAAATCGCCGTGCGCATGGAATACCCCCTGGACAAGGTCAAGAAGGTCCTGAAAATCGCCAAGGAGCCGATCTCTCTGGAAACTCCCATCGGCGACGAGGAAGACTCCAGCCTGGGCGATTTCATTGAGGACAAAAAAGCCGTGGCGCCGGCCGAAGAAGTGGTCAATACCAAGCTCTCGGAGCAGATCGCCACGGTTCTGGCCGACCTCACCCCACGAGAAGAACAGGTTTTGCGCAAGCGCTTTGGCATCGGCGAAAAGAGCGATCACACCCTGGAGGAAGTCGGCAAACTCTTCAACGTCACCCGCGAGCGCATCAGGCAAATAGAGGCCAAGGCTCTGCGCAAGCTGCGTCACCCGGTTCGCAGCCAGGTGCTGCGCTCTTACTATGAAAACTAAGGAGTACTTTGATGAAGTCATTGAAACTGATTTTACTTGCACTGTGCCTCTGTCTGATTTCCGGCTCCGCCCTGGCCGCCGAACTGGCCGTCAAGGACGGCGACGCCGTCATTATTGACGACGCCGGCGTTGAGCATGCTGTACCTGGCGACCCTATCGGAGCCAGCGCGGTCGACAACTCCGACATGACCTTCATCGCCCTCACTGAAGACGACTCCGCCAGGCTGACCGAATTCGGCATCAAGCCGGCCATTTACTTTTTCAACGCAGAAGGCAGGAAGGTCGCGCAGTTTGCCGCCGAATACACAGACATTTGCTTTGCCGCCTCGCTCTCGCCCGGAAAAAACGTCATCGCCCTGGACAGCGGTACCTGGGTCATGCGTACCTGGCAGTTTTACAGCTTCCCCGACTTTAAGCCCATGGGCGGCGAAGGCGTGAGTTACTTCAGCAGCGGCGAGGGCGTGGACCTCATCTGGATCGACGATAACCAGGTTCTCTACAACAGCCTTGCCGACATGCACGAAGAGCGCAAATGCGGATACGACCCCTGCGGCGCGACCTCGGTCTCCATCTTCGAGCTGAGCTCCGCCAGCATCATCCCCATCAGGGAAGGCACCGCCCTGTGCGACTACAGGCTTGTCAGTCTGGAAAACGGCGCAACCATTAACTCCATGGAATATTGCCGGGAAAAGGCCGAAGACTGGAGCGAAGCCACCGAAGACCCCACAGGCAAACCGGTAACGGATGAAGTTCCGGCCGGTTGAAGAGCGGGGGGGGGGGGGGGGGGGGGGGGGGGGGGGGGGGGGGGGGGGGGGGGGGGGGGGGGGGGGGGGGGGGGGGGGGGGGGGGGGGGGGGGGGGGGGGGGGGGGGGGGGGGGGGGG
>JAVBNM010000017.1:0-163887 GCA_031551565.1 Desulfovibrionaceae bacterium | reverse complement strand
CCCCCCCCCCCCCCCCCCCCCCCCCCCCCCCCCCCCCCCCCCCCCCCCCCCCCCCCCCCCCCCCCCCCCCCCCCCCCCCCCCCCCCCCCCCCGGTTCTTCACATTTTATTATGCCCCAGGATGCGCAGGCCGTTCAATCGGATGAAGCCGGTGGCGTCGCCCTGGTTGTAGACGTTGTCCCGTTCAAAGGTGGCCAGGTCTTCCCGGAACAGGGAGTTGGGCGATTTACGGGCCACGGGCAGGCAGGAGCCTTTGTAGAGCTTGAGCTTCACTGTGCCGTTGAGGTTTTTAATGGCCGTATCCATGAGGGCCTGCATGGCTTCGCGCTCCGGGGAGTACCAGAATCCGTTGTAGACGGCGGAAGAGTAGCGGGAAATGAGGCTGTCACGAAGATGCATGACTTCGCGGTCCAGGCAGATGCCTTCAAGGTCGCGGCGGGCCAGGTGCAGGATGGTGCCGCCGGGGGTTTCGTATACGCCGCGGGCCTTCATGCCGACAAAGCGGTTTTCGACGATGTCGATACGTCCCACGCCGTGTCTGCCGCCAATCTCGTTCAGGGTTTTGATGAGTTGGGCCGGGGAAAGGGGGGAGCCGTTGACGGCCGTGGGGTCGCCTTTTTCAAAGGTGATTTCCACATATTCCGGGGCGTCCGGCGCTTTCTCCGGCGGGCAGGTCATAACGTAGCTGCCTGGACCGGCCTCTTTCCAGGGATCTTCGAGTTCCGCGCCCTCAAAGCTCAAGTGGAGCATGTTGCGGTCCATGCTGTAGTGCTTGGCGCCCGAGGAAATGGGAATGCCGTGCTTTTCGGCGAAATTGTTCAGATCGGTGCGGGAGCGCAGATCCCAGGTGCGCCAGGGGGCGATGACCTTGAGCTCCGGGGCCAGGGACATGATGGAAAGCTCGAAACGGACCTGGTCGTTACCTTTTCCTGTGGCGCCGTGGGCGATGGCGTCGGCCTTTTCGGCGCGGGCGACTTCAACCAGGCGTTTGCTGATCAGCGGGCGGGCGATGGAGGTGCCGAGGAGATAGCGGTCTTCATAAATGGCGGCGGCGCGCATCATGGGGAAGATGAAGTCCTTGGCGAATTCGTCCCGGACGTCCTCAATATAGGCCTTGCTGGCGCCGGTTTTCAGGGCCTTTTCGTCGACGCCGGCCAGATCTTCCTCCTGGCCGAGATCGCAGGTCACGGTTACGACCTCGCATTTGTACTCTTCGATGATCCACTTGAGGATGACTGATGTGTCCAGGCCGCCCGAATAGGCAAGCACCACTTTTTTTATGTCGCGGCTCATAGTTTGCGTTCCATGCGTTAGCGGTTTAGCGGTTTGGTCAGGTTGTTGCGAACATCAGTTGCCGGGGCTGAAACACCACTCAAGGATGGCCTTTTGCATGTGCAGGCGGTTTTCCGCCTCGTCAAAGATGATTGAGGCCGGGCTCTCAAGAACGTCCTCGGTGACTTCCTCACCCCGGTGGGCAGGCAGGCAATGCATAAATTTCGCGTCCGGAGCGGCCAGGGACATCAGGCCGGCATTAATCTGGAAGGGGGCGAAGACCGCTTCGCGCTCCGCCTGCTCGTCCTCCTGCCCCATTGAGGCCCAGACGTCAGTATTAATGTAATGCGCCCCTCTGACCGCCTCTTCCGGGGAGTTGCCGGCGGTTATTCTGGCCCCGGACTTTATGGCCTCTGCCAACAAGCCGGAGTTGGGCTCATATCCCACAGGGCAGGCCAGGGCCAATTCAAACGGGAAAACCATTGCCGCCTCGATCCAGGAATAGGCCATATTGTTGCCGTCCCCAACCCAGGCCACTTTTAGCTTTGAAAAATCAGGGGTGCGCTCGTAGATGGTCAAAAGGTCGCTCATGACCTGGCAGGGGTGGCTTTGGTCGGTGAGGGCGTTGATTACTGGTATGCCGCTATATTCGATAAGCTGTTCGAGTTTTTCCTCGCTGAAGGTGCGGACGATTATGCCGTCGTTATAACGGGAAATTACCCTGGCCGTGTCTTTCAGGGGTTCGGAGCGGCCGAGTTGGCTTTCTTTGTCAGTCATGAAAATCGTTTGCCCGCCAAGGTGCCTCACCGCTACTTCAAAAGACAACCTGGTACGGGTTGATGCCTTTTCAAAGATCAGGACCAGATTTTTTCCGTCCAGAATAGATGAGCGGTGCTGAGTCTTTTTCATGGCCAGCGCCCGCTTAAGTAGTTTTTGTGGTCCACCAAGTCCGAGATCGCGGATTTTGATGAAATGCTTCGGCATGATACCTCCGGACGGCCATATCTGCGGCCAAATCAAAAATAATGTGAAAGAAGTGTCATAGTAGCAAATCGCCTCCTTTGTAAAGAGCGCTTTTAGCCGTGAGCTTCAGGAAAAAGGCACATACATGCCAACTGGGATGGTTGGGGAGAATTAAGTTAATTTATTTCCATGGTTATGATGATGATGATGATGGCGCCTGGAAGAGGAGGGCGTAAATCCTCATTGGATATTTTAAAAAAATGGGTTAAAGAACAGATCTCTTTGAACAAGGCGTCCGAGCGTGATTCAGCAAAATGCGAACTCCGGCCATGCCGGCGTGAAGGCAGGGCTGGGTGTGGGTAAGCGCCATATCCCGACAGTTGCGAGGAAAAAGTGGATATCAATCTTCTGGATGTAGGTTTTATCTTTGTTGTCGTATTATTCATGATCCGCGGGCTGTTAACCGGGCTTATCAGCGAGGTTATGGGCCTGGTGGGTATATTCCTGGGTTTTGTCCTGTCCGGAAAATTTTATACAGATCTGTCTCCTCAAATGCTGAAGCTGGTCAAGGATGAGACTTGGGCGTCCGTATCTTCATATGTGGTCATCTTCCTTGTGGTTTTCATCCTTGTTGCCATGATTGGGGCCATGTTGCGAAAGCTTTTTGCCGCGGTCGTTCCTGGCTGGCTTGATTACGTCCTGGGGCTTGTTCTTGGCTTTTTGAAGGGCGTTGTGGTCTGTGCGGTCATTGTCATAGTGATCAGGACCATGTTTCCCGAGTCTGATTTCTTGGAAAAATCGATCGGCGTGCCGTATCTGAAATGGTTCATTGATTTTGTCGAGCCTTTCCTGCCTGTGAACTTGGTGGCATAATATGACAGCATCTGACAATTCCAAAGCCCTGCAACGGGTATGTGACGTAGTTGACACCCTGCTCGGACCAAACGGCTGCCCTTGGGACAAGGAGCAGACCGCAACATCCCTGTGCGAATATGTGTTGGAAGAGGCGCACGAACTTGTGGACGCCATTCGTCATAAAGACGGCGCGGCTGTGAAGGACGAGATCGGCGATGTTTTATTTTTGCTCGCGTTCATCGCCAGGCTGTATGCCGACAAAAAGGAATTCACGCTGGCCGAGGCCCTGGAACACAGCGCCGACAAGATGATCGGCCGTCATCCGCATGTGTTTTCAAATGAGAAAATTGGCACCAAGGACGATCTGATACAGACCTGGCAGCGCGTGAAACAGGAAGAGGCTCAGCGGGCCGGCAAAAAGGACAAATCCGTTTTCGGCGGGCTGGCGTCTGGGTTGTCGCCGTTGATCAAGGCTTATCGAGTCCATTCAAAGGCCGCTTCGGCCGGATTCACCTGGGACAGCGACCAGGACGCGGAGCAGCAGCTTGAGGCTGAATGGCTCGAGTGGCTTGACGCTTCCGCCCAGGCGGACAAAGAGGCCCAGGAGCGCGAGCTTGGCGACGTTTTGTTTACCCTGGTTGAGATCGGCCGCCGCAAGGGTATCAGGGCCGGCGAGGCCCTTGATTACGCAGTGCAGCGATTTTTGACGCGTTTTGCCAAGATGGAAGAGATGGCCGGGGAGAGCGGCCGCGAATTCAAGAACTTGGATATGGAAGAGAAAAACGAGCTTTGGGAAAAGGCCAAGGGGATGGAGAAGTAGCTTCCGCAGATGATTTTTTTTATAAGCGTTTGAAGCTCATGGATTTTGGTATTTGTGCTAGTTATTGACGAGCATTCACGTCAAGGCCCTGGCGCGGGGTCAAGGGGCGTGTTGGTGAGGCCAGCAATCGGTGGGGTCGGGCGTATAGCAGCGGTCGGCATTAATCGGCAACAGCCAAAACAGTTGCCGCGTTCTCCGAGCCATCCAATTATCATCCAAGGAGCAATCAGGTGCCAGAAGACCTGAGATCAAATAATCAGTCGGCCCAGTCCGAAGGCGGTGTTTCTCCGGCTCAAACTGGAGGCTTGGAACAGTTGCCCGGTGCTGGGGCTGATGGAGTTACCGGGGCGGCCGGCGCAGGCGGTGACTCCACACAGGGAAAACCAGCGATGCCGTACGGGCAGACTGCGGCGCACGACCCGATTCTCGTTCCACCCAAACTCAAGCTGTTCTACTGGTTTTTTCTGATTCTGCTGCTGTTTTCCCTTTTTCTGCTCTATCAAATTTATCGTCCCTTCCTGAATACGATCATCCTCGCCTGTATTTTCGCGGCCTTGTGTTCTCCTCTTTATGCCTGGGTCTTGCGGCTGGTCGGCAACAGGCGGATTTTGGCGGCATCCCTGGTAATATTGTTCTGGATATTGGTTGTGGCCGCTGTAATTGTCTTTTTGGTCGCCGGGCTCACTCCCCAGGCGATTGAAAGCATAAACGCAATCAGTCAATGGCTCACCCAATCGCCATACACCGGCGATCTGGACAGTTTCGTCGCCCATATTACCGAGTGGCTGCAGGCCAACCTGCCCCAGTTGGATCTCTCCCGCCTTGATATTCGTAGCAACCTGGTAAGCGTCATTCGCGGGGCCGGCCAATACATGCTCAGTTTCGGCACAAACCTGCTGACCCACATCCTGAGTTTTGTCGGGCATTTTTTCATCATGCTGCTGATTATGTTCTTTTTGCTCATTGACGGCGGCAAAATGGTGCAGCGGCTGCGCTATCTCTTTCCGCTCAAGCCCGAGCAGACTGAAAGCGTGATCTTGAACCTTCGCCGGACGTCAAAGGCCGTGCTTCTCGGCGGTTTCATGGTCGCGGCCCTTCAGGGCATTGCGGCCGGAATCGGTTTGGCCATTGTGGGCATTCCGGCCCTTTTTTGGGGATTCGTGATGATTTTCGCAGCGTTCGTGCCTGCGGTTGGAACGGCCCTGATCTGGTTCCCGGTCTGCGTATACTTTTTTGCCATCGACCGCTGGCAGAGCGCGCTGTTCTTGCTCTTGTGGTGCGGCTTGGGAGTTTCGACGATCGACAGTTTCCTGAGGCCGTTTTTAATGCGTGACGGCATCAAGCTGCCGGTGGTTTCGATATTCCTGGCGATATTGGGTGGCCTGCAGGTCTTCGGCGTTCTGGGGCTTTTATACGGACCGCTGATTCTCGGCTTTGTGACGGTAATGCTGAACATTTACAGCGAAGAGTTTGCAACCATACTGGAAAAACGGCAGACCAACGGAGCGGAAAGCGGAACCCCGGAAGCGTGACAGGCCCGAGCATTTTTTGTGAAGCGCCCTGAAAGGCTTGACAGGCGTTTGTTTAAGTATATATTGCCTTTCTCGCGCGCAATTAGCTCAGTTGGATAGAGCGTTGGCCTCCGGAGCCAAAGGCCGCAGGTTCGATTCCTGCATTGCGCGCCAAATATATAAAGCGGTTATGGGGGAGTGCTTCATGGCCGCTTTTTCTTTCCCCACATTATTCCCTACAGACGTAAAATGCTTTGTTCACTGTGAGCGGTCGCACAAAATGAGAATCCCCAGCATTTAAAATGAGAATAAAAGTGAGCCGGACACCGGCGCGTACATCCTGGTGAACCGGACAATCGGGACGGACGAGTTGCCGAGGATTGACACGGCGTTCGGCAATAAGGCAGAAGCCGCGCGCGTACCATGTGAGCGTCAGCCTGGCGTTCCTTTCAAAGGAACAGGTTGCAATGACGCCAGCCTGCCACGCCTTTGAAGGTGAAAACGGAGAGTTTCCTTTCGCCGATTGAGCGCAATGACGAAGGAGCCTGCCGCCCAAGAATCAAAGATGCAGCGCAGGCACAGTGAACATTACGAAAGAGGATGGGGAGCATGAAAAACTATATGCGTGCCTTCGGAATAGCCGCCTTGATCGCGACGATGGCGGCTCTTGTCTATTTATTCGTATGGCCGGCGCTTTCGCCAACCATGTCCTGGAGCCGTTTTGTGGGCATAGTGGAAGCGGCGTTGCGTGAGGACGATCATCCGGTCATCACGCTTCACAAGCGCGTGCGGAGCGTGGACAAAGATGACCCAACTCGCCTGCTTGCCTGCGCGCCGGGCCAGTCGCTCACCATCATCGGCATGGGTCGGG
The DNA here is from genome assembly GCA_031551565.1 of Desulfovibrionaceae bacterium. Classification (GTDB taxonomy): domain Bacteria; phylum Desulfobacterota; class Desulfovibrionia; order Desulfovibrionales; family Desulfovibrionaceae; genus Frigididesulfovibrio. The sequence continues at coordinate 157,596 of JAVBNM010000017.1, read as the reverse complement.
AAGAGGGTGATTTCAATCAGATGTGGATAGGCTCAGGAGACATTTCGTTGCAAAACGTGCATCTGATAAACGCGAAGGAAGACGGCCAGGTCCGCGTGCAGTTGACCGGCGCAGCGGCGCTACGTCTGCGGCTTGATGAAAACTGCGTTCTGCGAAATGAAAGCAAAATTTTATCCGCGCTGTTTGTCGATTTAATGGAGACTGCGGACGGCGCATGCCTTCGCATCGAAAATGCCGGCGGGATTTATGGCTTCATGGGGATTTATGTCAGAGGCAGCCATTGCCATGCGTTTCAAACGGATATTCTCAACATGGGTTCGATCGTCACGTCGTACCACGGTGTCCATGTGGATGACGGCCCGACCGCCGGAGATTCGCAGGTGAAAATAGTCAATACCGGCATGATCTGGTCGAAGGAAAATAGCGCCGTGGAGGCGGAGGTGTCTCAGTTAGAAGGCGACGTATACATTGACCTGCAGAACGAAGGCGTTTTACGGGCCGGCAGACATAGGTTCTCGCTGAATGCTTTGTCCAAAGAAGGCAAGGCGAGTGTCGATGTCCACTCTAAACAGCAGACTTCGGTTCATGCGGAAGTAATCGATGTGAGTGGCGTAGCTTCTGAAGGGGGGCAGATTTATGTCGATGATGCTCTTAATTTGCTTGCGTCAAAAGACGGTGCATTTGTTGTAAGCTTTGAATGGGGCGTCAGCCCCGATCAACTCAAAGCGGGCTGGGATGCTGATGGGCGCATCTCGCGCGCTGCCTTGCGCACCTTTGTACTGGCAAAGCTGAAGGATTATTGCGCTACGGTGTTTCCGCCCGGCACAGAAATCAATATACGCGCAAGAGTGGCAGAAAATCCGGACGCCGACAAAGGAGAAACGCTGTATGAGGCCTCGTTCATGCTGCGTGTGGGGCAAGACGGCACGATGGTATTTGCCGATGAGGAACAGATCGAGCCCTAACTGTGCGGGATCATCAAGCGGCACTGTTACTTGGGCAGGTCGTCAAAATCCAATGACCGCAGGAAATGGCGAGCAAAGTCAGGATACTTGTCCGCCAGTTTGTACAGCATAGGCTCAGTTCCCTCATTTTCATCCTGCTTTTCGTCATAGAGTGCCGCATCGGCGAAGATGCCGTTAACCATATCGAGGATTATTGGCTCAAACTTCCTGTTGAAGTGCTTGTTGACGGCATCGTAGAAGGCAATTTCCCTCATACCTACGTTGGCACGGTGCTGAAGGCGGTCAACTTCCGCGAGATAATAGGCGGCTTTTTCGTGTCTGCGGTAAACGCTCATGATCTTATTGATGAAGCCAATTTTTCCTGTTTCTGCGTGTAAGAGGTGCCAGTACCAATCGCCGGGCGTGAGATCCGTGCGGAACCAGTCTGGCAATCCATTTTTAAAACGCCAGCGGTACATTACGGTGTTGGTCTGCATGAAGTTGTGCCGGATCAAGTCAGTCAGGCTGTAAAACGAACGCACACCGCGCGGCAGCGTGTCCAGTTCTGGATATAAGCGCTCCTTTGCGGGATCATTTTCGTATTTCACACGCGCAACATGAAAACACAGCGCACAGTCCGGGTTGGAATTTAGAAAATCCACCTGCATTTGCAGTTTGTTTGGATCTGTAAAATAATCATCACCTTCACAGATGGCCACATATTCCGTGCGGGCCATATTAAGCAGCGCAGCCACGTTTTGTCTTCCAAAGGAGCGTTTTTTTTGGAAGACCGGAACAATATGCGGATATTTCGCGGCATAATCCAGAATAATGTCCTGTGTGCCGTCGTCTGAGCAGTCGTCCGCAATAATGTGCTGGATGGGAAATTCAGTTTTTTGGGCAATGACGCTTTCAATACAGTCGACGACGTACGAAGCGTGATTATGGGTGAGGGTGAGTACGGAAACCGTGGGCGATCGTCCTATATATGGCAAAGCAATTGTGGATGGTGGATCAAGAACATCGTGCAGGGCCTGACGGCACAGGTGTTGCTCACGCGTCAGATATTGGATGGGGGCTGCGGCAAAGTCTGCCATAAGGGTGCAGGCAAAATCCCGGTCAAGGCGCTCGGCCACACGAAAGGCGCCTTCTCGGGTCAGACCGGTGAATGGCTCGTGGGGCTGACTGATGTCCACCGGGGTGAATAACTGCTCGCGCCCGAGCAGTTTGGCTGTGGCGGCGTTGTCTTCTTTATGATTCGCCGCAAAGGCCGCACGCTCTTCAGGGCTGAATGGAGAAAAAAATGTCCCCCAGTCGGCGAAGCGGACACTTTGCTCCGTCCAGGGCGAGAGAAAAACTGGAGGGGGGGGCAAATATATTGGCGCCGGTGAAGCGCTTGGGTTTGCCCATAGAGATGTGAGACGACTATTTGAATTGTTTCTCACCCCATTGCAGGACCGGCAGAAAGCCAAAAACTCCGGCGGAAGATGAAGGTCTAGCTTCGGTCGAAAGCAAGCCAAACCGCTTGTTTCATCTAAAGGAATACTCACTCCGGCAAAATCCCAAAAGGCCGCTTGTGATGACAGAAGGGGGCGGTTTAATTCTTTTGCGGTATAAGAACGCGGCTCTTCCGGGACAAAACATGCGACATGTTCACGGCCGAAAATGGAAAAAATCTCATTAAGGCCGCTGGCATAAAGATAGGCGGGGCTTTCGCCTTGCATTTTGATCCATGAAGATGTTGGTATCTCCCCTTGCATCAGCGATATGGAAAACTGTCTCTCCAAAGCTATGTCATAGCGAGGCAGAGAGATAAAACCAAGCATTTCGGCTTGGGGAAATGCATGTTGAACCAGGGAGCGCAGTAACGGCAGAATGCAAAGCCAAGAAAAACTGTTTCCGAAATCTATGCACAAGATACGGGCGGAATTTTGACTTACTGAATTTTGTAAATATGTCTGATACTCTTTGATGAAGGACTCGCCAGGCGGCAGGATTCCTGCCTGGGCTTCAGGGCGCCGTTTTAGGATATCCAACAGAGGAAAACCGAAGCCTATGGGGGGATTCGGGTGGATCACCCCTTGTTGCATCAAAAAGGAACGGCCTTCGGCCCAAGCCCAGTGGGTAGACAAAGCATCCCCCGCCGTCCCTAGGTGAAAGACGACCTTTTTCAGCATCAGAAGAGCCCTCGTTTTGTCGTTTGCATTCTTGTCATTGCATACCGTACCAAAGATCTAGAACGCTTCGCTCTTCGCCAAAGAATGAAGCCATTATGGCGATTCTTTTCTTCCAGTCTTCGAGGAAATTCTCACGGTCTTGCCATTTTATCACCTTGACCATAATAACTTTCCCTTACTTAAATTTTGACACAGAATAAATGTTTGCCAGGGATGCCAGAGTCTTCTGTGGTTGAGGGAAACCAGCTCCAAGCAAGGGAATGATGTGCAACCCCGGTTTTGCCGCCAGCTTCTGATCCTCCTGAAGCTCTTTGTAAAATGCAAGTTGCGCCTCACCTTGTGCGGCAATAAAGACAAAACGCATACGTTTGTCTTTTTTTTCTTCCCGCAGTGCGGCAAGGGGAATGAACCCAGGAACATGCTGCCGGTAAAAAGCGGCCAACGGACCGGCCAGTCTGGGCTCGCCGACGATGCTGAATACAGGCTTGCTCTTCTTATTTTCTTGCAGCAGGTTTGCTATTTTCCAGGACGCTATACGAACAAGCTCCAAGGTTGTGCCGCCTATGAAACGCTCACAGCGCTTGCAAAATGGGTAGGCATCCAAATTGTCCTCCCAGTGCGCCTGAATAAGCTGCTGATAAGGTTTTCCGGCGAAAATTTCTTCCAGGCTTTGTTCGCGCAGGTTGCCCAGGCGCATCTCATCTCCGGTTGTCGCACAGCACAGCGCCACATCCAGTTCCCAGGTCACATATAGTTCACGCGCGTACCTGCCCCATGCAATGGAGCAGGGAAGATATGTACCCCTCTCACCGTGTACTTTCCCCGCTCCGGCCTGGGACATTAAATAGGTGTCCATACTGGAGACGTTAGGGTGTGCGCTCACCTTCTCGCGAAAGGCGGCGGCAGCAGCCGGGTATTTTGCATCCAGAAAGGGAGCCTGCTCCTCCACATGCAAAACCCTGAGCCGCACATGCCCTTTTTTTCGTTTGCGGGCTTCACTTTGCAGTACATGTTGCAGGTTTTTGGTTGCAAGGGCAAAGCGGGGAACGCCATGTATTTTTTTATACAGCTCTGGTGTGTAGCCATAGAAGCTCACGTCCAGGCGGTTAAGCCCATTTTCCCACAGTGCGTCAAGGAAGTTTTCACCCACGTCTTCGCCCAGGGTGGTCACAAAATTCAAGGTGGCTTCGGGCCAAGCTTGGCGCAGAATATTGATTTTTTCAGGCAAGCCTTTATCTTGTAAGGGTTCCCCGCAATAATTCAGAGCCACTTCCCCCTTAAATTTGCCCACTCGCTGAATAAGGATGCGCAGTGATTCTTCTGAAAGGACGCCTTTGGGCCGTCGAGTGTTCCAGACAGAGCAACAGAAACAGCGATAAGAGCAGATGTTGCTGGATTCGATGTGGATGCCGCACAAGTCTTGAGGCAGTTGCGGCAAGGGGGGCGGTGTGGCCAGGTAAGAGAGAAGTTTGCGGTTCGTCGTGGCCTGCATGGATACATTTTCAGGAAGCAACGCGTTCTGGATTTCGCCGGCTTGTTTTTTTTGGGAACGCACGCCCCTGAGCCAAGACGAGTCCAGCAGGGCAGGTACGTCAATAGCCTGGAGCAGGCCCGGAAAACGCCGCAGGTATGCAAGCAGGTCTGTGCGCAGTCCGGCGTCATCCAGAGAGCTTTGTTGCCAGAAGAAATTTTCCACGTCCAATGACACTATTTTTTCCACCGGAACGCCAATGGCGCACAGGCGTTCAGCGATACGGTCCGCCGGGCGGCAGGCAATCAGAATGTAGTCGAAAGAACATCCGGTTATCTGCCCGAAATCAATTACTGGGCTGCCGGCGTACGTCATGCCGCGCATGGACGGGCGTTCGTCGATAAAGGCCTTGATGTCCATCCATTCCGGACGGAAGGCCGGAAGAACGTTTTCGGCCATACTACCCGTGCCGAAGCACAGAGTCGTAATTTTCCGAAAATTGTTAACCTGCATTATATCGTCCAGCCTGGACTGTATGCAGGACAGCATTCCAGCCGTCTGTTCCTGCATTCGCAGATGAAGGCTGTCGGCGTGACGCTGCACCGTGCTGACGTTCTGCCGTACATTGGCAATTTGTGTGTCTATGGTTTTAAAGCGTTCTTCATGTCTGCTTGTATTGTATGCGAGTCGCGTATGGTGAAAATCAAGAGAGGCGAGCCTGTTCATTTCGTGAATGCGTTGAAGCCGTGGGTCTACGTTCTTTATAGTGGAAAGAACATAGTCTTTCACCTTGGCAAAAAAGGAGGAATTTCGCTCTATGCTGTCCTGTAAGGCGTTTTTATGGATCGTTGTATTGGCTATGTCATCTTCAATATTTCCGGAGTAAAATGCAGGCTTATACTTGAAATAATCGAACTTACTGCTCCATGGAACGCAGATTGTTCTTTTTTCCATCAGGATTGACCAATAGGTCGCATGATAAGAGGAAGTTAAAACGATCTCAGATGTGGCGATAAACTCGGTCAAGATATCAAAGTTGACGTTGTTGCCGATTTTTTCATATGGCAAATTTTTTAGCGGATGCCAGGTTGGATGTTCGATAACGCCTACTCGCCGCTTAATCTTCGCGCGTTTATGTAATGCCGGATCAAGGCAAGAAACGCATGGCACATATTCAAGCCCATAAGGGTGCGCGTAATCACGCACACCGATGAGACTAAACCGTTTCGTGTCAATAGGCTGCGGAGGCTTCCGGTCATAAGGCGTGTTAACCCCCACTGCCCAAGCAATGACGTGAGGGGTTGTTTCATACAGCCTTTGGATGTTTTTTTGAAAACTGTCAGAAATATAGAGCATGCCGCTGCTGCCCAGGATGACGATGTCTTGCGGTCCGATCTCCAGCCAGTGGATATTATCTATGTCATGCCTAATAACCATGAATTGCTGGAAAAAGTCATAATAATATCTGAAAGGCAGACTGACCCAGTCGCCGATATTTGCATTGTCGGCCCTGTTGATGAAATGTATTTTTTGGTGAGACCGCATGTTTTCCTCGGCATGTGGAGATTAGAGCGTCAGTGTTGCTCTTTTTAAAGTTCACCCATATGGAACGCCAGAGCGCAAGGTTGTGCCTTTTGGCTGCTGTCGTATGTCGTTTCCACGGTATCAGGCAGGGTCTGCGAGTGACTTTGCGCTTTTTGTCAAAACAAAGCCACCAACAGTCAGGTCCTCACACATCCCCTTGACTTCGTCGCCGACTATATCTTTAATGCTCGCCCTTATTTTTGCTTCGGTATGGATATTTGTTGGTGATGCGGACAATTCTTGCAAGAGGTGCGTGATCTTGCGCGCGGTGAATACATCTATGCGGCTTGCGCCAGACGGGTTTGCCTTATTCAGGGTGAGGTCATAAGTGACAATGAGTTTGCCGCCTGGTTTCAGGATGCGTAACATCTCTTTAAAGGCGTAAAACTTCCATGTGATATGTTCTACCACAGAGACGCAGGCAACAATGTCAAAACTTTCATCTTCCGCTGGCAGATTGAAGATAGAGCCAAATTCGGCATTAAAGCCCTGCGCTTTGGCAAATTGGATGAAGCGCCGGTTTACATCCCTGTCCGACTCGCGTTTGTTGCCGTGGGCAAAGCTCAAATCATAGGAGGTGACGGAATGGCCCTGCTTGGCGAGATACCATGAGAGCATGCCTCGGCCGCTGCCGACATCGGCGATTTTCATGGGTTGTGTGCTCAATGCGCGTATCTCATTGATTACATAGGGGTACTCCCATTGCTTGGAGGCGTGGATGACAGTTCCGCATGTTCCGGCTATATGCTGGGAAATGGGCAGTTTCGTCACGCCGCAGGTCTGGCAGATATCTTCCAAAATAGGCTCATATGCCAGGCGCCCTGCTTTGGAGTACAAGGCAGCGGAGCCTGCTGCGTAAGAGTATTCCCTGCATTCGGCCAAGGTGTCATCAACAGCTTGCAAGACTTTGTCCGGGGCAATGGCAGCCATACACTCCGGCTCGTCAAGGCCCTTGGGGCATCGCGTGAACCAATCGTCGCGCAGCCACCAACAATTTGTGCAAGCTGGTGATTCGATATTGATGTTGCTCTCATAGCCGAAAAAATCCGCCGGTGTCGGCCCAAACAGTACAACGCTTTTTCCGCCCAGGGCGGTACGCAGATGCGCCAAGCCGGAGTCACAGTCAATGTGCAGCAGGGCTTGTTTCAGTATGACTGCTGATTCATGGAGCGTGGTTTTTCCTGCCAGGCAAAGGTCCACTCCCTTGATTGCCCCTTCCGCTTCCTTTGTCCCAAGCTGCACCAAAAGAATATGTGGGTATTTGTTTTTAAATATTCGGCAAAAACTACTCCATGAAGAAGCCGGCCAATTCTTTATTTGCAGGGCTGAATTACATGCTTCAGCATCGCCGCCAAGGTGCAAAGTTACAAAGGGCTTATGCTCCAGATCGTAAAGGCGGAGGGCTGAATAGGCTTCCGAATCGGGAATGAAGGTTGCTCGGTTTTTTCTGGAAAAGGGGATGGCCTCGTTTGCCCCAAGCTCATCCCATCGGTTCCAGCCATGCAGTCTGCACAGTCTGCCCCAGGCATTGTCATGAGTGCCGTAATAGTGCGGTAAAGCATATTTTTTATATTGCTCGGCGAAAGTGCGCAGAGAGTCGACAATAGGCATAATGTCCGGGAACCGGTTCTCAGAGATATGATCTATTGAAACGGTTATAATATGGCGTATCGATATCTTAATGTCATAGCCGCTGGCTTCCGCGAATTCTTGTTGAGGAGATACCGTTTCGATAAATTCGTATTGATGAGCTGCAAACGACAAGTTAGTTTTGCCGAACAAGTAGATTTTTGCATTGTACGGCAGGATCTTATATAACTCAATCACCCATGCAAGACATACTAACGCATCTCCGATGGCCCCGTAGATATTTATCGCAATGGAGAGAGCGTCAGACTTGTTGCGTGAGGACAAAGCTCCTGCCGCATGTCTAATCCAGTCGCAGGTGTATATTTTGTCAAGATAAAATATTTTCGAAAATAATGGAGTTGATTCAGCAATGTGCGTAACACAATTAAGAAATGACGCATAGTGACGATGTGTCATCAGCGCGTTCGATTCAAAGTCCAATGAAATAAGCTTGTCTTCATGGACACCACAGTGTTTCAGTTTTTCCGCAATGTGTGCATATGGACGAGCTCCCACCAGGATATATTCAAAATCATAGTTTGGTATATCCGCAAGGCTGATAATGGGAACGTCCATTAAAGTTTTTCCACGCATGCCGGGGCGTTCATCAATGAAGGCCAGAATCTGCACATGTTGCTGTTTGCAGAGTGGAAGAAGTTGAGCGGTCATGCTTCCTGTGCCGAACCATAATACTGAAACAACCTGGTTATTTGTCATCGGTACGAACTCCTGCATCATGTGTTATTTTGTGAGCCAGGGTGGTAATTATGTTTTCTTTCATACGCTGGCCGATTTGCCCTTCATAGGAAGAGAAATATTTTTCCCAAATCTGCTGGCGTTTGTTCGATAAGGGGTCGTCATCATTTTCCATGCGGGCGCAAAATGTTTTCACATCCGCAAGGCCGTGTCCGTACCCTCTGCCATGATAAAAAGAGGTGAAAATTTCCTCTACAAATGGCTTTAAAGCATGAATTTCATCAGAGAGATAGAGCACGGGTTTGTTTAGAAAGGCCATCTCCAGAAGCAATGATGACGGACCGGAGATAAAGGCGTCTGCCATTTGAAGCAAGGCTTGGTAATCACCTTCAAAAAGGAAGGTGCTGGGGCTTTTGCGTATATTTTCAAATAGCTGTTCCAGCTCTTCGGCGCTAACTATTCCCATTTGTATGGGCAAAAATTCGAAAATTGGATGCAGGGTGATGACGCAGAATATTTTTTCCTGTTCGACGAGCCACCTGAGGATCTCAATGATTTCTCGCACCGGAAGATGGTGGTCACGGTATTTGTAGCGGCAGTCGTTGTTGCCTGGGTGATGCACTTGAAAGACTATAAGTCTTCTGCCTCGTTGTTTTTCTGCCATCTCACGCGGCAAATCTTTTTGTGAATGGACGGCATAGTTGTCAAATTTCGGGTGCCCGGCTGCAACCACATGCTCCCCGCCAGTGGGGCAAAAGCGAAAATAGCCTTCCCTGATATCCTCATGCATGACAAACGACCGCCAGGCCAATGAGTGGGCGTTGTTGTGGTAGTGCTGGATATTTACTTGTTCCTTGTTCCTGGCTGCGTCATACTCAATGCCGTAGGTGCAATATAGGGCACGGATGCCAGATGCTTTGGTCAGATCCGGGGCGACCTTGCGAAAATACCGGTAATATACCTCATGTGGTACATGGTAGAAGATCAGGTGGGGTTTTTCATGAGCCGGATCATAGTCCATGTACTCAGTATGCGGGACACGCATTTTCTCCAAAAGTTCGCGCGCACCAAGGCTCTGGGGATTTTGCAGGCGTGTTCCGGCGCAATCGAGCAGAATGATTTTGCCCTCCATGCGTTCGTCAGCACGGCAGGCGTAATAGAAGCTACGCCAAGCCGGCCAGTAGGAAGGAACTATGTGGAGAAAGTGAATGCGTATTTTTTCTCCCGGCAGCAGCGGTATTTTGCGTTGCTCGAAGGACAGATTCACCAATTCCGTGTAGGTGCGTTGGTTATAAAATCTAATGCGGTTGGTTGTCGCTTCCAGGGAGCCTATCTCCCGTTCCAACAGAGTTTGTGGGAGAACCTCTGTCCGCCGGCGGGGGCGGCGCCGGTTCAGGATCTTTCTACGTCGTGTTTCGTGCGCTTTGCGCCCGCCGCGCACCAGCATTAGCGTTCCTCCGGCATGAGTCGCGCCAGGCATGCCAGTTCGTTGCCCAAGCTCATATTGCCCCTCATTTGCGACAGGCGCTCCTGTTCTTCCAGCAGATCTTTCAGCAGTCTGTCCAGAATCATTTTTCCATCCATATCCTCCACTACCAACACGCTGTCTCCACCTGGCAGACAACTGCGGTAAAAGTCTTCTTTAATTTCCTGGCTCGCAGCGACGATGCGCCAGGAAAACATGTGCGCATACTGTTGATACAGTATCTTGCTGGCATCGGGTTCCCGTATATCGTATTCAGGCCCGCATAGACACACGGGCCTGGTGCCGTGTTTTTTGATGAAGTTGGCCTTGAGTTTGGCGAAATGAAGATACAGACTGTCAAGATGACTTTGGTATACCAGGATATGGGGGCACTCCGCATAGGGGTCGTAGTTCTCGTATGGCGTATAGGAGATATTCTTTTCCCGTAAAAAAACAGCGTCTGGCGGGAATGTTTTAGCCAGGGGGCTTTTCCCGGTATCAAGAAAAATCACCTTCACTTCGAGTCGCTCGTCAGCCATGCAGGATTGGTACAGAGAATCCCAAACAGGCCAAAGGCCGGCGGAGACATGCAAAAAATGGATCCGAATTTTTTCTCCCGGCAGCACCGGAATGGCTTTGATGGCGTATTGCATGTTGATGGCGGTAATATAAGTGCGTTGCTCCCAATAGTGATTTGTGAGCAAATTGTTGTTCACTTGTTGCAAACGGCGGTATGCACCGCGCAGGCTGGACGGAAGCAGGTGCATTTTTGTTTTTTTTTCAGTGGTGATCTTACGAGGCCTGCGGGCACAATATCTCATGCAGTGGTATCCTTTTCGGTATGTAAAGCCGTGAGCATATGTTCTGCAATGCGTTGTCCTATTCTGCCATCACAAGCGCCAAAGTATTTATTCCAAATGCGCTGGCGTTTTTCGGCTAATGGGTCACCCCCACAACGCAGTTGGCGCACAAACGCTTTCACGTCCTTGAGGGCGTGTCCACGTCCGCGCCCGTGATAAAATGAAGTGGTAATTTCTTCCACAAATGGTTTCAGCGAAACCGGCTCATCATAAAAATAAAGCAGGGGCCTGTTTTGAAAAGCCATCTCCAGCAGCAGGGAAGATTCATCTGAAATAAACGCGCTTATGTGCGGCAGGACCGCCCGGTAATCTCCTGTTTCCAGCAAAGCGGCATTGGGGCTATGGCGTATGGATTCCTTCATTTGTTTCAGCGTATCCACCGTTGTGCGTCCTTTTTCCAACGCCCAGGCTTCAAAAAGCGGGTGAAGGTTTACCACAGTGCAAATATCTGCCTGCTCAGCAAGATACATCAGGGAAGCAACGGTTTCCTTTATCGGCAGAGAGTGACTCTGGCCAGTGCCCTTGCAACAACCGTGATCGCTGGGATGGTGAATGTTGTAAAACAGCAAAGATCTGCCTTGGCGCACTTCGTCAATATATTTGGGTAACGACGTGGGCCTTTGCGCATAAACGTCAAAACGTGGATGCCCCAGCACATGAACGTGTGCGCCGCCCGTGCGGCAATTACGAAAATATCCTTTCTGTATATCCTCATGCATTACGAAGGACCGCCAAGCCAGGGACTGTGCGTAGTTGTGATAATGAAGACCGGTGATCACTTCCGTGTTGCGCGCTTCGTCATACTCAATGCCGTAAGAAATATATACAGGCCGAGTGCCGCGCAACTTTACCAGGTCAGGACTGACCTTGCGAAACTCCTCATAGATCGAATTGTAAGGAAACTGGTACATCGCAATATGAGGGCGGTCTATATCTGGCGTATAATCATCGTATGGAATATGGGGGATGTTGTGCTGTTGCAAAAAGTTTTCAGCATCAGTGCACGCGGCGTCTTTCAGAAACGAATGACCCCTATCCAGCAGTATAACCCTGACTTGTACCCGATCATCAGAAAGGCAGGCTTCGTAGACGCTTTGCCATACCGGCCAGAGGTATGCGGCTATGCAAAGAAAATCTATGCGGATTTTTTCTCCGGGCAAAAGCGGAATTTTGTGCAGTTCAAAGTGCAGGTTCACCATTTCCATGTAGGTGCGTTGACCGTAAAAACGAATGCGTTCGCAAGTCCTTTCAAGCGAGGAGGCAGCCTGTTCCAGCAGACTGTGTTGCAGGGACGAAAGACGAAATTTTGAAGTTTTGTTGTGGCGGGTGGTGCTGGCGCTTTTGGCTGATGGAGTCATAGTGAGATGCAGCTCCTATCTGGAACCTGACAGATCAATCGCCGGATTGCCCGCCATCAGGCGATCGTCGCCGCATCCCTTGTAGATGTATGCACCTGGCGCGATGGTGTTTCCGTTGCCTATTTTCACTTTCTCAAGTGCCACGGCGCCTACGCCGAAACTGTTCCGGGAGCCCACCACCGCATTGCCCGCGATCATGGAGCGTGTGCCGAAGTAATTGGCATCGCCTATGCGCGCGTCATGACCAACCACAACTCCACCGTTGAAGTAATTGGCGCTGCCTACGGCAACGTTGCAGGAAAAGGAGCAGGCCGGGGTGATGATATTGCCTTCTCCCATGCAGATTGTCTCCGGCATGAAGCAAGCAGGGTGAATGAGGTTCATGAAGGTTCCCCCACGCTGTTTCCATTTGGTCCATACTTTTGCCCGCAGGGCCGGCGAACCGATGCCTATTACGAGAAGGTCATCGCTTTGGATTGTGTAATCGTCATCAGTGCCCATTTCGGCCTGGGCAAGCTCGCGCAACTCTCCAACGTAGCCTTCAAACGACAAAAAACCCCTGAAGGTCAAGTCTTCCCGCTGTCTCATGACCTCCCGCAAAAGCCAGTAACATTCCCTTGCGGCCCCGGCGTTGCCGATAATGACGACATGTTTCCTTGCCATCAATACCGGCCTCCATCCATAACTATAGTCTGGCCGGTGATCCATCTTCCAGCATCTGAGAGCAGGAATGCAACCATGCCCGCCACGTCGTCTGGCTCGCCGATCCCGAGTGGGTAGGCGGCCACCTCCTTTTTCGCGCCTTCTTCTGAAAGAAAAGACAGATATGCTTCGCCCATTGGGGTGCGCACCACGGCCGGGGCGATGGCGTTTACCCTGATCTTTTGCGGGGCAAGTTCTTTGCTGAGTACGGACGATGCCGCCTGGAGCGCGGCCTTTGCCCCGCCGTAGGCCGAAAGCCCTGGCTCTCTGGCAAGAGCGGCGGCAGAGGATATAAAAACTATGGATGAGCCGGGTCCGGCATTGTTGCGTCTATCGGCAAACCCCTTGGCCAATAGAATGGGGGCATGAAAATGAATATCAAAGAGTTGCGCGGCAGCGGTCCTCGAATATTCGCGCAAAGGCATGATGCCGGCATGCCCGGCGCAGCAAACCAACCCCTTGAATTTGCCGTGCCGCTCTCTCAGCGATTTTATCCAGTGGGGCAGGGCGTCCAGATCGGCCAGAAGATCAAGCGGTTCTAGATGAAAGGCATTCGGATTGATGCTTTCGTTCTTAACGGCCTGCAGCTTGTCCAAAGCGCGTCCGGTGGCGACGACGGTCGCCCCCAGGGCGTTGCAGGCAAGGGCAACGGCTTTGCCTATGCCGGAGCCGGCCCCGGTGACGAGCAAAAGATCTTCCTGCCTGAAAGAAATCATGTGATGGCTCCGCCGGCGAGGGCCATGAGATCGGTGACCGTGCGCAACTCCTTGTAGTGGGAAATATTCGTTTTCACGTTGAAATGCCTGTCAAAATACGCCATGCAAGACATCATGGCAAGGGAGTCCCATTCCTCCATATCCCGCAGGAGCATGTCGGGGGTAATGGAGGCGTCACGCTGCAAAAGGTCTTGTAATTCTTGCAAAAATATATCTCTCAGCATGGATTTTTCTCTTCTCCGGTGATTTTTTTTCGCCAGTGGGCAAGAATATCTTCCGGCAGGGGGTGGTTTTCCGGTTTTTTGTAATCCCTCATTCCGGAACACCATATGTGATCTGTGGTGAGAATGGCGGAAGCCCATGACAGGCCGATACCGAATCCTGAAAGCAGGAGTTGCCGCTGTGACCCGCCAAGCTCTACGGCCAGGGCATCGCAGATGGCGGCAGGGATGGAAGCGCTTGCAAGATTGCCGTATTTGCTGAAGGTTTCCATGGGAACCTTTTCAGGCGGAAAGCCAACCTTATTCGCCAAAGCCTGCATAATTTGCCGGTTGGCCTGATGTAGAACAAGCCAGTCCAGGTTATCCGCCCCTTTTCCGGAAAAACGCAACAATTCCAGGATATGCTCCGGCACCATGTTCAAGGTAAAATCAAAGACCGCTCCGCCATCCATATAGGGACGGTTTAACCGCCACGGAGTGCCCCCGGCATCGTACAGGCGCTCGCAGTACGGCGCGTATTCTTCTGGGGTGTCGGGCAAGGGCAGCCTGCCTCCTCCGGCTGGAATCATGATTGTTTCCGCGCCGCTGCCGTCTGTGCCCAGCATAAACCAGGATGGCGTATCTTCCTGGCAGTATTCGATTAATGTGGCTGTCCCGCAATCTCCGAATATTGGGGTGACAATGCGATTGTCCTGATCAGTCAGGCGGGCGAGGCTGTCGCCTGAAAGCAGGAGCACACGGGATGCGGCGCGGGCTTCCACCAGTGAGAAGGCCAGCCAAAGACCGTAAACATAACCGGCGCAGCCCTGGTTCACGTCAAAAGCGGCGCAAGTTTTTGGGAGGCCCAATTTGTGTTGCAGAATGCAGGCGGTTGCCGGCATGATGTAGTCAGCCCTTTGGGCGACGAAGATCAGCGCATCCACGGCGGCAGGATCAAGCCCCAGGCCCTCGAACAAATTTTCTGCCGCCTGCTGACACAGGTCTGACGGCAGAATCCCGGCTTCGGCTACCCGCCTTCTGTCAATGCCAACCATTTTGGTAACGCGTTGCGCCTTTTTGATGTCTCCGCCAAAAAATTGCAGCTCATCCTGTAGACGTATTTCATTCTGCGGCACAACAGCGCTGATGCCGTTGATTTTTGCGTGGCGGAAGATGTTTTTAGCCATAGGTTTATCCTTAAAACAATTCCGAGAACCGCCTGCAAATATTATCAATCGCGTGGTCTAAGAATCTGGCGGTTGTGTCGCCGTGCCGTAAAAAGATAAATTCGTAGTTAGATTTATTGCTAAATGCAGGAGGACTAAGGCGTCCGGAGTATGGAGAACTATTCTCCCGCCAGCAGACAGAACTAATTCTTTATATTGGCCACTAAGCACTGTCAACAAGAGTTCTTGTGGGCAAGTTCTGAGTGTCCATACCGTAGCCGTATGTTTACATTGCTACCCAGTTTGTTGCAGCATGGGGCCACCTGTTTCCGTCATCACCTTTTTTATCAAGACTATTTTTCGGAGATGGCGACACATGTTCATCCTGCACCGCGCGCTATAAAGTTAAGGGCCCGCAATCGGATGCAGGCCCTTTTTTAGGAAATCGCGCAAGGTCGTTAGGTGAACTCGTCAGGACGGTACTGCTGATCTTCATCAGTAAAAGCAAATATCCGCCTACCTCACCACCGCGCCCACAAGCTCCTTCAACAGCTTGTCATGTTCCACCGGCTTGGCCAGATGCCCGGTCATGCCGCTTTGCATGGCTTTGTCCACATCTTCTTTGAAGGCGTTGGCGGTCATGGCGATGATCGGCACATTCGCGGCGTCCGGGCGTTCAAGGGCGCGGATCCGCCTGGTGGCCTCGTAGCCGTCTATTCCCGGCATCTGGATGTCCATAAGTATGAAATCGTAGTGGAACAGCTCTGATGTTTTGAACATTTCAACCGCCTGTTCGCCATCTTCGGCCTCATCAATGAAAAGGCCGATATTGTCGAGCAATTCGACTACAATGACGCGGTTGATCATTACGTCGTCCACGAGCAGCATGCGTTTTCCGTTAAGGCATGATTCGTCGGCCTGGTCCGCGTGAATGCTGATGTTGGCGCTTGCCTCTGTGAGCCAGAGGGAGAAGAAGAAATGACTGCCTTGGCCCACCTCGCTCTCTACTTCGATTTCACTGCCCATCAGCCGCACTATGCTGCGGCTGATGAAAAGGCCAAGACCGGTGCCGCCGTATTCTCTGGCGACATGGGGACGTCCCTGCTCAAACGGGGCGAAAAGCATGGCTTGAATTTCCCTGGGAATGCCGATGCCGGAGTCCTGGATCGAGAAGTGGAACCGGTCCTGGCCGTCCTTTGTTTCGGCGCGGGATACTTCCAGGGATACCTGTCCGCATTCCGGGGTGAATTTGACGGCATTGCCAAGCAGGTTGATCAACACCTGACGCAGCCGTAAGGGATCGCTTATGTAGCAGTCGCCGGCGATATCGGGTTTCTTTACGGTAAAGGTAATGCTCTTTTCGGCGCAGCGTGGCCTGATAATGGCCGTGACCGTGTCGATCAGATCAAACAGGTGCAGCGGCTCAAGCGACAATTCGATTTTCCCGGCCTCGATCTTGGATATTTCCAGGATGTCGTTTAAGAGCCCGAGAAGATGCAGTGACGATATTTCAAGCTGCTGCATGTGCCCCTGGATTTCCCCTGTGTTGACCGGCGGATCTCCCAATTTTCTTTTGACGATATTGGCCATGCCGATGATGGCGTTCATCGGGGTGCGGATTTCATGGCTCATCCTGGCCAGGAAATCGCTCTTGGCCTGGCTGGCCTTGTTGACCTGCTCGACGGTGTTTTCCAACTGGAGCTTTGTCTCGCGCAGTTCGGCCTCGACGTTCGCCCGCGAGGAAACATCGCGCGCCACGCCAAGAAGGCCGACAAGCTCGTGCTTGGCGTCATAAATCGGGGTGCGGACGGAATCGACCGTTTCTCTATGGCCGTCGGCAAAAATGAGTTCTTCTTCAGAGTAAAGGGCGCGTTGAGACGCCAGAGCTTGTTGGTTTTTGTGTGTAAACCTTTCAGCCAGTTCCGGTGACAATGCTTCGGCAACGCTTTTTCCGAGAAGCTCTTCGTTTGTCTTTCCTGCCAGGGCGCAAAAGCGCGGGTTTACGGCCAGGAAGATCTCGTTTTCGTCCTGGTACCAGATGATGTCCGGAGACTGGCTTATAATCGTGTTCAAGAGGGCGCGTTGTTCTTCAACGCGCTTTTGCTGCATGACGATTTCAGTCACGTCGTTGGTGTGAATTATGTAACCGATTACTTCGTCGTTCTTGTTTTTGAGATATGTGGCCTTGCCCTGGTAATACTTGTCATAACCTTTGTGATAGAAAACTTCCGGCTCCCGTCCGCTGAGCAGGGCTGATATGGGACAGGTGGCGTCATCGGAAGAGTAGAAGCTGAAATCAGTGTA
This sequence comes from Desulfovibrionaceae bacterium, assembly GCA_031551565.1. Lineage (GTDB taxonomy): Bacteria > Desulfobacterota > Desulfovibrionia > Desulfovibrionales > Desulfovibrionaceae > Frigididesulfovibrio. Next base: position 140,324 of record JAVBNM010000017.1, on the reverse strand, counting down.
AGGCTTGCCGAGAACTTCCTCGAGCGTGGCCTTCATGGCCTTCAGGCCGTCTTCGTTGACGTAAAGGATCTTCCTCTCAGTATTTATGATTACGAGCGGCCCTTTAATGTTTCCATCCAGACTGTCGGCCATTTCATCAAAGGAGTCGGCCAGGGTGCCCAATTCGTCTTTATTAGGGGCATTGAAGCGAAAATGACGCTCCCCCTCACGAAAGCGCGAGATGCCGTCAAGCAGGTTCCTGATGCTGCGGGTGAAGGCCGAGGCCATCCAGATCGCGATGATGATGACCAGGATGATCATCAGAGTCGTCGATCCGGCCAGGCTCGAAGCCATGTTCAGCAGGTTCCGGTATATTGCGTTTTGGGTCTCGTCTGACATTAGTTTCAAGTCTTTGTCAGCGGCATCAATGACCTTGCCGATTTCGACTTCGGTCCTGTCTGCCGGGCCGTGGAAGAAGTCAATTCCCGCCCCGATGGCCACAAAACCGAACCCTCTTTTGGATGCGCCGTACTGGCCGGTGTAATAGGGGATGGCCGCGGCGGTGTTCAGTTTCCACAGACCGCTCCAGAGGATCTGGAATGAGCCAGATCCGCCGTCTTTGGTCAGGTCAAACCAGCCGGTGCATTGGGGAGCGAAATTCAGATAACGGCAATCCAGACCGACCAGGCCGGCCTTGGTCAGCTCAACAGCCGGTTTTTTCTGGTTAGACTGCTCGACAAAGGTTGGCACGTCTTGAATGAAATCCGCATACGGCAAGCCGCTGGCCTGCCATTCGTTGTAAATGCGGTCTTCAAGCCAGGGCACTTGCGGGTCGCCGGTTTCTGGATCGTAGCCGGTGATGGAGTAGTGGCGGGCATGGACTATGCTTCGGCCCTTGTGGTCCCAAATAAAGGCATAATTGCCCTTGGAGGCGTCGGAAAGCTCGGTATAGCGCACCGGCATGGGGTTCAAGTGGGTGGTGAACTCCATGATGTGGTCATGGTCCAGGGCCAGGGTGACGTAGCCGACTTTTTTCCCGTCTCTGACGACCGGCGTGGCCCAGCGGACGATGCCTTTAAACTTGATTCCAAGAGGGTTTTCCATTCCGGCAAAGGCGGATTTTTCCGGAGCGAACTCCTCGCCTGCTTTGGCCGCGTTTTCCGGCGTGTACATGCCGATAACCTTGGAGCGCGTATAAGCGCCGATCACGTCTGAAACGTAAATTTCGCCGGGTTTGAGGTTTTTCAGGTAAGGCCAGTAAGTTTCAGCCTTGATAAAGGTGTTTTTTTTGATTGAGATGTCTTTAAGCGTTGGGTCGGTGAGATCAGATGTGGTTACCTTGATTCGTTCAACGCCGTTCAGATCTACAAATGTGATTTCGTGAAAGAGCGGCCGGCTTTCATATTTGAAACTCACCGGCGGGCGGTAGTTAAAACTTTTGTCGTTTTCCCGGTTGGATGAGGTGGCCATGACCTGTTTTTCAGGTTCTTGGGCCGGAATCCATGATTTTTTGTCCGGCGCCAGTACCCATTTGCTCTGGATGACAATATTTCCGCGCCGTTTCTGGACGAATTCTTTATAGGTTTCCTCTAAGGGGGGCAGAGAGGCCGCAAGCAGCACATCGGAGTCGCGCGCATACAGGAAATCGGCCACATGTCGGGCTGTATCCGTCGACATGCGTTCGATATCTTCAGTCGCCCGGTTATCCAGGGCGGTGACAACGTCATTGACCGCAATCAGTCCGGCCTTTTGCAGGGCCTCGTTTGACCGTGTCGTGAGATCTCTGGTTCGCTCATAAAGTTCGTCACCCAACAGCCAGGACTGATGCCAAGCCAAAAGGGCCAGTAAAATTAGCGGCAAAACCTTGATGACGACAAAGATGGTAATCAGCTTGCCTCGCATCCCAAAGCCAAGCTTGGCAAAGAGACGCTCAAAAGCCTGCCTGCCGTGTTCTATCAGTCCTTTCATCACACAGCCTTGAATGTGGTCATGATTTCCCCCTTTGTTTCATCCTGGATGTAGGGAAATCGCGGGTGAATTGATCCGCTCGCAATGGGGCGACAGCGTTTCGCTCTCGGCGATGCGGATTTTAGCTGTCCCCAAAATAAACCTAAAATAGTGCTTTCCTAAAAATAAATCTCAGGCCGGCCGCGCAAAGTGTGGCCAACCGGAGATTTCATTTTGTTTTATACAGCTAAAATGTCACTTATGCAACCAGCAACGTGAGTGATGCCCCGCCCAGACCGGGACAAACGGCGGGCGCTCGCTTCGGCAGATCTCCATGCTGTAAGGGCAGCGAGGGTGAAAGGCGCAGCCCGCCGGGCGTTCCCAAAGTCCGGGAACAGTACCGGGTATAGCTGAAAGCCTGCCTTTTTTTTCTTTTGAGAAAAGAGATGGGCGTGAACTTAAAAGTCCCTTTGTATAAGGGTGGACGGCCGCTTTCATGATCACATCCGCAGGCCCTTGCTCCACAATTTTGCCGGCGTACATGACCGCCACATAGTCACCGATCTGCTCTACCACGCCAAAATCGTGGGTGATCAGCAAAAGAGCGCCGGACGTGTCACTCATCAGTTTTTGCATCAGAATTAGAATCTGGCGTTGCATGGTGACGTCAAGCGCTGTTGTGGGCTCGTCAGCTATGAGCAAAGTGGGCTCGCAGGCCATGGCCATGGCGATCATGACCCGTTGGCGCATCCCCCCGCTCATCTGGTGCGGATATTCCCTGGCCCGCTGACCTGCCTGGGGTATCTCAACCATCTCAAGCAGCTCGATCGACTTCTTTCTGCCCTGTTCTCCGCTCATCCGGCGGTGAAGCCTTAATCCTTCGGCAAGCTGGGAGCCTATGCGCATGACCGGGTTGAGCGAGGTCATGGGTTCCTGGAAGATCATCCCGATTTCGTCCCCGCGCACCTTGCGCAGCTCACGATCGTCAAGGCCGAGCAGGTCGCGTCCCTTAAAGTTCGCTTTCCCCGAAATCACATGGACCGGCGGGCATGGCAGCAGATGAAGCAAGGACAGGGCGGTAACACTTTTGCCGCAGCCGGACTCGCCGACCAGGCAGAAGGTCATTCTCCTGTCGATGTCAAAGCTGACTTCTTCAACGGCCAATGCGGCCACTTGGCTGCCGTGATCTCTCTGGATGGCGATGCTCAGATCGCTCACGCTGAGAAGGGGCTGGCCAACTGATTCAGGCGACGAGCCGATGCGATATTCTTGTCCTGAAACGACTTCTGAAGTTATGGCGTGTTCCATAAGCAGAGTGGGTTACTCCGGGTTACATCGGAGTTTTGATGTCCGGCGACAGAAGCTTTAAAAGCTCGGTCCAGCGTTCATCATCAGTGGCGTCTTCACCCAGGCTGTTCATGATCGAGGCCGGGTCGATCGGAGATCTTGATACGGCCCCGGCTATCACCACATGGCGTTGGATCGGCGCCGGTTTGCCGGTCTTGATTTTCAGGAGGTCGGGCTTAATCTTTATGGTGATGGAACGCTTGGGCAGCTCTTTGGTTTCCCCGGTGTTTTCAGCCTCTTGGGCATCGGTTTTCTTGAAAAAAGCGGCCATGCCTTCCAGCCTGTTCTGCAAAAGATGCATGTGCTGATCTTGCGCCCCGTTGGCTGCGGCGGTGGTAAGCCCTTTGAGCATGTTGCTTTCGACAACCTGGCGGATATAGTCTGGCAGTTGCGCCAGGACGTCTGTAATGTTGGAGGCGCCTTCCAGTACCTTTTTCGACGCCTTGATGCTCGCTCCGCAACGCACGGCCAGGGCCACGCCGTCAGACGGGCGGCAGTCGATCCTGACCTTTCCCGAGGGGCTGTTTATGACGGCCTCTGCCATGTAGATTCCGTCTTCGACGGAGAGTATCTCAACGGCCTCCAGCTTGCCTTGCAGGCCGTTGATCACGGAAATGGTGAAATCATGGGTCATAGGCCGGAGATTGACAGGCGCTTCGGGGGCCGTCCCATAAAATCCGTAGTTTTTTTCCAGCCGGGTCATGGCCATTGAAATGGAAAAAGCTTCCATCGGGCCGATCATCATGGATAGTATAAGGTCAGTCTGCAATGGGTGCAGCAGAAGTACCGGGGCCTGGTCTTCGCTTTGCGGGGTGGATATTCCCAAAACAGTGAGTTCTACCATGGCTCACCTTCCTGTCGTCCTTTAAGTGAATGCTTGGACGCGCCTATTATGCGCACCGGCAGCATCTTTCCCGCCCAATTGGACCTTGCTCCGGGCGGAAGGGTCACATGGACGGTATGCCCATGTCCGGTGCGTCCCTGCCAGGCTTCGCCGGCCGGGTCTTCGCGTTGTCCGGGCTCTTCGATTAACACGACTTCGTGTTTGCCGATCATTTCGTTCAGTATACTAGTACTAGCCTGAATCTGCCAGGCCTGCAAGCGTGAAAGTCGCTCAAGCCCGGTTTCACGCGGTATTTTGAAGGGAAAGTCCACAGCCCGCGCCCCTGGGCGGTCGGAATAGACAAAGGAGAAACTGGCCGCGAATCCGACTTCACGCATCATATCCATGCTTTGCAGGAAATCGTCCTCAGTTTCTCCGGGAAAGCCCACAATCATATCAGTGGTGAAAATGATATCCGGCCTTGCCTTGCGCAATTCACGGATGGTTTCTCTATATTGCCCTACAGTGTAGTGCCTTCCCATTGACTTGAGTATCTTGTCAGATCCGGATTGAAGCGGCAGGTGCAGCCTGGGACAAAGATTCTCCAACTCTCCGAACGCCCGGACAACCTCAGGCGCGATGTCCTTGGGATGTGATGTGACAAATCGCAGCCTCAGCAGTCCAGGCAGGGAGGCCACCTGGCGCAGCAGCTTCGCAAAACCCGGATGCCCGGCGCCATCCAGGCCGTATGAGTTAACGTTTTGCCCGAGCAAAGTTATCTCCCGCGCCCCTTTGTCAATGAGCTTTCGGCACTCGTCCAGAATTTGTCCGGCCTCCCGCGACCGTTGCCGTCCCCTTACGAACGGGACTATGCAATAAGCGCAAAAATTGTCGCACCCTTGCATGATATTTACGAAAGACGCCGCCGGAGCCCTGTCAATAGCATCCGGACGCTCCACATAGTCATCCGAGAAATCAAGGCAGCTCATCTTCAGCGACGGATTTTCCACGATCCTTTCAATCGCCTCCGGCGCCCGCGAAATTCCATCCGTGCCAAAAACCAGCCTTACAATAGGAAAACGCCTGAACAATTCGTCCCCGACCTGCTGGGCCACGCATCCGCCCACGGCCACGACAACATCTTCCTGTCCCAGCACCTTGCACCGGTGAGCGATGCGCCCGATTTCGGAATAGACCTTCTGCTCCGGCTTATCCCTGACCGAACATGTGTTGAGGATTCTGACAGCCGCCTCGTCCGCATTATCGGACGAAACCCGCCTGAATCCCCGGCTCTCCAAAGCCCTGGCCAGCCAATTGGAGTCGTTGTCATTCATTTGACAACCAAAAGTCAGTATATAAAAAGTGCGATCGAGCATATCGTCAGGCAGTCCGGGTGAGGGAACCATCAGGCGATCACCTGATGGTTCCCTCACCCGGCCCCCCGTCCTCCTTTACCCTTCATCAGGGTGTGTTTTTGGGAGCAGGCGGTTTGCGGTGTGCAGCAAACCGTCTGCTTGAATTCCATGGCAACGACATTCAAACGTGGCATTGCGATAAATATGCGTCCGGATTCACATCCGGCAATTTACTCTTTCCTTCACTCAACGCGGGCATACCCAATAAAGGGATAAGGAGGGAGAGGGGGCCTGTCGGCTCACCCCTTGACCCTTTGGGCCAGATGACCTTCGCCACCGGCCATTCTGGTCAATTCGGCCTGGACCTGGGCTTGGTCGAGGCGGGCACAGCGGGTGTAAGTTTCGTTGGCGAGGACTTCTTTTTTGACGAGGAAGTGGCGGTTTCCGCGGGCTGCCAGTTGGGGCCAGTGGGTTATGAGAAGCATTTGGCGTTTGGCGGCCAGTGATTCGAGTTTGTCGGCCACATGGTTCAGGGTCAGGCCGCCGACGCCTGAATCCACTTCGTCAAAGATGAGCAGCGGATTTTCCGTGGACCTTGAAGAAATCATGCTGACCAGGCCCAAAAGGAAACGGGAAAGCTCTCCTCCGGAGGCGATTTTGTCAAGAGGCTGGGGCGGCTGTCCGGGGTTGGGTTGCCAGGCCAGGGCGGGTTTTAACTCGGCCAGATCTTCACAGCCTGGGCTGAGAAGGGCGGGGGTGAATTCGAAAAATACCCGGAGTTGGTCTGAAAAGCCGAGATCTTTCAACTCCCGTTCCAGGGCGGATGAAAGCTCCAGGGCGGCTGCCTGACGGGCCGGATTGAGTCTGGCCAGGATTTGCGCCAGATGTTCGCGGGCTGTTGATAGTTCGCGTTCCAGGTCCTTTCGTTGCAACTCGCAATTGTCGAGAAAGGCGAGGTTGTCCTCGATTTCCTGTCTCAGGTTGAGGATGGACGGCAGGTCGCGCTTAAGTTTGCGCTTGAGTTGGGCCAGAGCGTACAGGCGGGACTCGATCTGTTCGACATCGCGCCCGGGCGCCTTGCTGGTTGAAATTTTGCGCAGAGAGGATTCAAGGTCGCGCAAAAGGTAGCGCATGTCCTCAAGTTTGGCGTGATGGTCGGTAAAATCGTCGTCAATGGCCGAAAGCTGATTCAGATTGCGCAAAAGGCAGTCCAGGGCGGATATGAGTCCGGCTTCGTCAGCCTGACCGTAGAGGGCTGTCATGGCCCCTTCAAACAGGTTTGCGGTGTCGGCCATCTGGCGCAGATGCCTGCGTGACTGCTCAAGCTCTTCTTCCTCGCCCGGTTTCGGGTTGACCTTGGAGATCTCCTGCTGCTGATATTCAAGGACGTCGCGCTTTTCTTTCAACTGGCTGTATTGTTCTTCCAGGCCGCGCTGCCGGGCCTTTACGGCGTTCAGTTTTTTCAGGGCCTCGGATCGTTCGTCAATCAGATCCGGGCGGTTCATGAAATCGTCCAGGATCTCGGCCTGAAACGCGGGCTGCAAAAGTTTTTGCCGGCCATGCTGGCCAACATGCAGGAGCAGGGCAGGCCGCAAATCCTTCACGGCCTCTCGTGAGCTGAGATCGCCGTTTACATAAAGCCTACTGCGCCCGGTTTCAGCCACAAGCTCCCGTCGCAGTATAAGCTCCTCACCATCAAGCACGAACAAGGCCTCGGCCACGGCCTTTTCCTTGCCGGGCCTGACCATGTCCGTATCCAGCTTCTCACCGGTTATAAAGTCCAGAGATTTCAAGATAAAGGTCTTGCCGGCTCCGGTCTCGCCGGTAAGCACGTTCATGCCCCCGGAGAATTCCATCTCCAGGTCTTCAATCAGGGCAAGATCCTTGATCCTCAGCAACTCGAGCATAAACAACCTTTCAAACGCGGCACGCAACGCTTTTCTGGACGGATGTCCCCATTCCTGCTAAACTGATGAAATCCGCAACCAAATTTCGAGGACAGAATATAATCCGAACCGTCCCCCACCGCAACTCAAAGTTGGAGGGAGCGAACGGGCAATCTTGGGGAAAGCTCCCGGGCGGCCGCATAAGGCCTGCTTTGTCGGCCCGCGCGCTGATATCGTGGCATGTTTTGGCTGCCGTCTGTAAAGACGGGGCAAAGGCAATTAATTCTTTAACAAGGGCCTGGCAATGCTGCCGCTTATTATAACCTGCGTGCTGGCAATAGGGATTTCATTTGTATGCTCCTTTACCGAGGCCGCTCTTTACTCCCTGCCGTTAAGCCACATTGAGCGATTAAGGCAGGAAAAGGGGAGGGTCGGAGAGCTTCTTTTTAATATCCGCGGCAATATAGAAAAACCGATTACAGCCGTATTGACTTTAAACACCATTGCAAACACGGCTGGCGCCACCATTGCCGGCAGTTACGCGGCCTCTTTGATGAGCGATGTATACACGCCGATTTTCGCCATTGCTTTTACTTTAGCCATTCTTTTGTTTTCAGAGATCATCCCCAAAACCCTGGGTGTAATTTATTGCCGGCAGGCGTCGTCTTTTCTGGCTTTTTTTCTGACCGCGCTTTTGCTGATTCTTCGCCCCCTTATATTTGTTCTCAGCTCGTTCACAAGGTTGATTACTCCAAAAAATGCAACGCCGCCGGCCACGGCAGAAGACGTGACGGCCATTGCCGGAATCCTTCGGCGCAGCGGGCAGATTCAGCGGCACGAAGAAGCCGTGATCAAGAACATTCTTGGCCTTGACCGCAAGGTTGCCAGGGACATAATGACCCCCCGCACCGTGATCATCTCTCTGGCAGCGAGCATGACTGTGCTTGAAGCTCAGAAAAGCGGCGCCTTATGGAATTACAGCCGCATTCCCGTCTACGGAGATGACAATGAAGATCTGATAGGCATCGTCTCCCGCAGGCGCATCCTTGAAGAGCTGGCCGCAGACAGGGACGACCGCCTCATATCCGATATCATGCTTCCAATTCATTTTGTCGTTGAATCAACTTCTCTCGACAGGCTCCTTTTGCGTTTTCTCGACAAAAGAGAACACCTGTACGCCGTACTCGACGAATTTGGAGGTTTGGCCGGTCTGGTAACACTTGAAGATGTGCTTGAAGAAATTCTCGGCCGAGAAATTGTCGATGAGACCGACGCAGTCCCGGATTTGCGCGAACTCGCCCGCCAGCGCCGTGAGATGGCCATGAAATGGAAGACTTGAGCGAATTGCTGATTCAAGCGGATTGAAAAGAAAAGGATTATATGCTGTCAGGTGTTTCAGTGGTTCTGGTCAGGACCAGGTTTCCGGAAAATATCGGCATGGCCGCGCGGGCAATGGCCAATATGGGCGTGAGCCGTCTTGTGCTGGTTGAATCGGAGCGTTTTGATATGGACAAAGCCGGCCCGGCCGCCACGAGCCAGGGGCTTAAAATCCTGGAACAGGCGACTGTTTGCGCAAACCTGGCCGAAGCGGTCCGCTCCGAGCAGGCGGTCATAGGCTCGACTGCCCGGACCGGCGGCCGGCGCATGGCCCTTTTGTCGCCGGAGCAGGCTGCGGGCGCGGTGCGCGCCATAACCAGGGATCAGGGCCGGGTTGCATTCGTTTTTGGCTCCGAAGACAAAGGACTTTTGAATTCCGAGGTGGATCTCTGCACCCACCTGGTCAATATCCCCGCCTTTGTCGAGCATACCTCTTTCAATCTGGCCCAGGCTGTTCTTCTTGTCCTTTACGAATGCGCCAAGGCCAACCTTTTTCTGCCGTTCAGCCCCGCCGCCGGCCGCACCTGGAACAAACCGTCCACCAGGCATGAATCAAGGCGAATCACCGCCGATGAAGAAGCCATGCTCTTTTCAACGCTCGAAGATGTGCTTATCTCCATAGGACATCTGGACAGTTCAAACCCAGCCTGGTTTATGCAACCCATGCGCCGGTTTTTACGGCGCAGCGGCTTGCGCCGGCATGAACACGACATGCTGATGGGCATATGCAGGCAAGTAAAAATACTGACTCGAAAATAGCCGGAAAAACTAAAGCGGGCGTGAATCCCAATACTGAATCGCCGTATTGTTGTTCCAGGCTGCCTGTTGTCTTCAGTCCTAATTTGGTCTGATATTTGCTTATAAGGTAGCAGAGACAAATATTCGACAGGAGATTGGTATGGCGCGTTTTCGTTTTCGGCTTGAGCAGGTGCTTGTTTACCGCCGGCAGTTGGAAGAACAGGCCATGCAGGCGCTGGCCGAGGTCACGGCCGCCCGGGATGAGACTGCCAGGCGGATAGCGACAATGGAAGCCGACCATGTCGCGCAACTAAATCGCCTCGGCAATCCGGCGGCCTTGCGGTCGGAGGAGATATGGCTGATTCAAGGCTACATAAAGACCCTCCTGGTTGATATCAAGATTGCCAGCCTTCTTCTGGCGGATCAGGAAGAAGCCCTGGCCGCTGCGCGCGATAATCTGATTCAAAAAGCCAAAGAGCGGGAACTTCTTGACAAGCTTAAGGAAAAACAAGCCGCTCGGCACGCCCACGAAGAGCGGATGGCCGAACAAAGGGAATATGATGAAACAGCAACCTTGCGCTTCAAAAATGTCGCTGTCTAAGCTTTCACGGGTATTGCTGACCGTTCTCGGGCTGAAGCTCTTTGTGCTGTGTTTCATGCTTGTCGAGTCCGGCATGCCGTCATTGCCGTCGTTTCTCTCATCTTCAGCCAAGGCGGCCGATTCTCCGGCCGTCGGCGCTCCGCCGTCGGCTGCCGCTGTGAGCCAGAACGGATCTGATGGGAACATTAACCAGCAAGGCGGCATGGCTCCCTTGTCTCAGCAGGGCGGGGCGGCGCCATCGACGCAGCCTGAAACAAGGACCGGCCCGGCAACCTTGCCTCCCATTTCAGGCGCGGCGTCTGGCTCTCAAGCCGGCCAGCAAAGGGCATTGCCGGCCATTCAGCCAAAGCAGCAAGCGGCCGGCGCCTCCATGGCTCCAGCGCCCCCGGCAGCGCCCACGGACGCAAATTCAGCGTCTTCCGGATCGACCGATTCGCTTGCGCGGGATGCGCTGGTCAAACGCCAGGATGAGCTGGCCCGCAAAGAACAGGATTTGCGCGCGCTTGAAATTGACATTGCTGCAAAAATTGAAGAAATGCAGTTGCTTGAGAGCCGCATGCAGAGCATGATGAAGCAGGCCAAAGAGGAGGATGACGCCAAGTTCAGGCATTTGGTCGACGTGCTTTCCAATATGAAAGGCAAGCAGGCGGCCGCTGTGCTGGCCACGCTTGATGAGAAAATCGCCGTCAGAGTTCTGGCGGGGATGCGCGGCCGCCAGGCCGGCGAAATTTTGACTTATGTGCCACCCCAAAAGGCTGCCCGCTTGACCGAAGCCCTGGTCAGGATGCAGATGCCGTATGAATGATGAGATGATGGCGCTTTAGGGGATGAAGATACGATGAAAAGGCTTAAACTGGTGATCGCTTATGATGGAAGCGCCTACTGCGGCTGGCAGGCGCAGGCGGAAGACGGGCGGCAGCGGACCATTCAGTCGGAGATAGAGCGCGTTATTTCAGGGATGGTTAAGGAAGAACCGGATCCAGGGACGCGAGATGAGCATTGTTTGAACCCGATCCGGGTGCATGGATCTGGGCGGACCGATTCCGGAGTGCACGCCCAAGGGCAAGTGGCCCATGTGGACATTCCTTTGAAAAGCTCCGGTATTAATTGGAAAAACGCCCTTAACGCCCAGTTGCCGCCGGATATACGGGTTATTGGCGCTGACTGGGTTGGCGAAGACTTCCACGCCAGATTTTCGGCAATAGGCAAGGAATATTCTTATACGCTCTGGCCTTCTGATGAGCCGGTAAATCCACTGCTGGCCGGACTATGCTGGAAGACCAGGCCGCTTTCCCTTGAAAATATGCAGAGTGCGGCTACGGTTTTGAGCGGCGAGCACGATTTCGCTTCCTTCCAAAATTCCGGCACTGATGTCAAAGACACGCGGCGTACAATCCATTCGATCGCCTTTTTTCCAGGCTTGGCCGGGGTGATGACCTGTCCAAGAGACTGGCCGGTAGTCAGCATCCGCTTTCATGGAACCGGGTTCTTGAAGCAAATGGTCAGGAATATAATAGGCTTGCTGGTCGACATAGGCCTTGGACGCCTGGCGGCCAAAGATGTCCTGGACATCCTCAAAGCGGCGGAACGGGCCAAAAATCCCTGCCGCACAGCTCCGGCGCACGGCCTTAACCTGCTGCGCGTAATCTATCCGTAACTGCAAAGTCTAATCTTCAAGCACAAAAAAGCCTGAGCATTGATGCGCTCAGGCTTTTTTGTGCTTGACCGTATTCTACTTTTATACTATTCAATTTTTAACCTAAAGGAGTTTGCCATGTCCTTACGACACGGTCTTCTCGGCCTTTTGCGGCACCACGAGAGCACCGGATATGAATTGAGCAAATTGTTCAACGAATCCTTGAACTATTTTTGGAAGGCTCAGATGAGCCAGGTCTATCAGGAGCTCAACAAGCTTGAAGATCTTGGTTTCCTGGTTTCGCGCAGCGTCGTGCAGGACAAGAGCCCGAACAGGCGTGTGTATTCGATAACCGATGCGGGGATTGAAGAGTTTCAATCATGGATGAGGGCTGATGATTGGGACATCGGCGCGTCCGCTCGCAATATCTTCCTGCTTCGTTTTTTCTTTGCCGCGGACAGAAATCTCGATGAAGTAATAGAGATATTGAAAAAGACCAGAGGCAGAATATGTCAACGCCTCGAAGAGATGATTTACGCCAAGGGGCACTACGGCAGTCATGGCCCCGAAGGCTCGGACAGGCATCGCCTTTTCTGGAGCCTGACTGCCGATTTTGGCAGACGTGTAGTCATGGCCAGGTTGGAGTGGATTGATGAAACAATCAAGATTCTGGAAGGAGTCGAAAATGAAAATTCTGGTATTTAATGGCAGTCCAAAAGGAGCGGAAAAAAGCATAACAATGGGTCTCACCAAGCAGTTTCTGGAGGGCATGCGGGAGAGCAGGCCGGATGTCGAATGCGAGATTTTGCATATCCAGGAGATGAACATCGATCACTGTCGCGGCTGCGCGTCCTGCTGGCGGACCAGGACCGGAAAATGCGTGATCGATGACGACGCGGGCAAGATAATCCCAAAATATGTGGCCGCTGATGTCGTAATTTGGAGTTTTCCGCTTTACATCTACGGCGCTCCCTCAAAGACCAAGGCGTGTATCGACCGGGTGATTTTCCCCTGCCTTCTGCCGGACATCTATATGGACTGCGACGGCATAATCCGTCACCCCTGGCGCTATCCGGAGCTAATTGATCAGCGCCAGGTATTGATTTCATCCTGCGGATTTCCTGAAATCAGGCCCAATTATGACGGCTTGTTCTCGCAACTGGACATAGTGAGCCGCAGAGTCACCCGCATCGTCTGCGCCGGCACCATGGCCATGCGTTTGCCCTCATACGCGGAAAAGGCCGCCGCTTATAGTGAGCTGATGAAAGCAGCCGGCCGCGAATACGCCATCAATGGCGAGTTGACCATACAAACGGCACAGAAGATTGAAACCGTCATTTCGGATATTGACAAATATATTGACGACTTCAACGGTTATTTCGCCAGCCTTTAAACGCGGGCTGAACGGTGGGGGAAGAAACCAACAGGTCTGAGACGCTGTGTCTGCGGATGCCTATTTCATGTTTGTTCCCCCACCTCCGTTTTTATGTTTTTCGTTTTTTATGTTTTTGAACAGGAACAAAGGTTGCCTGTGGGCTGTGTTCACTCCAGCAATTCATCGACTATCTCTTCAGCCTGTTCGCCGATGCTCGGCTTTGCGGGCGGAGGAGGGGGAAGGGGGCGGCCCTCGAGAGTGAAGCTGCGCACCTCGTCCAGGTTGGCTTTTTCGTCAAACATAAATATCAGATTGCCGCCGGCGTCCCTGGCTTTTTTAACCTTCATGCTGGCGCTGCGGGCGATCTCAACCCCATCGGAGTTCAGGCCGCGCAGGTATAACTCGCCATAAAACGGCAGGCTGAAGCTGGCGAAGACAACCGCGTCTCTCGCCTCGATGCGGGCGGTGGTGGCGTTCACGCCCGCGGCCTCAAGGGGAGGAACGACCATGAGGCTCGGCTCTGCGGCAAAAGACGCGCTGACGCCCAGCAGCGCCAACAGGGCCGCCAGCACGAGCCGCAAGGCGGCTTTACGGGTAGTATTTTTCATGCTTTGCTCCATTTTCGCCGTCATGGCGGTTGAAGTGGCCATCTCACATTGAGAGGGGTACTTCTATTTTATATTGCAGATCCACGGAGCGGTCAATTATTGCCTTGAAATGGAAAGCGCCTGCAAAAGGAATTGCTGCTCCGGCGGGCCTTGCCGCAAGGGCGGCTGAGTGAAGCCCGTATCAGGTTAAATCCGGCTGCGAAACCAGCCCGCGGGCGGCGTATCCGCCAGCGGAGCGAAAGCTCGGCCGCCGCGGGTACGCCGCTCCTTCGCCGCTGCCGCGCGAAACGGTTGCATACTGCTTTTTCGGTTCAAATTTGGTTATGTAGGCGGGGCCAATCAAGGACGATGTCCTGAGAGCCCCGCGCCAATTCGCCTATCCGCGTTATTCAGGGCCAAACAGGAGAGAAAAAATGTCTCTTACATCAGCTATCAAGGATTTCGCGCTTGACCAGGGGTATTGCAACGTGGGCGTGACCACGGCCGAGCCTTTCCAGGAGTTCACCGAAGCCCTGCAGTCCAGAAAGGACCAGTTCGACTTTCTTTTGAAACGCCCGGGAAACCCGGTGGCCGGGGCCTCGCCGAAAAATGTCATGCCCGGGGCCCGCTCCGTAATCAGCCTGACTTATGACTATATGCGCGTTTCCTGCCCGGAAAGCCTGTCCCGGCACGTCGGCAGGGCCTATTTGGCCCGATGTTACGTCACGCCGCAGGACAGGCTGAACGGCAGCCGGCTGAAACTGATGCGCGATTATGTGGAAAGCCTGGGCTGCAAGATAAACCCGGACATATTTCTTCCGGAAAGATGGGCTGCCGCCAGATCCGGGACAGCCACCTTTGGACGCAACAATTTCGGCTATTCGACCGGCCTGGGCTCGTTTGTGATCTTTTATTCCATAGTTGTCGACAAGGAGCTTGAATATGACTCGCCGACCCTTGAAATAGGCTGCCCGCCCGGCTGCCGGGCCTGCATGGACGCCTGTCCGACAAGAGCGATTTATGAACCGAACAAACTCGATCCCAAAAGGTGTATTGGTTTCAACCATTGGGCGAACGTCGCCAATCTGCCCACAGCCCCATATTTAACGGGCTACATCGACCACGGCATCCGCGCGGCCATGGGCGTGCGGATACACGGATGCGACCTTTGCCAGGAAGTATGCCCGCGCAACAGGAAGCAGCTTAATCGCGCCGTGCCCGAGGATCGTTTCCTTGAAATGATGGCCCCTGACTTTACTCTGGAAAATCTTCTGGTTATGGATGATGATTTCAATAGGCGCCGCGTTCAGCCCATTATGTATAACTACATTCGCGACAAGAAGTATTTTCAGCGCAATGCGGCCATCGCCATGGGCAATGCGGGCGATCCAAAGTATCTGCCGCACCTTGAGAAGGCTGTTAAGAGCGATCCGGAACCCTTGGTGCGCGGCCATGCCGCCTGGGCGATAGGGCGGATTGACGCCAGCGGTTCCAGGGGCATTTTGGAATCGGCCCTTGGGTCAGAGCCTGACCAGGTTGTCGCATCAGAGATCAAGATGGCGCTTGCCGGGAGCGTTTGCCCGGCAAAAGGAGACATGCCATGAAAAACAGCGAAAACACGCTCAGCCGCGTCATCGCCTTGGAGTGGGAAGCATTTCAGGGCGTGAACAACGCCGGAGGACGGGCCGGTTGCCAGGATCAGCCAAAGACCTTTGCCGAGATGCGCCGCTGCCAGTTCTATTCCTGGAGTGACGAGGCCCTTGAAAGCTATTTGCGGGATCTTCTGGACGCCAGGGAGTGCGGCCGGAACCTGCTTATGGAAAAATACGCCCGGATGATGGCCTGGACCGCGCCTGACGAGTACTTGCGCATTAGGTCGGCTTTGCCCGACGTCCCCAGGGAGTCCAAGGAACTGATAAATGAAATAGCGCCGATCCTGCTCGCCTGGCAGGTCGAATTCGCGAGAAAATACCCGCGCCTGGCCGCTCGTTCCCGTCCGGTCCACAGCATCGGCAATGTCTGGATGACCTCGTTTGAAACCTACATGCGGGGCGAACTGCAGACATATTCTCTTCAAACGCTTAAACTCTACGCCGAACATGTGAAAAAGACGAAAGACGCGGGCGGCAACCTGAGCGCGGCGGCTGTGGAGCGCTTGGCCCGCCTGAGAGGCTACCGCTCCCTGGAGCACGCCGAACAACAAGCCTGACTTTTTTCTTCACGACAGCCTGGTTTTGAAGTCTTCATAGCCGAATGAGCGGATCAGGCGAAAGTTTGCGCCTCTTTGTCCGGTCAGGGCGATGCCTGGCAGGGTCAGGCCGTTGAACGTGTTTGTTTTTACCATGCTGTAGTGGGCCATATCGAGGAAAATCAGCCTGTCGCCGGGCTTGAGCGGCTCTCTGAAGGAATATTCCCCAATCACGTCTCCGGCGAGGCATGATTTGCCGGCCAGGCGGCATGTATGTTCTTTTTCTCCGGGCTGTCCGGCTCCGATCACTTCCGGGCGGTATGGCATTTCAAGAACGTCGGGCATGTGGGCGGCGGCGGAGGTGTCCAGAATGGCGACCGGCATGTCGGCCATGACGATATCGAGCACGGTGGAAACAAGGGCGCCGGTGTTGAGAGCAACGGCTTCACCCGGCTCAAGATAGACCTGCAGGCCGTATTTTTCGCGGATGCGCGCGATGCAGCCGCACAGAAGGTCAATATCGTAACCTGGCCTGGTTATGTGGTGCCCGCCGCCGAAGTTGAGCCAGCGGATTCGGGAGAAGAGGGAACCGAATTTTTCCTCGACCACGGCCAGGGTGCGGGCGAGCGGCGCGGCATCCTGTTCGCACAGGGTATGAAAGTGCAGGCCGCTCGTTTCAGCCATGATGCCGTCCAGAGCTGGCTTGTCCATATTCTCCAGGCGGTCGAATGCCGATTTTCTGATGCCGAGACGGGATCCTGGAGAGCAGGGGTCGTAAATAGGCACAGCGCCTTCGGAATGCTCCGGATTGAGGCGAAGCCCCGTTTCTATGTCTCGCCCCTGCCTGAGCGCGGCTTCTTTTACGGCAGGCAGAAAGCGGCGGAACTGGTCAAAGGAGTTGAAGACAACATGGTCCGCCACTTGGAGAATATCTTGCATATCCTTGCTGCTGTAGGCAGCGGCAAATGCGTGAACTTCTTTGCCGAATTCCTCGCGACCCAGTCTGGCCTCGTGAGGGGAGCTGGCGCAGACCCCGTCAAGGGTCTGTTTCAAGAGACCGAAGGTGCTGAACATGGCAAACCCCTTGAGGGCCAGCAGGATCTTGGCCCCGGTGCGGCTCTTGACGCCACCAAGTACGGACAGGTTGGCGGCCAGGCGGTCTTCATCGACGACAAAGCAGGGTGTGCTGAGATTCTCGGGAATTATATCGGCCCATGGGGCTGGAGAGATAGTTTTGGTCATTTGGGCTGCTTTTTGTTGAATTGAAAAGAAAAGTGACGTGGATGACGCGCGCAACTGCGTTTTAAATATAAAGCCCGCCGGAATCAACCTCTGGCGGGCTTTATATTTAAAAGGTGACATAACAGCGCGAAAATAGTGTGATTACCCCGTTACATCAGATTCAGGCGCAGCCGTTCTTCCGGAATCTACAGGTAAATTTCCAACAGCCCAGGTGGTGGGGCGATTATGGTTTCTTTTTGCTCCAAGTCGATACTAACGACGAACTCTTCGACAGCCGGGAAGATTACTTCCTTTCCGCTGTCGGTTCGGATGTGCCAGAGTTCTTGTCCGGACGGCGTTTCTATTGCCTCAATGGTTCCGAGATGCGATTTGGAGCCGTCGTCATTGCGAGTACTCACCGCAAGGCCGTGGAGCTGGTATAGGTAGACCTCGTCGTCGGACAGCTGCGGCAGCTTCGAGGCGGGAATATAGATGGAGGAGCCGCGCAATTCTTCGGCCTGATTTCTGTCGACGACGCCGGATATGGTCGCGAGGATATTTCCGTGATGATTTCTCGTTTTGAGAACTTTTGCGGGCTTTGCATCTGGTTGGCTTTTTCCGATAAAAACATCCCCCTGAAGGAGATCCGGAGATTCAGCGAGGCATTTGAGGGATAATTCTCCTTTGATGCCGTGCGCCTTGGCGATAATGCCGACCTTGATGAACTCGTTTTTGCTGTTTTGTTTAGACATGACCTAAGACCGTCTGAGTCAGAGTTGGCAGTGTGTGATGACAGCGTTTCGCCCGAAGCAACTATTTGGCGAAACGCTGTCCAGATGGTTATTCGAGGATTTCCAGAACCGAGCGCTTCTTTAACTTTGTTGAGGAGGCGCTCAAGATGGTGCGCATAGCCCGCGCTGTCCGGCCCTGCTTGCCTATGACCTTGCCCAGATCTTCTTTGGCCACGCGCAATTCAAATACGATTGATTGTTCCCCGTTAACTTCAGTAACAACCACTTCTTCAGGTTTGTCAACTAACGACTTAGCAATATATTCAATCAGTTCTCGCAGCATATCAGCCTCGTGTAGCGTTCGGGTGCAACATGTTTGGTGTGTGTCTGATAGTGAGACTTCTTCCGCTATTTATTACATTAATACATCAGATCGAGAAAAAAGGAAACCTTTTGATCAAATTTATAAGAGAATATGTCTTTTCATCAGGTTAAAAGTAGAATTTTTAAAATCAAGGGGAGGAATTTTAGGACACAGAAGATGGGACTGTTTTTCCAGCAACGTCTGGCAATTTCCTGCATGCCGTGAATTGGAGTTTGCCCTCGACCCGAAACAAAGGGAAAGGGCGGAGTTGGAAGAAGTATTAACCAGCGCGGACACACATTGACCATGCGGGGCAGGGGCAATGGTTGCCCCAATTGCGCCGTCCCCTGTCAGCTGAACGGCTTCGCCAATAGCTTTGGAGGTCTGCCTTCGCCCTGACTGCGACAAGCCTGTAACGTGGCGAAATAAGACCGAAACCCGCGTCTGGACCGGCGCCGTCAAGGTGGCGGCATCGGTCCAGGCGCGGGTTCACGCCATGCGTTTAATCGTTTCAGATTAAATGCAATCAGCCCAGCTTCTTCACCAGGCTGCGCACGGTGTCGGTGGGCTCAGCGCCAAGGTCCAGCCATTTTTTGTATGTTTCGGCGTCAATTTTAATTTCAGCCGGGCTGGTCATGGGGTTGTAGTGACCGATGAATTCCAGAGGGCGTCCATCGCGTCTGGTCTTGGAATCTGCCGCAACGATGCGGTAGAAGGGGCGCTTTTTACATCCCATGCGGGTGAGCCTGATTTTAACTGCCATGTCTTTCTCCTGATAATCTGGTATCTTAAAAAAGGTTGTTCTTTTTCTCGGACCTGAGGTCGCGCCCATGCAGTGGGCTGAGGTTCAGTGATTTTCGCTCAGGCGCAGGATTACATAATCTATTTTCGCACCGGGTCAAATAGTTTTTTGCCCTTATTTCTTTTTTTTCTTGCGTTTTCTTTCATCTTTACGTTTTAGGCGGAGTTTTTTCTGCTCCTCTTTGGAAAGCGGCAGCCCTCCCCCTTGGGTTGCATGGCCCATTCCTGGATTGCCCATGCCGCCCATTCCCCCAAGCAAGCTCATGGCGTCAAGCGGTCCGGCGGCCTGGTTTTCCTTGCCAAGGCCTAGTTTGGACAACAGCCCCTTACCTTTGCTTTGTTCGGTCGCGGACATTTTTTGCATCATTGAGCGCATCTGCTCAAATTGCTTTAGGAATTGGTTGACCTGGTTCATGGACGTTCCGCTGCCTTTGGCAATGCGCATTTTGCGGGAACCGGAGAGCAGTTTTGGGTTCAGCCGCTCTTTTTTGGTCATTGAATTGATGATTGCTTCAGATTTGGCCAGTTCTTTTTCGGGCATTTTCATGTCGCCAAGCTTTTGGCGCAGGCCGCCCATGCCGGGAATCATCTTTAAAATTGACTCCAGCGAGCCGATATTCTTCATGCGCCGCAACTGGGCGCGGAAATCCTCGAAGTTGAATTCAGCGCTTTGGATTTTGCGGGCCAGCTCTTCGGCTTCTTCCTCGTCAATATCGGCCTGCGCCTTTTCGATCAGGGTGAGCATGTCGCCCATGCCGAGGATGCGCCCGGCAATGCGGTCCGGGAAGAACGGCTCAAGCTCGTTTATCTTTTCGCCCATACCGACGAATTTGACGCTCTTGCCGGTGACTGATTTGATTGAAAGAGCTGCGCCGCCCCGGGCGTCACCGTCCATCTTGGTCAGGATTACGCCGGTTATGCCGATGGCCTGATTAAAGGATTCGGCAACGTTCACGGCATCCTGGCCGGTCATGGCGTCAGCCACAAAGAGGATTTCCTGCGGGTTGACGGCCTCTTTGATGTTGACCAGCTCCTGCATGAGCGTTTCATCAATGTGCAGGCGGCCCGCAGTGTCTATAAGCAGACAGTCGCAGCCTTTGGACTGGGCGTCGGCAAGCGCTGATTTGGCGATGTCGACCGGGTTCATGCCGGTGGTCGAGGCGTAAACCGGCATGTCGAGTTGCCCGGCCAGGGTGGTCAACTGGTCAATGGCCGCCGGACGGTAGACGTCGGCAGGCACAAGGTACGGCTTGCGCCCCTGGTCTCTCAGGTAGTGAGCGAGCTTTCCGGCAGAGGTGGTTTTGCCAGACCCCTGAAGTCCGGACAGCATGATGATGTGTGGTGCTGGCCCGGCAAGTTCAAGCTTGGCCGCGTCGCCACCGAGCAGTTCAATAAGCTCCTCATGGACTATCTTGACGACCTGCTGGGCGGGATTGAGGTTTTTGAGCACATCCTGGCCAAGGCTTTTTTCCCTGACCCGCTCAATGAACTCCCTGACGACCTTCAGGTTTACGTCAGCTTCCAGCAGGGCGAGCCTGACCTCGCGCAGACCGTCCTGAATGTTGCTTTCATTCAGGGTGCCCTGGCCCCGGAACTTGCGGAAAACAGCACTTAGTCTGTCAGAAAGACTTTCAAACATATATTCACCATGATCCGACGCGGATGCTGAGGTTGATTTTATGCGGCACATGCAGGCCGCGATAAGCCGTGCAAAATAGAACTATTTATCCGCCTGACAGAGCAAAGTCAAGAAACGGTTTTGATGCGGGCATGTCTGGTTGGTCTTGGTGTGCCAGGGGCGGCAGAGCGCCCTATCAGTTTATCCTCGCCAGGAGTTGACGGCCGCGGCTACGGCGTCCACTTCTTCTTCAGTCATGACCGGGCTTATCGGGAGAGAAAGCGCTTCACGGTGAATGCGCTCAGTAACCGGCAGCGTCATCATGCTCCATTCCGCGTACGCTGGCTGTTTGTGCGCAGGCACAGGATAATGAATTTGCGCAAAGATGCCACTGTCTGCCAGATATTGCCGCAAGCCATCACGCTCTGGCGTTCTTACGACAAACAGGTGCCAGACGTGCGAAGCTGCGTCGGTTGGAATGCATGGCAAGATTACCAGCGGATTGCGTATTTCTTGGCAGTACCTTGCGGCGATGCTTCGCCGTCTCTCGTTATCTTCGTCCAGATTAACAAGTTTGACTGAAAGGACAGCCGCCTGCAATTCGTCAAGGCGGGAATTCACCCCTTTGCATTCATGATGATACTTGACGGAAGATCCGTAATTGGCCATTGCCCGCATTTTCTCGTGCAGGGAGCTGTCATTGGTGGTTATAGCGCCTCCGTCACCGATAGCGCCAAGATTTTTTCCAGGATAAAAGGAAAAAGCGGCCGCATCGCCAAGATTTCCGGCGCGGCGCCCCTTGTAGATGGCGCCATGCGCCTGGGCGGCGTCCTCTATAATTTTTAGGTCGTGGCATTTGGCCATGCGCCATATTTCTTGCATTTCCATGGCGCGCCCGTAAAGATGGACCACTAAAACGGCTTTTGTTTTAGGCGTAATTCGCGCTGCGACGCGATGCGGATCCATGTTGAAGGTTTCAATGTCCGGCTCAACCAGAACGGGCGTGCAGCCGCACCGGGTAATGGCAAGAATGGTGGCGATATATGTATTGGCGGGGACAATTATTTCATCCCCCGGACCAAAACCGTATCCCTTCAGGATAAGATACAGAGCGTCGAGGCCATTGGCAACGCCCAAGGCATGCCGGGTGCCGCAGAACATGGCGAATTCTCGGCAGAAATTCTCATTCTCGGCGCCCTGCAAATACCATCCGCTGTCAAGAACCCGCGCGATCGCCTGCTCGATTTCCGGCCGATGCCGCTGGTTTATCTCCAGCAGATTCAAAAAAGATATTTTAGTCATTTGCCGACGCTCCGGAGAAATTTTTCATAATCGCGCTGGTATTCATCCTCTTTATAATGATCGCTGGCCAGAACCATAACAACGCAACCAGGGGTGAAATTGGAAAGTTCAGACCAGACATTGGGCCTGATGTGGATGCCTAGATTGGGCCGGTCTAGGCGGATGGTTTTTCTTTCAACGCCGTTGTCCACGGTTATGTCAAAGCCGCCTTTGGCGCAGAGTATGAACTGGTCGATCCTTTTGTGGGCGTGACAACCGCGGCTGACGCCGGGAGCTGTATCGAAAATGAAAAAAAACCGCTTAATATCGAAAGGGATATGTTGCCCGCCTTCGACGGCGACAAGAAGGCCCCTGGCGTCTCCATGAATTTTCATCTCAATTAAGGAATAATCCATATGCTTTCCCTCATGGGGTCAGTTCAAATATATACTGGACGACAGTTCTGGCGCCGAAATGCTCTTTTTGCTGCATCAGGCCGTGATTCAGATTTGCGCTTCCATCCCCGGCAGCAGAGGTGCCAAAGTCAAAAAAACTATGGCCCGACGTGCCGAATAATTGGAGCAGGTGATCGATTACAATGTCCAAAGCGCCTTTTTGTCTTCCTTCTGCCGTGTTCATAAGATATTGAGTGCGAATTACAGTGCCGTGCATAAAGATAACCGTGCCGGCAAGGATTTTTCCTTCCAGTTTTGCCGTAACCAAACGTATGTTGTCCGGAAAGCGAGATTGCAACAGTTCCAGTTCCGTTGCCGAATGCACGGGAGAGCCGCTGTGTCTCTCGCGCAAAACCTCGCCCAGCAATGTCATATATGCCGAGTAGTCCTGGCTTTCTTCCACTTGAAGACCGTGTCGAAGCGCTTTTTTGATACTGTGCTTTCTGCCTTTAGAGTAAGCAGCGACCCTGTCCAGACGAATGCATGCCGAGGCATCAACCCGCGAGAGAACCGCCCCGTTTTGAAAAAGGGCATACAAATCTTCCTCGGCAGGACAGCGGTGATAAGCATGGGGAACGGGCTTGTACTTCAGGGAAATAATCCCGTTTTCTCGAAGATATGCGCGCAAAAGAGCGAACATATCGAGAGTGTCCGACATGGTTGTCTTCATGCCAGCGACAATCCCCCCAAACGTCAGGCCTTGATGCGACCAGAGAACGCCGTTTACGATGTTGGCGGGCATCACTCCCATGAAAGCTCCCGCGGCATTGAGAAAAACCAGGGAGTGGTCCTCAAAGCGGTCTGAATGGTATTCCATGAACCGGCGATCGAAAAGAAACAATCCGTTTCTGGACGTTGCGACAAAATCATTCCAGGCGGATTCCATGCTGTGCTGATAGCGGGTGAGTCTCATACTAATATCCGTATTTTCCGTTTCCGGGCGCCAGGCTCAACAATTCGCGCAAGCGGGATGGCGGCATGATTTTGCGCTGGTTCGCATTGGCGATGGAGTGCGTGCGCTTGAGAGGGGCAGGTTAGTCGTCTGGGTGGTGCGCTCACTTTCGCGCTGTCGCCTGTTCTCAGGTGCGCCGGCAAAAGATAATCCCGGTGTCGTGATGGGTTTTGATTGCCCTGGCGGGGTTGCCTACATACAATGTTGCCGCTTGCGTATGGCGAATCACAACTGCCCCGGCTCCGATGAACGTATCATCCGCAATGGAGATATTGTCGATGACGATTGAGCCAAGCCCGAAATAACTGTTGTTTCCTGTCTCCAGATGCCCTCCGCCAATGGAACGTGGGGCGAAGACGTTGTTGTCGCCCAGATGGAAATCGTGGCCAATATATGCACCTTGTCTGATTAGGTTGAAGTCGCCCATTTTACCGCCCAGGCCAACATGCGCTTGCGCCATAATTATGTTGTTTTCGCCCATTTCGATTTCAGGACTGACGTCCGCCATAGGGCTGACGTAGTTTGGCATGTGGTAGCCGGCATCCTTTATCCGCCGGAATATGTCGAGGCGGGAGCGAAGAGCGGTGGTGGTGTTGACGGTGGAAATCATATTGAAATCAGAAGGCGGGTAAACCGAACAGGCGCTGAGGAAACTGAGTTGCGGCAACCCCAGAAAGGTATCTCCGGTGAGATATTCGTCATCCACGCAGAACGCGACGACTTTGAAGTCAGAACCGCAGCGTAGCAGATCCTGGCAAAGCATTTTGGCGATGTTATTATTGCCGAAGATAACGTTCTTTTTCATTCCCGCCCCTTGAGTTCGTTTTGAACGCAGCGCGTTGATTTGCAACGCCCGCAGGACTGCCGCAGGCTGATTGTCCGCCATGAAGCGGCGACCCCAAGCGAACATGCTTGCGGCCTGTTTTTTAGTCAAATTCAAGACAGGCAAACGCGGCCAGCCGTATTTTTTTCGTCGTTATTTTGTGCATCCTTGCTGTCAGTATGCCTTTCATGGCTTCGTCAGACTTGCGCGAAAAGGCGAGCGTCGCTTCAAAAAATGCCTCGACCTCGGATGTGCCGTTTTCAGTTTCCCACTCTTTTGTGACAGTATGCTCGCCAGGCCATGAGTTGACCTTGTCCAGCGCGGCAAGCCAGCTTTCCTTTCCTTGCTCTCTTAGCAGGCGTTCGCGCTGCTTTTTTCCAAGCAGGGCGGCGCATTCAGGAAGCATGATATATCGCTGCAACTTTTCGCGCAGCTCCTCAATTGAATCGCACACCCATTCGAGTGTTTCGCCGGCATTGCGGAAATAGAACGCCGGAGTTTTTAGATACAACGCCGGCAGGGCTATTCTGGCCGCGTCCATGACAGCGACTATCCCGCCTATGGGAAAGCTTCCCACATACATATCAGCGGCGCGCAACCAATCCTCCAGTTGTTCGTTTGGAACAGGCCCGGGAAGCAGCAGGCGGTTTTTGACTGTTTCATCAATCGTGACCCAATCCGGGGCATTCCGTGAAGGGCCTATAACCAGATAGTGAAGTGTTTCGCGCGCTTTCAAGGTATCTGCGACAAATTTGGGGTAATTGCAGTCCCCTATGGGGACGTATTTATACGAATCTCCCACGCTGGCGACGATGGGAACGTTTTCAGGAAGGCGCAGGCGCCGCCGTGCAGTTGCGCGCTGCTCTGCGTTGACTGGCTCTGCCGGCGTAAAGAGCAGGGGGAGTGTGAGCGAGTTTGGTCGGCCGCGCTTTGCATTGCTCAGCTCGCGTCCCAGGTCGCGAAACTCCAGCACAGCATCAACAACTGAGCGTCCCAGCCAGAAACGATGATCCGCATGATTGAGCAGAAAGACAGGGCGAGGAAAATCTGGATGCCCGAACGCCATAATAGGCCACGGATCTTCCGGATGAGTGGAAAGGATGACCCTTTCATGCGAGAGGGCGAGACGGCGTAAAAACAGGCATTTTCTGGCAAGCCCGGATGTATTCCACAGCAATGCCCTTTCCGCGCGTCTCATCGCTTTTCCCGGGCAGCCAATCCGTCCCAGCAGGTCGCCCGCGCGAATGCTTCTCCAATCATTCAAGAAAAAGATTTGCCCGCCACTTTGCTCCACAGCTTGCCGCAAACGTCTGGGAACATCCCTTGAGGTTTGGTGGGTCATTAAAATGGTGTTGCGAATTTTTTCCGGATTTTCTGACAAATGGTCTATAACTGTTTTAGTGTGCCCACCAGTGCTGTATGCCCTGGTCATCACATGAAGAGTTCCCGTGCCACCGCCTTGCTCCGAGTCAACACTCAACTGTTCGGCAAAAGTGAGAAAAGGAAGCTCCAGAGCCGGCATGCTGTAGTGCCCAATTGCCATCTTGCTGGCTATATACGCTCCGGCTTGGGCCAAGAGCATGGCGTCATGAAGTTGATCCTCAGCAATGGCTTGCGCGGCGAGCTTGGAAAATTTACAGACAATCAAGCGCCACGCCTCTGTTGACGATAATGCGCTGCAACCTTGCTTATCGCCAGTCCGCAGAGAATGTTTTATTGCTGCAGATAGGGGATACATACTCATTTTTTTACACTGCCATGTATTTTTCCATTACAACCTCAGATAATGCACAGCGTTTTTAACCAGTTGCTGCATCAGTGAAATAGGTTCATTATCTTCAGTAATTACTGTAAAAACAAGAGGCTACTCTTATTATATTAACAATATCGGCATGAGCGCAGTGTGTCAACCGCCCATTTTCTCAAAAAAAATATCTGATGAGGGTTGACTCGCGGGCGTAATCTGAGTAGATACCTCTTCGTGTCGGGATGTAGCGCAGCCTGGGAGCGCACCTGAATGGGGTTCAGGGGGTCGAAGGTTCAAATCCTTTCATCCCGACCAGAAATTTAACGAGCAATATCGCAGAGGGAACCAACGAAGGTTGGTTCCCTTTTTGTTTGCCCTGAGAGGCAGAGCATGCAGCAGTACGAAGATGGTTTCCGGTGAGAAGCATATGCCTGAACGTCGCAAAATGCACGGTGGCAGCGTCTTGGTGTTTGTTTTTTCACATTGCTCTTTCGCATTATATGAAATTCTATACAGTGCATGATTTGCTCAAATGTTTCTGATGAAGCCACCCTTGATTTTGTATAAAGTTTGACACAAATTATCAGGGGTGATATGTGGAACTCATTAGGATCGCAGATTTTATATACTATTTTGAAATAATTATTTAATTTTTACAGATTTAAAAAGTGCAATAAAATAAAAAATAGGCATCATAAAACACCCCGCCGGCTTTAGTTCGGGAATAGATTGCTAATCCTCAAACATAAGGAAAAAGTATGACTATCAAGCTGTTTGGTCGTTGTGCTTGGATGCTGCTTGTGCTCATTACGCTTGTGATGTCTTGGGCGCTTGTCAGCGTGAGCCGCAGCTATACTGCGGTCAAAGAAATGCAGAAATCGCAGGAGATATCAGTTTCGCTTGCCAAAGAGCTTCAAGATACGTCAAATGCGCTCACAGATAATGTGAGAAAGTTCGCCATAACTGGCGAACCACAGTATGAGGCGGCCTACCAAGCGACAGCTGACATTAATGAAGGCAAAAAAGAACGTCCCGGTAATGCCAAGATAGCCCCGGGTCAGGCTGTGCCCTTTGTTGAACTGCTCAAGCAGGCTGGATTTACCGCGCAAGAGCTTGCGCTGCTTGAAAAAGCGAATGCTCTTTCAATTGATCTTATTGGTCTTGAGACCGAAGCCATCAACGCCGTACACGGCAAGTTTAAAGATGCATCCGGCGCTTACGCTAAAACTGGCACCCCGGACAAGTCCATGGCGGCAAGTCTGGTTTTCAGTAAGGAATACGACGCATACATCGCTAATATAATGACGCCTGTATCTTCTTTCTTGGATCTTATGGATACGCGCTTGACAAAGGACAAGGAAGGGGCAGAGGGCGATTACACGCGTGCCATGATAATCCTAATGCTGTGCAGCGCCGCTGTGCTTGCGAGTTTTTGCGTTGTGCTCGTTGTCATGACCCGCTCGATTGTGCGCCCGCTGCTGCAATGTAAGGATTTCGCCCAGAACGTGGCCGATGGTCATCTTGAAAGCGATCTTGGCCTGAAATCGGGCAATGAAGTGGGGGCGCTGGCCGAGTCTTTGCGCACCATGCTGGGTTCGTTGCGCGAACGCATAACACTGGCGGAGCAAGCCACGGTCAAGGCTAATGAGCAGTCAAACCTTGCCGCCATCGCCACACGCGAGGCCGAAGCCGCCAAAGAAAGGGCGGAGCAGGCCAAAAGTCTGGGCATGCGCCAGGCGGGCGAACATCTTTACGTTATTGCCGATGAGGCCACGCGGAGCGCCGATGAGCTTTCAAAATACATCTGCAATGCTCAGGCGCACGCAAGCACGCAGCAGTCGCGTCTTTCGCAGACCACCATGTCCATAGAGGAACTGAATAAGGCGATTCTCGATGTGGCTAAAAGCACAGGCAGTACTACTGACGCAGCTGATTCTTCGCGTAAAAACGCCCTTGATGGTCAGCGTATTGTGGAAGAACTCATCAAATCCATAAATGACCTTAACCAAAAAACAGCCGACCTGCGCGCAAGTCTTAACCAGTTGGGAGCGGAAGCGGAAGATATTGGCAGGATCATGAATGTGATTAGCGATATCGCTGACCAGACCAACCTTCTGGCTTTGAATGCCGCAATTGAGGCGGCAAGAGCCGGCGAAGCCGGGCGCGGTTTCGCCGTTGTGGCCGACGAAGTGCGCAAGCTGGCAGAAAAAACCATGCAGGCCACAGGCGAAGTCACCAGGGCAGTGAGATCCATACAGGAAGGAACACGCGGGAACATCCAGAGTATGGAAGGCACATCCGTCGTGGTGCAGCAAAGTACACAGATGGCTGTTTCCGCCGGTTCTTCATTACAGCAGATTGTCACGATCGCGCGCAGCACGGCGGAACAGATACATGCCATCGCTGCCGCTACCGAGGAACAGTCCAGCAGTTGCGAATCAATAGCCAAGACCGCCGAAACCATAAACGACTTGGCGGGGGAGACGATCTCCACTATGGAAGGTGCCGGAAAAGCGGTGAAAAACCTCAACAATGTCATTAAAAAAGTCGTCGAGCTAACGGAAGAACTGCGCCAGGCCTAACGCGGAAAGCGCCGCCGTAGATCTTGAGAGCGCTTGCGGATGGGTTCGGAAGGTCGAAAATTTAATCCTTTCATTCCGACCAGGAGTTAAAGAGGGTTAACCCCAAGGGGATCTGAGAAATCAGGTTCCTTTTTTGTTTTAGATATGACAACCAATTTGTTTAAATATTACAGAAGCTAACATTTTCCATAGAACTGGATGTCGAATCTATGTCCCTTAATTTTCTTGAAAATATTTCGCGAAACTGATAAAGCCAGAATATGGGTAAGATGTGTTTATCCTAGCAGAATATTATTATTTTTTGATGCCTTGCAGCGGTTGTGCGTGGTTTTTGGCATAGGGCGGTTATTTTTACGAAACAGGATAAAAAAATTCAACTTTACCCTTAATCAAATGGCTCCAGCAACCGATATGCATTAAAGGTAAAAGCAAGGACCGGATTTCTTTTATGAAACATCCAAAAAAATCCAGATCGTTTCTGCAGAAGCTGCTTCAAAACATTCCGGCGCTGCCGTTTGAGCCAGCGCTTCTGCCAACGCTGTTTGCCGTGACCAAGGAGGGCTCGACAGCTTCCACTGATGAGCTTGTCGCGCTTATTGAACGCAGTCAGAACCTTGCCGTCCGCGTTCTTTCGGTCGCCAACTCGGCTGCTTACGGCCTGGAGTTCGGGGTCTCAACCCTGCACAGGGCCATCAGCATCCTGGGGTTTCGTGAGATACGTCTCCTGGCAGTCATGGTGGGATTGGCCTCCGTAATTAAAGGGACCAAGCTTCCTGAAGGACTGGATGTCACTGCCCTGTGGAAACACCAGTTGAGCGTGGCGGTCATTGCCAAGACCATGGCCGCGGAACTTGGGGGGGCTTCGGGCATTTGCGGGCCGTCAGCCCTGGAGGAAGACCGGTTACGCATGCTTCCCGACGAAGCGTATGTCGCGGGCCTCTTGCATGATCTTGGAAAAGTTTTTTTAGCAGCCAGCCGTCCTGATCTCTGGGAAGAAGTGGAAAAAGCCTGGAGGGAAAGCGACCTGCAGTACTTTGAGACGGAAAACGCGTATTGGGGCATGGATCACGCCCTTATCGGCGCAGAGGTTCTGCATCATTGGAAGTTTCCACTGTTGCTTACAGAACCCATCAACTGGCATCATGCGCCGGAACTGGCGCCCACCCACAAGATGGACGCGCGGTTGCTGGCTGCGGCCAATTATATTTCCAACAGCGGGCTTGGCTCAAAAGGGGAAGTGTGCGAAGAGGCCGTTTTGCTCCTGCCGCAAGGATGTAACGTGTCCGCCCTTGCAGACGCTCTGGTTGAAAGCCTTGCCAAGGTTGAAACTGAAGCCTTTGAGGCTCTTGTCATGTAGTACTGTGTTGAGAAGTTCACCATATATGCTGCCCTTAACCCACTCACTTTTGTATTAACGATCATTACGGGGCTCAGCATGCGTATAGAAGATGGCTTAGACAGTTTGTTGCACGGGCGGTGCGATGACGCGCTGGCTGCATTTGATGATTGTGATTCCCTGCCGCATACCGACAAGCTTAAGCGGCTTGCGCAAATGATTGCGGAGCTGACTTCATACGCAGACGAGTTGGCAAAGGGAAATCTCTCGGTCAAACCTCCTGGTCCGAGCAACTATTTCGCCGCTGGTTTGAAAAATCTCCATGCAAAATTAAAACGTCTTGACCGGCAGCTCTTCATGGCTTCAACGGGCTATCCTGTATCATGCATAGACTACATGGGCGACTTGTCCGAGGGGTTGGACTTTATGGTCACCCAGGCTCTCTTACACAAAAAACAGCTTGAGTATGATCGCGATCACGATACTGAAACAGGACTTTTGAACCGTAAGTCATTTATACGCGGGATCTATGACATCATTCAGATGCAGCGCAGCAGTGTTGGGGTGTTGTTCTGCTGCTCGCTGGACAATATTAAATACATAAATGACATGCACGGATACGACTGCGGTGATTTGTATATCCGTAAAGTGGTTGACGTTTTGCGGTCGTGTGAAGGCCGTGTCAGCTTGATCGCCCGGATAGGAGGGAATGAATTCGCCGTGTACGCCCACGGCTTCGACAATGAGGAAGAGGCCTGCGGCTTCGCCCAGAACAACCTCAAAACCCTGTTCAATACAAGGGTTGCGCTTCCCCACGAGAATGTGAAAATCAGGGCTTCATGCGGGGTTGCTGTGTATCCCCACGACGCCACAACGAGCGATGTCCTCATGAACTATGCCAGCCATGCGATGTTCGAGGTGCGCAACCTTAACCGGGGCACGATAATGCGGTTCAGCCCGGAAGTATATCGCACAAAAGCCACGATCCTCAGCAGGCAGGAGCGATTGGACGAGTTGCTTGAAGAACGGTTGATTCAGTTTGCTTTTCAGCCGATAGTCAACCTGCGAAATGCCAGCATCGTCGGGTATGAGGCGTTAATGCGTTCTAAAACCGACGCCTTCTCCAGTCCACTGGACATACTTTCCCTGGCCGAGGCCCAATCCAAACTGTGTCGTCTTGAGAAATTAACTTTCGAGATCATTTTTGAATGGATTTTCAGCAACCTCGGCTGGCTTGGCGGCAGGAAAATTTTCTTTAACACCGTCTCCGAGCAATACCTGGACCGCGACGAGTTGCGCAATATTCACTCAGAGTATGAAACCATAGTAAAAAATATGGTGTTTGAAATCCTGGAGACTTCAAGCGTAGAGAGTACGCTGTTGCAGCGGGTCAGCACGCTTCGTCAGGAGTTGTCGGCGCTGGTGGCCATAGATGATTTTGGTTGCGGCCATTCCAATGCCATTCGTTTGATAAGCATCTCCCCGGACATTCTGAAGATCGACAGGTTTTTTATCAATAGCATTCACGACGCGCCAGCAACCAAGAAAGAATTTCTGTCCAACATTCTAACGTATTGTCGCGCCAAAGGAATTCAGACTGTGGCTGAAGGAGTTGAAACCCATGAAGAGCTGGCCGGAGTCATGCACATGGGTTTTGATTATGCCCAGGGTTTCTTTATTGGCCGGCCCGAATTGCAGCCTGTCGAACTTGACCCGCGCATTACGGCCGAAATTACCTCTCTTGCGGCAATATGGCGGCGTCACAAGAGTTGACACCGTTGTATTTTGAGCGCAACCGCAAGCGCGGTATGGCAAGCCCAATCAGACTTTTGAGATTAAATAATTAGAAAATATAATTATTATAGCGTCTTGCTGGCGCTATCTTAAACGTTGTCTATTCAATCTACCCATTTAAATCAAGGGGTTTCTATCGTGATGCTGAAGAAGACGCTTCTTTTTGCCTGTCTCGTCTTGCTAGCGTTTTGCGGCGTGGAGTACCACGCATTTGCCCAGGAAAAAGTGGTTGTAGGCATATCAACCCCATCCGCAGACCACGGCTGGACTGGTGGTGTGGTCTGGTGGGCGGAGCAGGCCGTTAAGGAATTCAGTGCGAAGTATCCGAATATCGAGTTCATTTACCGCGCTTCAGATTCTGAAAAAGAGCAGGCGGTTGACATCGAAATGCTGCTTTCCAAAAATATTCGGGCACTGGTCATCCTGCCCCACAAACCTGCGCCGTTGACCACCGTACTAAACAAGGTAAACAAGTCGGGAGCTTTTATCGTCGTTGTGGATCGCTCCATTCCAAAGGTTCCTAAAGACGTGTATCTGTCCGGAGACAATTACGGCTTTGGCCGCGAATGTGGCATGTATATGGCTGAAGCCCTTGGCGGCAAGGGGCAGGTTGTGGTCATGGAAGGCATTCCATGCGAGGGCAACAGTTTGCGCGTCAACGGCTTCAAGGATGGACTCAAGGGTGCCCCAGGCATTGAAGTTATTGACAGCCAGCCAGCCTACTGGAGCCCAGCCAGGGGCTATGAACTGATGCTGCGTTACCTGGAGCAGTTCCCACGCATCGACGCCGTCTGGTGCGGAGATGACGATGTACTGGAAGAAGCCTTGAGGGCCTACAAAGAATCTGGGCGCTCTGACGTAAAGCTGTTCCTCGGCGGCGGGGGCTCGAAACAGATCATCAAGCGCATTATCGACTGTGATCCGCTGGTGCAGGCCACAGTCACTTATCCGCCCAATATGGTACATGAGAGTATCCGCCTTGCCCTGCGGCACATAACAGAAGGAATGAGCTTCCCCAAGGAGATCGTGTTGCCTTCCGAACTGATCACCAAAGACAATGCCAAGGCACACTATTTTCCTGACAGCATTTATTAATATCCACCTTTATTAATATCAAATTTTATCCGCTTGACGCACCGGCTTTATACCGGTAAGCCCTATAGCCATGTAGTTTAGAGTCGGATGTATTTTTTCGGATGTATTTTTTATGTTGGTTAAATAATACGATCTATTTTTCTGCCGGATTTTACACGCGCTGCATGGGCCAGATGAGCGTTGTGTTTTTTGGGGTTGCGGGGGCAACTTGCGTAAGGTGTCAACGTGATGGGGGCTCTTCGCATCGCTGTGCAATTGAGCGCCCTGTGAGGTCTTGGCCGTTATTTTGGGGAGTCTATGCACAGTCTGCGCTTCAAAATTATCACGCCGTTTTTGCTCGGCTCTCTCGTTCTGACCATTTTTCTGACCTACTACACGCACAGTTCCGCCCAGCGGGCAGCCGAGGAATCAGCCTTGCTCATAGCCAAGGCCCAGACGAACAACACTTACAACTCCATGTCATTGCTGTTTCGTTCCATGGAGACTTCGGTTGAGAAGATGACGACCGATCCGCATGTCGTCTCGCTGTTCACGTCATCTGGGACAGGGAACGATGGCGCTTTGGAGGAAACGGAAAACTGGTTCGAAATTATCATTCAGGGCAACGAGTACTACCGCGGCATCCTGATTGTCGACAAAAACGGCATCTGCCTGGCGTCCAACAGCCGCATGCAGTTGGGGGTTTCTTACGCCGGCAGATCCTACGTTCAAACCGCTCTTGAGGGCGAGTTTGTACTCAGTGACGCCAGCGTCGGCATAGTGACAAAAAACCTCAGCGCCACGGCGGCCGCACCGGTCTACATCAACGGTGAAGTTGTCGGTGCGGTGGTGATGATCAACGACTTTCCTGAAATCGTGAATTATGATCAGGCCGGTAAAAATGGCCTCCAGTCTGTTTTTGTAGCCATCCTCGCCCCGGACGGAAGATTTATTTCCCACCGCGACCCAGCCCTCATGAGCAAAGGCCGTTTTTTTCCCGAGTTGTATAGCGAACTGGCGTCCGCGCGCGGAGGCGGCAAGGTGAAATACACTCTGGATGGAAAGGACTACACCGGCTACGCTGCATTGGAACCCACGACGGGCTGGATTCTGGTCAGCAGCGGCGTGAATTCAGAAGTTTTCAGTTCCGCCAAAGAAATCAGCTATGTGATCGTTATTGTCAGCTTTACCGCCTTATGCGTTATTTCCGCTTTAGTCATAAAGGTTGTGAACGGGATTTTGAGTTCGCTTCTCTCGCTTATCACCTACGCCAAGAAGGTTTCAGAAGGCGATCTGACCTTGAAGTTGGAAAATTCCAGCCGGGGCGACGAATTGGGCATTCTGCACCGGGCGCTGCAAACCATGGTCAATTCAATGCAGGGTATGGTCGTGCAGTCGCAGGAAGCCAGCAAGATGAAAAGTGAATTTCTCGCCAATATGAGCCATGAAATCCGCACCCCGCTGAACGCCGTCATCGGCATGGCCCACCTGTACCTCGCGGATAATAGCTTTTCCGAGAAAAAACGCGACTATATCACAAAAATCCAGGTGGCGGCCAAGTCGCTCCTGGGCATCATAAACAACATTCTCGACATCTCAAAAATAGAGGCCGGCATGTTCGAATTGGACAACAGCCGGTTTAGTCTGCGCGATGCAGTGGGGCAGGTCATGACCATCCATCAGGAAACTGCCCGTGCCAAGGGCGTGCGCATGACCATGAGCTATGCCCAGGATCTGCCGGAGCTGTTCAACGGTGATCATGTGCGGGTAGGGCAGGTGCTGAATAACCTGACAGGAAACGCGCTAAAATTCACGGAAAAGGGCGAGGTAAGCATTCATTGCTCGTTGGCTGCCCCTGCGGATGAAAGCGGGTTGGCGGTCGTGCGGGTTTCGGTAGCGGACACGGGCCTGGGCATCCCTGCGGACAAACTGAGCGCTTTGTTCAAGCCGTTTTCTCAGGCAGACACCTCCATTACCAGGCGTTTTGGCGGCACCGGGCTTGGGCTGGCCATCAGCGCCAATATTGTGCGCATGATGGGAGGGCAGTTCTCGGTAAACAGCCAGCCCCATCAGGGGACAACCTTCTCCTTTGACATGCGCCTTGAGCCAATTTGTGAAAGCCTGGACGGAGCCGGCGGTCAGGAACTTCCCGATGCCTTCCGTCAGCTTAATTTACAGGGCAAATCCATTCTGGTGGCTGAAGATAACAAGATCAACCAGTTTCTGATGAAAGAGCTGCTTGAACCCACGGGTGCAAGAGTCGTGATGGCTGATAACGGCCTTTTGGCCGTTCAGGCCGTCAAGTCCTGCTTCTTCGATCTCGTGCTCATGGACATGCAGATGCCGGAAATGGACGGCATACAGGCATGCTACGAAATACGGAAACTTATTGGCCCGGGCACCCTGCCCATAGTGGCGGTTACTGCCAACGCAATGAAGGAAGACAGAGAGCGTGGTTTTGCCGCCGGATTGAATGATTATCTGACAAAGCCCATCGACCCACAGCAATTGCTGCAAGTCCTGAAACGCTGGGCTCATTGAGATTTCACTCCGCTTCTGTATTACTCTTATTGGCGCAACCGATTTTTGCTGCGTTCTGCATTAATGATGGGAGTCATCTGCGCGTCTTAGCCATAAATCAATGGTAGAATAGAGTACGGCTGGTGAAATCGGTTTTGTAATATGATCGTTCATGCCTGACTTTATGCTTTTTTCTTTGTCGCCAGCCATTGCATGGGCCGACATGGCAACGATCGGCATATCGACCAGCATGGCGTTTTCCCGAATTTTTTGCGTGGCGGCCAAGCCGTCCATGACAGGCATCTGGATGTCCATCAGTACCAGATCGTACCTCTTTTGCGTAACCATCTGCACCGCTTCATGGCCGTTATTGGCGAGGTCCACCGTGTATCCGACCGTTTCCAAAAGCTCCTTGGCGATCATCTGGTTTATTTCGTTATCTTCTACAAGCAGAATCAAGCCGCTACGGTCCACTTTGACCTGGTTCATATCGGTAGAATGCGGAAGTTCCTGGGCTATCCTGTCGGGGGGAACAGCATTGCATGCAGGGTGTTCTTCTGCGTCGCAAATATCAAAGGCGGCTGTAAAGAAAAACGTCGTTCCTTCACCTACCTCGCTCTCCGCCCAGATATCTCCATGCATCATGCCGACGAGGTTTTTAGAGATCGCAAGTCCCAGGCCTGTGCCGCCGTATTTTCTTGTTGTTGAGGCATCCGCCTGGGTAAAGGCCATAAAGAGGCGGCTTAGCTGCTCTTGCGTCAGGCCTATTCCCGAATCCTGCACGGAAAAAGTATAGTGGATGTGTGCGTCATCATGTTGCTTTACCGCAATGGCGACGTTGATTTCGCCGGCTTCCGTGAATTTCACCGCGTTGCTGACGAGGTTGAACAAGACCTGTTTCAAGCGCAGCGGATCGCCCATTATTTTGATTCGGGGTATGCTGTGCGCGTTCACATGAAAGGCGAGTCCTTTTTCTTCAATTTTTGCGGAGAATACGTCATGCAATTCGTCGCATATTTCCTGCAAAGTAAAAGGAACATTTTCTATTTCAAGTTTGCCGGCTTCAATTTTTGAGAAATCGAGGATGTCGTTGATGATGCGTAGCAGGTTGTTTGCTGAATAGAGGGCTTTTTGCAGATAATTTAATTGGACAGGCTCCAGCTTTGTATTTATCAGCAAATGCAGCAGTCCTAAAATTCCGTTCATTGGAGTCCGAATTTCATGGCTCATGTTTGCCAAAAATTCACTTTTGGACCTTGTGCTTTCTTCCGCCGCATCCCTGGCCAGCCGCAAGTCTGATTCAACCTTGTGCATTTCGCTGAGCATGGCCTTCAACTCCCGTAAATCGCGGGTATATCCGGCAACAATAAATTCTCCCCGGTGTTTTACGCGAACCAGGGTGATTTCCGACGGTATCGGCTCTCCGTCAAGCTTTTGGTGCATCCACTCAAAGCGGCAATAACCGTCCCGAAAGGCCGTAGCAATATTTTCCAGCGCCATTTCGGCGGTTGGTCTGCCGTTTGGCTGGTATTCGGGCGACAGCTCAAAAAAGCGATCCAGGTATTCCTGCTTAGAGTTCAGGCCGAATAGATTCACCGCTTCCTGGTTGCAGTCGATGTTGTTGAAATCCTTATCCCACAGGTTGCAGCATAACGGCGTCGCATCCAACATGACCTGGGTGCGTTCGTCGGCTTCACGCATCTTCTCCATTGTGGCCTTGAGCTCTCTGAGGTCGCGGGTGTAGCCGACCACGATATAGCCCTCCCGGTGTTTCACGCGGACCAGGATGATTTCCGACGGTATCGGATCGCCGTCGAGTTTTTGATGCATCCACTCAAAGCGGCAGTAGCCATCCTGAAAGGCGGTGGTGATTTTTTCCAGCGCCATTTCTGATGAGAGCCTGCCATTGGGCTGGTATTCTGGGGACAAGTCAGAAAAGCGTTCCAGGTATTCCTGCTTGTTTCTCAGGCCGAAGAGCTTCACGGCTTCCTGGTTGCAGTCTATGTTACTGAAATTCCTATCCCAAAAATTGGCGCATAGGGGGGTTGCGTCCAGCATGATCTGCGCTCGCTCGTCAGCCTCCCGCATCTTTTCCATTGTGGTCTTAAGTTCTCTAAGATCGCGGGTGTAGCCGGCAACGACATGCTCGCCGTTGTAAGAGGTCCGCACAAAGGTAATTTCCGCCGGGATAGGCTCCCCGCTGAGTTTTTGATGCATCCACTCAAAGCGGCAATAACCGGTGTTAAACGCTTGAGTTATATACTCAACGATCAGGGCATGCGAAGTTTGGCCGTTTGGCTGATATTGGGGCGAGAGCTCGCAAAATCGCTGCAAATATTCTTCCTTACTGGAAAGGCCGAACAGCTTTACTGCTTCATCGTTACAATATATATTTTTAAAGTTTTTATCCCAACAATTAAGACACATCGGCATAGCGTCAATCAACGCCAGCGCAAGGTCAAAGGCGGCATTGTCTTTTTGTGTTTCAGCAGAACTCATAGTTTACTCCAAAGTCACATTGAATTTTTATACATAATGCTCATGAGGCTCAATAGCAAGAGCATCACGTCGAAAACGGCCAAATCTGGCGAAAAGGGTGGACGGCATTCAAATTGTGACCATGCAGAAAAAATTTCAGTATGAAAATTGTACTTTTTCATCTATGATTATTTGAAAACTTGATCGCCAGTTAACTTTCCTGCCTCATTACTGCTTGCCCATGCGGTTTGTTTTAAGAGGTAACTGTCTGTAAACAAAGGCGCATCTGACAGTTTTGCCCGCATGGGCTGAACAGAACCCCAATAATCAGTTTGGGAGAAGCGTATGCCGCAAAAAAAATCCGAATTCGATTACATAGAAGAGAAACGAGAAAAACCAGCATTTGAATGGGTTTTGGATGGCCAACCGCATATACGCGGAGTGGCTTTTTGGGAGTGGGATCTGAAGAAGGATTTTGTACGCTTTTCGCCGGAATGGGAAAATATTCTCCAGAACCGGGATTATGACTACGCCAAACCAGGAGATCAAACCTGGTGGCGTAAGCGTATCCACCGTGATGATTTTTCTGCGGTAGCCCAGATGAACGATGATATTGCACAGGGCAAAAATGACCGCTATGATCTGTTGTTCCGCTTACAGCGTGCGGACGGCTGTTGGGCTTGGCTGCTCAGCCGGGGGACGGTGACCAAAAGGCAAAACGGCAAGGTCATCGGCGCCTCAGGCATTATTTCGGATATATCTTTTCTGCGTAACGACCCAAAGTTTCAGATGGCCGAGTCGGTGGGAAGCTCAGCCTATCATGCCATGCTGGAGAATTCCCCTGACATGTTCGTGCGCATGGACCGGGAGTTGTTCGCCGCCTACGTCAACCCCGCTGTTGCCCGCTACATGAATCGGGAACGGGACCAATATTATTCCTACAAGGAAAGCCTTGACGAGCGGAACATCCTGCCGGAGCATCTGGATTTTCTTCAGAACAGAATAGGCCGTGTATTTGACGAAAGAGTAACTTTGCGGGAAGAGGTTGCCTTCACAGATGCCGATGGCCATGAATTCGTGGGCGAATATTCTTTCTGGCCGGAGTTTGACCCTGACGGCAAAGTTATTTTCGCCATGACTCAATTCAGAGACCTCAGCGAACAGGTCAAAGCCGAGCGGCTGGCCCGTATTAACGAAAAACGCCTGGAGGCCCTGAACCGCCTAACCCTTATGGACAACGCCCCCGAGGACGCGGTCCTTAATTTTGTTATGAACAGCATAGTCGAGCTCACTCATAGCGAGAGCGCCTTTATACTTTTGCCCTGGGGCGATTCGCCTTTTGAAGGAGAAATGCTTTGGTCGGAAGATCACTACTGGCGTATGGGCCGGCCTGATTTGTCCGATTATGAGTTCGCCTCTGATCTGGCTGTCCTGGTCACGCAGCCTGGTGGCAGCATTTGCTTTCGCAGCATGAAAAACGGCGACGGCAAGCAGCCCGTCCACAGATCATTCAATGGCCAGATGGCCATCATGCGTTGCTTGATAACTCCGGCCATGGAGGACGAACGGGTGGCCTGCATAGCCGGGGTCTGCAACAAGGCGCGCGACTATGATGAGGCTGATCGGCGCCAACTTGAGACGTTTATCAACGGCGCCTGGCTGGTAATCCGCCGCCAGCGTTTCATGCGTGAATTGCAGCGCGCCAAAGACGCGGCTGAACACGCCAATAAAGTTAAGGATGTCTTTCTGGCCAACATCAGCCATGAATTGAGAACTCCCTTAAATGGCATGTTGAGCATGCTGCAGCTGTTGGAACTTCAATCCATGACCGCGCAGCAACGCGAATATGTCAGCGCGGCCAACGAATCCGGCAAGGCGCTATTGCGAATCATCTCGGATATCCTCGATTTCTCGCGCATGGAATCAGGACGCATGCAGTTGCAGAAAGAAATATTCAACTTCAAGGAGACGGTATTTTCGATCATGCGCCTCTTTAAGGCTGAAGCTATAAAGAAGGGGCTAAACATATCTTTTACTATGGATGAATGCATCCCTGCCTGCATGATCGGCGACGAGGCCCGCTTCAGGCAGATTCTCTACAATCTGGCCGGCAACGCCCTCAAGTTTACGGAACAGGGCGAGATAGGGATAACTTTCGCCCTGCTTCCCGAGGAAGATGACGGGCGTCTCCGGTTCCATATTTCGGTTAGGGATACGGGAATAGGCATCCCAGCGGAAAAACAGGGGATTATTTTCGAAGCCTTTACCCAACTCGACAACTTTTCAACCCGCCGTTACGCCGGCACAGGACTTGGGCTTGGCATAGTAAAGCAACTGGTGGGGCTAATGGACGGGAAGATCTTCATTGAAAGCCAAGTGGGCGAGGGGACCACTGTACACTGCCTGGTCACATTTGACAGGTGTGCGGCGCATGAGTTGCCCTTAAAGCAGGAAAAAAAAGCTGCTCCATCCACCTGGAATAAAACTGCAAGCATGGATATCCTGGTTGCGGAGGACGACGATGTCGGGCGTTTCGCCATACGCTCTTTTTTACAGCGGGCCGGCCACAGACCATTATGCGTGCGTAACGGCCGACAAGCGCTTGAAGCCCTGCAGTTGCATCATTTCGACTGCCTGTTCACGGATATCCAGATGCCGGACATGGATGGCCTGGAGGTGACGCGACGCATCCGCTCAGGCGAACTTGACGATATGGCGCCTTCAGACGCCGTCAGAACGCTGGTAGCTGAATATACGCTGAACGGGGATGAGGGGGCGGTGCAGGTTGATCCGGACATGATCGTGGCAGCCGTGAGCGCTCACACCATGAGTGGCGACCGTGAGCGCTTTTTGGAATTGGGCATGAATTTTTATGTGTCCAAGCCCATTCGCATGGACGAGTTGGGCGATGTTCTGGCGGATATCGGCAAGATGACCCGGTTGCGGATGGGCAGATGCTAATTCGGGCAATCGCCCTGTCGCGGCGTTCTTATCATCAGTGCTGCCCGGCGTTCTGTTCTTATTTGCTTTTTTCCATTTCCATGCCCTTGTCGCGGGCCGACAGGATGGCGTCAATGATGTTGCCGCGCACAGCGGTGCGGTCCAGGTGATTCGTACCGGCGATTGTCATTCCTCCTGGAGAGGTTACCTGCTCGCGCAGAAGCGAGGGGTGGGCGTTGGCCTCACCCGACGCGTGGGCGGCTCCTTCGAGCAGGGAAAAGGCCATGTCTGTTGACTCCCTCCTGGTGAAGCCCATGGTCACGCCGGCCTCAATGAGGGCTTCGGCAAAATAAAGGACATAGGCTGGCCCGCACCCGGCCAGAGCGGAAAAGGCTGACATTTTTGATTCGGGAACGTCAAAGATCCGGCCAAGGCGGCTGAAGATATTGGCAACGCACCCTTTCTGGGCGACCGGCAAAGACGGGTCGTCGAAGCAGAGCCCGAACAGTCCGCTGCCGACGGCGACAAAGGTGTTGGGCATTACCCGCACAACCGGGCAGGCATTGTCACAGGCGCTTTTCAGGTCCGCGACAGTGACTCCGGCCGCGACTGAAATAAGCACATGGCCGTTGTTCAAGCTGCTTTTGATGCCTTCGACTACCGGCTTGACCTGCCAGGGTTTGACGGCCAGGATGATGTAGGCGGACCTTGCAACCAAAGCCTGGGCGGAGCAGGCCGAAACCGCTCCTTTTTCTGCCAGGCCTTGCAGGGTATCCTGATTTCTGGTCCATAGATTAAGCAGGGCGCCGGGCTGAAGGATTCCTTCTTGCAGGAATCCTTCAGCCAGGGCTTTGCCCATGTTGCCCAAACCTATGATGCCGATTTTGTCGGAAATCATGCTTACGCGATAAGCTCAAGCGCGCTGAAGAAATAAGGGATTTCAACAGCCGCTGTTTCCGGGGCGTCCGAGCCGTGGACGGAGTTGGCTTCAAGGTCGCGGGCGTAGAGTTTGCGGATGGTGCCCTCGGCGGCATTGGCCGGGTTGGTCGCGCCCATGAGAGTGCGGTAGCGGGAAATG
This sequence comes from Desulfovibrionaceae bacterium, assembly GCA_031551565.1. GTDB lineage: Bacteria > Desulfobacterota > Desulfovibrionia > Desulfovibrionales > Desulfovibrionaceae > Frigididesulfovibrio. The sequence continues at coordinate 98,690 of JAVBNM010000017.1, read as the reverse complement.
GCTTCCTCGCCTTCAAGCACGGCAGCGGCGATCGGGCCGGAACTCATGTAGGTGGTCAGGTCGTTGAAGAAGGGACGCTCACGGTGAACGGCGTAGAACCCTCCGGCCTCCTCTTTGCTCAAAGAGAGCATTTTCAGGCCAACGACCCTGAGCCCGTTTTGCTGAATCATGGCCAGGATTGGACCGATCAGGTTGCGTTCAACGGCGTCTGGCTTGATCAGGCAAAGAGTTCTTTGAATTTTGGACATCTTTGTACTCCGGATGATAGTTTATTTAAGGTGTTACTTTAAGTGCTTATTGAAGACAACACGGCGTGCTATCTCATTATTGTCTTTAGGGGCCCTGTCAAAAAAGAAACGATCCCGGTGGAGCAAGGTGTGCATATAAACTACACAAGCTTCATGCTGGGCGAGCCTGACGCCGGGGGCAGAGCGCAAAATCTTGATTCTGAACTGGCTTGTAGCCCAGTTAGGCCCACAGCGCAAGCACTTGTTGGATAGGCCAGTCGCCTTGATCTGGCTTTGGTCAGGCAAACAACCCCATAATTTCGTACACAAGCCTGGCGGCCGTGTAGTTCGGCGCGTGCATACCAGGAATCGGGGCCAGTTCAACCACGTCAAACCCGATGCAGGATCTGTTGGAGAGGCTCCGTTCAACCAGATGCAGCGCGTCCCACCATAGAAGTCCCCCCGGTTCCGGAGTGCCTGTGGCCGGCATAATGGAGGCGTCGAGGGCGTCAATGTCAAATGTCAGAAAAACTTTTGAGGGAAAATCTGCAGGAAGCAGAGGAAGCATGGGTTTTGCCGCCTTTTCAGCGCAGGACGGCCATGGGCGGGGGCAGCGCAAAGAGCGGGCGTCCAGGCGAGGAATGCGTTTTAAGCTGCGGTATTCCTTTTCTTCAACCGACAGGCTGCGAACGCCGATCTGGAAAATCGGCAGATTGAGGTCATCCATGGCCCTGCGCATTACTGTGGCGTGGCTTATTTTACTGCCCATATAAGTGTCGCGCAGATCCGCGTGAGCGTCAAACTGGACGACGCCGAACTCCCCGTATTTTTTCTTCAACGCCCGTAAAGCGCCAAGAGTAACAGTATGTTCGCCGCCCAGCAGCACCGGAATGACAGATGCACCGCAACAGGCAGGCAATTTGAAGCTTGGCAGGGAGACGACCTTGGCGGGGTTGGGGTTTGGACAGGTCGCCGTGTCCAGGGCGTCCGAGACAGCCTCCTCAATACGCTTGAGGATATCCTCAATATTGCCGGAGCAATCAACAGCCGGCCTAGTATGTATGCCAAGACGGCTGGGTTCGGATCGTCCAGTCCAGGTTTCGAGTTGACTGGAGGCGTCAAGAATGGCCCCGGGGCCAAGGGCCGTACCGGCCTCGTAACTGACTGTGGCTTCAAGCGGAACAGGTATAACCTGAAAAAGACACTCTTCCGCGGTTGTTTTTCCTATTTCCGATTCAAGAAATCCCGCGTTGACTTTCGTCATATTTGATAATCCTGGCTGTTTTAGGTTATTTAATCTGCCAAATGCGCAACTCACATGCATGCCAGGATGGCGGCCGGTCAAAAATTGCTGTTGTGGCGAAAATATTAGGACGATTTTGTCCGGGAGTAAAACAAAATGACCGCATACGCGTGTTCAGGAGAAAAGACCTAACTGTATCTGGGCCGGCCTGACTTTTTCAAAGGTCAGGCGGTGCATGGGGCATGGCTTTAGCGCCTGTATGGCCTCAATGTGTTCTTTTGTTCCATAACCTTTATGCCGGGCGAAACCGTAACCGGGATGGCGAACGTCAAGGCGTGTCATAAGGGCGTCCCGGATGGTCTTGGCCATGATTGCGGCCGCCTTGATCGAGTCGTCCAAAGAGTCGCCTTTTACAATCGCCTTTTGCGCGGGCAGACACGGCAGGGAGTAAGGGCAGCAGGGGCTTTTTCTCAGGCGTTCAAATGATGCGTTCCAATGAATTTCTGGAATTATATGATTGCCGTCAATAAAAAGCGCGGGAAGCTCTCGCAGCCCGAGCCTGCGGGCGAGAAGAAACACCGCCCGGCTCATGGCCCTGAACGTGGCAGACAGTATGTTCACCTCATCAATTTCGCCAGGCCAGGAGAGACCTACCCCGTAGCCTGACGCTTTTTGCCTGACAAGCCCGGCCAGTCTGTCCCTGTTCTTTTTGTTTAAGGTTTTTGAGTCGGCCAGACCCGGAAGCTCCCTGGACGCGTTCAGGCCAGGCGGCAATAAAACAGCCGCGGCTACCACCGGACCGGCCAGACAGCCCCTCCCGGCTTCGTCAATCCCGATATGGATTTCCGAACTCAAGATATCTCCCGCTTAAAATAACACCATGCATTCCGAAATAGTGGCGGACTCATCCAAAATGGATAAACAGGGCAGGCGCATATGAGGGCGGATGCAAGCGCAAAGGCAATTCCTTTGCGTTTGCATCCGCCCTCATGTTGTCCATTGAATATACAAAGGCCGGGGGAGGGTACCTTCCCCGGCCTAAAAGCGCTTGCTTGCTTTTAGTAGTTTTTCTTGGGCTTGATGCGGGCGGCCTTGCCTTTGAGGGCGCGCAGATAGTAAAGGCGGCTGCGGCGGACCTGGCCTTCGGTAATCACATCGATCTTGTCGATAAATGGGGAATGCAGGGGGAAGATGCGCTCCACGCCCACGCCGTCAGAGATCTTGCGGACGGTAAAGGTGGCGTCGGTTGCGCCTTTGCGCAGTCGGATGACGTTGCCTTGGAAGATCTGCAGACGTTCTTTGTCGCCTTCGATGATGCGGAAGTGCACTTTGACTGTGTCTCCGGCCTTGAACTTGGGAATGTCAAAGCGGAGCTGGTCTTGTTCGATTTTCTTGATGATGTTCATGGCTGTCATCTCCTGCCAGTTCATTTACTTTATTAAAGCTGAATCGTTAGTCTCGTTCGTTGACCGCCGCCTTTTCAATGGGCGTCTTTCAGGATGCGGTCGAAAATTATAGCCGCCGCCGATCTCACCGAAAGATGGTTGTAAGGGGAAAACCCCCTTACCGGCGGCAACACGGCGTCACACATTTTCAAAGCTTCCGGGGCAAGGCCGTGTCCGGTTCCGAATAACAATAATACCGGCGTGACCGAAAGCATGTCCCGCAGCTTCGCATACCCCACGACCGGCGGCGTTTTTTTGCCCTGCCTGGCCGTGGAGGCGACAATCAGCGGTTTTTGACCGCTTAGCCGCGCAACCTCGCTGACGGCATCCTCAATGCGGTCTCCCGCCCGTATCTTCGCCAGGGCCGTGGCCCTGGCCGGGTTGACCCGTCCGCCCGCTCCGGCTGTCCAGTGTTGCAATATCTGGTCGAGCAGATCGCGCTGGTCCTTCAGCGGGGTAAGGACGAAGTAGCCACCGAGTTCATATGTGCAAGAACTCCGGCCTATATCGTGAATATCCAGGTTTGTCAAAGAAACAGTGGAGATTTTTTTAAATTTGTCTAGAACAGGGTGGTGGACGAGGGCGCAGTAAAGATTCCGCCCAAGCTTTCTTCGCGTAATGCCTTTTAAAAACTCGAGGTCTTCGGAGCATGTTTCAGCTTCAAGCAAAAGATCCGGACGTTTTTCCACAGTGCGCCTTAAAGATTCCCTGCGGCGCCAGCGGGCGATCGCTCCGTGGTCGCCGCTTCTGAGTATTTCCGGTACATCCAGCCCCTCAAACGATTCCGGCCTGGTGTAGTGCGGATATTCCAAAAGACCTGAAGAAAAGCTCTCTTCCGTTCCGGATTGCTCGTGCCCCATAAATCCCGGCAAGAGTCTGGCGACAGACTCAATGATGCACATGGCGGCGGCTTCTCCACCGTTGAGGATGAAATCGCCGATGCAAACATTGCGAACCGGGAATATCTCTTCAATCCTGGCGTCAATGCCTTCGTAGCGTCCGCAGATCAAAGTCAGACGCTCCTGCGAAGACAGGTCGAAAGCCATTTTCTGGTTAAAAAGCTCACCGGCCGGGTTCATGGACAGCAATTGCCCTGACCGCCCTCCCGTTTCGCCGTCAGGGCGGCCATAGCCAAGAGAGCGAAGGGCGCCGGCAAGGGGGCCTGGCAACATGACCATGCCAGGGCCACCGCCATAAGGACGATCGTCCACAGTGTGATGGCGGTCAGTGGCAAAGTCGCGCGGATTGTGGAACGAAAAAGTTAAAATTCCGGATGATACGGCCTTGCCCATCAGCCCTTGGGAAAGGGGGCTTGCGAAAAATTCTGGAAAAAGGGTGACGATTTCGATGTGCATGACGGTTTCGCTGGGTTTCGGCACATAAGGCGGGAAGACAGGATAAAGGGCGTTTTGAGAGAGGTATGCCCTCTTTCCGCAAAACGCCCTTTTTTGCGTTTGTCAAAATGGAAGACGGCCGGGACTTATTGTTTATCCGGCCGCTCCTGTCGGTTTATCAATAATTATATTTAAACGCGCTGATTTTCATCAGGGTTTCCCAGCAATGATGGGCCTCGATATAGCGAGTCGAGCCGGTTTTCGCCCTGATGACCATCGAGTGGGTGATTGCGCCGCTGCCCGTGTACTGAACTCCGGGCAGGAAAGTGCCTCCGGAAATGCCTGTGGCCGCGAAAACAGCTTCATCGGAACGAATAAGGGTATCGCATGTCAAAGTGTCGCGGATGTCTATGCCGGCGTTCTGGATGGCTTCTTTCTCCACATATGACTGCGGATCAAGCCTGGCAAAAATTTCTCCGCCGATGCCCTTGATGGCGCAGGCGGCCAAAACCCCCTCAGGGGTTCCGCCGGTACCCATCATCACGTCCACTTCGGATCTGGGATCCACTGCCATCAGTGCGCCGCAGACGTCACCGTCGGTGTGCAGTTGGATGCGGGCTCCGGTTTGGCGGATGTTTTGAATCAACTGCTGGTGTCTGGGTTTATCAAGAACGAAGATAACCAAATCATTAACCTTTTTCTCCAGGGCCTTGGCTATCCTTTTAAGGTTTTCCTCCACAGGGGCGTCAAAGTCCACCACGCCTTTGGCCTGATGGGGAACAACCAGCTTTTGCATATAGTAGCTCGGACCAGGATTATACATCGTTCCCGCCGGAGTGGCGCCGATGACGCAGATAGCGTTGGGCCGCCCATATGCCAGCAGGTTGGTTCCCTCGACCGGGTCGACCGCTATGTCCAGCTTCAGGCCTTCGCCGGTGCCCACGGTTTCACCGTTATAGAGCATGGGGGCCTCATCTTTTTCGCCTTCGCCGATGACGATTGTGCCGGCAATCTGCAAGGAGTTGAATGACAACCGCATGGCGTCAACAGCGGCTTTGTCGCCGGCATGTTTGTCGCCTCTGCCCAGCCAGCGACCGCAAGCCAGGGCGGCGGCTTCTGTGATGCGGACAAGGTCGAGTCCCAAGTTGCTGGAAGGTGCTTCTTTGGTGGATGATCGAGACACTGTGAACCTCCATGCTAATTGCGCTTATATCGTTAGGGTAAACTCTCATTCAATCCAAGCCGGGCAAGGACGGCGCGTCTTTCAAAGCGCGTCTTCGGCTTGATGGCGCTTCAAGGCAATGAAGCCGAAAAACAATTTTGTAACTATATAACAACACCCTTTCAGCTTCAAGCATGAACTTTTAGCCAGTCGGCGTGGAAAACGCCTTGTCAAATAAACGACTGAAGCGCATGCAGGCGACGATACGGCAAAAAGGGCTCCGGCGCCTGACGACAAAGTCCATACCTGGGAAAATTGCAAAATAGGCAGCCCCCTGCAAGGTTACAGATAGGCAATTCCTTCAGCTACGAGGCGAACCGGCCCGCTTACCCAGGCCGCTGGAGGAAGATAAATGCCATGTTGGCTGTTTTTTCCAAAGCCGTTGGTTAACGGGCTGGTCTCAAGGAATATGGTCAGGTTTTCTCCGCTTGGCTGGGTGACGTTCAGACCGCATGCCCCGAAAGCGTCAGCCGCCAGAGAAACATCCATTCCCAGTCCGGCCGCGTTTTTGAGAACCAGGGCCAGCGCCAGAGAAGCGGAGCCGCAAGCGGTTTCCATGTGCTCGCAATCCGTGTCCCTCACATACACCGCAGGATAGATTCTGGTCCTTGTTTGGTCTGCTTCATACCAGATCACCCCGGAAGCAGGCAGCGTGTGAATGCCTACTTTTTTGCGCCACGCCCTGGTGCTGTTCTTCCAATCGGCGGGCATGTTGTGCGCTCTCTTGTCCAACAAAAGGTGGCTTATTCCGGACAGACTGACCAGCACGGCCCCGTCTTCGACAACGTCCAGGGTTGCGCCCGCCCTTTCCCCGTCACTGGAAACATCGCACGGCATCCTGGCGGCGCAATATAGCAGGGCGGGCATTTCGCCGCTGTCAGGCGCAAGGCTGCCGTATTCCTGCTTTTCACCTGCTGTATTTTCCCTGCCTTGGGAAATGCCGCCAAGGGCGGAATGCAAAGTCTTGGCATCTCCGGATACGGCAAGGTCTATGGAACCGGTGGCTCCGGACACGGTAATTTCTCCCTGCCAGAACGTTCCGTTCCAAAGCAGCCTGTTTTGCAGCGCCAGCCAGAAAGCGGCGCACCGGGTGGCGTTAACGCAAAACTCCCCCCCCATCATCTGCAGATGAGGAGTAATACTCAAGCGGACAACCCCAACCTGTTCGGCAAAGACATGCAGCGGGTTCATCAGGCGGGCCGAAATGCCAGGTATGTCGGACGGATCGACAGGACCGGTAACCAGGATTGTGGGGTTGCCCCCAGGGCAAAGTTTTGAAAAAGGAACAGACTTCATAACACCTCAAAATGGAAACAACAGAAATGGGTTTAACCCGGATACCCGCCAGACAGGCCAATGCCGGCAAGAAGCAAGATTGTGCCACCAAACTCGTCAGCAGGCAATGTCGGCTTAGTTACATTTAAATGCCGGGGCTCATAACAAGGATCTGGAAACGGAAGAAACGAAGGCGTATGCCGAAACTAAATAAAAAAACTCCCACCCCAAAAGGGTTCAGGAGGGGAGGGGGCCTGTGGATTGGGAACCCCAAGGGCGATCGCCTGCGGGGTTCCCAATCCACAGGATGTCCGCCGCGCTATTCTTTTACTTGGCCAAGCCTACCGCGCGGCGTTCGCGGATTACAGTCACCTTGATCTGCCCCGGGTAGGTGAGATTCAGTTCGATTTTTTCAGCAATCTCTTTGCAAAGCAGATATGTGGCGTCGTCGTTTACATCGTCGCAGTTGACCATAACGCGCAGTTCGCGTCCGGCCTGTATGGCGTAAGCCTTGGAAACGCCTTCAAAGGTCATGGCTATGTTTTCGAGGTCTTCCAGGCGGCTGACGTAGTTTTCAAGCAGCTCCTTGCGCGCTCCGGGCCTGGCTCCGGACAGGCTGTCGGCCGCCTGCACGAGAACCGCCAATATGGATTTGGGAGGGATGTCTTCGTGGTGGGCGGCTACGGCGTGGATGACTTCCTTGCATTCTCCGAATTTTTTGGCGACCTCGGCGCCGATTGTGGCGTGTGATCCTTCAATTTCGTGGTCAAGCGCCTTTCCCAGGTCGTGAAGCAGGCCGGCCCGCTTGGCGAGCTTGACGTCAAGACCAAGCTCTGCGGCCATCATGCCGCAGAGCGAGGCGACTTCCAGGGAGTGCTGAAGGACGTTTTGGGAAAAACTGGTACGAAATTTCAGCTGTCCCAGAAAGCGCATTATTTCGGGGTGAATTCCGTGTACGCCGACATCAAAGGTGGCCTGCTGTCCAACTTCGCGAAGATGGACTTCAAGTTCCTGCTCGACTTTTTTGACTATGTCCTCAATGCGGGCGGGATGGATGCGTCCATCCTGGATAAGGCGTTCCAGGGCCATTTTGGCAATCTGGCGGCGCAGAGGGCTGTAGGCTGAGAGGATCACGGTTTCAGGCGTGTCGTCAATAATGAGGTCAACGCCGGTGGCGGCCTCAATGGCGCGAATATTGCGCCCCTCGCGTCCGATGATCCGGCCCTTGATATCCTCGCTGGGCAGGCTCACGGCGGTGACGGTCTGTTCGGCCACAAAGTCTCCGGCATAACGCTGGATTGCCGTGGCCAGGACTTTTTTCGCCTTGCGGTTTGCCGTCTCTTTTGCCTCTGTCTCGATAAGACGGATCATTTTGGCCGACTCATGCTTGGTGCGGGCTTCAATTTCGGTAAAGAGCCTGGCCTTTGCCTCATCCATGGACAAGCCGGAAATATCGGCCAGCTTTTCTTCCTGCGCCTTTAAGCAGTGAGCAAGGGATGTCTCCAGATCTTTGAGTTCGTTTTCCTTGCGGGTGAGTTCTTTTTCCGAGACCAGATGTTCCTGTTCTTTGGCGATAACGTTTTCCAGCCGTTCGTCCACTTTTTCGGAGTGCTCGGCAAGTTTTTTCTCCCGCACCTTCAGGTCATGGTAGTACTCCTTGATTTCGGCCTCCATCTGCGCTTTTGCCTCGAGCACTTCGTTTTTTCCCTGAATGATGAGTTCCTTTTTCTGGGCAGCGGCCTCCTTGCGGGCTTCCTCGACGATTCTGCTGGCCAGTTCATTGGCCTCGTTCAGCCTTCTGGAATTTATGATCCTTGGCAGGATGAAACCTATAAGCAGGCCGAGGGCAACCCCGACGGCCGGAAGAACAATCTGAATTAAATCCATGGCGACCTCATATATGTTCTGACCAGTTGTCCGTTGTGAAAAAAGAAAAAGCGCTACTTATTTTCCAACAGAGCTTTTTTTTTCGTGCTGGTGAAAAACGACGATTAAAGTAATGAGACTATACTAATGTTAGGCAGTTAAAAGGGCTGGCATTTTCCAGACCTTTGGCAATATTCAATATTTAAATTTTTCAGAAGTTTCACTGCGATGAAAAATCCAATAAAAAAAGCTTTGTTTTTTAGCCAGATATCTTAAATGGCAGACAAAACAAAGCCGGACAAGCATCTAAAAGCTTGCTGATATATCAGAAATATAACCACCCCGGAGATGCCGTGCAGACACCCTCCCGCAGGACCTGTTACGCCTACGGCGGAAGAATTGAGACGCGTTTCAGGCTTCCCGGTTCATGCCGGGCATGCACACCACAACGTCGGCAACTTCCTTACATTATGTTTGTGAGGCCAGCGACGGCGAATGCACGCGCACCCCAGGGCTTATATCGCGGGTTTCCCCGTTTTTTCTTCTATACCGGAAAGAAGCTCAACCATGCGCTTGTTGATTTCTTCTTTTTCTTCCCTTAACACTAAATAATCATCGGCCAAGGTAAGCGCAAGTAAGGTCAAAATCTTCTCTTTGCTAATCATCCCGCCATGCCTGTTCAACCTGGCATATCTTTCTTCGAGTATCGCGTTCGCACGCTCCACCCGTCCCGGATCTACGTCTGCCTTAAAGGAAACTTCGTTTCCGAGGACTGTCAAAGTGTGCTTGTGCATTCGCGACTCGTGCTGATGTTGAAAACATCCTTCCAGGACAACTTCAACCGGCCGTTCTATACCCGGCCCAGTGCAACGCGTTGGTGCAGACCGCATTCCACCCGCGCCGTCCTGAGGCGCGGCGTTATATTATTCAGCAACACGTTCCTTCAAGCGTTGGACAATGCTTTCAATGCGCAGAAGAGCGGTATTGTTGCGCTCTTGTTCACGCGCAAGCTGGATCTGCAAAGCCTGATGTTCCTCGGCCAGAGAATCAAATGCCTTAGCCTGGCTTTGCCGAAGCTCATTGTTTTCGGCTTTTAGCTGATCGCGTTCGGCCAGAAGCGCGAGAACGCGTTGTTCCAATTGCTCGATAATTTCCATGAGTAAAAAATAAACACAACAGATCTTTTTAGCAAGGAAAAAGTGGACTTTTGCCCAAAAAGTCTGATAGGTTAATAAGTTTGTCCATTAACAGATCAAGCAGAATCACTTGATTTTCCTGGGCATGTTCTTTTGACGCTGCCGGGCGACGGCCAGGCAATTGTCCGGAACATCCGAAGTAATTACCGATCCCGCCCCGACAACCGCGTTGGCTCCCACAGTCACCGGCGCGACCAGGGCGGAGTTGGAGCCGACCATGGTTCCTGCGCCTATGCTGGTGCGGTGTTTTTTCTTGCCGTCATAGTTGCATGTTATGGTGCCGGCGCCGATATTGGCGTTTTCGCCGATCTCGCTGTCGCCCAGATAAGTCAGGTGGCTGGCCTTGGCTCCTTTTTTAAGCACGCTGTTTTTGACCTCTACGAAGTTTCCGACCCTGGCCGATTCTTCAAGCACTGCTCCGGGCCTCAGTCTGGCATAGGGACCGACTGCGGCGTTTTCGCCTATCTTTGCCTTTTCCAAATGCGAAAATGATTTCACGGCGGCATTGGCCTTGATCTCAACCGAATGCAAAACCGTATGCGAAGCGATATTCACGCAGGGCCCGATTGCGCTTTTGCCGTAAATCTCGCAGGGACCGGTAATTTCGCTGCCCTTGCCGATGGAAACATGCGGCCCGATACGAACTTGGGCCGGATTCCTGATGATAACGCCGTTGCCGAGATGTTCGGTCACAATGGCGGCTCTGGCGAATTCTTCGGATCGGATCAGCTCATGCGGGGTGTTGATTCCCAAAAGTTGCATGTCGTTGCCAAAGTCATCGCCAACCACGTTCATGCCTTCGGAATGGGCCAGGCTGATCAGATCGGTTATGTAAAATTCGCCGCTGTTGTTTTTATTCTGCAGCCTGGGAAGCAGTTTTTCCACGGCCTTAATGCTCAAGCAGTATACGCCGGCGTTTACCTCGTTTGTTTCCGGGCCGAAGATGTCTTCGTCGTAGTCTTTGGCCTCGATGACGGCTGTGACCTTGCCGTTTATGCGCACCACCCGGCCAAGCATCCCCGGATCAATCAGGTTGAGGGTGATGAAGGCCACATCCGCCTTGGTTTCGCTGGTCGTAAGCAGAAATTCGCGCAGGATGCTTTCTCTGATGAGCGGCGTGTCGCCGTTAAGCACCAGAACGTGGCTGGCGCCGCTCTTCCTGAGCGTCGGCCATGCCACCTGCAGCGCGTGCCCGGTTCCAAGCTGCTGCTCCTGCTCGATGAAGTGGCCGGCGTATTCTGGATACGCGCCGCGCAGAATGTCGGACTGATAGCCGACGACAGTCCAGACGCGGTCATGGCAAACAGCTTTTGCGGCTTCAAGGACGTAGCTCAACATCGGTTCGTCGAGGATTTTCTGCATAACTTTCGGCAGGGTGGAACACATCCTCGTGCCTTTGCCTGCTGCCAGTATGAGCGCGCTTATATGGGAAAGGGGCATGGCTTGTCCTTATTAAATTAAAATTCAAGGCTGTAGTGGCAATAGTCGCCAGACTCCTCACAGCAACAAAACAAACGAAGGCGTCATGGCCTTTCGTTTCCTTTTCCTTTTACTCTCTAAGTCGTGATTATGTAAAGGAGTTAGTCCTGAAAAGCGCGTTTGCATGTTTTTGCCTGATTTAAGCGGGAGTTTCGTCCACGCGGGCGGGGTTCTTGCCATCTTGCATCTTTGCGGGCATATTGCCAAAACACCATGTGATGATTGAAAATGGGCCGTACATCAAAAATAACAGCCGTTTTAAAGGGCATGAAAGGCAACCGTCTCGACTTTGCCCTGTCTTTGGCGTTGCCCGGTTACGGCCTGAGGGCCAGACAGAGAATCTGCAAAACTGGCGGGGTGACATCCGGGGAAAAGATGTTGCCTCCTGGTTTTATCCTGCCGTCGGATGATTTCCAAGTGCAGATCCTGCTCGGACCGGATGATTTTACGGACGGGATCGGACAAGAAACGGCAAACTTCGTCAAAAGGATTCCCGGAATTTTCATCGTGGCCATGAACCGCAATTTCGCGGCTCTTTCCAAACCCTTCGGGCTTGCCACCGCCAGGATCAAGGGCAAGGGCACTCAAAGCCTGGAGGGCCTGCTCCCGGAAATTTGGCGCGACTTGTTGGATGAATTTTGCCAAAATAAAGCGAGCGGCCTGGAAGGGTGCATGCACGGGCTTTCCGTGCCAGTGACGGTCAATCGCCTGGACGGGCCAACGTCCGGCCTGGTTTTGACGGCTTTCAGCCAGGACGATGCAGCCCTGTTCCGGCGTTTGGAACTGGCGGGCGAAATTGACAAGGTCTACTATGTATTGACGCATGGCCGGATATGCGAAGACATGTTGCTCGACAAGCGCCTGAACACGCGAGACCGCGACAAAACACTGGTTATGGATGAGGCGGAGCATGACAGACTCAGGCATACTCTCGTCAAACCTCTTCAAACCTTCTTTGATGACTTGGGAAACCTTTGCACTCTGGCCAGGGTCCACATAAAGCGCGGAGCCAGGCATCAAATACGCGCGCATCTCTCGGACGCCGGTTTCCCGATACGCGGCGATGCGCTCTATGCTTTGCCCGGGCATCCCGTTTGTGATGGGGGAGTTTTGGGCGAACGCCTGTATCTGCACCACGCCCGCATATTCCTGCCGGGATTTTCAGCCATCCTGCCCCCAAACTGGGGCCTTGGCGAGGAAGAGGATCTTGCTTCCGTTTCGTCGCAACTCACCTTGCCATAAAGCCGCCCTTCCATAAAAAGCATGCGCCTATTCCACATGCCGGACTATTTTCAGCCTGAATGTTTTTGCGCGCCATCATTTCAGATAAGGAAACATTGTTTTTAAAGCGACGAGTTTTCACCCATTGACGAAACTTAATTTACATATAGAATCGCGATAGTCGAATTAGAGATATTGCTGATTGAAATTAAGGATATTCCTGTATGGGTTTTATGCAAAGTGAAGACGCCCTGCATCGCTTTGAGACTATTTGGGAACATGTCGAGTGCGGCATTTGCCTGGTTGACGCCGAGACCAAGGTTATTCTCGACATCAACCCGGTGGCCGCACGCATGTTCGGCGACTCCAAGGACAAAATTGTCGGCAAGCGCTGCCACAAATTCATCTGCCCAGCCGATGAGAACGCCTGTCCGATTATGGACAAGGGCCAAGTGGTGGACCGTTCCGAGCGTCGATTCGTGCGGGCCGACGGGCAGACCATCCCCATTATCAAGTCTGTGGCCAAAATCCAGCATAACGGCCGCACCTTGCTGCTGGAAAGTTTCACCGACATCTCCCTGCTCAAGGAGGCCGAAGAGCAACTCGTGGCTTTTAACGTCACCAAGAAGGCCAATCAAGCCAAAAGTGACTTTCTCTCGCGCATGAGCCATGAAATGCGCACGCCAATGAATGCCATCATCGGCATGACCAAGATGGCGGAAAAAAGCAACAACGCGGAAGTATTAAGACATTGTCTGTCCACGATCCGCAACTCCTCCGATCACTTGCTCGGATTGATCAATGACGTGCTGGATATGTCCAAGATAGAGTCGGGCAAGTTTGACCTGTACCATGCGCCCTTTGACGCCGAGAGACTCATGGCCCGCGTTTGCAACCTTGTTCTGGAAAAAGCCGAGGAAAGCCGCGTAGATCTGAAGGTATGCTTCCCGCCGGAGATGGATATGCGCTTTATCGGCGATGAAATGCGCCTGGCCCAGGTTATCGCCAACCTGCTTTCCAACGCCGTCAAGTTTACCCCGGCAGGAGGGAGCATAAAATTTTCCGTGGCAGAGGATGCCACAAAAAACGGCAAGAGCCTGCTGCGCTTCAGTGTGGCCGATACCGGCATTGGCATGACCAAGGAGCAGGTTTCGCGCCTGTTCAACGCCTTTGAGCAGGCTGATACCAGCATTTCCCGCCGTTTTGGCGGAACCGGGCTTGGACTGGCCATCTCAAAAAATATTGTGGAAAAAATGGGCGGCCGCATTCTGGTGGAATCCACGCTCGGGCTGGGTTCTACTTTTACCGTGGAAGTGCCTTTGGAAAAAGAGCTGTCTTCCAAGCATCCCTGCCTGGCTGCTCGCCTTGACCCGGCAAAAATAAAATTGTTGGCCGTAACTTCCGATGTTTTCACCCTCGATTTTCTGCTCAGCGGGGCGAAGCGTCACGGGGTTGCGGCGGACAAGGCCGAACGCCTGGACGGCGAATCCGGCGCGCTTGAATTAAGCACGCGCGCCTTGGCTGATGGGGTTCCGTATTCGCTTGTTTTTCTGGACCACAGCCTGGCCGGGGGAAAAGAGCTTAACGACGCGCAGGAGCTGGTCAAGGCCTCGCCCGGCAGCGCGTTGGTCATGATGGCTCCTTTCAGCAAGTGGGCTGAGATGGAAAAAACGGCCAAGGGCATCGGCATAACAGATTTTTTGAGCCTGCCTCTTTTTCCATCAGTCGTGCTTGATGCGATCGAGCGGCTGCACAGCGACAAAACTACATCAATGCAAGACGGCGGCGCGGTGGCGCACAATGGTGGCGCAATCCCTGATTTTTCCGACGTATTCGTGCTTTGCGCTGAAGATGTGCCGATAAATCAGGAAATTTTTTGCGCTCTTTTGGAAAATACCGGCATAAACATCGACCTCGCCAACAACGGCCTTGATGCCCTGGAAAAATTCAGCGTCAACCCTGCCAAATACGATCTGATTATCATGGACGTGCAGATGCCCGGCATGGACGGTTTTGAGGCCACTCGCTCCATCCGCGCAATAGATAGCCCGGAGGCCGCGAAAATACCTATTGTGGCCATGACGGCCAACGTCTTTCGGGAAGACATCGAGAAATGCCTGGAGGTCGGCATGAACGACCATTTGCCAAAGCCGGTCAACGAGCAGGACTTGCTTGAAAAAATAGAGTTTTACCGAAAAAAACAGTGAAAAACACCAGGGTCTGGCTATAAATGAGTTTCGCAAGCAAAAAGCAGAAATTCATTTATAGCCAGACCCTTCTCCAGCGTGTAGCGCGCCCACGCATTTGAGTCACAGAGACCCGCAATCGGGCGTGACACCCACAGCGCTCGTTTTTTCAGCCTGCCCCGGGCGGCCACTATTTGGAAATAATGGCCTCGAGCAGGTTAAAGGCTTCCTGCACGCCAGACGCGTCAGTTCCCCCGGCCTGGGCCATATCAGGCCTGCCTCCACCGGAACCGCCAATCTTGACGGAGATTTCCTTCACCAGATCCGGCGCCTTGAAACGGTCGAGAAGATCCTTTGACACGGCCAGCAGCAGGCTGACCTTGCCTTCTTCTTCAGCGGTCAGGCAAGCGATTCCCGAGGTCAGCTTCGAGCGCACATCATCCATGATTTCGCGCAGGCTTTTCATGTTCGGGGCGACCGAAGCTGCTGTCAACAGCTTTATTCCGTTGACCTCCCTGACATTGTCCATCAGATCCCTGCCCTGGCCGGAGGCCTTTTGCGCCTCGGCCCGCTCCAGATCCTTTCTGGCCTTGCGCAGATCGTCCTGCAACCCTTTGACTTTGACGACTGTTTCCCCGGCTCTCGCCTTCAGGAGAGCCATGGTTTCGGAAAGCTCGGCCCGCTGGGAATTTACATGGGCCAGGGCGTTCCAGCCGGTTAAGGCCTCAATGCGCCTGACGCCCGAGGCCACTCCAGCCTCGGATACAATCAGAAACAACCCGGTTTGGCCGGTGCGCTCAAGGTGGGTGCCGCCGCAAAGCTCGCTGGATTCGCCAGGAACACTGACAACCCTGACCTCGTCGGCGTATTTTTCGCCAAACAGGGCTACCGCCCCCTTGGCAATGGCCTCGTCATAGGCGCAATGCTCAACTTCAAGCGCTGTGTCCGCCAGAATGGCGGCGTTAACCTCTTTTTCAACCAGGGCTATTTCCTCATCGGTCATGGCGGAAAAATGGTTGAAATCAAAGCGCAGGCGGTCCGGTCCCACGAGCGAGCCGGCCTGTCTGGCATGGCTGCCGAGAACGTTTTGCAAGGCGGCGTGCAAAAGGTGGGTGGCGGTGTGGTTTCTGGCCGAGGCCAAACGCTTGTTTTGATCGACGTTAAGATTGACCTCCGAATCAAGCAGGACATCGCCGTCTTCAACCTGAATTTGATGGACGGTCAGAACCGGAGAAGGCCTCAAAGCATCCGTGACCAGGGCGCGCCCAGCCGGAGTGGCAAGATGTCCCGTATCCCCTGCCTGCCCGCCGGAGGCGCCGTAAAACGGTGTTTGGGCGGCCACAAGGTATCCCGTCTGGCCCTTGGACAAGATTTCCACTCGTTGCCCGTCGCAGTCGAGCAGGGCGGTGACGCGTGAATCAACTGACAACTGATCATAGCCGACAAAAACCGAAGACAACCCCTCTTCAAGCAGGATGGCGAATCCGGCGGTGATGTCAGCTTCGCCAGAGCCTTTCCAGGCAGCCTTGGCCCTGGCCTTTTGTTCGGCCATGCAAGACTTGAAACCGGGTTCGTCCACGCAAAAACCGTTTTTGCCCGCAACGTCATTGATGATATCCAGGGGAAAGCCGTAGGTGTCATACAGGGTAAAGGCGGTGTTGCCGGGAATGGTCTTTTGCCCTTTCTTTTCAAGTCCGGCCATTTCCTCTTGCAAGAGCGACAGTCCCTTGTCCAGGGTCTTGTCAAATCTGGCTTCCTCTTCCATGACCACCCGGTTGATGAAGGAACGGCTTTCCATGAGTTCGTGGAAATCGTCGCCCATCAGTTCCACGACCTTGTCGGACACGACATGCAAAAAGGCGGCCGGCATGCCGATCAGTCTGCCGAAGCGGTAGGCGCGGCGAATGAGCCGTCGCAGGACGTAGCCGCGTCCCTCGTTTGAGGGCATGATGCCGTCAGCTATCATAAAGGCGATGGCCCGGCTGTGGTCGGCCACGACCCGCAAGGCCGTGTCCGTATCGTTAGTGTCGGGCGCGCTGAAGGCATACTTGACGCCAGCCAGCCCGGACGCGGTGTTTATGATGCTCTGGAAAAGGTCAATGTCGTAGTTGGAATACACTCCCTGGCAAATAGCCGTGATGCGTTCAAGCCCCATGCCGGTGTCGATGCTCGGTTTGGGCAGGGGCTCGCGCTTTCCCGGTTCGAGCTGGTTGTATTGCATGAAAACCAGATTCCAGATTTCAAGGAAGCGATCGCAGTCGCACTTTCCTATGCCGCAGTCCGGCCCGCAGGTCATGGACTCGCCCTGGTCGTACAGTATTTCAGAGCAAGGGCCGCAGGGACCGGTGTCGCCCATTGTCCAGAAGTTGTCCTTCTCGCCCATGCGGAAGATACGTTCCGCCGGGATGCCCGTGATTTTTCTCCAAAGCTCCGCCGCCTCGTCGTCGTCGAGGTAAACAGTCACATAAAGACGGTCTTTGGACAGGCCGAGCTTTTCGGTGATCAGCTTCCAGGACAGCTCAATTGCCTTTTCCTTGAAATAATCTCCAAAAGAAAAATTTCCGAGCATTTCAAAAAATGTGTGGTGCCTGGCGGTGCGTCCCACATTTTCAAGATCGTTATGCTTTCCGCCAACCCGCAGACACTTCTGGGAAGTAACCGCCCGCAGGCAGGAAGGCTTCTCAAATCCCTGGAAGATCTTCTTGAACTGCACCATGCCAGCGTTGTTGAACAGCAGGGTGGGGTCGTCTCTTGGCACCAGCGATGAAGACCTGATGACCTCATGGCCGTTTTCACGGAAGAAATTCAGAAAGATTTTGCGGATATCTTTTGTGGTCAGCACGGCTGGCTCCCTTGCTCTCAATAATTCGCATTTAAAGTTTAACTTGAACTTTTCCGAGGTCGTTTCGGTTGGCTTCTACGACCTCAAGCCAATTCAGGCCAATGCCGACTGCGCGGCATTGGCCCGAATATTGTTTTCACCCCGGCGACATTTAGCGGAAAACTTGCCGCTACTCGTCCATGTCCACGTCGTCAGCCGCCATTGCCGGAAGCTTGCTTGGATTCATGCCCAGGTGCTCGATGAGTTTCTTTTCGATTGTCAGGCGCAGTTCGTCATTTTCCTCAAGCAGGGCGCGGGCGTTTTCTTTGCCCTGTCCCAGGCGCTCGGATTGAAACGACAGCCATGCGCCGCTTTTGTCGACAATGCCGGCCTCAACGCCAAGATCCAGGAGTTCGCCAATCCGGGAAATACCGGTGCCGTACAAAATATCGAAAGTTGCCATGCGGAAGGGCGGCGCGACCTTGTTTTTGACGACCTTGACCCTGGTCTTGTTCCCAAAGCTTTCTTCCTTGTCCTTCAAGGTCTGGATTTTGCGGATATCCAGACGGATTGTAGCGTAAAATTTGAGGGCGTTTCCGCCGGAAGTGGTTTCGGGGTTGCCGTATCCGCCGGACATGCCGCCGATTTTCATGCGAATCTGGTTGATGAAAATTACGGCTGACCTGGATTTGTGGATTGATCCGGTCAGCTTGCGCAGGGCATGGGACATCAGCCTGGCTTGGCCGCCCACTTGCGTCTCGCCCATATTTCCTTCAAGTTCGGCTTGGGGAATGAGGGCGGCGACCGAGTCAACGACCACCAAATCAACCGCGTTGGAGCGCACCAGCAAATCCGCGATTTCCAGGGCCTGCTCACCGTAGTCCGGCTGGGAAATCAAAAGTTCGTCTGTCTTGACGCCAAGGCGGGCGGCATAGTTGGTGTCAAGCGCGTGTTCAGCGTCGATAAAGGCGCATGTGCCGCCAAGTTTTTGGGCCTCGGCAATGACATGCAAGGCCAGGGTTGTTTTGCCCGATGATTCCGGGCCGTAAATTTCCGAAACCCGGCCGCGTGGAATGCCGCCCACGCCCAAGGCAAGGTCAAGGCCGATCGACCCGGTTGGAATAACCGGAATATCCACATGGGAAGTATCGGAGAGCCGCATTATGGCTCCTTGGCCATGCTTGCGCTCGATAGTGGTAAGGGCGGTCGCCAGGGCCTCCTGGCGGATATCCTCAGGGCTTAAGGTGGGCTTTTTTGCCATGCGCGTATCTCCGTAAATAGCAAAGTAGAATGTTTCCAACCAACGGCCAGAACTTAGGAAAGCTAGCAGAACCCCGCGCAAAAGTCGACAGCTTTTACGTCAGGCAGAGGCGAAACCTGAGGGGCGTGAAACTGCATCAAACTGAAACTTTATGCAGTTTTTCCACATTTTTCTTCAGGGCGGAATCTCGTGTGAGTTCGGCCACGCCTAGAAGGTAACCGGCGATGCGGTCGGACTCCTCCGTGTGGCCTTGAGCAACAAGACATTCGAGAAGGGCAAGATAGGCGTTCTGGTCCGGGGTGGAAGCCAGCCAATTTCTGGCAAGTTCGATGGCCCGTTCCGCTTTTTTCAGCTTCAGGCAAAGGGCGATTCCAAAGCGGATGAATTCCGCGTTGGCAGCAAAGCGCTTGTGGCAAAGGGCGAAGAAAACCTCGGCCATGCCGTCTTGTTTCAGCCGCAGAAGTTTGCCCATGAGAACCATTGCCTGGGGAAGCTCCAGTCCCTGCACGTCTTGCAGATAGATTTCATGCTTTTGGGATGGATTGCCGTTTTCAAGCATGGAGCGCGTCTCCAGAGCCAGAGGGATGATGTCCGCGCGCTTGCAGGTGGGCTTTAAGGCCTGGGAATAGAAGTCACCCCAGCGCCTTGGGTTGGATGCTCCGAATGTGGCGTCCGCCTTGTCCAGCTTTTCGGCGAAATCCTGCTGGGAACGGTACTGGTAGTGGTTAAGGCAGGCTTTATCCACGGCGATGGGGGTGTAGCCGCTCAAGTCCGGCTCCTTGTTGGTATTGACTGCAACCCCTTCGTGGAATGCGAAATGATGAGACGTGACTGTCATGGCGACTTTGGCTGGCCTGACAATACATTTGCTTATGAGTGAATAGCCAAGGCTTTGGGTGTAATTAAGCGTGACCATTCCCTCAGGTCTTGCCAGGTGCCCGGATGAGGAAAATATGTCCCAGTGAAGAATCAGTCCCGAGTAATTCTCGTAGTCGCGCAAAAGAATTCTGGCGTCAGTATCGCATTTCAGACAGAGAAATTCATCCAGATCGAAGAAGGCCAGCCATTCAAATTCGTGTCCGTGATCGCGCAGACACAGGTTGTAGGCTATGTTTTGCATGCCTTCGCCTTGGAGCGTGTAGGTGTCGCAGACTCCCAAATCATAAAATTCGGCCACGCTGTCGCGTACCGGCGCGATGCTTTCGTTGTCGTATATATAGATTTTCTCAAAGCCGATACGATAGTGATATGCCACCCATTCCCGCAAAAAGGGCGTCTCGTTCCTGGCGATAGCGCACAAGCCAAGGTAATACCTGGGGGAGCCGATGTTCATGTGATATCCATATAAGCTTGCTGGATGGCAGAGGTGGCGCGCAAGACAACAGGCATCATTTCAAAAGATTCCAGCCTTGGCAAGCCACCAAAAACATCCGCCATCCTAGGCCGCATATCGCCAAAATGAATACCTCCTTTACCCGGCTGGGCAGGTAAAGGAGGTAAACATGGTCTGACTGGATGCTAATTACTATTTTTTCTTCTTGGTGCCGCAGTCATAAGGCTTGTGGCAGAACCACCAGTCGTAGCCTTCATAGTCTTTCAGGCGTTGGCGGGCATCTTTGATGCATGCCGGCGGGGGAACGATAACCCGGTCGCCGAGCATTTCGTTGTTGGGCCAGTCGGCCGGCATGGCGCCCTGGGCGTCGGAAGCCTGAAGGGCCTTTACCACACGCACGATTTCTTCGATGTTACGCCCGATTTCCTGGGGATAATAGAGCATAAGGCGCAGTTTGCCGGTGGGGTCGACCACAAAAACCACCCTGACAGTGTTTGAGCCCATGCCGGGGTGGAGCATGCCAAGCTTTGTGGCCACGGTTTCTGTGCCGGCGATAAGGGGGAAGGTGATTTCGATGTTGAGGTTGTCTTTGATCCAGTCGAGCCATTTAATGTGGGAGAATATTTGGTCGACGGACAGCCCAATCAGTTTGCATCCCAGTGCGTCAAATTCCTTCATCTTCTTCTGAAGGGCGACAAACTCGGTGGTGCAGACCGGCGTAAAGTCGGCCGGGTGGCTGAACAGCACAAACCATGAACCTTTCATATCATCCGGAAGCTTCATTTTGCCGGCTGTGGTGAGCACTTCGACATCGGGCATTCTGTCGCCCAGCAAGGGCAGGTTGGGTTTCATTTCTGACATTTCGGCCTCCATAGAGCGTTTTTTTTTTGCAAAGTGGAATAAAATTAGTAATAATGCTGGAATAATCCTTGACTGCTAGTAATCATTGCTATTATCAGAGTGTGTCGGATTGTGCAAGAGATTTTAACAGGAGCTTGAATTTTTAAGCGCGGCATTAAAACAAGAAGCACTTGAAAATTCGAGCCCAAATTTGATATAGCTTAAATTCCAATGCATGCAAAGTGTTTTATCTAATATTTAAGGAGAGGTCATGTACTTCAAACAAATCCCCACCCTGGGCCTGGGCTGTCTTTCATACGTTATCGGCTGCCCTGTGGCCGGGGTAATGTGCGTTGTGGATCCCAAAAGGGATATCGCAGAATATCTTGCAATTGCCCAAAAAAATAAAATGCGCATAACCCACATCTTTGACACGCACGTTCACGCCGACCATATCAGCGGAGGGCTCGAGCTGTCCGCTGCGACCGGCGCGGACATTTACCTCCACGAAAACGCCCCGCTTGGATACAAATTCACGAAAGTCAAACACGGCGATTGCTTTGAATTCGGCAAGGTCGTGATCAAGGCGTTACACTCTCC
This sequence comes from Desulfovibrionaceae bacterium, assembly GCA_031551565.1. Lineage (GTDB taxonomy): Bacteria > Desulfobacterota > Desulfovibrionia > Desulfovibrionales > Desulfovibrionaceae > Frigididesulfovibrio. The sequence goes on along the minus strand of JAVBNM010000017.1, from coordinate 77,141 downwards.
CGGGCACACGCCAAACTCCATTTCCTACCTGGTTGCCGACAGGGCCAGAACAGACGAACCCCTTATGCTTTTGAGCGGCGACCTTTTGTTTGTCGGCGATATAGGCAGGCCGGATCTTCCCGGAGAGGAGATCCTGGATGAGCAGGTGATTAATTTGCACGACAGCCTTTTTAAGCTCCTGGCTGATCTTCCTGACGGACTGGAAATTTACCCCGCTCACGGGCAGGGTTCTTTGTGCGGCAGCAACCTGAGCGCAAAACCTGTAACCACTCTCGGTTACGAGCGCAAGGCCAACCCCAGGCTGCAACTCAAGGACTTCGCCGCGTTCAAGAAAAACATCCTGACCGATCTGCCCATGCGTCCGCAATCCTTCTCCCACATCATCAGCACGAACATCAAGGGCACTGCGTTGATCGATCCCAAGGTCTTGAACGGCCGCGCCCTGCCGGTGGCGGAATTCGCCAAGTTGAAAGCGGACGGGGCGGCCATTATCGACATGCGCGATTATCTTGCTTTCTGCGGCGGGCATATCCCGGGCAGCATCAGCATCGACCCCGCCGTCCTTGTGTCCAAATGGATTGGAACGATCGTAGAACCAAACTCTAAAATCGTGCTCGTACTGGACGATCCGCAAGACTACAAGCGTCTTGTTTGGGACTTTTTGTATATTGGCTACGACAACGTACTCGGCTGGCTGGACGGCGGGGTGCAGGCCTGGATTGAAGCCGGACACTGCATCCAGACCATGCAGCTTATTTCCAACTGCGATTTGAAACAGTCCCTCAAGAGCGCCAACCCGCCGAAGATATTTGACGTGCGAACCAAAAAAGAGTTTAACGAGTCGCACCTTGAGGAAGCGGCCTTTCTCCACATGGATGCCCTGCTTGAAGACGGAAAATGTCCGGTGAACAAAGATGAAGAATTAGTGCTCATGTGCCAGTCCGGTTCCCGCTCCTTTATCGTAGCCAGCCTGCTTCTGGCCAAAGGCTGCACAAAGGTCAAGGCCCTGGCCGGGGGGCTGGACAGCTTAAGATAAGCAAAGCCGCAGGGGGAAGCCATGCAGGGGGCGCCATCAAGACGATTGTCCTGACGGCGCCCCCTGCTTTTTTGTTGGGGAATTTTGCGGTATTCTTGCTAACAACCTGGAAAATAACGCTGTTTACAAAAATCCCAAAGCGAAAATACTCTAGCAGATGCGGGGCAATTGTTCACCCTCAAGCATGGGTAGAAGCCTCGAGCCCCCCATAATGGTACGCAAAATGACCCGGCCCGGCTTGCCTGGCGATGCCTGCGCAGGAATAATTTTGCCGATCTTTACGGCCATTTTGCCCTGGCTGAAGGTTTTCATTACGGACAAGGCCTTGTCGGACAAGGACTCCGGCAGGATGCAAATCAGCTTGCCCTCGTTAGCGAGATAGAGCGGATCAAGGCCAAGGACCGAGCATCCCGCGCTCACCGAAGGCAGGATGGGGATGGCGTTTTCATCTATTTCCATAGACACGGCGGATTGGACGGCGATCTCGTTCAAGGTGGTGGCCAGGCCGCCCCGCGTGGGATCCCGCAAGACGTGAATATCCCCAACCTCCGTGACCAGGGCCTCGACCATGCGGTTGAGGGGGGCTGAGTCGCTACGCAGGCTGCCGTCAAGGCTCAGGCTGTCCCGGCTGGCCATGATTGTCAGTCCGTGGTCGCCCATGCTGCCGGAAATAAGAATGGCGTCGCCGGGTTTGGCGCCAGCCCCGTGCGGCGGTGAGGGGGTCAGGATGCGCCCGATGCCGGTGGTGTTGATAAACAGGCGATCAGCCGCGCCGCGCGGCACGACTTTGGTGTCTCCGGTAATTATCCTGACGCCGCATTCGGTTGCGGCCTGGCCCATGCTGGCCACGATTCGCTCAAGCAAGGAAAACTCCAGGCCTTCCTCAATAATGAAGGCAGCGGAAAGATAAAGCGGCTGGGCTCCGAGCATGGACACGTCGTTGACTGTGCCGTGAACAGCCAAAGAGCCGATGTCTCCGCCCGGAAATTCCAGCGGGTCTACGGTATAGCTGTCTGTGCTGACGGCTGTCTCGCCGTGCAGGATTACCCTGGCCGCGTCGTCCATGCTGTCGAGATACGGGTTGCTGAAATGGCGCAGGAAAAGGTCTTTGACAAGACGCTGGGCTGCCCTGCCGCCATTGCCGTGGTCAAGAAGAATGCGCTCTGGCATTTGGCCGGGTTTCATGCGAGTACCTCTGAATTGTAAGCATAATAGGCGGCGCAGCTTCCTTCGGATGAGACCATGCAAGGGCCTATCGGGTTGGCCGGGGTGCAGGCCTTTGCAAATAGCGGGCAACCACAGGGGGTGATCGCCCCTTTCAAGACCAGGCCGCACCGGCAGCCCCTTGTTTCCGAGACATCGGGCAAAGAAAGGCCGAAGTGCTTCCAGGCGTCAAAGGCCTCGTATTCAGGACGGATGGCCAGACCGCTATCCGGGATGAGCCCAAGTCCACGCCAGTGCCCCGGCTCCCGCTCAAATACGGAAAACAGGATTTCCCTGGCCCTGGCGTTGCCGTCATCTGTTACGACCCGATTGTATTCATTTTTAACGGCGGGTTTGCCCTCTTTGATCATCCGGATCATCATTAAAAGGCTCTGAACGATGTCGAGCGCCTCAAAGCCGCCGATAACCGCTGGTTTTTTGTATTTTTCGGCCATGAAGCGGTAAGGGGTGACACCAAGAACAGCCGAGACATGTCCCGGCAGGAGAAATGCGTCTATGCTCGGGGCCGGGGTTTGGTACGATGAAGGGGAAGGAGGATGAGATTCGTCATCCAGCAGGGCTTCCAGGACTGGCGGAACAAGTTTGTGCATGGAGAGAACGAAAAAGTTCCTGATGTTTTCCAGGGCCGCTTTTTGAATTGTCGCCGCGACAGCCGGGGCCGTGGTTTCAAAACCAACTCCGAGAAATACGACTTTCAGTTCCGGATTGGCAGCGGCCAGGGCCAGCGCGTCGAGCGGAGAGTAAACAACCTCGACCCTTGCCCCGGCGGCCCGTTCGCTTTTAAGGCTTTTGCCGTCCGGACCGGGGACGCGCATAAGATCCCCGAAAGTGGCGATCATAACGCCGTTCTTCGCGGCGACGTTCAGAATGGCCGCGACTTCCCGGTCATGGGTGACGCAGACAGGGCACCCCGGACCGGACAAATGGCGGATGCCGGCGGGCAGGACGCTCTTAAGCCCTGAACGAAAGATGGCCACTGTATGGGTTCCGCAGACCTCCATAAAGGTCATGGGGCGATCAAGTTCGCGTTCCAGGCAGGCAAGGAGCTCCCGGCAAAGGCCGGGGTTGGTGAAGGGGTTGGAACTGGAGTTCATGCTTTTGCCTGTTTCTTTTTTTTCAAGCCCCCGGCTTGCATTGCCAGGATCTGGATTTTGGCGAGTTGCTCAAGCTCTTCGGTCAGGCCGAGGGCGAAAGTCAGATCCGGCCCGTGGGCCGCAAGGCCGTGTTTTTCCATCCATACAGCCTGGAAGTTCTTGGCCTCTTCAGCCACCGCGCGGGCCAAGTCGAGCGTTCCTGGCTCGTGGTCCGGGGCTTGGGCCAGGTTTTTGCGGTAGGCGTCGGCTTCGAACATGGGAAGTTTCAGACGCTCCTCAAATGGCATAAGCAACGACAGAGCCAGCATGTGCGGCGGATGGGTATGAACGATGGCCCGTGCCTTGGGGCAATGGTTGTAAATCTCGATATGCATCCGCGTTTCCGACGACGGCTTGCCTCCGGCCAAAGCCTGCACGCCATTTGTGCCGTTTGCCCCGTTTTCCAGGCTGACCAGAGCAAAATCAAGGTCTGTCAAAGAGCTTTTGGCGGCCCCGGAGCGGGTAATCAAAAAACATTCCTTTCCTTCAAAAGGTTCCGGCAAAAGGCAACTCACATTGCCGTTGAATCCGGCCAAAAGTCCGCGCTCCCAGGCCTGGCGGCAAATGGCGGAAATTTCCTCGGCCACGTTCAGGGCGTGTTTCGGCAATGACTTGGGAGAGGCTACTTTTTTTCTGGACATGGCAAAGATTCCTTACTTGCAAAATGGTCAAAACCTTGGAGGTTAACCGGGCGTCCCATAAGGTATACGCCCGGAGTGGAACAAACACGTCCAAGAACAACAGCATTGGGCAACGAACCCAGGATTGTGAGCCAGTCTGTAGTCCGGCAAGTGCCGACTAAGGCATAATCCTCCCCGCCAACGAGCATCATCTCATGGGAGTGGCGTCCCGACATATTCGCGTATTTTTCCAGATGGGGAGAAACTGGAAATTCGGATAAAGAGAGTTCAGCCCCATGTTTTCCAAGCAGCCGGGGCAAATCTCGAATCAGACCGTCAGACAGGTCCATGGCGCCGATTTCAAGGCCACCGGCCACCAGTCGGGCAAGGGTTTGTCCTTCGGAGACAAGCGCCTTGGGAGCGAGGTGGGCTTTGGCAAGCTCCGGAAAAGTTTTTATGGCGGATCGGCCCGATGCTTCGAGCAGTTGCCGTCCGGCCAGCGCCTGGCCCGTTTCACCGACCATGAAGATCAAATCACCTTGTTTGCCTTGGGCTCGCTTGAGAAACACGGGATTATCGGGCGATATGCTTTGGCCCCAGACAGTTATGCAAAAACCAAGAGAACGGCCTTTTGACAGATCCCCGCCGCTCAGGGCCATCGAGAACTCGCTGGCCACGCTGGACATGCCTTTCATTATTTCACGCAACTGTTCCGCGCCAAGTGCAGCCGGAAGCATCAGCCCCAGGGAGAAGCCAAGCGGCACAGCGCCAGCAGCGGCAAGGTCGCTGACGGCAACGGTCAGGGCCTTTGCGCCCACCTCTTCGGGCAGGAAGTATTTGGTTTTGAAATGACTGTCCTGCCAAAAAAAGTCTGTGGACAGGGCAAGCTGGCCGGATGTGACGATTTCAGCGCAGTCGTCTCCCCGGCCAAAGGGCACATGGCTGTGAGCTGATGGGAAAAATTCGTCTATGATCGCCAGGGCGGCGTCTTCTGAAATTATCGGTTCTACACTGGTCCAATTCATGGCAGAGAGTTTCTTTCTTCAATTGTTCGGCGGCCGCAACCCCGCCAGAAAGGCACAAAACGCTGCGGACAAATGCGTGCAGCGCATACAGTATGCACATACCCATTATTTTTGGCAAATGCAAACCGGCAAACTCTCTGCGAGCGTTGCGGGCAAAGCCGTTATCCAGGCCTTTTGCTACGCCATCCTGCTTATTGTTTTTCTGAAACGGGCGTGGGCGATCATGAAGAAAATGGCTCCAATCACTACCAGGAAGGCAAATGGTTTCCAGACGACGCCAATACCCGCTCCCCTGTAAAGAATTGCCTGGCCGATCTCAATAAAATGGGTTGTGGGCGCTGCCAACATTATGTCCTGGATAAACTCGGGCATGCTTTCTCTCGGAGTATTGCCGCCAGAAAGCATTTGCATGGGCAAAAGAACCAAAATAAGCAGCATTCCGAATTGTGGCATGCTGCGGGCAATGGTGGCCAGAAAGATCCCCATGCTGGAGGTGGCGAAAAGGTGCAGAGCCGTGCCCACCATAAACAGCAGGATCGATCCCTCAATAGGCACGCCCAAGGCCCATCGAACCACCAGCATGAGCGACAGAAAAGAGGCGATAAGGACAATCAGGCTCATCGACCAGATCTTGGCGACCATGATCTCGGTAGGAGTCACGGGCATAACCAGAAGATGCTCGATTGTGCCGCGCTCGCGCTCCCGGATCAGGGCCGCTCCAGTCAGGATGATTGACAGCATGGTAATGTTGTTGATGAGCTGGATGACCGATGCGAACCAGGATTGTTCCAGGTTCTGGTTAAACTCCACCCTGATGTCCAGGTCTACCGGGAGCATGGTCGGGCCTCTGTAGCGGTTGACGAAGGCGTCGACCTCGCCTGTTACTATCTGTTGTATGTAGCCGCCGCCGACAAAGGCCTGACTCATGCGTGTTGCGTCGATATTAAGCTGAACTTTCGGATTTCTGCCGGCCAGGACATCGCTTTGAAAATCAGGCGGGATGTCCAGTGCGAAGGTGAATTCGTCCTCGTCCATGCCGGGGTCCACTTCCGGCAGGGAGATGGCAAAGGGCTTGGTGAACTGGGGAGGGTAAAAGGCAGCCTTGATGCGCGTTGAAAGCTGGGAGTCGTCCTCGTCGACAATGGCTATGGTGGCCTTGTGAACAGACTCCGGCGCTGCCGTGGCCGCGGAATAGATGGCGAAGCTGAATACATAGACGATGAGAATGAGCATGGTCGGGTCTCGAAAGAGCGTCCACAACTCCTTGACCCCCAACCTGAATATATTTGCCAGATGTCTCATGTGCTTAATCCGCCTGCTTTTTCAATAAAAGGATACTCAGGATCAAGATGACCGGGACGGAAATCAGCATCTTCAGGATAGACGGATAAAGATCGAACAGCCCCAGCGCCTTGTTGAAAATGCCCCGGCTGATGATCAGCATGTAGGTAGTCGGGTAAATTGAGCCTATGAAGCGTCCGGCCCCTTCAAGAGACGAGACCGTGTTCACCACTCCGGCGAACTGGACCGCCGGGATCATGGTGCCGATCATGGTGGCGAACATGACCGCTATTTGACTTTTGGTAAAGGTTGAGGCCAGAAGGCCTATGCCCGTGGCGATGATGCAATAGATAAAGGCCGCAAGGCACAAAGTCAGGAAGCTGCCCTTGACCGGCACGTCAAATATGGTCACGGCCAGAAGCGTCATCAGTATAAAACTGATCATCGAAAGGACGACGTATGGAATCTGCTTGCCCAGCAAAAATTCGGTGCGGGTTACCGGCGTGGTGTAAAGGTTGAGGATGGAGCCCAGTTCTTTTTCTCTGACCACGGAAAGCGCCGCCAGCATGGCCGGCAGCATGATCAGAAGAAGCGGTATCACTGCCGGGACCATTGACGGCAAGCTCTTGACGTCCGGATTGTAGCGGTATCGGATCTCGACGCTGGCGCTTGAGGCAAGCTCGCCCCCCCTTCGTTGAACCGCCTGGTCGTTTAGCCATAGCTGGTGCATGCCCTGCACATATCCCCTGATTGTTTCCGCGCGCTGGGGCATGGCGCCGTCAATCCACACGCCTACACTGACCGGCGAGTCGTGTTGCACGTCCTTCGCGAAATTTGGCGGAAGCTCAATGGCCAGGGAAATATCGCCATTTTTTAGCCGTTCCTCCATCTGCTCGTAGCTATAGAGCGGCGCCTGCTCGATGAAGTAGCGCGAGCCGGCAAGATTCAGCGCGTAATTCTGGCTCAGGCCCGTCTGGTCCCTGTCAAGCACGGCATAGCGCAGGTTTTCAACGTCCATGTTCATGCCAAACCCCATGACGAACATCAGAATCATTGAGCCGAGCAGGGCGAGTGTGGCGCGAATCGGGTCGCGCTTCACTTCAAGGCTCTCGCGCCACATGCAACTTGTCAGGCGTTGCAGGCTGAATTTGCTGTGCTGCTGGGGGCGCGGCTCTTCGAGCGCGTTATTGTCTTGCGCCTGAGGAGCGGCGAAGTGGTTGTCGCCGCCAGGAACGTCCGTACCGGCGCCAGCGTCGAGCAGGTGGGCGATAAAGGCTTCTTCAAGGGTCTTCGCGCCACGGTTCTTTATGATGGCGGCCGGAGGGTCGTTTGTCATCACCCTGCCGCCGTGCATCAGGGAAATGCGGTCGCAGCGCTCAGCCTCGTTCATGAAGTGGGTGGTGATGAATATGGTGACCTTGTCCTTGCGGGACAGCTCGATCAACAGTCTCCAGAAGTTGTCCCGGGCCACCGGGTCAACGCCTGAGGTTGGCTCGTCCAGAATAAGCATTTCCGGCCTGTGGATTACCGCGACAGCGAGAGAAAGACGCTGGCGGACGCCCAGGGGAAGATTATCCGGCAAACTGTTCAAAATGCCGCGCAGGTCGAAACGTTCGGCCATTTCCCGTACCCGGCCGGGGATGTCCTTTTCCGGAATTTCAAACAGTCTGGCGTGCAGCTCAAGGTTCTGGAGCACGGTCAACTCGCTGTAAAGCGAAAAGGCCTGGGTCATATAGCCGATCCGCCGCCTGATGCTCATGTCGTCCTGTTCGACTTCCTTGCCGAAAAGCAGAACCGTTCCTTCGGTAACCGGCAAAAGCCCTGTGAGCATCTTCATGGTGGTCGTCTTGCCGCAGCCGTTCGAGCCGAGGAATCCGAAGATCTCGCCCCGGTGTATGCGGAAACTGACATCGTTTACGGCTGTAAAATCACCAAATTTTTTGGTCAGGTGCTCAGCCTCGATGGCGATGTCGCCACTATCGCCCTCAAGAGGTGTTATCTCAACTGGTTCGTAGCCCTCTCGTTCCTCCTCCGGCAAGAGTTTTATAAAGGCGGCTTCCAGGCTGTCCGTCCCGGTGCGTTCCAAAAGCTCCTGCGGGGAACCGGTGGCCAGTATTTTTCCGCCGTTCATGGCCACCAGCCATTCAAAATTCTGAGCCTCGTCCATGTAGGCCGTGGCCACCATGACGGTCATGTTTGCCTGTTCCTTTCGGACTTGGCGGATCAAATCCCAAAATTGCGAGCGGGCCAGGGGGTCGACGCCGGTGGTTGGCTCATCAAGAATGAGCAGATCCGGATCGTGAATGAGCGAGCAACACAGACCGAGTTTTTGTTTCATGCCGCCGGACAGCTTTCCGGCAGGACGGCCCAGAAAAGGACGCAAGCCGGTGCTTTCGGTCAGAAGATCAATGCGGCGGCGGCGCTCGGCCTTGTCGTGCCCAAACAACCTGGCGAAGAACTGGAGGTTTTCCTCGACAGAAAGGGTGCTGTAGAGGTTTTTTCCAAGCCCTTGCGGCATATAGGCTATTTTCGGGCAGGCCTTTTCCCGGTGTCTTTTCATGCGCATGTCGCCGCCAAGCACCAGGACCTCGCCATCCTGCACGGCTCTTGCGCCGGAAATGAGAGACAACAGGCTTGACTTGCCGACCCCGTCGGGTCCGATAAGTCCCACGGTAAGGCCGGCCGGTATTTCAAGGTCAACTCCGTCGATGGCCTTGACCTTGCCGTAGCTTAAGTTGACCCCGGTCAGACGAACGACAGGCGTCCGGGCGTCTCGCGCGCCGGCTCTCATTTTTGGGGCCCCTGTGATTCGATCGCCTGCATGTCCGCAGGCCACACGGCCTTGGGATCTATTTTTACCCAGGCAACGCCCGGCAGGCCGGTTTTGACCTGATGTATGTATTTTTCAAGAATGGCAGGATCTACCTTGGCCTTGACCCTGAACATAAGCTTGAGGCGCTCTGTTTCAGTTTCAACAGTCTTTGGCGTAAACTGGGCAGTGCTTGCGACATAAGAGATGGTCGCCGGCACCGGATAATGCGGAGCAGCATCGAGGATTATCCGGACCTCCGCGCCCATGGCCACTTTTCCAGCCTCGGAAGTGGGCAGAAAGAAAGTCATATAGACGTCAGACAAGTCCACCAGGTTCAACACCTTGCCGCCTGCGGCCATGACCTCGCCGGGCTGGGATATGCGGTATTGAATACGGCCGCTGCGCGGAGCAATAAGCTGGCTGTCCCTGATGTCGGCCTCGATGCGGGCCACTGTGGCCTCGACGGCCTTGATGTTTGACGCCGCCCCCTCAAGTTCCGCCTTGGCGGCCTCAACAGCGGCTTCGGCCACGGTAACCTGGGCATTTGCGGAGGCCACGGCGGCCTTGTTGCCATGGACCGCGGTTTCATCGTTGTCAAAATCCTGGACGGACATGGCGCCTCTTTTTGAGAGGACCGAAGAGCGGGCCAGGCGGCGCTCAGAGGCGTCAAGTTCGCTCATCCTTTGGGCGACGATGGCTTCGGCGGCGATTTTATCGCTCTCCCGCAGGGCAACCTGGGATTTTGCCTTGAGTTCCTCACTTCTGGCCTGCAAAAGCTGGGCTTTAGCCTCATTGAGCTGGGCCTGAAGCACATCGGTCTGCATAACGGCAACCACCTGCCCAGCTTCTACAAAATCACCTTCTTGAACGAAGATATCTTCAATTCTCCCTGCAAGTTTGGCGGAAATATCGATCTCAGTGGCTTCAAGCCGTCCGTTGCCGCCGACAAATCCTTTGCCCGGCCCTGTTTTGCTCATAGATTTCCAGACAGCCCAGGCCGCGACAACTACAATAACCGCAATGATGACAGGAAGAAATTTTTTGATATTTTTTTTCATGGGCAGCCTCATGCTATTGGTAGATAAAAGCGCCGATTCCTGCGCGCTTTATGAAGTTGAAACAAAAGCACATCTTATTGGTTAACAAAATTTGGAAGTCGCTACTAGTCTGTTTGGCTAAAAAATATTTTTTCTGTGAAGTTGCTGAAACACACTGAAAAACAGGCATAAAACGCCCTAAGGCTCCCAGCCTGGTCATTAATGACGGCTGAAGCCTGGATGCATAAAAACAGGGATGATGTTGCGAGAATGAATAAGAAGCGGACTTAAAATTCGGCTGCGGGATCGAGTTTGAAGGATTTAAGGATACCGTCAACGGCCGAATCATGGCCCTTGGTCAAAATGCAAAGGGCGAAAGCGCCGTTTCCAACGCTTGAATACCGTTCCACAGCTTTTTCTTTCGTTTCCGCGTCAAACACACTCACCAGCCAGGAACCGTCATCCTGTTCACGAGGCATGCCGGACCCTGGTTCGGGGTTTTCCATCATATATGTGATAAACTCCGTGAATGTATCTCCCGAAAGGGAAGTGAGAACAAAGCCAACCTGAGACGAGCTCCCTTTATCCAGGTAAAGGGCGGCGTCTTTGGCCGTGCGCGCGTCCAGGTAGGTGACGGTCCAGCCATCGGGAACAGTGACGGTAAAGGGCCCGTGGGTTTGCTCGTCCGCCCTGTCCGGGGAGGCCAGACGCATGTCGTCGAGCAGGGAAGACAACAATTCTTTAAGCTTCACCTAAGCCACCTTAATTCAACGCTTTATGCAACAATGTGTTCGCAGAATAGGCCAGACGCCCAAAACGCTCTGGACCGGGCGTTACCCCGGTCCAGAGCTGAAAACATGCGATTCATAAATATCTTGTCATTTTATTCCAAGTTTTGCCAAAAGGTCTGCCTTGATTGACTGAATGTCTCCGGCGCCGTCAAGCGCAATATACTTGGTCAGGCCGTGGGTAGTCATATTTTTATAAAAATCTATAGCGGCCTTGGTACCGGTTTTGTCGTCGTAGTAAATATCGTGGCGTTTGTTGATGGCCTGCTCGTCCTGGTCGTCGGCTCTGGCGCTGAGGCTGCCTCCGCAAACCCGGCAGATGTCGCCAACCGGCTTGATGGCGTCGATAAAGACGTTGTTCGGGTGGTTGTTGTCAGCGGCGCAAAGACGTCTGCCCATGATTCTGTCTTTGGCTGTCTGGCGGGGCAGATCAATCTCAATCACATAATCAAGCTTGATTTTTTCTTTCTGCAAGGCTTCCCACAGTTTTTGGGCCTGGATGAGGCTGCGGGGGAACCCGTCAAGCAGCCAGCCGTTTTTGCCTTTTTCCTGAAGCGTTTCAAGGATCATTGGGACCGTGATCCTGTTGGGCACGAGTTCTCCCTTGTCGATGTATTCCTTGGCTTGCTTTCCGAGTTCCGTACCGTTTTTGACGTGTTCACGGAAGATGGCCCCGGATTCAATGTGGGCCAATGAAAACTGTTGTTGCAGCAAAGAACCTTGGGTGCCTTTTCCACTGCCGTTGGGGCCGAAAATCAAAATGTTCACCAGCGTCTCCCTGTGTATGAAGTATTGGGCAGGTAAAATTTCCGGATTGTGACATCCGGAGCCGCAAGACGAAAAAAGTCGCATATTTCTTCAAGGATGATCGCCATGAAATGAGGACGGAAAAGGCATGGGCGCAAGCACGAAGAACGCCCGCCCTCGGCCGTTGCCAGATCGCCTTCATCACTGTGTGGCTTATCCAACTTGCTTGATACTCGGAAATTATCCCTGGCCGCAATCGCTGTCAATAGCGGTTGCAGCGGCATCAATGGGGGCTTGGCGGTAAAAAAGAATACCCTTCGCCGTGACCAGGGCGGTTTTGGCGCCGGGAAAAACGATTTTTGCCGGAAAGGTGTTGGCAAAAACGAGTTCGTCAAGGCGCAGCAAAAGTTCGTTTCTTATTTGCCCTCTCCCCAATTTTTCAAGGATGGCCTTGTAAAGCTCCAGACGAACCGATTTTCCCGGCAGGGACAATTTGCCGTTGGGCAGAAACAAACTATCTTCAGGGACGGCGGAAGGGGAGGCTGGCAAAGAAAAACCATATTCTGGAGCGGCCAAGGAGGCAAGGGTGTCGGCAAGCATCTTATTTTCGCCTTTAGCCCCGGCCCGCTCCCTGTTTGCCGTTCTCCACAACTCAGCGGCTTTTTGCAGAAAGTTGGGATTTTCCCTCAAAAACAAGGGAAGAACAGAGTCTCTGACTCTATTCCTGAAAAAGGATTGGTCGTGGTTTGAAGGGTCTTCCTGCCAGGGCGCGTTGATTGAGAGCAAAAAATCGCGCAAATCATCGCGTCCGGTCAGCAGAATGGGCCTGATGATGCGGTTTTCCGGATCAATGCCGCGCATTCCGCCAAGGCCTGGCCAGGCCGCGCCGCGAATCAGCCGCATGACTATGTCTTCAGCCAGGTCGTTCAACTGATGGCCGAAGGCGATAAAATCACAGCCCCGCTCTTTCCTCACCTTTTCAAGAAAGCCCCGTCTGGCGTTCCTGCCGGCCTCTTCAAGGCCAATTTTGCTGGCTTTGGCCAGCTCGGCTACATCAATTTTTTCGGTAAAAAAGGGAATGCCAAGGCTTTCGCACAAACGGGCCGCGCATTCGGCCTCGCTGGCGGACTCGTCTCTCAGCCCGTGATCCAGAAGGGCGGCGGCCAAAGAGTTATTCAGACGATGTTGCAGGTAGTAAAGAATCAATAGGAGGGCAGTTGAATCAAGTCCGTGCGAGAAGGCGATCAGGATTTTTTTCCCTGCGGCCTTGAACTCCAGTTCCCCGGTCAGGAAACGTTCAACAGCCAGGCATAGCCGGGCCGATCTGGGTGGAAGTTCTTGCAATATTTTAGGGATAGTGTCGTTCAATTCAAATCGGCCCGCAATTACGAATCTTCCGTCAAGAACCAGAGTAAAATAATGAGCGTCAGAACATGATGCCAAGCTCTGTCAGGACGTCCTCAACGTAACGAATCATGTGATTTCTGAGTTCCGGCGCGGCGAAAGAGATGCATTCGCACCTTATTCGCCCCATGCCGCGCACCAGAAGCTCAAGGTGGACGGAGTCCGGTTCGACCTCCAGAGCCATGCAATAAGGGCCGCACCGGTCTTTGTGCTCGTTCTGGACGGTTGTGAGCATTTCAGGCGGGATGGGCAACCAGAATACACCGTCAAGGCCAGCCTGCAAGTCCATTTCAGTGAAGCGCGCGGTGATTGCGGCCACATCCTTTTCGTAAAGCTGATCGATGCTGTAGGTGCGCATTGTTGAAAAAAAGCGGATTGAAATGTTATAAACGAGGGGGAGGCCTTTGGGCCTCCCCCGTTATTCTAGAAGCTGTAGGTGAACGCCAGGGTGGACATGGTACCTTGCGGACGATTTCTGTTCTCAAACTCGAAAAGAGCCCGGATAGAGACTTGCAGATTGTCCCACGAAGGAATGCGGAAAGCGATTTCCGGGCCGACGCTGTAAGCCCGGGTGTATGCATCGTCGGCATTTTTACCCGTGTCTCTGGTGAGCTGCCAGGCGGTGTAGCCGGCAACGCCGATATCAATGTTGTCAGTGATGCTCTTGCCAAAGCCCCATTCGACCATGAAGGTTTGGCCGGGAGTTATGTGGGTATCTTCCTGCTTGCTGTTGATTTCGTAATGCGAGAGGCCGGAAATGTGCCAGGTCTTCTCTGCGTCCAGCCAGACATTGAGGCCGGCTGTGATCATCAGAGTGGTATAGCCAAAACCGGGGCTGGCGTGATTGTTACTGTCGTACCATCCGACAGGCAGCCATACGCCGACGGCGACCAGCCCTTCCCAGCGCTCGCTGCGCCATCCTATGGCAAACGGCTCCACAAGCGGGTCGGTGAACCTGGCGGCGTTGTCGTCATAAACTCCGCCCATGCGGTGGTCGATGACCAGAAAAGGCTGCACAGCGCTGACCATATACTCTCCGCCAAGGATATTGACGCCGGTGTTCCACAATACCCTGATGGCCTGGCCGAATATGTCGATGTTGTAATCGCTGTTTGTTCTGCCGTTTTTGTCCTTGAACTTTCCGGCAGAGTACATCACGGTGTAGTATTTGAGGTGTACGCCTTTTGGGGGAACGACGGAGCCCTTGAGGCCTTCAACGCCAGGGGGATGGTGCGAAAGAGGAGCGGCGACGGAGTTTGAGCAGAACAAACTAAGGCACAACACAGCAGCAAGTGAAATCAAGAAACGTTTCATTCCTTTTCCAACCTTTTAAAATTTGGGCAGTCCGTGAAAAGAAAGGGGCTTTGCGGTTTAAGTCTGTCAAGGTTCACGGCCAGCCGCATTATAAAGAAACGTAACAAGGAGATCAGCAGCGATCTCGCTCGTTTGAGAACTCACTATCTGAAAAATCGCAGTCAAGCTCGGCATCCGATTCCACACACTCAGAATAGAGCGAAACCTTGGAACCTCTGTGCTGGCAGACGCCGCCGCCGTCATCATCCAGGTTGAACATGCGTCTGGCTATGTTGATGTAGGCCACGCCGGAGTTGTCTTCTGCAAAGCGTCTTTTTAAGAAGGTGATCGGCTCATGGTGTAATTTTTTAATTACTGAATCCAACATGATTCTAATTTGTCCGACCACGTCATCAGGTAAAGGCCCTGCCCGTTTTAACGTTCGCTCCAGTTCATCCTTGGCGATTTTATCCGCGCGCCTTATTAGATCCACGATTGTCGGCTGCAAGTCAAGAGATTTGAGCCACCCGCAAAATAGGGCGCATTCTTCGCGCACTATGGCGGAGGCCTTTTCCACCTCGTCAAGCCGCTGCGAGATATTGTCCTGGACCACGCCGGTCAGGTCGTCGATATCATATAAATAGGCGTTGTCAAGGTCGTTAACATCCGGGTCCACATCCCTTGGCACAGCTATATCTATAAAAAATACCGGCTTGTTCCCGCGTTTTTCTAGTGCATTTTTAACAGCTTGGGCAGAGATGATAAAATTTGGCGCCCCGGTCGAACTGATAATAATGTCAAAATCACCGAGGAACTCTTCCAGATCGTCAAAAGGCAGGGCGTGGCCTTTAAAGTTGTCGGCCAAGGCAAGCGCGTTTTCATGGGTCCTGTTGGTAACCGCGATGTTGGAGACGCCTGCGCTAAGCAGGTGGGTGGCTGCGAGTTCGGCCATGTCTCCGGCCCCGATAAGCAGGCAACTGATTCCTTCCATGTTTTCAAAGATGCGCCTGGCCAGTTCAACCGCCGCATAGCTGATTGAAACAGCCTGCGAGGCGATGCGCGTCTCGGTGCGCACACGCTTGGCCACGAAAAAAGACTTGTGCATGAGCCTGTTGGTAATGACGCCGGCAGTGTGATTGTGAAACGACTTTCTGTAAGCCTTTTTCAACTGCCCAAGTATTTGTGGTTCGCCAACAATCATAGAATCAAGGCTCGAAGCCACGGAAAACAAATGCTCTATGGCCTGTTCGCCGCAATATGAATAGACATGCGGGGAAAGATCGGAAACTGGCCGCCCGGCGATTTCGGCCCAGCGCTCCATCACCTTGCGCGCTACCAAGGGATCTTCACTTACAGCTAAGATTTCCACCCGGTTACAAGTGGATAAAAGCATATGCTCGCGCAAAAAACCGCCTTCCTCGGATTGCTCCGAGAAAAGGCCATCCGAACGATCCAGAGCGAATGTCTCCCTGACCTCAATTGGAGCGGTTTTGTGGTTAAGGCCGATAAGGTGCAGCAGCTTCGTGTTCATGGCAATATTAAAAGACTGTGATCGGTTAAAAGGTGCTCCGCGACAAGGGAAGCCACAGAGAGTAAAAATACCCAGACTGCCATGACAGCGGTCTTTTTTCCCTTAAAAGACAGTGCCTGGCGCTGATAGAACAGCAAGGCGAATAAAAACCAGATAAACAAGGAAACCAGCACTTTGGGTTGCTCAGCGGAAAGCTGGACAATGGGCAGCCAGACAAAACCGGCCACTACCCCCAAGGTGAAAAGCGGAAACCCGACAGCCACGGCGATCCGGTTAACACTATCATACGTCGAAAGAGCGGGCAGATCCCGTGAAATAACGGCTTGAGGCGATTTTTTCTTGAGCTTGCGATCCACATAGATAAAAAGCAGTCCGGCCCCGAAAGCCAAAGCCAGCAGACCGATGCTCAGAAAAAGCGAACAGACGTGCATTGCCAGAAAAAATCCTCCCCAGTCTTTTGGCAACACTGATTCGGCGTTCCTGAACCGCATGGAGAATATAAAAAGGAGCAGGGCCAACGGGGCGGCGGTCAATGAAAAAAACGGCCTTTTCAAAAAATGCCAGACGCAAAGATAGGCAAAAGTGGCTCCCCAGCCGATCAGCAGCATTAAAAAACCGAGATCAAAATCCGATGCTCTTTTCATAAAGGCAAACGAAACAAGACCGGCAATTATGTATATGGCGTGCAAAACGAAACCGGCCAGCATGAGCCTGTTTGACCAGACCTTTAACCTGGCGCGCAAGGAAAGGGCGCCCATGAACACACCTATCGACGCCAGCGAGTAGGCCAGAATGATGACAGTTATGGCAAAAACATCAAAATCCATGCAAAATCACCGGAATTCGTTCGTGAAGCGACGGGGGCAAAGCATTTTTCAAGGCCATAACCAAACTGTCTGTATCATCAAGGCAAATCCCCAGTTCCCGGCATGAGCGGATCAAGGAACGGTAAAAATCGCGTTTTTCCTCAATGGTCATGTCAATGGCCTGTAATTTCGGGCGCAATTTTTTCAATATGCTGGCCGTGTCGCCGAGCTTTCCGTGCAAAAAGGCCTCAAGTTCACGGCTCAAGTGTCCGGCCAAGGACGGGCTGGCTCCTCCAGTGCTGACGGCAACAGTGACCCCTTCCTCGTGAAAGTGGGCTGGCACATGAAAGTCGCCCCTGGTGGGCGTGTCCGCCACGTTGCAGAAAACTCCGGCCTTGCGGCACACGTCCCAAATCAGCGCATTCACTTCGGGAGCATTCGTGGCCGCGAATATCAACGCCTTACCAACGATGTCGCGTTCTTCAAAGTTTCTCTGCTCATAGACGATGCTTTTGTATTCGGACATCAGCGCGGCCATTGCCGCGCAGGGCAAGGCCGGATCGACCACGGTCACCAGAGCCGGCCCGCAAGCCAGCACTCCGCGCATCTTTCTTAAACCGACGCGGCCGGCGCCAACTATAAGGATGGCCTTGTCAGTCAGATTCAAAAACAAAGGGTAACGCACCATAGCCATATCCTTTTGCGGCATTTGCAGGCAGAGACTTGAGGCTGCGCAATGTCCTCCCGGCCGGGAATCTTTGTTACTCAACTCTTTTATAACGCCAGTTCTGAACATCCATCCTGTTCACAAAATCCACCAGGCAGTCGGCCAGGGCCTTGCGCATTTTTTGCCCTTTTTCCGCTGTGGCCTTGCGGGGATCGCCACTGGCGCCGTAGCGGCTTATTTCCTCAAAATTCCAAATTAGTTTCACATTGCCGTCCATGTCGGGCACATCGCCTTTGGCCTTGGACATGTCGCATAGTTCAGGGAAGGTGGCCAGGCCAAGGGATGTTTCGCCCTCGCCGCCGTGCCCCAGGCCGTTGGCGACTTCAAAAGTGTCTTTGGGCAGGAGATTTCCCGCTGTTATCCACCAGGCGTCAAGCACTGCCAGGCCAAAATCTGGGTTTTTGGCTTTAAAGTCGTGACAGGCCATTTCAATGGCCGGGATGTTGCCGTCATGACCATTGACGATCAAAATTTTTCGGATGCCCCAAAAGGCTATCGATTCCAGCAGATCGGCAATAACCTTGGCGAGGGTATCGTTGGACAGGGAAAGACACATGGGTTTATGGCGATAATAGTGGCTCATGCCGAAAAACTGGGGAGGGGCGGCCACGGTATTTTCCAGGCGCTCGGCAACGTCAATTGCAAGTTGGTGGCAGAGAAAGCTGTCGCATCCGTAGGGCAGGTGTTCGCCATGAGACTCGCAGGAACCAATGGGCAGGATGACCTTGTCAATTTTGGCTTCTCTAAAAGTGTATTCATTCAATTCTTCCAGGCGGACAGTCTTTTTCATGCCAATCTCCATCTAATCAAAGTTGAACAACCGGGGCCGGAAGGGGACAGTTTGCCGCCCCGCCTGCCCCGGTTGCTATACATTACCGTTAATAATTAAAAATGCCTACTGAACTTCGGGATGCCAGGTGGTCTCCACGACATATTTTCCGTCATGCACACCGATGATTGAAACGCCTTTCACAGGCACGCCGGAGGAACGGGTGTAACTGATCTTTCCGGTGATTCCCTGATAACCCTGGGTTTCTCCGAGCGCCTTCTTGATGGCCGCCGGTTCGGCGGAACCGGCTCTGGTGATGGCGTCGGCGATAAAACCGATGGCGTCATATCCGAGAGCGGCGAAGGCGTTTTCCGGCAGACGACCGTATTCGGCTTCATAGTCCTTGGTGAATTGGAGCACTTCGGGACGCGGGTCTTCACGGTAGGTGTGGGTGGAAAAATACACGTCGTTGGCCAGTTTGGGTCCGGGCACGGTGGTCACAAGCTCGGTGTCAAAGCCATCACCTGAGGCGATAGGCAGGGTAAGGCCGGCTTCGCGGATTTGTTTTACGCTCAGCCCAGCTTCACCGGGAGTTGCGGCGATAAACACGGCATCGGCATTCGCGGCTTTCAGGCGGGTAATCTGGGCGGAGAAGTCCTTGTCGCCAAGCATGAAGAAGTCTTCATGAATCACTTCGCCGCCAAGGGCTTGCAGGCGTTCTTTAAAGAAACGGGACATGGTCTTGGTAAAGTCCATGGAGTTATCAGTCCAGACGACGAACTTCTTGGCTCCCTTTGTTTTGACCATGTAGTCGGCAATGGCGTAGGACTGGTCGTCATCGCCAAAGGGCACCATAAACATACAGTCGCCAATCATCTTGGGCAGGGTGGGCAGGGTGGCCCCGGAGGTGACAAAGGGGATATTTTGCTTTTGAAACAAAGGAGCAGACGGCAACACGAAGGCCGGGTCGGAATAGCCGATGCCGGCAACAACGCCTTCGCTGAGAAGTTTTTTCGCGCCGAGAGCTGAGTCCTTCTGGTCGGTCTTGGTATCAACGCCGATGACTTCGATCATGCGCCCGCCCAACAGGCCGCCTTTGGCGTTGATAAGTTTGGCGGCTAGCTTGGCGCCGTTAAGGGATGGCGCGTCAATGGAACTCATGCCACCTGTAAGGTTGTAAAGAGCGCCGATTTTGATGGGCTCCCCGGCGGCGAGAGCGTTTCCGGCCAGACTCACAGCCATGACCGCTACAACGAACAACAGAAAAATTTTTTTCATACCGACTCCTTTGGTTACTATTTCTCACAAACGAGACTACAGCGGTCTTTTTCAAAAAAATCCCGGCCGCTGGATAAATATCGTACTTAGAACCTATATCCGAAAGTAAAACCTTGTCCAGAGCCAAAGACGCCCGCAGCTAAAGCCGCCGCGCCGTTTAGGCGGCGCCTCATAAACCCATCCTGTTTACCTGTCGGGGGAAAGGAAACGGGGCTCGCGGGTGCCGAATATTCCCTGGGGTCTGAAAACGAGGATCAGAATGAGAACCAGGGCCATTATGATTGCGCCGATGCCGTAGAGACCGTGATTTTCTTCTATTGGTTTTAAAAACTCCGTGATGCAGGTGAATATTATCGCTCCGATAACCGAGCCGGAGATTGAGCCGGAGCCTCCGACAACGACCATGACGACGATGCTGAAAGCAAGGCCGAGGGAGAAGGAGCCGGGGGTCAGGGCTGTGACGAGGTGTCCCCAGAGGCCTCCGGCCACACCGGCGAAGAAGGCGCCGATTACCAGGGCCGAAATGCGCATGCCGAAAATATTGATGCCAAGACAGCTTGCGGCCAACTCATTTTCGCGCATGCTCTGCATTATTCGGCCGTAGGAGGAGTACTTTACCTTCCAGCAGACGTAGAAGGTGACAATCACCCAGAAATAAACCCACCAGAGGTTGGTCAACTCGTCAAGACCGTTTAAGCCCAGGGGCCCCCGGGTGTAATCCTCAAGATTATTGATGACCACCTGGACAATAATGAGAAAACCCATGGTTGCCACGGCCAGGTAATGTCCGCGCAGGCGTAAGACGGGCGTGCCAACGATTAGCGCGGTGACGGCTGCCGCTACGCCGCCGATTATGAGGGCCGGCAAAAAAGGGAGTTGCAGGGTCATGAGCCAGTCGGGCAAGCCGGGCACGAAATATGGCTTGAGGTCTAGGTTGAAAGTCAGAAGGGCGCTTGTGTAGCCGCCGATGGCCATGAAGGCCGGGTGCCCCAGGGAAAATAAACCGGCAAAGCCGTTGGTCAGGTTGAGGCTGACGGCCAGGACAATGAAAATACCGGCGAAACAGGCCAGGGTCTTGACATACGGGCTTAAGGTCGCGTCCATGAGCCATACCAGTCCCAGGCCGAGAATGGCTATTGCCAGAAGATACATGGTGTTCTTGCGCATCAGGCCCGCTCCTCCGTGCTTTTGCCGAGAAGGCCGTTTGGCAGGACCAGGAGGATGACAATAAGAAGGGCGAAGACAAAGGCGTCACGGTATAGAGAAAACTGTGACGGGAGCAGGCCGACGAAGAGAACCTCGGCCAGACCAAGAACATAACCGCCAAGGATGGCCCCGCCGATTGAGCCCACACCACCGATGACCGCGGCCACAAAAGCCTTGAGTCCTGGCAAAAAACCCATAAGCGGGTCGATCTGGCCAAACTTGCTGCCCCACATCAGGCCGGCCATGCCGGCAAGGGCCGATCCCAGGGCAAAGGTCAAGGCGATGGTGCGGTTGACGCTGACCCCCATCAGCCTGGCCACGTTGATGTTTTCAGCAGTCACGCGCATGGCTCGCCCCATTCTGGTTTTGTATACGATAAACAGGAGAACGGCCATGATCGCCATGGTGGCAAGAAAGATGCAAAGGTTGATGAATTGAACTTCCAGCCCGAAGATGTTGAGATAACCAAGAAGATATGACGGCACCGCAAAGTTGCGGGGCTGGGCGCTCATCGTCAGGATGCCCAAATTCTGAATCATGATGGACACGCCAAGGGAGGCAATGAAGCCCGTGACCTGTGGAGCGCCGCGCATGAGCCGGAAGGTGGTTCGCTCGATAATCAGGCCGCACATGGCCCCGATAGCCACGACGCCCGGCACTACCACCCACATAGGCAGACCAAGATAGACCAAAAGGCCAAGGGTGCTGAAAGCGCCGATCATTACAATATCGCCATGGGCGAAATTGATCAGGTTGATGATTCCGTAAATCATGGAAAAGCCGACAGCTACCAGAGCGTACAGGGATCCGAGCATAAGGCCGTTTACGACCTGTTCGAGAATATATGCTGTATTCAAGTGAGCCTCCCGGTCAGCGGCAGAGCCGGCCGGTTAATTCATCAGTGTCGATCGTAGCGTAAGCAACAGCACACGCCATGACGTAAATTTCGGAACGATGCATGAGGTTGTCCATGTCCATGGCTCACCCGCCGAGATAGGCCTTGCGAACGTCGTCATCCGCAAGAAGGGCCTGGCTGGAGCCGGCCATGATAACCCGACCGTTGGCCAGAACATAGCCGCGGTTGGCGATTTTTAACGCAGCCATGGCGTTTTGCTCCACCAAAAGGATGGTCACGCCATCATTATTTATATTGGTGATGAGCTCAAATATTTTTTCCACAATGATCGGGGCCAGGCCCAAAGAAGGTTCGTCAAGGATGAGCAGCCTTGGCTTTCCCATTAGCGCCCTGCCGATAGCCAGCATCATCTGCTCTCCTCCGGAGAGCGTGCCGGCCATCTGTTTTTGCCGGGTGGCCAGAATCGGGAACATGGTGCAGATTTGCTCCATATCCCTGCGTATATTCTTATTGTCACGCCGCAAAAAAGCGCCCATCAGCAGGTTTTCATGTACGCTCAGGCGGGCGAAAACACCCCGGCCCTCAGGACAATGGCAGACGCCGGCGGCCACAATGCCCTCGGCCGGGGTGCGGGTGAGTTCCAGGGGCCTGCCGTCTTCGGACTCCAGGGTGATTGTGCCGCTTTTTACCGGCAAGAGGCCTGATATGGCGTGCAGGGTAGTGGTCTTTCCGGCGCCGTTGGCGCCGATCAGAGCGACAATTTCCCCTCGCCCTACCTCCATGCAGATGTCATGCAGGACGTGAATTTTGCCCCGGCAGACGTTGAGGTTCTCCAGTTTCAGCATGCCCGCCCCCGCAACGTTTCCTCTGAAGACCCCAAGTAGGCGGCCACAACCTCGGGGTTGGAGCGAACGTCATCTGGCGGCCCTTCAGCCAGCAGGCTTCCGTAATTCAACACCTGCAGCCGCTCGCATATGTCCATGACCAGGCTCATGTCGTGCTCGATAAGTAGAATGGTCAAGTTAAAATCAGCATGTATCCGCCGGATGGTGGCGGCGAGCTCAATGGTCTCCTGCGGGTTCATGCCGGCAGCCGGTTCATCAAGGAGCAAAAGCTCGGGGCTGGTGGCCAAGGCCCTGGCAATCTCCAGCCTGCGCTGGTCGCCGTAGGACAAAGACCCGGCCTGCTTGCGCAGGTGTTCGCTCAAGTCAAGCAACTCGGCCAGTTCTCCAGCTTTGGAACGCATCCTGGCCTCGGACCGAACGTATCCTGGCAGATGAAGGATGGTTGAAAAAAAACCCCTGCCTTCCCGACGGTGAAAACCAGTCATTATATTGTCAATGACGCTCAGATCCTGAAAGACGCGCAGATTTTGGAAGGTGCGGGATATTCCGCATCTGGCGGTTTTAAAGGCGTTGAAGCGTGTGATGTTTTTGCCGTTGAAGAAAAGATTGCCGGCGCTTGGCTGTAGCACGCCTGAAAGCAGGTTGAAAACAGTGGTCTTTCCAGCGCCGTTCGGTCCGATTAGTCCTACGAGTTCGCCCTTGCGAAGAGTGATGGAGTAGTCGGAAAGGGCGCGTATGCCCCCGAAGGTTTTGGTGAGATTGTCAGCAAAGAGAAGTGAGCTGTGCATGTTTATTTCCAGATGATCCGTGGCAAGAGCGCGGACTTGGCCACGCCTCAATAAAAAAGAATCCGCTCGGCGTTCAGAAACCGGCTCACGTCCCCGCGAGCGGCCGCAGACTTTGCGCGGATTTTTCTAATAACAAGTATCTCCGGCCTCGGCAAGGAGAACTAACAATCCGCGACTTCTTTGCCTCGGCTCTATTGTATGGGGAAGGGATAAAGGTTATAAACCCTGGCTGTGGCGGACCGCGTCTGATTTTGGCAGGAGTCAGGCAAAAAAATGTTTTGCCTGACCGGTCAACCGCCGTGAAATTGGCATAATCATCCAGACATTGCAAAAAAGAAGGGCATGATGAAGGAACATTGCGGGCTGTTTGGCATTTACAAACACGCTGACGCCGCCAGGCTGACTTATTTCGGGCTTTACGCCCAACAGCATCGCGGGCAGGAGGGAGCGGGAATTGTCACCTGGGACGGCTCTAAGATGAGAGACAAAGTCAGCCCGGGGCTGGTTCATGACATATTCAACGAGCAGGATCTCTCCACAAAGCTGGTCGGCGACACAGCCATCGGCCATGTGCGCTATGGTTCGGGACCATCCTCGGCCGCGGCCGCGCGCGAATCCGAGCCGTTTCTGGTCAGGCGCAACGGCCTGCAACTGGCCATCGCTCACAACGGGGCCATTTTGAACGGTCGCCAACTCCGCAAGGAACTGGAAAACCAGGGCGCCATATTTTACAGCAGCACAGACAGCGAGCTTTTCGCCCACCTGATCGTGCGCAACCTTGACAAAATGGGGCTGGAAGAATCCATCCGGGCTGCCTGCGCCAAGGTTATCGGCGCATATTCCATCGTCATCCTGGCCAACGATGTGCTCATCGCCCTTAGGGATCCGCTTGGCGTCAGACCCCTGTGCCTTGGAAAACTCGGCAATTCTCCGGTTATCGCTTCCGAAACCTGCGCTTTCGACCTGCTGGAAGCGGAGTTCATACGCTTTGTTCGTCCTGGGGAAATTTTGGTCATCAAGGGTTTTGAGGAATCCTGCATGCAAAGCTACCCGATTATGCAAAACCCTTCCGCCCAGGCCTGCAACCCGGATTGGCAAGGCACAGCCCATTGCATATTTGAGCTTGTCTACTTCGCACGCCCCGACTCGACTATCTTCAACCAGAACGTCTACATGGCCCGCAAAAATATGGGCATTGCCCTGGCCAAGGAGGCTCCGGTCGAAGCGGATCTCGTCATGCCCTTTCCGGATTCCGGCGTATACTGCGCGGTAGGCTACGCCCAGGCCTCGGGGCTGCCTTACGAACACGCCCTTATCCGCAATCACTACGTCGGACGGACATTCATTCAACCCACGCAGGACATGCGCGATTTTTCCGTCCGCGTGAAACTCAACCCTGTGCAGAACGTCATCAAGGGCAAGCGCATCGTCATTGTCGACGACTCCATCGTGCGCGGC
The DNA here is from genome assembly GCA_031551565.1 of Desulfovibrionaceae bacterium. Lineage (GTDB taxonomy): Bacteria > Desulfobacterota > Desulfovibrionia > Desulfovibrionales > Desulfovibrionaceae > Frigididesulfovibrio. The sequence continues at coordinate 52,477 of JAVBNM010000017.1, read as the reverse complement.
ACCACCATGCGCATCCGCGTCAAAAAACTACGGGAACTTGGCGCAAAGGAAATCCATTGCCGGATAAGCTGCCCGCCTGTGCGCCACCCATGCTTTTACGGGGTTGATTTCGCCTCCAGGGGAGAACTTATAGCCTCCAAATACTCAAAAGAAGAAGTCGCCAAAAGCCTCGGTCTTGACAGCCTGCATCATCTTAGCCTTGAAGGCATGCTGTCATCGGTGGTTTCAAGCGGATTTTGCCTTGCCTGCTTTGACGGTAAATATCCGATTCCGACAGGCGCGTGAAGAAACTGCCGGCAGCTTTTAGCTGACAGCGAGTCATTGAGGCCTTAGCCTGATTCAGAAGCGGTTTAATATGCGAAAAAACGAGACTGAGCGATAAATTCCGTCTTTCGGATTTTTTGCTTGACATCTCATCACTGCGGATATAAACCGAGCCCTGTTCTGGGTCATTAGCTCAATTGGTAGAGCAGTTGACTCTTAATCAATTGGTTCCAGGTTCGAGTCCTGGATGACCCACCAGAGGAAAATCAAGGACCTAGTTGAAAAACTAGGTCCTTTTTTCATTGAAAAAACCAGGGCCGTATCCGGGTTTCCCGGCACGCCCGGCAAGATTTGACTCTTCCCATCTCTCTGCGCAGGCCAAAATCCCGCCACAAAATCCACACGCGCTTTTCATCTCTTTCCGCAGATGAAAATCCCTCACCGCACGCCCCACAACGGCCTGAATGCTTTTATTTTATGCCGCGAAAGACCGCCCTGGCATTCCAGAACTATTGAACTGGAACACGGCTGAACCGGCGCAACGCCTGTCAAAAGCCGGCAACACCGTCCTTGCCGCTCTGCGCTGAAGTATCTCCATAAAATAATAACCGCGCATATAATAATTAACATCCGATTATTATATATAGCATAGCATAATACATCAACCATCCGGTATGGTTGGAAATATTTAAAGCCCGCTAATAACGCTGGTCCAAGGCCAGAAAAGTCAGTGGAGGATACAGGCATGGCTTTTCTCCACACGCGGATTTCCGCCGTGTCCAATGGGAAAAAACTCCCTCCGACGTTCGATAAAAATGAAAGCGGCGGCATGAACAACATTGCGGGAATGGTATTTTTCCTTAAGCCGCTCTTGGTGCTGGCGCTTTGTCTGGCCCTGTTTCATGGAACCGCGATGGCGGCCGGACCTGTGCTAGGTCCGATAGTCGCCGGTCCCGGGGATAATATCGTAATCCCAGATGACGCCACGGTCCTGGGCGGCACAGATTCCGCCATTTCCGCAATCGGCGGCCAGGCGTCCGGAACCGGAACGCACGCCACAGGCACAAGCACGGATATTGAAACAGCGACAGTCAGCGCCGAGGGCCCAGGATCGCTTGTTTCTCTGAGCGGGTCCGGAACAACCATTGACGCCGCCACGGTGGGCGTCCGGATGTTCTCAGATGGCCTGGCGCGACTGGGAAGCGGGACGGTCATAAACATCTCCGGGGTGGATGACGCTGGTTCCGGCGGATTGTGGGTGCAAAGCGCCACACCGGCGGACGTCTTTGGTTCAGGCATAACCGTTAATATTAACCAGAGCGCGCCCCGCACCGGTATCGGGGCCTGGATCGGGGTGGCGATAGACAGCGGCGGCGGCGCCGCCTTCGACAACCTCACCGTCCAGGGAAGCGACGTCAACCTGGGAGTATTTGCCGATGGGAGCGGCACATCCCTGAGCTTGAAAGACAGCTCTATCGCTGTGAACGGCATGTTGGGCTCAAGGACCGGGGGCATCTTCTTCTGGCCGGTCAACAACGTCCTGGGCGACGTCAATGAAATCGGCATCGCCAGCAGGGGGGGCGCTGTCATCGACCTGGACAACGTCAGCGTCACCCATACAGTTTCCGGAACATGCATGGGTTTTTTCTCAGTGGATGTCGGCTCCGCCATAAAGGCGCGCAATGTGTCCATCACCATGAGCGGCGACGGCGGCTTTTTTGCCGCAGGTTCCGTCGGCGGCGACGCAGCCGGGGCCTATGCGGCATTCAGGGGCGCAATCACTCTTGAAGACTCCCGGATCGCCGTCTCGGGAAACGACTTCAGCGGGCTGCACGCCAGGGGAGGCGTCATTTCCGTCAGCAACTCCGCAATAACCACTCTTGGCGGCAATGACTCCGCAATCCGGTTCACCTTGACGGACGGCCTCATCACCTTGGCCGACACCTCCCTGGCCGCCCTGGGCCCCGGCAATTTCGGCGTCATCGCCACTGATTCCGCCTCAGGCGCGCTCAATATGTCCGGAGGTTCGCTCAGCAGCACAGCGCAGGCCATATATATCGATAACGGCGACCTTCAGCTCACATTCAGGGACGGCGCGCACGTTACCGCAGGCAACGGCGTTTTGCTCGAAGCCGCCTCCAATGACGGCAGCGCGACAATAACCGGCGATACGGGCGCTGTTCTTGCGGGCGACGTGAAGGCTGCGGCGCAGAATAGCGTGCATGTTTCACTTAACAACAGCGCCGCATGGACCGGCGCGGCCGGCAACATCGGCGACGCATCCGTGGCCGGAAACGCGCTTTGGACGATAACCGGCGACTCGGACGCGCGATCTCTTAGCCTGAACAACGGCTCGGCGGTTTTTTCCCCCTTTGATGACGCCGCCGGCTACAGAATACTGGACGTGCGCGGCAATTTCAGCAGCGCAAACGGCGTGGTGGGCCTCAATGCGCATTTGGCGGACAGCGTCTCGCCCAGTGACAGACTGAGGGTTCAGGGCGACACTTCAGGCAGCGGCTGGCTGCGCGTCACCAATACCGACGGCGGAGGAGCGCTGACCAGCGGCGACGGCATCCTGGTCGTCGAGGTCCAGGGCGTATCAGGCGGCATGTTCACGCTGCAGGGAAGGGCGGCTGCCGGCCTTTACGAATACACCCTGCGCAAGGGCGCGAATGACGGAAACTGGTATCTGAGCAGCGCCAGCCCGGATGAACCAGATCAGCCCAACATCCGGCCCGAAGCGCCGCTGGCCAGCGTTTTTGTTCCCATGGGCATAGAATACGGATATTCCATGTTGGGAACGCTGCACGAGCGCATAGGCGAAAGCCGTGTTGGCTTTAACGAGGCAGGAATCACTAAGGAAAGCGGACGCCGCCGCGTTACCCCCTGGGTCCGTTTGCTCGGCGATCGCCTTTTTCATGACGCAAACGGCGACTTCATGGACCATGGCGCGAGCTACGATTATAGCTTGGGCGGCGTTCAGGCGGGCATGGACATCGACGTGTCGGGAAACGCCGGCGGGCCGAAGCATTCGGCAGGCGCATATTTCGGATACGGCCGCATGGATGCCGACGTGGATGACGCCCGCTCCGGAAACGCGGGCAGTGTGGACATGGACGCCTATTCTCTGGGCGTTTACTGGACCCGTTACAATTCGGCGGATGGATCCGGCTTGTACAGCGATCTCGTGCTTCAAGGCACCGCGTACAATACGCGGGCGGAATCCAGGCTAGATGGCTCCTTCTCAAGCACCGGCCTTGGCGCGCTGGCTTCCCTTGAAACAGGCTGCGCCTTTGATCTCGGACAGGGGATAATACTAGAGCCGCAAGGGCAGCTCGCCTACCAGCACGTGAACTTTGAAGACGCCAAAGACGCCCACGGCATCTTTTATTTCGACGCAGGCTCCTCGCTGCGCGGCAGGCTGGGCCTGCGCCTGGGCAGGCTGTTCGACACAGGCGACGAACAGAAGCCGCGCCAATTGTCCGCCTGGATAAGGGGCAACATATGGAAGGAGTTTCTCCAGAGCAGCAAAACAACCGCGGCGAACCGCGACGGCGGCGGCCAGACCGGCGTTACTTCGCGTTTTGACAGCATCTGGGGAGAGGCGCAGGTCGGCCTGTCCGGCGAAATCAGCGGCAATCTGAGCCTTTTCGCCACCGGAGACATGCTCCATTCCCTGGATGGCGGCGAGCGCAAGGGATGGGGCGGACGTATAGGTTTTCGCTACGAATGGTGACTGCCCACCAGGGCCTGGACGGGGCAGGTTCGGCCGGACCATTAGGAAACCAAAGCTGGCTTTGGGGGAACTTATTTCGACATACAGGCGAGGAAGTATTTTATTTTAAATTTCGCAAAAAAGGATTAATTCTTTCACTGCACAGCAGGGCCGGGGGCGCCGGCTTCTTCAAGGAGCCGATGGACGCTAACGTGCTAAGAAATTCTTGAATGAAGCGGCTGGTACGCCTCTGGGCTGACCTTGGCGACAAACAAGACCGCTGCTCATCGCACATATGGAAGGTGACGCTTTGAAAAATGAAAATATATATAATTCGACAGTTCCCATGGAATTCAACGAAACAGTCAAAGCGGTGCTTGATATATTGCCGACCCCCTGCCTTCATGTGAACCGACGCGGTAAAATCATGTACGCCAACCCCGCCGCCGCCGATTTTTTGCGGGTGGGCGCCGTTGGCGCCAAAGGCGCCACGGTTGGTGATTATTCGTCTCTCACGCAACCGGACGGCATGCTGTCCACCGAAAAAGCGGAATCGCGCATTATCGAGGCGATTGAAAAGGGCCATGCGCGGTTTATTTGGACCCATCGCTCCCGGGCCGACAAACTTATACTTTCAGAGGTGGAACTGCGGCATATCCGGCATGAAGGGGAAGACGGCGCCATCGGTTTCATTATGGAGAAAGACCCTTCCGAGATGCTGGACAAGGAAACGCTGTCCAATTTGCAACTGCGGACACTGCTTGACGCGGCCCCTATGTCGGTCACGCTGTGGGACGACAACTTTACCGTAGTGGACTGTAATATTGAAACATTAAACCTGTTCCAGTTAAACAGCAAGCAAGAGTATTTCGACAGATTTCTCGACCTGTCGCCGAAAATGCAGCCTGACGGGTCCATATCCAGGGACAGCCTTATTCAAAACGCGGAACTGGCGAAAAAACATGGGAAAACCACGTTTGAATGGATGCACTCGACGCTCGACGGAAAGGAGATACCCTCCGAGGTCACCCTTGTCTACCTGGAGAATAACGGCTCGCCGCAAATAATGTCATATGTGAAAGACTTGAGCGAGCAGAAGCAGTATATCCGGCAAATCATAGACGCGGAAAAACGCACGCAGATTATGCTCGATGCGATGCCTCTGGCCTGCGATTTCTGGGCTGACGACCACATAACAATTATTGACTGCAACAGTGAGGCCCTCAAGCTATTCGGCATTGCGACGAAAGAAGATTATTGCGATAAATTTTATCTGCTTTCCCCCGAATATCAGCCGAATGGCAGACTCTCTTCGGACATGGCCGCGGAAAAAGTGCAGGAAGCCTTCAATAACGGGGAGTCAGAATTTGAATGGATGCACCAAACCTTGAGCGGGGAACTGATCCCGGCGGAGGTGAAGCTGGTGCGCGTTGAATGGAATAACAAGCATACAATTGTGGGTTATATCCGGGATATCAGGCGGCTGAAGGCCACAATGCAGGCACTGCTGAGCGCTAAAGAAGCGGCGGAAGCGGCCAGTCAGGCTAAAAGCCAGTTCCTTTCCAATATGAGCCATGAAATACGCACTCCCATGAACGCCGTATTGGGCATGGCGGAACTGCTGGCCCGTGAACAGCTGACATTGCGGCAGGAAAAATATGTCCGCGATATCAAGCGGTCCGCCGAAGCCCTGCTGGACATCATCAATGATATTCTGGATTTTTCCAAAATCGAAGCCGGAAAACTGGAAATTCTGCCTGTCTCCTTTGATTTTCATGAATTTCTGGAGAACATGCATTCCATGTTCATCATGCTGGCGCAGCGGAAAGGGGTCGAGTTCTTTCTGAGCAAGGAGAAAGACTGCCCCCGCTACCTCTTTGCCGACGATATCAGGCTGCGCCAGATACTTATCAATATTGTCGGCAACGCCATCAAGTTCACCCCGGCTGGACATGTGCGGCTTTCCGTCCGTTGCGGCGGCGACACTATTTTTTTTGATATCGAGGACACAGGCATAGGCATCAAGCTTGAGGAACTGCCCAGGATGTTTGACGAGTTCGAGCAACTGGACTCCAAGAACAACCGGAAAGCCGGCGGCTCCGGACTCGGGCTTTCCATTACCAGAAATCTTGTCAGGTTGATGGAAGGCTCGATCAGCGCCGAGAGCGAGTACGGAAAGGGATCGATATTCCACATCGGATTTCCCCTGGTCCTTGGCGACAAGGCCACGGTACTCAAAAATCAAACGCTGGACGCGGGCATCTTTGCTCCGGAAGCGAAAGTGCTGGTCGTGGACGACCATGAGATCAATCTTGCCGTGGCCTCTGGACTGCTGCGGCTCCTGGGCATTAAGAACGACTGCGCTTCTGGCGGGGCCGAGGCGTTGGATATGATCGCGCGCAATGCTTACGATCTTGTATTTATGGACCATATGATGCCTGTCATGGACGGGATTGAGACGACGAAAAAGATTCGAGAGCGGGGCGAAGGTGATTTGCCGATCATCGCTTTAACAGCCAACGCCGTCAGCGGTGTGCGCGAGATGTTTTTGTCGGCAGGCATGAACGATTATCTTTCAAAACCAGTCAATCTTTCCGCCTTGAACGCTCTGTTGCAAAAGTGGCTTCCTGCTGAAAGGTTTGCGGAGCGTCCCGAGCCTGACGGCAGATCCGGCACGTCCTCCGGTTCCGAGCTTCTGGAGGCTACGAGAAAAGAGATCAAAGAAATCGACGTTGATTTAGCGTTGAGCAGGGTGGGCGGACAAGCGGAACCTATTGAAACGGCTCTGCGCATCCTGACACGCAGGCTGCCGGAAATACGCCACAGGCTGGCCGCGTTTCTGGAACAAGGCGATCTGCACGGCTTTGCCGTGGATGTGCATGGACTGAAAGGGTCGCTGGCCAACATCGGGGCCATGGAACCAGCCGGTTTTGCACAACTCCTGGAGACGGCAGCCAAGGAGGGTGATGCGGATTTCTGCCGGCGGAATTTCCCGGACATGGACGGACGCGTTGAAACACTGCACGCCAAGATGGCGCTCATTTTCACGGAACCGGACGAAGGGCCGCGCGGAGAGGCAGGTGATGTGTCGGAGCTGAAGTCCAGGCTGATCGTGGTGCGTGAGCTGTTGGACCGGTTTGAAGGCGACGAAGCCCTGGAGGTGATCCGGGAACTGAGCAAGACTAATTATGGGGAGGTCTGGTCCGGAAAACTTCAAGAACTGGCCCGCCTGGCCGAGGAGTTCGAATTCGAAAAAGCCCTTAACCTCATTGATGCGAAGCAGTGACGTAGTTATCTCTATTCCCGCGGCGCCACTCTCAAAAATATGTCATTGCGCAGTTGCTGATTCTGGAAAAGGTGAACATGTACCGAAACATCATTTTCGACCTTGACGGCACCTTGATTAACAGCGAGCCTGGCATACTCCACTGTTTCAGCAAGGCCATGTCCGCTCTTGGCCTTTGCGTGCCTGACAAAAGCCTCAAAGGCGCCATAGGCATGCGCCTGCCGGACATATTTTCCACCCGCCTGGACGTGCCTGACCAACAACTGGACCAGGCCGTGCGCCTGTACCGCGAAGAATATTCAAACTCGGGCTTGCGCTTGTCCGAGCTTTATCCAGGCGTCTTGCGGGTATTGTCCAGCTTGAAAAATCGCGGCTACAGACTCAGCGCGGCAACCCTCAAGGCCGAACATCTGGCGGTAAAGATACTGGATCACCTGGGAATAAAAGACTATTTTGACACTGTCGCCGGTGTTGACCCAGCCGACGTCCTGCGCAAGCCGGACCTGATAAAAAAATGCCTGGCCTCTTTCCCTTTGAATGAATGCGCCATGGTTGGAGACAGCGTCAGCGATGCATCCGGGGCGGCTGATGTTAAAATTGATTTCATTGGAATAACCTATGGCTACGGATTTGGGAGCAGTCAGGAGATTGAGCGCTACCGTCCTAAATTTGTGGCCGATCATCCTGAAGGTTTACTTGAATTTTTCATATGAATCACACTCGCTTTGCAGCTTGATTTTCGTTCAATCTGGCCTTATGTGAGTGACCATGAACGACAACACCCTGAACCCAAAACACTTGGCCCTGGCCCTTTTTTCAGGCGGTCTTGACAGCATTCTGGCCGCCAAGGTCGTGCAACGCCAAGGGCTTGAAGTGCAATGCCTGCATTTTGTCACTCCTTTTTTCGGCGCGGCGCAAAAAATCCCCTATTGGAAAAAAATTTACGGCCTTAACATTGAGGCCATCGACGTTGGGCCGGAAATGGTCAAAACCATGGTCGACGGCCCGCCAAACGGCTTTGGCAGCGTGCTCAACCCTTGCGTTGACTGCAAAATCATCATGCTCAGAAAGGCGGCCGAGCTGATGAGGGAGCGCGGCGCGGCCTGCATCGTCACCGGCGAGGTGCTTGGACAACGCCCCATGTCGCAGCGGCGCGACACCCTCAACATCATCCAGCGCGACGCCAGCCTCAAGGGCGACCTTTTGCGGCCCCTTTGCGCCAAGCATCTTGACCCGACCCGGGCCGAGCTTGCCGGGATTATCGACCGCGAGGCCCTGTACGGATTTTCCGGACGGGGGCGCAGCGCGCAAAAGGAGCTGGCGGAGGAGTTCGGCATAACCGAATTTCCCAATCCGGCCGGCGGCTGCCTGCTCACTGAAAAGGAAAACGCCAGAAATTACTGGCCAGTGCTGCGTCATTGCCCGCAGCCTTCGGCCGAGGACTTTTATCTTTCCATCACCGGCAGGCAGTTTTGGCATCACCGGGAAGAGGGGGAGGGCGGCCGTTTCTGGCTCACTGTCGGGCGCAACCAGGCTGACAACCAGAGAATACAGGATCTGGCCCAAGACAGGGATCTGCTGTTCAAGGCCAAGGATTTTCCCGGTCCCATCTCCCTTGGGCGCGACCTCGGGTTTGCCTGGGATAATGACGCCATCGCCGCCGCCGCCGCCTTCACAGCATCTTTCTCGCCAAAGGCCATGCGCCATGCCGAAGATACCGGCGAGAGCGTGACGGTGCGGGTTCATAAGAAAAGCCTTGATGCTCCAGGAACGGAGATAACCGTCATTCCGTCAAGGGACACGGCTCCGGCCTGGACGGCAAACGTCTGGGAAGACGCGCTTGCAGGAATAAGGGCGCTCCGCAAAGCGTAACGGATTGGATTATCTAATTGAAAAAGCCTGCGCGATGCAATTCGCGCAGGCTTTTTCAATGGCAAAAACAGATTGACTGTCGCCTTATCCCTTGAACAAGCGCAGGCGAAGGGCGTTGATTACGACACAGACTGAACTCAAAGCCATCGCCGCTCCCGCGAGCATAGGGGAGAGAGCCGGGCCGCCGAAAATGTAAAAGACTCCGGCGGCGAAGGGGATGCCGAGGATGTTGTAAATGAAGGCCCAAAAGAGATTTTCGCGTATGTTGCGCAGGGTGGCCCGCCCCAGTTCAAGGGCGGTCAGGACAGCGGAAAGGCCGTGGCGCATGAGAACGACGTCGCCTGTCTCCACAGCCACGTCAATTCCGCTGCTCATGGCAAAGCCCACATCGGCGCGGGCCAGGGCAGGGGCATCGTTGACCCCGTCTCCGACCATGCCGGCCAGGTGTCCTGAATTCTGAACGGCGATGACGGCCTGGGCCTTTTCATCCGGAAGCACTTCCGCCTTTATGTCGTCGATATTGATGCGGGAGGCCACGGCTCTCGCTGTGCGCTCGTTGTCGCCGGTGAGCATCATGGTGTGGATGCGCATTTCTCTCAGTCTGCTGAGAATCCCGGCGGTTTCATCGCGCAGGGGATCGGCGACGGTGATGATGGCAACCGCTTTTTGCGAAACTGTGAGAATCACCGGTGTTTTTCCAAGAGAGGCCTGTTCGCCGATCACCAGGCTGACCTGGTCCATATCGCAGCCCGGGAGGACATCCCTCAGGAAGGCGATGTTGCCCAGGCCGACTTCAAGCCTGCCGTCCGGGGTCAGAACATTGCCGGTCACTCCCTTGCCGGGCAGGGAGTGAAAATCCGCCACAGGGAGCAGGGGAAGGTTGCGCCGCGCGGCCTCGTCCATGACAGCCTGGGCCAGGGGATGCTCGGAAGAAGCCTCAAGAGAGGCGGCCAGGGTCAGATAATCATTTTTACCGCCGGACGCGGAAAAAACGGGATCTGAGCCGTCCAGCGGCAGAATATCCATGACCGCCGGTTTTCCAAGGGTCAAGGTGCCTGTTTTGTCAAAGATCATATAGGTCAGCCTGGCTGTATTCTCCAGGGCCTGGCCGTTTTTGAACAGCACGCCAAGCTGCGCGCCGCGCCCGGTGGCGGTCATGATGGACATGGGGGTGGCCAGGCCCATCGCGCATGGGCAGGCAATGACCATAACGGAAACAAACACGCGCAGGGCAAAGGCCGGGGAATCGCCAAAGGCCCACCACAGAACTCCGGACAAAACGGCTATGCCGATGACGGCTGGAACAAAATAAAGGCTGACCTTGTCCGCAAGGCCGGCGATTGGGGCCTTGCTTCCCTGGGCCTCCTGCACCATGCGCACGATCCTGGCCAGAACAGTGTCCCGGCCGACCCGATCGGCCCGCATGGTCAGGGAGCCCTGCTTATTGATGGTGCCGCCGGCCAGGGGATCTCCCGGGAGTTTCTCAACAGGCATGCTCTCGCCCGTGAGCATGGACTCGTCAACCGACGAGGAGCCGCTGACGACGGAGCCGTCAACCGGGATTCTTCCGCCGGGTTGGATGAGCAGGATATCCCCGGCAACGACATCACTGACGGGCACTTCCTGGCGGGCGTCTCCGCGAAGGCGGATGGCTGTCTGCGGCGTAAGGTCCAGAAGACCTTTCACGGCTTCGGAGGTGCGCAAGCGCGAGCGGGCCTCAAGGTATTTTCCCAGGGAAACTAGAGCTATGACCACAGCCGCGGATTCATAGTAAAGCTCAACGCCGTGGATGGCATGGCCGGCCCCGAAAAACATGTCGAGCATCCCCATGCCGCGCGCGACGGGCGGGACTGCGCCCGGAGCCTGGGCATGGCCGGAAAAAGCCAGAACAACAGTGTTGCAGAGGCTGTAGATAAAAGCCGATCCCGTGCCCAGCGCGACCAGGGTGTCCATGGTGGGGCTTTTTCTGAACAGGGCGGGAACGCCATGCAGAAAAAAACGCCTCCCAAGCCAGAGGACCGGGGCGCAGAGAACAAGCTGAAGAACGGCAAAACCCAACGGCGAATTCTCGGGAGAAACGATACCGGGCAGAGGCAGGCCGAACATCTCGCCCATGGAGATGACCAAAAGGGGCAGGGCGAAGCAGAAGATGGGAATAAGAGCCATTTTGCGTCCGGCGATATCCTTGAGCTGTTCGGATTGGCGCTTTTCCCATAACGAGGCCGCATCAAGCGCGCAGGCTTCGTTCCCGCCCCGCGGCTCGGCCGCGATCCTTTCGGAGGAGAAGCCCAGCTTTTCAACCTCTTCAGTAAAAATGTCGCTGATTTCATCAGCTTTTTCAGGAAAATCTATAGTCACAGCGGCCATGTTTGTGGCCAGACTGACCGTAACCGCCGACACGCCCGGTATTTTTCCGCCGGCGCGCTCTATGTGAGATGAGCAGGCGGCGCAATGCATACCGGTTATGAGAAATAAAAGAATGTTTTTTTTCATGCTGGCTTTATAACGTTTTTAGTGTATTGACGTAAAGATGGTCACTTATAAGGCAATAGCACAATTGAAAACATCTTTCAATTTCTCGTTATTACTCCCGATCCGGGTCGAGATTAATAATTCATTATCAGTGACGCAGCCTGTATAAAATCCAAAGAGGCTTATCATCGTAAAGAAGAAAGCTAAGTAGTTCAAGGAGCTGGTTATGACTCAGATTACAGTCAATGGAATGCACTGTGAAAATTGCCGCAACGCTGTTTATGCGGCCATTTCCAAGGTTGAAGGAGTGAAGCTGGTAGAAGTGGATCTGGAAAAACGCCAGGCGCGCTGGCTCGACAAAGATCCGGCCAATCCGGCCTCAATGGCCGACGTCCGCGATGCTGTCGAAGGCATCGGATTTGAAGCTGACTAGACCAGCGGCACAAACACGCCAAGCACACGCCAGGACGACGTCCATATGGATATCGTCCTGTTTGATTTAAATGTTTTCGCTTTCCCTGGCCTCATGCGCCTGCAAGGCCGCCGCATGCCGCCGTAAAATCAGGACAATGGTGAAATGAGCCATGTTCATCAAAAAAACATTCGCCCCACAGGTAATCAGCGCATGCATCGCCCTGTGGCTGGCTGTCGTCTGTTTCGGCTGTGAGAACAAGGAGCCGTACGCCAAAGACGGACATATTATCGTAGCCTGCGTTGATACGGCGCAAGCCAATCTGGAGCTTGAGCAAGCCTTCAAGCTGGCCGTCGGCCTTTCTCAGCCGCTCGTCAACAGGGACGGAGCGCCGTTCGGCATTACGGTTGTTTCCCTGGCCATTCAAAACACTCCGGCGGATGCGGAAAAAGGCTTCGAAAGGGCGGTCGACATGTACAGTCCGCATGTGATCGTCGGCGGCTCAAACATAGAGCAGGCTCTCCCCATGTCCAGGCTGGCCGGAGAATACAAGATTCCATTGCTGACCACCCTGGCATCGTCCAGTGAGAACGGCATGGGGCATACATTCATGACAAGCCCGGCGACCGCCATGTATGCTGAATCAACCGTACACTATCTGCTGAACAATATGAAACTGACGAGCCTTGGCGTTCTGGACGACAATTCGAATCCGTTCACCATTGAAATTTCAAATAGCGTAAGGCAGAGTTACGCCTTAAGCGGGGGAAGCGAACTCAGCCATTTCAGCCTGCAATCGCCGGATGAGTTCGCAAAAGGCGTAAAGAAGCTGGCAAGGGACAATCCGGATTGCATTTTTGTCGCCACACTCGATTATGAGCTGTCGGAGGTGATTGCGGAACTCAAAAAGAACGGGTATAAGGGCGTTCTCTTTTCCGGCGCTCCCCTTGATGCCGTCGAGCCCTTTACAAACAAGCCCGTAAAGCTGGACATGCCGGTCTATTTCATATTTTACTGGAGCGAGGATTACACGGGCGAAGTCAACCGGAGTTTTTTGCGGCTTTTGCGGAAGGAGTCGGAACTGGCCCCGTCCGAACGCCTGGCAATCAGCTTTGATACAGCCCTGCGCCTGATAGCCGCATTAAAATCGTCGAGCGGAGTAACGAGTCCGTCCGACATACAAAACGCCCTGGCCGGGCTCACGTCCATGACGGGGGCAGCGGGCAATTACTGCTTTACTTCCAGCCAGACCTTGAAATCGTGCTGGGTGTTCAAACTGGAAAACGGCGCGCTGACCAGGCAGGCCGAGCTTACGCCGCAAACAGCTCAGATTCATTAAGCCAAGGAATCCCATGTCATTTTTAAAGTCAAGCTTCAGTTTCACCAGGCTTAAGATCACCGACCCGGTGCCGCAGGATTTGTGGCCCAAGGTGATTGAAAAACTACGCCAGTACAGCTTTAAGGATATAGACGAAATACCGGAAGAACGCTCGTATGGCTGGGTGAGCTTTGAAGACATGCTCGATGTCGGTTTCGCCGCATTTCCTGTGGAAAAAGCCGAGTATGTGACCTTTTCCCTGCGCCTGGACACCAGAAGGGTTCCCCCCGGCGTAATCAAAAAGCACCTGGCCGTGGCCATTAAAAACGAAGAGGAAAAGGCCAGGGAAATGGGGCGCAAGTTCGTTTCCCGAGAGCGCAAAAAAGAGCTCAAAGAGCAGGTCATCCTCAGGCTGCGGATGCGTTTTCTCCCGATCCCGGCCGAATTTCAGGTGATCTGGAATACGGCCAAGTCAATCGTATATTTCGCCTCCACGCAGTCAAAGATTGTTGAATTATTCAAAACATGCTTCACCAGCACCTTTGACCTTCACCTTGAGCCGCTTACTCCATACGAGTTGGCGTCACACCTGCTGAAGGAAACGGCTTCCCTGGACGCCCTTGAAGCCTCACGCTTTGCCTGAACTGAATTGACAGGCGCATGACACAACTTAAAGGCTTGACATAAGATGAATGAATCTCCCTATCTCGGCGAAACCACGGATCTCATCCTTGGACAGGAATTTTTGACCTGGCTCTGGTTCAGGAGCGCAACCGGCGCAATTTTCAACGATCCCGGCGGCCGCCCGTTCACCGTAACCCTCGACCAGCACATCGTGGTCCAGGGAGGAGAGGGCGAGCGGGTTGAAAGGGCCAGCGTTTCCGGCGTGGATTCTGAACTGCGCGAGGCCCGCATGGGCCTGACCACGGGAAAAAAAGTGACCAGAGCGGGCCTTCGCATTGAGCGTGACGCCGAAACCTACAAATTGACCCTCAAAGCGGCGGATTTTTCAATCAGCGGATTAAAGCCGCCCAAGATCGATCGCAAAGACCAGGAGGGCGATGACGAAGCCTTGCTGCTGGAGACGATTTTTCTTTTTGAGTCCTGCCTGGAGATGATGGACGCCGTATATGCCGGTTTTCTCAAGCTTCGCCTTGACGACAAGGCCTGGCGGGACGAGGTGAGACAGCTACAGGACTGGATGAACAGATAAAGCGATCCCGGGTCTTCGGCCCGCCAGGCCAGCCAGTAGATACTGCGCCCGGGAAACAGTCCAAACCAAACCAGTTTGAACACCCAGCACGATTTCAGGTCTGGCTGGAAGTAAAAGCAAAATGCCTTTCAAGCCCATCCTTGAAAGGCATTTTGCTTTTGGTTTGGAAAGGGTGGAGCGGGCGAAAAATCAAACAGCTTATTAGGCGCGTAAAACGCGCACAAAACGGAAATTTGATGATATGCGTGAGAACACCTCCAAGTAAGTTAACATAATTTGCATTATGGGCGTTTGTAAATATCTTCAATTTTAACAATATGTAAGAGGTTAACATAATGCATATAAACAAAATGGAGGAAAAAGCTATCCACTCCATTCTTCGTCAACTTAAAAATCATTTTGCACATGATGCACTTGACATGTGCTTTGTGATTCCTGCCTTAAAGTTAAGGATTAAACCTTATGTGTATTCGTCACTTTTTGACGTTTATGAAAGGATTGAACATTCTAAAAACTTTAAACCGGAGGTTTAATTATGTCAAAGAAGCGTGATGATTGCAGTATTACTTTTGATGAACCTTCTCTCACCCAACAGCATTTCAAGGATGAATGCGACATTAACAATATCATGCGCCGGTTTAAGCAAACTGGTATTGCTCCTCAACTTGATACCACTCAGTTTTTCTATGGTGATTTTGACGAATTCGATTTTCATGCGGCTCAAAACACGCTCATTGAAGCTGAAGATCGATTTATGATGCTTCCTGCCGAAACGCGGAAGCGGTTCGGCAATGACCCCGGCGCCCTTCTCTCTTTCGTCCATGACGAAAAAAATTATAATGAGGCCGTTTCTCTTGGCCTCATACCACCTAAACCAGACCTGGGACAAAAAGTCGGCCCTGGTCCCGTTGATGACGGGTCCGCACAGTCTTCTACTTGATGTAACTGTGCGGACTGACACCAAAGCGATAAAAAGGAGAGAATATGCGTTCAGTAATGAGTCATAATTTCGGCATGGTTCCAAGGGCTGATATACCCCGTTCGTCTTTCAATCGCTCACGAGGTTATAAAACTACCTTTGATTCTGGCTTACTGATTCCTTGGTTCGTCGACGAAGCCCTACCTGGTGATACCTTTAACCTTTCAGCTACCATTTTCGCTCGTTTGGCTACGCCCATTTATCCGATTATGGATAATCTTCATATGGATACCTTTTTCTTTTTTGTCCCTAATCGTTTGATTTGGGACAATTGGCAAAAATTCATGGGCGAACAACTTAATCCAGGTGATTCGACTGATTATCTTGTTCCTCAAGTTGCCGCGCCTGCGGGTGGTTGGCAAGTAGGCACTTTATCTGATTATTTTGGATTGCCTACGCAAGTTCCTAATCTCAAGGTTTGTTCTTTCTGGCATCGCGCTTACAATCTCATTTGGAATGAATGGTTCCGACATCAAGATTTACAAAATTCTGTGCCTGTTCCAACCGGCGATGGTCCTGATAACGATGTTGATTTTAAGCTTCTTCGGCGTACTAAACGTCATGATTATTTTACATCCTGTTTGCCTTGGCCTCAAAAAGGTCCTGGTGTTGAGCTCCCCCTTGGTGGCACTGCTGTTGTAAATGCTGTACCTAATACCTATTTATCCACTTCTTATACTGCTGTACCTAAATCTGGCACACATACCGGTACTACTGCTACCGGTTATATGGATTTATCCCTCAATACAGATTTGCCGTCTGGTATGACTACATTGTCTAACCGTAAAATGACAATGGTTCCCGGGTTAACTGGTAATCCTGTGTGGGATGTTAATGCTGTATATAATCCCGGGTCTCTTGTTGCTGACCTTTCTTCTGCTACAGCTGCGACTATAAATTCTTTGCGTCAGGCCTTTCAAGTTCAGAAGCTACTTGAGCGTGACGCCCGCGGCGGCACTCGTTATACCGAGATACTTCGTTCTCATTTTGGTGTCGTATCCCCTGATGCCCGTCTTCAGCGCCCTGAATATCTTGGCGGGAGTTCATCCCGCATAAATATTCATCCTGTGCAACAGACCAGTCAGTCAACTGCTGGATCTCCTCAAGGCAATCTTGCCGCTTTCGGCGTAACTGCCGATAGTTTTCATGGTTTTTCAAAATCTTTCGTGGAGCATGGCGTAATTATTGGCCTTGTAAATGTTCGAGCTGACCTTACTTATCAGCAAGGCCTACAGCGTATGTTTACTCGCGAAAGTCGATATGACTTTTATTTCCCAGTCTTTGCTCACCTGGGCGAGCAAGCTGTTCTTAATCAAGAGATATATGCTCAGGGCACTGCTGCTGATAAAGATGTATTCGGCTATCAAGAGCGCCATGCCGAATACCGATATGCTCCTTCTCAGATTACTGGCAAGTTTCGTTCTACTTATGCTCAGACTCTTGATTCTTGGCATCTCTCACAAAAATTCAACAACTTACCAACTCTTTCCGCGCAATTCATTGAGGATAATCCTCCTGTGAAGCGCGTTATTGCTGTACAGTCAGAGCCGGATATTATTTTTGATAGCTATATTCATTGTCGCTGTGCCCGTCCTATGCCTGTTTACAGTGTTCCTGGACTCATAGACCATTTTTAACCTTTTTGTTCATTAGGAGGTAAATATGGGCGTTTGGGACGGTGTTGCAAGTGGCATTATTTCGGGCGGATTGAGTCTTGCTGGCGGCATGATGCAAAATTCCGCTAACGCTGGTTTTACAAAGGCTCAGCGTAAGTGGCAGGAGCGTATGTCGAATACTGCTCACCAGCGCGAGGTTAAGGATCTTATGGCCGCTGGTCTTAATCCTATACTTTCAGCAGGCGGATCTGGAGCATCTACGCCTACTGGCCCTGTTGCTCACGCTGAAAATATTTTTAAGGACTTTGGCACTAATTTTAATTCTGCTCGGCGTTTTTCTGAGGTTGAAAAGAAGCAGGTAGATAATGAGACAAAAGTTGCTGATGCAAATGCTGCTAAAGCTCTCAGCGAAGTGTCTTATAATAAAACTGCTGAAGATAAAATGAAGGCAGAAACTTTAACAGAAGGTGCTCAAAAGGGTTTCCTTCAATCTCAGATGCTTTATAATGCAGCAAAAACTGCTAATACACCTTATGAGCGTAAGAACTTGGAGAGTCTTGCGTCTATGCATCGTTCTGCGGCTAGTCTTAATAGTGCATCTGCTGCTCTTGTTGGCGAGAAACGTGCAGGTGAGATACTTTCTCAAACTGAGAAGTATCTTGGTATACAATCTAAATCTCTTGATTTGGATATTCAGAAGGATTTGCATCCTGAAGTAAAGACTATTGGTCCAATTCGTGCTTGGAGAAATCTTTTTATCGGTAAGTAATACTTAAAGGAGTTTGTTATGAAGTTTCGTAAGCGTATGTCTCGTCGTGGATCTCGTCGTCATTTTACCCGTAACGCTGTGCGTGTGAAGTCAAAGAACTTGCGCGCTATGCCTATGCGCGGTGGTTTCCGTATTTAAAACTAAAGCAGGGTAGGGGAGTATACATACTCCCCTACCCTTTTAAAACTATGCAGATATGCTTATTGACCAGCTCGATGGCGGCCTTCATCAGTCGCCCTGGGGAGCACTTCTGCATAAAAGGAGGTAATGTGCCTTGTTATCGTCCTCTTACCGCTTGGCGTTCTCGTGATTGGTCTATTACTTTTAATCCTGATAAAGGACTTCCATCTACTAAGCTTGAATTGCCTTGTGGTCAATGCATTGGTTGTCGTTTAGAACGATCTCGTCAATGGGCGATGCGATGCATGCATGAAAAATCATTATATGAGGACAACTGTTTTATAACACTTACATATAATGATTATAATTTACCTGCTGATGGCTCTTTAAATAAGAAACATTTTCAAGATTTTATGAAGCGTTTGCGTAAAAGATTTGGTGAGGGAGTTCGTTATTTTCATTGTGGTGAATATGGTGAAGAATTTTCTCGTCCTCACTATCATGCATGCTTGTTTAATTTTGATTTCCATGATAAGTATTTATGGAGTCGAAAGAATGGATTCAATCTTTATCGTTCTGTTACTCTTGAATCCTTATGGACATTTGGCAATAGTTTAATTGGTGATGTAACTTTTGAGTCGGCTGCTTATGTTGCTCGGTACATAACTAAAAAAATAACCGGCAAAGCTGCTAAAGAACATTACGTTGACCGACACCCTGAATATATTACTATGTCTCGTCGTCCTGGAATAGGGAGAAATTGGTATGATAAGTTTTCGTCAGATGTTTTCCCTGGTGATAAAGTGGTGGTTCGCCAAGGTGTTATTGGGCGTCCTCCTCGGTATTATGGGGATATTTTTAGCATTGATAATCCGGATGTTTATAAGGATTTAAAGAATAAGCGTGTTGAGTGTGTAAAAAATTCACCTGATGTAACTCCTGAGCGTCTTGCTGTTCGTGAACGTTTGCAGGAAATTCGGTTTAAAAAATTAAAAAGGAGTTATGAAACTCCTGAATAAAATGTACTCCTCGTAGGCCAAAAGTGGCCTATCCTGGCCACTTTTGGCCAAGAGGCTCGCAACGATAGTTGCGAAATTATTAACCCCTTACCTGGGAGATTATTATGCTTACTTCTGCTTACTCTGTTCATGATTCTGTTGCTGATTTTTTTGGTACTCCTTTCTTTTCAACTAATGATAACGTTGCAATTCGTTCATTCTCTGCTCTTGTCCATGATCCTCAATCGTTTGTTTCCAGAAATCCTGGTGATTTTACTCTTTATCGTATTGGTACTTTTGATGATAAAACTGGACTTTTTGAAAAATTTGATATTCCTTTTATGGTAACTCGTGCTACTTCTCTTCTTAATTCTTCTGTTGCATCTGATTTGTAGCAACTTAATTTGCATTATGGGCTAAATGCATATGTTCTTTAAAAACAGTACATTGTGAAACAAACAAGATACAGGAACAAACGATTTCATTCGCACTCTCTAGGCGCGCGGCTGACGCGGCCACGTCATCCTGTTCCGCGCCTGTCACTCCCGACACGCCATCACGATTGATTGACGGGCAGCAATATCCATTATAGATATACGCCTTTCACGAAGCGCTAATTGCGCCCCTGACCACCTTGATTATCTCCCGGAATCAATCCAGCCGGCCGGACAGTCGCATGAACGAGCCAGTTTTCAGTGCAGCATTCCACCTTAACGCGCAGGACCGCACATGAGTTTCTTTCTGCGTTCTCAGGGCATGGGCGTGGCCGCGATCGCCCTGGCTACCAGCGTCTTTCTGTCACGCTTTCTCGGGCTTGTCCGCGACAAAATCATTTCTTATTATTTCGGGGCCGGGATTGAGACTGACATTTACTTCACAGCCTTTGTAATCCCTGACTACCTGAATTATCTGCTTGCGGGCGGCTATTTTTCCATTACGCTTGTCCCGTTGCTTGCCGCCGCCTTCGCGCGCGACGATGAGGACGGCTGGCGCTTTTTCTCGGCCGCTGTCTGCTGGGCTTCGGCGCTGATCATCGTCCTGACGGTTCTGGCCTGGATTTTCGCCCCCCAATTGGCCAAAGTGGCGGCCCCCGGCTTTTTGTCAGATCCGGACGCCGTGGCCAGGCTGACCAGATTTTTGCGGATCATTCTGCCGGCCCAGGCGTTTTTCCTGCCCGGAGCATGTTTCACCGCCCTTTTATACTATCGGCGGCAGTTCGCCGTTCCAGCCCTGACGCCGCTTGTCTATAACGGCACGATCATTCTGCTGGGCCTGGCAGGCCTTTATCTTTTCCCGGCATCCGGCATGGAGGGATTTTGCTGGGGGGTTCTGGCCGGAGCCGCCCTGGGCAGCTTCATGCTCCCATACTGGGCCGCCCGCAAGGGGGGACTCGCATTTTTGCCCGGCTTCAGCCATCCGGCCCTGAAAACCTTGCTGCTGATGGCCCTGCCCCTTATGCTCGGCCAGTCCATCGTCGCCCTTGACGAGCAGTTCGTGCGAATCTTCGGCTCTCTGACCGGCCAGGGCGGCGTGAGCCTTCTCAACTATTCCAGGCGCATAATGCTGGTGCCGGTGGGCGTCGTCGCCCAGGCGGCGGGGGTCGCCTCTTATCCGTTCCTGGCCGCCCTGGCCGCTTCCGGCGAAGAGGGAAAGTTTAACCAGACCTTGAATAAAGCGCTTATAAATTCCCTGCTGGTCGCCCTGCCCCTTTCAATATGGATGATCACGGCCGCTGAGCCGATAATGCGCCTGATCTACCAACAGGGCGGATTTACAGCAGAAGAGGCGACGAGATCCGGAATCCTTCTTGGCATCATGCTTTCAAGCGTGGCCTTTTGGGCGGTGCAGCAGGTCATGGGCCGAGCTTTCTACGCCCGCCAGGATACATTGACCCCGGCTATTGTGGGCACAATCGTCACCTTGGCCGTCCTGCCGCTCTATTGGCTCGGAGCAAAGAAATTCGGCGCGGTTGGCGTGGCGGTTGCCGGAACTGTCGGAGTTGTGGCTTATGCCATTGTTCTGTGCGTGGTCTGGATGCGCCGGTTTAGCGCAGAGGCTGTGCGGGGGCTATTTAAATATTCCATGCTCGGCGTGTTGTTTTGCGCTCCATCAGCCGCAGTTGCCTATGGAAGCGCCACACTGATCGGAAGACTCTGGGCCTGGAACTCCCTTATGGGCGCCTTTGCGCGCATCGCCGTGAGCGGGACCGCTTTTGTGGCTGTCTACCTTCTGCTGGCGGTGTTCTTCTGCAAACCGCTGGCGGGGCCGGTTCTCGATTTATGGCTGTCGGTGCAAAGACGCTTGCGAAAGGGGCGTGGGTGAATTTCGGGATTATGTCCCACGTCATTGATAAAGAGATACTTTAAGGATGCGCATGCATCCCCAAAAATACGGGAAGACGCTGAATCCTGGAAGGACTACTTAAATCGGTTTGGATCATCAACTATGTCATATTATGTGGCTGTTTTATTCCGCTCTCTTTTGGAAACAGTGAAGCCGGCATTTTCAATTTCTTCTTCGCTCACCCTGCCTTCTCTCAAAATACGCACCATCGTTTCTCCGGCCTCCTCAATCACATCCACAATGGTTGACGGCAGGCCTCCATCCGGGAACGGTCCGTCCATGTAGACGCCGCCCGTGCAGGCGAGAAGCTCGGGACAGATATCATCCAGCGTGGCCGGGGGCATGCTTCCGGTGATGTTCGCGCTTGACGACACCAGCACCATGCCGGTTTCCCTGCAAAGGTTTTTGACAGCCGGATGAGGGGAATGGCGCACGGCTATGCGCCCGGCGTTCGCCAGCAAAAGGTCAGGAATTTCCGGAAGGGCCGGAAGGATTATGGACAAGGAACCGGGCCAGAAGACATCCATCAGCTTTTGGGCCAGGGGGGGAACGTTCCAGGCAAGTCGGGAAATGTCGCTGGTGTCGCCAATCACCACCGGCAGGGGCAGGTCCAGTCCCCGCTTTTTGATGGTATACACCTTGCCGATGGCGTCTGGGTTCATCGCGTTGCAGCCGATGGCGAAAAATGTTTCAGTCGGATAGAGGATCACTCCGCCCCGTTCAAGTTCCGCTTTAGCTTTTTCCAAGCTGATAATTATGTCTGCCATAAGGCCCCCTCTATTTTCAGGCGCATGTTGCGTTGAACGGAAAAAGCTGCTACCTGCTACCGAAAAACCGACAGTATCTGAAATCCGGGCCGTACGTCCATAGCCAAAGCCCCAAGTTTTAGGAATTTGCGTTCTGTTATGAGAATTCTGCGCGTGCTGGCCGTGGGCCGGATGAAAACATCGTTCTGGCAGGAAGCGGCCGACCATTATCTCAAGCGCTTGAAGCATTCCTTCAAACTGAGCATAGATATAGTCAAGGACGCTCCAGCCTCTCTTTCCATTGAAGAGCGAAAAAACCTGGAATCAAAAGACCTGCTCTCCAAGGTAAGGCCGGGCGAAACCCTGATCTGCCTGGACGAAACTGGCAAATCCATGTCCTCGCCGGCCTTTGCCTGCTTCATAGAAAAACTCTGCGACAACAACGAGAAACCGTGTTTCGTCATCGGAGGCGCTTACGGCCTGTCGGATGAAATCAGGCGACAGGCCCGCCACCTTATTTCTTTCGGCCCCATGACGTTCACCCACGAAATGGCCAGAGCGCTTCTCATGGAACAGCTTTACAGAGCCGAGCGCATTCTGTCCGGGTCCGGTTATCACCATTAGCATATCTCAAGGGAGCGGCGAATGACGCCCAATATTTTAATAATCGATGATGACGACGAGCTTTTTTGTCTGCTGAATGACTATCTCTCCGGGGAGGGCTTCAGATGCGCGCACGCCGCAGATGGTGTGTCCGGGCTTAAAGAGGCGCAGCGGGCTATGTATGATGCCATCATACTTGACGTTATGCTGCCTTCCATGAGCGGGTTTGACGTGCTGCGCGAGATCAGGTCGGACGAAAAAATCAGATTTCTTCCCATCTTGATGCTGACAGCCCGCGGCGATGAGGTTGACCGCGTCGTAGGCCTTGAAATCGGGGCGGACGATTACCTTGGAAAACCATTTAGCCCGCGTGAGCTGACAGCCAGGCTGCGCGCCCTGTTGCGCAGGGCGAAACGGCCCCCTGAAGAATCCGGCGTCGGCCCCGTCAGGATTGAGGGTTTGTCCATCGACAAGGCCGCGCTCACAGTCAGGGTAAACGAGGAAAGCGTTTCGCTGACCTACCAGGAAATGCTTCTCCTTGAATCTTTGGCCCAGGGAATCGGCAGCGTGGTCAACCGGGATATTTTATACGCCAACATTTTCGGGCGGCCGGCCTATCCGATGGATCGCAGTCTCGACATGCTGGTTAGCCGCCTGCGCCGTAAAATCGGCCGCTACGCCGATGGCGGCGAGAGAATAAAAGCAATAAGAGGCGAAGGATATATGCTGTTAAGCCAGGGGAAAACCTGATGAAGCTGGCTCACTGGTGGGACAGGCTGTCCTTGTTCTGGAAAATTTACTGCTTCTGCGTAATCCTCATATTCATCATTGTGGCAACTGTCGAAGCGGTTGTCGAGCCTGCCATCTCCATGCTCATGGAAAAATACCTGAAGCGGCAGTTCGAGGTCTGGCACGAGATTATCTTGTGGTTCATCACGATCTCCATCCAGGCCCTGGCCTGCGGCTATGCCTTCACCAAATACTTTTCCGGCAGGCTGGCCAAGCTGGTCAAGGCGTCGCAATCTCTGGCCAAAGGAAATTTCGAGGCCAGGCTGCCTGCGAAAAACAATAATAAGGACGAATTCGACCTTTTGATTCAGAGCTTTAACCGCATGTCCGAGTCAATCACCGGGCTGATGCGCAACGAGCGGCGTCTTCTGGCCGATATATCGCACGAATTGCGCTCCCCCCTGACGCGCATGCAGATCGCCGCCGCACTGTTGAAACGCGAGGAAACCGACCCCAAAAGATTTGAATTGGCCAGGAGAATAGAGATTGAAACAGAACACATGGACCAACTGATCGGCTCCCTTTTGACCCAGGGAAAAGACAGATTCATGGAAAGCGAAGGACCGCGTGAGGACGTCGACCTCAGCGAACTGCTGGCTACGGCGGTTGACGATTTCAATTTTACCAACATGGGTAAAAACAAAAAAATCAAGGCCGACATTCAAAGCGGATTGACGGTTTTCGGCCATATCGCAGTTCTCAACCGAATGCTCGGCAACGTTCTCGCCAATGCCATTTTTTACGCGCCCACAGGCAGTGCCGTCAATGTGGCGGCAAAGACAGCGGATGACGCAATTGAAATTTCAGTCAGGGATTTCGGGCCAGGCGTGCCGGAAAACCTCCTGGCCGACGTTTTCCGTCCATTTTTCCGGGTAGACTCCTCCCGCTCGCGCGAAAGCGGCGGCGCCGGCCTTGGCCTGGCCCTGACCAAGGAGGCGGCTTTGGCGCACGGCGGCACAATTGTCGCCAGCAATGCCAATCCAGGTCTTTTAATCACCATCATCCTGCCCATCCTCACCGAGGATGAAAAGCATTTCCCGCCTGCCGGCGATGGGACTATGCATTCTTAGAGCAGAACTGCTCTGAAAAAGCTCGCTTCTTTCTTCGGGAATTTGCCGCCAGCCCCTTGTCACGGCAATTTTGCAAAAAAACACCGTTACACGCACGGCCTTGCCACTCGCATGGCAATCCACAGAATGTAACTTCTTGAAAACGTTAGCGGCGGGCAAAGCCCGCCGCTAACGTTTTCAAGAAGTTGCGTATGTTCGGCACTGTGAAGGCGAACTAGGGAAATCTCCGTTTCCATTATCGCTGCAACAACTTGTTACGTTCAAATAGCCTACAGTTACCCTCATTCCCCTATCCTTCAAAATGGGTGGAGTCTGCATGCTCCACCAACCTAGACGCTCGTAAGCCCGCCATCAGATGAGAACCTCTTGCGCTGCGCGTTCTTATCCAGGCGGGCCCCGTACAGGGCACGGGCTTTCAACGCTGATAGAACGGAGGAAAAGAAATGCGGATCATCATACTCACCTCGTCAAAGACGCTTTCCGGAGGAACGCGTCAAGCCGTTTATCTGGCCAAAAGTCTCGCCGGAAGCGGCCGTGCCGTCTCCTTTGTATGCCATGCTCACAGCGATACGCATAAGGCCGCCCATGAGGCAGGCCTTGAATGCAGCCCCCTGCCCCCAAAAATATGGGATGCCGGCAAACTGCTGCGCAGCCTCATGCCCAACGGGGAAGAAGTGGTCCTGCATGCCTTTCATAACAGGGGGGTGAAGCTGGCCGCCTATCTGGGCACACTGTGGAGATTGCAGGGACTGCCTGTAGTCTGCGTGGCCCATCGAGGCGTCACTTCAAGGCCTGGCAACCCCCTACCGTATCTTTTGCCCGGCATCCGGTCGTTTCTGGTCAACTCCAAGGCTTGCGCCGACACTTTGCCCCTTCTCTGGCGCAAGGGACGCTGCCATGTGGTCAGCAACAGCATCCCGGACAAACGCCTGGAAGCGACAACCTCAGCCCGGGAAATGAAGTCAAGGCTGCAAATCCCAGAACATCATCTGGTCATCGGCAACATCGCCAATGACAACCCCCAAAAAGGCGTGGGCAGGCTGCTTGCCGCCTTTTGCAAAGCGCGGGGCAAGATGCCCGAGGCCACCCTTGTAGTGGTAGGCGTCAAACCTGAACTCTGGCTTCCCCAATGCAAATCCCTGGGCATTGCCGGCAACGTCCGCCTGATCCCCAAAACCGACCATGTGGCCGACTACATTCAAACTTTTTCAATGCTCGTCTTCCCCTCAAACTTCATTGAATCGCAGCCAAACGTCGTTATGGAGGGAATGAGCATGGGCGTGCCGGTAATAGCGAGCCGGGTGGGAGGCATCGGCGAACTGCTGCCCGCGCATTGCCTGTTCAATCCGCTTGATATTGAGGAGATCAGCTCTATGATGATCAATCTCGCCAATGATTCCGCAAAGATGAGCCGTCTGGCCGAAGACAACCTGGCCCAGAAAGGACGTTTCTCGGAACAAACCCGCCTGGACGCGATTCTCGGCCACTATTACCAGGCTCTGGCCGGGTTACGGGTTGCCTCCCCCCCTGCGCGTTCACAGGCTGATGATTGCGGCAAAATACGGCATGGTTCAAATGAAGAACGGCGGAACAGGCCAGCATCCTGTCCTATGACGTTTGGCGAGTCTTAGGCTCAGCCATCTTTAAATCCGCCTGCCGCAAGCCGCTTTTTTCCGGCCGCCGACATCACAATGCGAAGATTGATCCTGCGGATGCAAGACTAATGAATGAGGGTGAGCCAACGCCCTACCCTAAAAATTTCAGGTGGCGGTAAGCCTTGGCTGTGGCCATCCGGCCTCTTGGCGTGCGCTTGAGAAAGCCGCTTTGGATCAGGAATGGCTCGTAGATGTCCTCAATGGTGCGAACATCCTCCCCACAGGCCACGGCGAGGGTTTTAAGGCCTGCCGGGCCTCCCCCGTAGTGCTCGATCAAAACGGAAAGAAGCTTGCGGTCCATCTGGTCGAGCCCGCTCTCGTCGACATCCATGCGGGCGAGCGCACTGGAGGCTTCCTCGGGGCCGACCGTCTTTGAATTTTTGACAGCGCAAAAATCCCGCACCCTGCGCAGCAGGCGGTTGGCGATACGCGGGGTGCCCCTGGAACGGCGTCCTATTTCCAGAGCCCCCTCCGGAGTAATCTGGACATGGAGGATGCGGGCGGTACGGGTGACTATGCGGGCCAGCTCGTCAGGGGAGTAAAACTCCAGGCGGAGCATGACGCCGAAGCGATCTCGCAGGGGTGAGGAAAGAAGGCCGATGCGGGTGGTGGCGCCAACCAGAGTGAATGGTTCCACGTCGATTTTGACGGTGCGGGCGCCTGGACCCTGCCCGATGACCAGATCGAGCTTGAAGTCTTCCATGGCCGGATAAAGAACTTCTTCCACCGTGATGGGCATGCGGTGGATTTCATCCACAAACAAAATGTCATGCCGGTTAAGGTTGGTCAGGATGGCGGCCAGATCGCCGCTGCGCTCAAGCACCGGGCCGGAGGTCGAGACAAGGTTCACCCCCAGTTCGGAGGCCATGATCTGGGCCAGGGTGGTCTTGCCCAGACCCGGATTGCCGTGAAAAAGGGTGTGATCCAGGGCCTGACCGCGCTCTCTGGCGGCCTGAAGATAGACTTTCAGGTTCGCGCGAAGATCCTCGTGGCCGATAAATTCGTCAAGCGTTCTGGGGCGCAGGCTTTCATCGCCGGCCGCGCTGGGGGGATCCTGAAAATTATGCTCCATCACCGCCCCTTATCCGCGGCTCTTGGCCATGAGTTTGAGGGCCGCCCGCAAGGCTTCTCCAACATCCAGATCCGGTTCATCGGCCAAGGCCTTTTTAACCACGTTGATTGATTCGTCTTCCGGATAGCCAAGATTCATCAGACCGGCCACGGCATCCTTGAGGACGGAGCCGGCGCAAGTTCCTGTCAGCGCGGCTCCCGGCATGGAGGACGTGAGTTTGAGTTTGTAGCGCAGGTCAAGAAAGATCTGCTGGGCCGTTTTTTTGCCTATGCCGGAAACCCTGGTCAAGGAAAGCGGATCATCGGCTGCGATGAGGTCGCGCAAGTCATCCGGCCTGAACACGGTGAGGATGTTCATGGCCGTACGCGCGCCTATGCGCGAGATTGAAGTCAGAACCAGGAATGTTTCCCGCTCGTCCCAAGTGTCAAAACCATAAAGCTCAAGGGCGTCTTCCCTGACTACCGTAGCGCAGAAAAAACGCGCCTGACCTTCCCGCTCAGGCAAACGCCCCAAGGCCGGACCGGTAAGGAATATTTCATAGCCGACGCCGCCTCCGGTGCGGATGACACAGGCATTATCAGTAATTTCAAGAACATGCCCATCAATATACGCGATCATGAAAGCTCCTTGCTGAGCCCTTATACTAGATTAATGCTCATTTGAAAATAGCAGACAGCCCGGATGTGCCGAAGGCCTGTGGGACCAAAACCGATTGACTGACGCCCTCTTCCCTGCCGGCGCCATTTTTAACGGTTTGGACGGTTTGACGGAAGGAAATCTTGCCCACGCCGGTTCGCCGGGAAAGCTAAAATGGCCTTTTGTGCCCTGCCCCGGCCAGAAAATTGGGCGGGCCCGCGCCGATACCGGGGTTAAAGCTCTCCCTCAAGGCCCGATTGAGAAATGCCTGGGCTTTGATCACGGCCTCTTCAAGCTCACAGCCCAGCGCGAGGAAAGTGGCGATGGCGGCGGACAAGGTGCAGCCGGTTCCGTGGTTGTTGCCGGTGTCCACGCGAGGATGGGAAAGAGGAATGGGCCTTTGTCCGGGAAGGCCCAGCCAGTCTGTCATATGGACGGAACTGGCCTGGCTTTCAAAATGCCCGCCCTTTATGAGTACTGCCCCGGCCCCCAGATCGAGCAAGGCTTTGATTGCGTCTTCAACGTTTTTTTCCGAGTTGATTGAAATTCCGGACAACAGCTCCGCTTCCGGAAGATTTGGCGTAAGCAGATAGGCCTTGGCGATCAGTCTGCCGCGCAGGGCGTCCAAGGCTTCATCCTGCAAGAGCTTGTATCCGGATTGGCTGACGCATACCGGGTCGACGACAAGCGGAAACTCGCGGTTTTTCAAACCGTCGCAGACGGTCTGAATAATTTCCCCGGTCGCCAGCATGCCTGTTTTAGCGGCCTTGATCGGAAAACCGTCGCGCACAGTCGCCAGTTGACAAGAGATGAAGTCGGCCGGAATGCCGAACACGCCCCGCACCTCCGCTCCGTTTTGAGCGGTCAAAGCGGCAATAACCGATGTGCCGAACGCGCCAAGGCAGGTAATGGTCTTGATGTCCGCCTGAATGCCCGCCCCGCCGCCCGAATCAGAGCCGGCTATGGTCATGACAACAGGCGGGGAACTGTTCTTGTCACAAGTCACGCATTTCTTGACCCCATAGCCGCTCATGCCCTGGCCTCCTGAATAATTCCGCGCAACTGCCTTACCCTGGCCGGGATGTCCTGCGCCAGGGTTATGGCTGTAACCATGCAACAGCAACGCGCCCCGTGCCTGACGGCTTCGGCCAGCGTTTTTTCGTTGATGCCGCCAATGGCTACCTGCGCAATCTCATAGGTCGACGAAATATGCCGCAAATAATCAAGGCCGACAGGCTTTGCATTCGGCTTGGTCAAAGTGGCGAAAATCGGCCCAACGCCAATATAATCAGCCCCGTCCGCGATGGCCGCAACCACTTCTCGCTCGGCGTGCGTCGAGAGGCCTATGATCATCTCCGGGCCGACAATGCGTCTGACCTCGGCAACCGGCAGATCCTCCTGCCCGACATGCACTCCGTCGGCAGCAACGCGCTTTGCCACCTCAACGTGGTCGTTAACGATGAAACAGCACCCAGCGTCACGCGTAAGAGCGCGAATCACCAGACATTCCTCAACCATCGCATCTTCAGGCAAAAATTTTTCCCTGTATTGGATGACTTTTATGCCCGCTTCAAGCATGGACTCAACCTGGGCGATATTGGAACGCCCAAGATTCTGCCTGGAATCGGTGATCGCATAGATATCGGCAACTGGAAACACATTTTTGACCATAGCTTATCTCCGCCTTTTTACTCTCTCCGCCCTTGGCGCATGATCATGAAAAGCCCTCGCATAAGAATAAAGGAAAGGGGGTGAATCTTAATGAAGAAGGGGGGACCACCAGGGGGGCCAGCCGCCCTGCATGCTCCTCCCCTTCACAGGCTTTATGAATGATTTTTAGTCTTTCAAGGCTTCACTCAGAGTTTTGAAGACCATGTCGGCGTCTTTATTGGCCACCTGGCAGGTGCCGACACGCGAGTGCCCGCCTCCGCCGTAGACAAGCATCAAACTGCCCACGTCAACATCACTGGTACGGTTAATGATGGAGTGTCCCACGGTAAATACGGTATTTTGCTTTTTCAGGCCCCACATCACCTGCATGCTGATATTGCACTGGGGGTACATTCCGTAGATGGTGAAACGGTTCCCGGAATAGATTTCCTCTTCGCCGCGAAGGTCTACAATAAGCAGGTTGCCGTCGAGAACGGAATTTTTCTTGACCATCTCCTTGAACATCTGTTCCTGGGCAAAGTAACGGTCAGTGCGTTCCTTGACGTCCGGCTGGCGAAGTATTTTGTCCGCTGTCATGGTCGAGCAGTATTCAACCATGTCAAGCATCAGGCGATAGTTGCTGATACGGTAGTCGCGGTAGCGCCCAAGGCCGGTGCGCGGGTCCATGATAAAGCCGAGCAACACCCATCCTTGAGGATTTCTGATATCGTCGATGGTCAGCATACCGCTATCCACCTTGTCGACAGCGGCCATCATTTCATCAAAGGATTCAGAGAAGGTCTTATACCCGCCGTAGTAATCCCAAATCACTCTGGCGCAGCTTGGCGCCTCCTTGGAAAGGCCTTCATATTTGATGTTCTTGTCGAGCCGCTCTTTTTCGCTTGAGTGATGGTCAAACCACAGGCCGCAACCGGGAACATAAGGCACGTTGGCCAGGATGTCTTTTTCGGTAACCTCGACCATACCGTCTTGCAGGTCCTTGGGATGGGCGAATTTGTACTCATCTATAAGGCCGGCCGCTTGCAGCAAAACAGCACAGGCCAGGCCGTCAAAGTCAGAACGGGTTACAAGACGCATGAAATGTTCTCCTACAAGGATGATAATGTGGTGGTCCATCGGCGAAGCGTTTAGCCGGGCCGGAACAGTTTTGATAAGACCCGAGGGGCCTCGTAACGTATATCCGTTACGGGCGGCGAGCATTCATTATCGTCAGGTGGCACTCGCCTGGCCAGCATGATGGGCGGCGATCATCACCATCTTCCCGGATAACGTCAACTCGCCAGAAAAGCAGATCTTGACGATAGTTCCCAGCGGGCCATGTGACCAGCCCGGTGACCTTCCGGGCAGCATGGGGCATGACGGATGCTCCAACCAATATTTGTTTTACAAATGAAGTTAGATCTTATTATAATGCAATACACTCTTAGCCTTTTTTTTGCAAGAACAAGAGATTGCGCAAATGTATCGATTGCGGCCGCATAAGCGCGTCCACAAAGGCGTTCCCAATTATGAAAGCGGCGCTCGAAGCGACATGCGCTAACCCGAAAATCACGGTTTGATTTCAACCACGGCTCCGACATCAGTATGCCTATATAGCTCATCAATTTCATCGTCGGTTACAGCAATGCAGCCAAGGGTCCAATCATATTTCCATTGATCTGTGCCAAGATGCTCGAACTCGGGCCCCAGCCCGTGGATCTTTATATCCCCGCCCGGACTTTTACCGAGTGCCGCAGCCCTCTTTCGATCAACGGCATTGGGATAAGAAATCCCGAGATTTTTGTAAAAACGGCTGTGCGGATTTTTGCCGTCCACCCTGTATACGCCCTCAGGCGTTTTCTGGTCTCCCTGAATCCGCTTAGGACCAACGGGGTTTCCGCCCAGCGACACCCTGTATGTGCGCACCGGCTCGCCATTTGCCCAGGCAGTGAGCAGCCGTTCCTTTTTTTCAATGACCAGACGCTCAAAGCGCAAACCATCAGGCAAGGCGGCGCAGGCATCAACGCCTGAATCATGCCGTGCATCGGCGGCCCGGGCGAGGTCAGGGCAAAAAATAATCCAAGCCGCAAACACCATGGAGCATACAACACCCAAAAGCGACCTTGCGACCGTCTTTGCCGGCTGTATCCGCGCGGAATTTGCGAGCAGGCATCCGTATGGAGAGATAAGAAACATCAGATCGGGGTAAATTCGCGATAGATATAATCGCGCAAAGCCTGGGGCCAGGGCCTTGGGGTTATTCCGGTCACCGAGGTGAACGAACTCGTGTCCAGCACAGACATAGCGGGACGCTTGGCCTTTTGCGGGTAATCAGCCGAAGGTATGGCCTTGATCTGGCACTCGGCCTGAGCGATCCGAATGGCCTCGGTGGCCAGTTCGCACCAGCTTGCCTGGCCGGAGTTTACGATATGAAAGATGCCCCGCCCTTCGGCCTCAACGAGTTTGAGCGAGTATTTGGCCAGATCCATCGTATAGGTGGGGGAACCGACCTGGTCATCGACTACGGAAAGGGGTTTACCCGTGGCGCAGAGCGTGAGCATGGTGCTGACGAAATTCTTCCGCCCGGGACCAAAAAGCCAGGCCGTGCGCACTATTGAGAAATTGGGCAGATCAAGGCTGAGGATGGCTTCCTCTCCAGCCAGCTTGCTGGATCCGTATACACCCAGGGGGTCGGTCTGGTCGCCCGGCGCATATGGCGACTTTTTCCGGCCGTTAAAAACAAAATCCGTGCTGTAATGAACCAGGTGAATCGGCCTTGCTTTGACGATGCGCCCCAGCATGGCCGGAACCTTGCGGTTAAGAACCACGGCCGCGTCCTCCTCGTCCTCGGCCTTGTCCACAAAAGTATAGCCCACGGTATTAAAGATGCAAGCCGGCTCAACCGCGTCAACCACGCTCTCCAGGATATCGGCGCAGTCCTGGCGGAAATAGTCTATATCATGCCGTGAAGTGGCCTTAACCTCCCATCCGGCGGCGTGCAGAATCTCGACAAGGGCTTGCCCCAAAAGACCGGTCTTTCCCCCCAGCACCAGGGCCTTGGTTTTACTCGTCATAGCCTGTCTCCGTACCATTTGCTCATAAAGTCCTTGTAGGCGCCGCTGGTGACGTTTTCAATCCAGCCGGCATTTGCCGCATACCAGTCAAGGGTCTGCTCAAGACCCTTTTCAAAGGTGACTTCAGGCGCATAGCCGAGTTCTTTTGCGGCCAGGGAAAAATCCATGGCGTAGCGACGGTCATGCCCAGGCCTGTCCTTGACGAAACGAACCAGGCTGTCCGGTTTGCCGCAGTGAGCCAGTATCCCCCTGACAACCTCCAGGTTCGTGCGCTCAGCCTGCCCTCCGAAATTGTATACCGTCCCCGGCGCAGCTTTCAAAAGGGCCAGCAAAACTCCCCGGCAGTGGTCCCTGACGTGAATCCAGTCCCTGATATTTTGCCCGTCTCCATAGACGGGTAAAGGCTGATCCTTCACAGCCAGACTGTACATCAAGGGAATGAGTTTTTCCGGGAATTGAAAGGGGCCGTAATTATTGGAACACCGCGTCACCACCACCGGCAGGCCGTAGGTTTCGTGCCAGGCCCGGCAGAAAAGATCCGCCGAGGCCTTGGATGCCGAATAAGGGCTGTTTGGCGCAAGCGGCGTCGTCTCGGTAAAACACCCTTCCGGCCCAAGACTTCCGTAGACCTCATCCGTAGACACCTGGACAAATTTATCCAACCCCCTTTCACCGGCCAGTTGCAACAGATTCTGCGTGCCTATCACATTGGAATGGATAAAAGGCGAAGCATCCTCAATGGAGCGGTCAACATGCGTCTCGGCCGCGAAATTGACTATGGCCTCAGGCTTGAACCTGTCCATCACCGCAATTATGCCTTTGCGATCGGCAATATCAGCGCGTTCAAAAAAGTAACGCCCCTTAAAGCCTTCTTCAACCCCGGCCAAATTTTCCAGGTTTCCCGCGTAGGTGAGCAGATCCACATTGCAAACAACTGCCCTGGGAACCTCGTCAAGAATCAGCCGAATAAAATTGCTGCCGATAAATCCGCAGCCGCCGGTGACAATTACGCGCATCTAAGATTCCATTGTGTTATGATGACATTACAAAGGGATGACGCTTTATACAGCACAAAAACTCTTGGGTCAAACATGTACGTTTTCCGGCGCGTCTTTTGGTGCCATCAAAAATCACGCCAAAAAACAGCAACCACAAATATGACCCCCGAAAAGGGATCAACCAAAGAGGAACTTAAGGGCAGCGGTCCTTGTGGTCCCCTCCCCAGTCTGTCCCCTACTTTCTGGTTTTGTCAAATTGCCAGCGGGTTACGGCATTGAAGATGATTTGGCGCCGTCCCTTGTGGGCGGCACAGATGATGTCGAGGTCTTCCATGACGGAGCTTCGCATGGTGTGAGCTGATGAGGGGCAAAGGTTTTTCCAGACAGGCAGGTTCCACTGGTCGGCGGCCTTGTTGATGTATTTTTTCTCAACGAGCATAAGGGGGCGTATGACGGACAATCTGCCGTTGAAAAAAGGCTCTTTCATAGACATGCCTTCCACGCGGCCGGTCTGCATGAGGTTCATGAGAAATGAGGAAACGAGATCATCCGCGTTGTGTCCGAAAGCTAAGTGGGTAAGGTTGTAGTGCTCGCACAGCTCAAACAGACGCTTGCGGCGGAGCATGGCGCAGTAAAAGCAGGCGGATTTTTTGCGGTTCTCAGGGGAATGGGCGCGGGGACCGTGGTCGGTCACTTCAATGTGTCCGGCAACGCCATTGGCTGCGAGCCACTCGTTCAGAGGAATATGGCTTTGGGGCTCAAAGCCCGGATTGACGTGCAGAGCCATGAAAGAAAAATCAAAGGGCACGATCGCGCGGCGAATCATCAGCACTTTGAGCAACGCGAAACTGTCTTTCCCGCCGGATACGGCCACGCCGACCCTGTCGCCCGGCCCGACCATGTCTGTCTGCTGCATCAGTTTTCCGGCCAGGCGGATGCAGCGCTCCTGGGCGTAGGTATATTTCTCTCTGCTCATGCGTATAATAGAGGTGTTGCAGGTCAGGACGCGTCAGGACACGCCCGGCGTCCGTCCGCAAGCAGTTTTTCGGCCCTGGCGCAAAGTTTATCGGAAAACTCGTCCATTTCCTGGCCGTGGGAGTAGCCGGCCAAATGGGCGATGCCGTGGGCCAAAAGGCGTATAGTGTACAAAGAGGGCTCCTGTCCGTAGAGAAAACACTCACGAATCAGGGTCTCAGACGAGACGGCCATCCAGCCCAGTTCTTTGGGATTGGCAGCGTTTGCGCAATTGCCCATGGCGCCCGTCTCGCCGCATCCCTGGGCCGAGGGGAAGGCGAGAACATTGGTCGGGGTGTCGCAACCGAGAAAGTTATGGTGGACTTTGGCCATATCGTGATCGTCAAGCAGGGCTATCTCAAGGGGCGAAGCGTCCAAACCGGCCTGGGCGAGCATGGACCTCACCACCAGGCGCAATTCATCGCGGCCGAGCGGAAATTTCCACCCGGCCGCCCTGCTGCCCCTGGTGATTTGCAGCCCCTGCGACTGGAGTCGTTCCCCTTTGGCCTCTTCGGTCATGTCTTGAAGCCGCCAGTGGCGCCTTGCGCTCTGAGGCCTTGAGCAATGCCGCCGTTGATGTTGGCGCTGGCGACTCCGGGACGGCTGATCGCCGCTCCCTGCGCGTTGTCCACTGACAACGCCGCGGTTGCGGACTGCGGCTTGGGGGCCGGTTTGGACGGGGGCATTTTGCGCCTGTCCGGGTATTCAATGCGATGATGGAAGATGCCGGTGAGGATGCGCAGAAAGCTGTCTCCGATCTTGTCGAGATCCCTGAAGGTCAGCTCGGATTCATCCAGTTGGCCGTCAGCGAAGATGCTTTTCATTACCCCGTCAATATGGGTTCTAAGGCGGTTCGGGGTGGGATCGCCAAGGACGCGGCTTGAAGCCTCGACAGCGTCGGCCAGCATTACAATGGCCGCTTCACGCGTTTGCGGCTTGGGGCCGGGATAGCTGAAATCTTCGATCTTCGGAGGGACGACGTCCGTCTGGTTGAGGGCTTTCTGATAGAAATAGCGGATGACGCCGGTGCCGTGGTGTTGACGGACGATGTCCGTAACTTCCCGGCCAAGGTTGTGCTGTGTGCCCAGTTCCTCACCCTGTTTTGTATGGGAAATCAGCACCAGGGCGCTCATGGAAGGCGAAAGTTTGTCGTGAGGATTTTCTGATGCGAACTGGTTTTCGATAAAGTATCCGGCTTTGGAAATTTTGCCGATGTCGTGATAAAGCGCGGCCACCTTGCACAAAAGACTGTGGGCGCCCACGGCCTTGGCCGCCGCCTCCACCATGTTCGAAACAATCAACGAATGGTGGTAAGTGCCGGGGGCGTTCAGCATAAGGTCGCGTAAAAGCGGCTGCTCAAGGTTCATGAACTCCATCAGCTTGAACCGGGTGGTATAACCAAAAACCATTTCGACAACCGGGGCCAGGGCAAAGGTAAGAAGCATCGACAAGATGCCGCCGCCAAGGGTGGACAGAAATTCAGGCAGGTAGCGGTGGTAGGCGCCGTCCTGAACCATGGTCGCACCGGCCCACATGGCGAAAAGTCCCAGCAAGAGCGGCCATATTGACCAGACCATATCCTGTCTGCTCTGGGTCCGCGCGGTCAGCCAGGTGTTCCACATGGAACTGAAAAAATAGAAAAGAAACAGGCCCATCCCCCCCTGGCTCATGACCGTGCAAAAAAAAGCCAAGAGCAGGCCAAGAACCACATAGCGCCTGGTGGTGAAAATAAGCGAAGCCAGGGCGGCTGCCCCGGCCACCGGCACGGCGAACGCCAGGCTTTCAGCCGGGAAGGTCGTGGACTGAAGGGCCAGTTGCTTGCCAAGGACGAACAATCCCTTGGCGAGCAACGAAAATACCGCGACAAGGGACGCTATGAATACATAGTCTTTCTGGCGCAAACTGGCGGTGGCCTTGCCGCTTGGGGAGAACAAAATCCCCTGGGTCAGAATTATGCTCACAATAACCAGGCCGAGAAACTGGGTAAAATTAAAACGTCCCTGAGTTTTTGGCCACATGGCCTGCAGTTTGACCTGAATTTCCGCAGTGACCCTGTCGCCCTGGTGCAGAAGAATCTCGCCCCTGGTAATTTTGGACATTACCGCCGGCACTGCCCTGATTACGTCATCGGCCCTTGTTTTTGTGGCTTCAAGGTTGGGAAGAAGCGTCGGCCTTAACATGGCCAGAAAAATCTGGCTGACAACCCGTCTTCCCGGTGCGGTTCCTTTCATGTCTTTAAGCTTTTGGACGATTTCCGCTTCCAGGCTCTTAATATCGGCGACGGCCTGGGCCTCCGGGTGCAGAACCTCTTCTCCGGAATCAAGATTGCGCACCATTATCCCGCCGGGATAAGACATCGCTGTGCGCATGTCGGACAAAACGCCCTCTCTCAGGCGCGACTCGACAAACGGCAGCAGTGATTGGGTGATAAAATTCTGCGTCCGGTTTTCGGAAAGCACAAGCACAGTTGAGGCTGGCAGATCCACGCCAAGCTCAAAGCCAAAAGTCACGCGCAGCTCTTCTCTTTCCTCGGCCGTTTCGGCCTGGTTCACACGGATCAGAATGCTCTGGATCCGCGACCGCAGCTCAGTGGACGGCGCCAAGACCAGATCGCATACAAGGGGTTGAAACCGCCTGGTCTGTTCCCGCCTGCTTTTGGTAGCCTCCCGGTCCTCAAAAAGAAGGGTGCGGTCGGCAACAATGTCTCGAGGGGCTATTTCCCCGGCGGTCACAAACCGTTTTTCAGGGGTGAAGTCAATGCTGGCCAAGGCGGACAGCAGTATCACGACCAGACACAACACCCCGTACCCCCAACCCGGATAGTACTTTCGCAGGCGGGACAGGGCCGAGGCCATATCGGTCTGCACTCTGTCAGGAATGTTTTTTATATTTTTCATATGCGTTTACTATCCGTCCGACCAACGGGTGGCGGATTACGTCTTCGTGATCAAAATTGCAGATCGATATTCCCTTGACGTTTTTCAAAACATCCAGAGCCTGGACCAGCCCTGAGCGCGTCTTGCCGTTTTCGGGCAGATCGATCTGGGTGACATCTCCGGTGACGGCCACGCGCGAGCCGAACCCCATGCGGGTGAGAAACATCTTCATCTGTTCCGGGGTCGTATTCTGGGCCTCGTCAAGAATGACAAAAGCGTCGCTCAAAGTGCGTCCGCGCATGAAGGCCAGGGGCGCGATCTCAATTATTCCGGTATCAAGCATTTCCTGTACGCGATCAAAATCGACCATGTCGTGCAGGGCGTCATACAAAGGGCGCAGATAAGGATTGACCTTCTGGGCCAGATCGCCGGGCAAAAAACCCAACCGCTCGCCAGCCTCGACCGCCGGGCGGGTGAGTATTATGCGTTTTACCTTCTTGCCTATCAGCATGGAAAGGGCCATGGCCACGGCCAGATAGGTCTTGCCGGTACCGGCCGGGCCTATGGCGAAGGTCATATCGCTCTCGCGCAGACAGGCGACATATTCACGCTGGTTTAAAGTCTTCGGGGTGATGGTTTTACGGGGGGAAACTACAAACACCACTTCCTGAAAGATCTTTCGAAGATCCGTGGACGGGTCTTTGCGCAACATTTCATAAGCCGGGCAGACGTCGCGAGGGTGCAGCACAATTCCTGATTTCAGCATGGAATACAGTTGAGTGAGGGTCTGGCCCACTGCCCCGGCCTTGTCTAATTCACCCCTGATTGTAAGGCTAAGGCCCCTGGAAGAAATTTTCAGCCCGGAACACTCGGCCAACATATTCAAATTGGCGTTTTGCGCTCCAAAAAGCTGGTTGACCAGATTCTGATCGTCAAATGACAGGGATAGCTCGTCAATATCTTTCATTCAACCGGTATTTCCTGTTATATGTCAGGACTAGCGTGCCTTTCGCCGGGCTTTTCAGAGTATAATCACTATTTTTCCGTTGGTCCACACATGGTGCTTCGCGCAGGGCTAAACAGAAAAATATTTTTAATTGCAACGTGATAAGGCATAACGCCAAAGTTGCCGCGCGATAATCAACCTGAGTCGCACACAAAGCAAGGCGTTTTGACTTGAAAGGCACAATAAGCGCCAACCAACCGCTTCTTGTGCCTTTTGCTCCTTGAAAATCTATACCAAAGCCGTCTGTTTTGTAAAGTGTCTTCCAGGCGGCCCGCCCCGGCATAGTTTCAGACAGATGCCAGATTTGTTTGGACGTCCGCTCTTAGTGCGCATTTTCCTTTATGAAAGCCTCGTACTCGGCAGCGCTGACAAGTCCCTCAGGCTTTCCGTCCAGACGAATTTTGACCATCCAGCCCTTGTCATAGGGGGATTCGTTGATATCTTCCGGGGCGTCCTCAAGGGTCTCGTTAACCGCGACCACCTCTCCACTCACCGGGGAGTATACTTCGCTGGCCGCCTTGACGGATTCAAGAGATCCCATCTCGTCGCCGGCCTTTAATTTTTTACCGACCTTGGGCAGTTCCGCAAAAGTCAAATCTCCCATCTGGTCCTGGGCAAACCAGGTGATGCCGACAACGGCCACATCACCTTCAATGCGGACCCATTCATGGGAGGTGGAATACAACAGATCGGGCTTGACGTTCATAACTTGCTCCTGTGGCAAAAAACGCGAGTTTAGTTAAAAATAAGGACACAGGCCGGCGGCCGGTCAACCGCCCAGGGATATACCGAGTTTCTCGACTTCCTGCAAGAGGAGTGCCTTGTTGATCGGTTTGACAATATAACTGGTGGCCTCGCCCAGGAAAAAGGCGTCGTGCAATTCCTCGCTGTCGTCAAGCCCGGAAATCATTATTATTTTCACCTGGCGCCCTTGCTCGGTGCCGCATTCCTTCTCGATTTCGCGGATCTCTCTCAAGGCCTTCTGCCCATCGACATTGGGCATGAGAATATCAAGAGTAATCAGATCATAGGGTTCACCGCTTTTAAGGGCCTGGCTAAACGCCTCCACAGCTTCCTCGCCGTCGATGGCCACCTCGACATCCCCGAAAGGACGCAAAATTTTCTGAATCAATGACCGCGAAGAAAAATCGTCATCTACTACCAGGAACCTCATCGGGAATTCCTCCAAGAGGATAAGATTATAGTACAAATCTGTAAAACAGGCCGAAGGTAGCCTGTGAACAGAACCTGGTCAAGCCCTCATTGCCAGAAAGGCCTTGTCCGCCTCATTGCCCGCCTCCTCGAGCAATTCCTCGAGATGCGCGGCGCTCGTACAACTTTCAGCGTAAATCTTGTAAAGATCCTCTGTGCCGGAAGGGCGCATGGCAAACCAGCCGTCTTCAAGCACAACTTTAATTCCGTCTATAGACTCGCCATTACCGGGAGCTGTTCCTGAAACCGAAACCACCGTGCTTTTTGCCACGGTCCGGCTCTTGATGCTCTCCGGCGTCATGCGTTTTAACATGGCCTTTTGTTCCTGAGTGGCCGCCTTGTCCTTTCTGGAGTAATGCCGGCAACCGAACTCACCTGTCAGTTCAGCATAAAGCCGGGCCGGATTTTTTCCCGTTACCGCCGTCATCTCGGCCGCCAGCAGACAAAGCAAAAGACCATCCTTGTCCGTGGTCCAGGTGGTGCCGTCAAGGCGCAAAAATGACGCTCCGGCACTCTCCTCTCCCCCGAACAAAAGTCCGTTCCCGCTTCCCTTGAGCAGCCCGTCCACAAACCACTTGAACCCCACCGGCGTCTCGTAAAGGGCACGGCCCGCGGCGCGGCAGACGGCGTCTATCATGTTCGTGGTCACGGTAGTCTTGCCGATCATCCCCTTGCCCGACCAGCCGGGCCGATGTTCCAAAAGATAGCGCACGGCAGCCGCCAGAAAGTGGTTGGGATTCATCAGACCGGCCGGGGTGACAATGCCGTGCCGATCCGCGTCAACGTCGTTGGCGAAGGCCAGGTCGAATTTGTCCGCCAAGGCTATCAAATTTTTCATGGCGTGCGGCGAGGAGCAGTCCATGCGGATTTGACCATCATGGTCAGGAGGCATGAACGAAAAAAGAGGATCGACAACGTCGTTCACCACTGTAAGACCAGGCAGATACTTATCCGCAAGGCGTTTCCAGTAATGCAAAGAGGCCCCGCCCATTGGGTCCACGCCTATCTTCAGACCGGAAGAGGCAATCGCCCCGACATCCACGGCCTGAAAAAGGGCCTCGCAATAAGGGCCTATATAGTCAATCTCTTCCACCAATCCGGAAGCGACTGCCTTTTCAAGCGAAACTCTTTTGACGCCCCGGTTTTTACCGGCCATCAGTTCGTTGGCTCTTTTGGCGATCCAGGAAGTAGTCGACGTCCCGGCCGGGCCGCCATGCGTCTCGTTATACTTGAAGCCGCCGTCCTGCGGCGGATTGTGCGAAGGAGTGACCACAATTCCGTCAGCCCGTCCGCCTTTGCCCAAGCGGTTGAACTCAAGAATCGCCCGCGATATGACCGGGGTGGGCGTTGGCAGACCATTTTCCTGAATCAGCACCTTAAGCCCGTTTCCGGCCAAAACCTCCAAGGCTGTCCTGGTGGCCGGATCTGAAAGCGCGTGGGTATCCTTTCCTAAAAAAATCGGCCCGGTTATGTTGTTAACCTGCCTGAAGTCATGGATGGCCTGGCTTATGGCCAGGATATGCCCCTCGTTGAAACTGTCGCCCAAAGAGCTGCCGCGATGTCCGGAAGTGCCGAAGCTTACCGGCTTTAAGCTGTCCGCCCGGCTATTGTCGTAATAAGCGTCCAAGAGTTTTTTCACGGTAAGCGCAGAGCGGGCTGAGTGCGGCATGTAATCTCTCCATAAAGGTTAGGATTTCTATTATACATCGTATATAAAGCCAAAGTAAAGAGTGATGCCCAAAAAAATAACGTTCGCGGCAAACGCGCGGTCTGGCCGCCGCGCAATAAAGAAGCTTTACAAACCGGTCAAATTGCTTATCCTGAATGCGTCTGAACACACCCTTGTCCCGCTCGGTCAATATATAGACGCCGGACATCCGTTAATCGCAAAGAGCTGTCTTTCCCACCTCACAAGGAGCAACACATGGGCTTTGTTATCGGCGCAATCGTCATCTTTGTAATCCTGCTAATCGCCATGGGCGTAAAATCAGTGCCCCAAGGCTACGAATACACCGTTGAGCGGTTCGGGCGTTTTGACAAAACTCTCAGGCCAGGCCTGAACCTCATCACTCCCATCATCGATCGCATCGGACGCAAGGTCAATATGATGGAGACCG
This sequence comes from Desulfovibrionaceae bacterium, assembly GCA_031551565.1. GTDB lineage: Bacteria > Desulfobacterota > Desulfovibrionia > Desulfovibrionales > Desulfovibrionaceae > Frigididesulfovibrio. The sequence goes on along the minus strand of JAVBNM010000017.1, from coordinate 10,582 downwards.
TGCTCGACGTTAATTCACAGGAAGTCATCACCAAGGACAATGCAATGGTCAAGGTGGACGGGGTTGTCTTTTATCAGGTTCTGGATTCGGCCAAGGCGGCCTATGAGGTCAACAACCTGCTTAACGCCATCCTGAACCTGTCTGTGACCAATATAAGAACGGTCATGGGTTCGATGGATCTCGACGAACTGCTCTCCAAGCGCGACGAGATCAACGCCCGGCTCCTGGCCGTCATTGATGAGGCCACCCACCCCTGGGGCGTCAAGGTCACCAGGGTGGAAATCAAGGATATCACCCCGCCCCGCGATCTCGTTGACGCCATGGCGCGTCAGATGAAGGCCGAACGCGACAAACGCGCCAACATCCTTGAAGCCGAGGGACAAAAACAGTCTGAAATCCTCAGGGCTGAGGGCGAAAAACAAAGCGCCATCCTTCAGGCCGAAGGCAAGCGTGAAGCCGCCTACCGCGAGGCCGAGGCCCGAGAACGCCAGGCCCAGGCCGAGGCCGAGGCCACCAGAATGGTTTCTGAAGCCATCGCCAAAGGAGAGGTGAACGCCATCAATTACTTCATCGCCCAAAAATACGTCGATGCGCTCGCATCCTTCGCCCGCTCGCCCAACCAGAAAATATTCATGATGCCCCTGGAAACCACGGGCGTCCTCGGCTCATTGGCCGGCATAGCCGAACTGTTCGCCAAAACCGAGACAAAAGCTCCTGCGGGCGGAGAAGATCGACGTCCGGAAAGGTTCATTTGACCATGGAAACTCTGCTCAGCTTTGCCTTGGAACCGTCCTGGTGGAACTGGTATTTAGCCGGGGTAGTTTTATTGATCCTTGAGATTGTCATGCCCGGCATGTGGGTCATGTGGATAGGCATGGGCGCGCTCGTCGCCGGGCTGGCGTCGCACATCGCCGGAGGTCTGCCCATACCGGTTCAATGGATAATTTTTGCCGTTGTCAGCATTATATCGATGTTTCTGGGACGGCGCTGGTTTAAAGCCAGAACCGAAAATAGTAAACACACCTTAAACAACCGCATGGCCGGCAACATCGGGCGAACCGTCCGCCTGGAAGAGCCTATCGAGCACGGCCGGGGCAAAATACGCATTGACGACACCATCTGGACCGTAACCGGCCCCCCGTGCCAGGCCGGAAGCATGGTTAGGGTCGTGGGCGTAGAAAACGGCTACTTCAAAGTAGAGCCGCTGCCGCCGCAAGACTGTTGATTTTTTAACAAAGGATCAAGCGCTCCCAGAGAAGATCCGACACCCACAAACGGGTTCAGGAAGACAGGGGAGCTGGGGGAGGTCAACCTCAAGGGCAATCTCCCTTGGGATTGCCCTCCCCCGAATTTTAACTGACCCTGCCACCCGGGGGGGTGGGTGCGGATGTGGTGAGAAGTTCGAGTTTGGAGGGGGATTCGACGGTCAGGACCATGCCTTGGGATTCAAGTCCCCGAATTTTGCGGGGAGCAAGGTTGGCCACGACAATGACTTGCCTGCCAAGCATGGAGTCTGGAGAAAAGTGTTCAGCCAGGCCGGACACGATCTGACGTGGGCTCTCCTCGCCAAGGTCAACGCTGAGAACGAGGAGTTTGTCGGCATTGGGGTGACGCTCGCAGGCAAGGACAGTGCCGCTGCGCATGTCCAGCTTCCGGAAATCGGCGAACTCTATTGTGCCAATTGCGCCCGGAACGGATTGGGACATTTCGGGTTTGGGGACCACAGCTTTCTTTGAGGGAGATTTTTCCTCCGGTTTCTGGTCGGAGTCGGCCTTGATATCAATGCGGGGAAACAGGTTCGAGGCGGCGGCGATTGCGGAACCTGGCGAGAGCAGCCCAAACGACCCTGCTTCTCCAGCCAAACAGGCGGTTTCCGGATCAAGCTGAACACCCAGTTGAGACAGCATGGCAGATGATTTTTCCGGCATGACGGGCCAGAGGCAAAGGGCTATCTTGCGCATGGATTCAAGCAGGACGTAAAGGACCGTATTCAGGCGCTCCGAGTTGTTTTCCTTGAACAAAGCCCAGGGAGCGGCGCTGTCGACGTATTTGTTCAGGGCACGCACAAGTTCCCAAAGGGCGTCAAGGGCGTGTGAGGTGCGAAAAGCGCCAAAAAGGGTTTGATAGTTGGCGATGGCGTCAACGGCCAACTGCTTGATGTTTGATTCAAGCTCGGTGTCCGGTCCTGGCGCGGGGATCTTGCTTTCACAATAACGGGCGGCCATTGGAAGGACTCTTGAGAAAAGATTGCCGAGATCGTTGGCCAGATCAGCGTTGATGCGTCCGATCATGGCGTCTTCCGAGAAACTGGCGTCACTGCCGAAATGCATTTCGCGCATCAGAAAATAACGAAAAGCGTCAAGGCCAAAACGCTCGGCGATGTCCAGCGGGGAGACGACATTGCCGAGAGACTTGGACATCTTGGTGTCGCGGACGAGCCAATAGCCGTGAACGTTAAGGTGATTGTAGAGGGATACGCCGCCGGCTTTGAGCATGCAGGGCCAGAAGATAGCGTGGGGTTTGAGGATATCTTTGGCGATGAGGTGCTGGGCATTGGGCCAGAAGACGGCAAACTCGCTTGATTGCGGCCCGCCGATGGCGGTCAGATAGCTTAGCAGCGCGTCAAACCACACATAGCAGACGAAATTGGAGTCAAACGGCAGCTCTATACCCCATTCCAGGCGGGATTTTGGACGGGAGATGCAAAGATCGTCAAGAACCTCGGCCTCAAGCATGGCCAGTGCTTCGCTGCGATAGCGCTCTGGCCGGATGAAATCGGTGTTTTGCTGAATATATTCCTTGAGCCAGGCTTGATACTTGGACATCCGGAAAAAGTAGTTTTTCTCGCTGATGTATTCGGGCTTTTGCAGATGTTGGGGACAAAGGCCGTTCTCAAGCTCTTTTTCAGTGTAAAAGCGCTCGCACCCGTAGCAGTAATGCCCGCCATACTCGCCAAAATAGATATCGCCGGCGTCATAGACTTTTTGCAGAAAATCCTGGACCACCTTTTTGTGTTCCGGGCTGGTGGTGCGGACAAAGTTTGACGGAACGGTGTTTAACCTGGGCCAGAGATCTCTGAACTCAGCGCTAATTTCATCGGCAAAACCGGCCGGAGCCTTGCCGGCCTTTTCCGCGGCCTGGACAATCTTGTCGCCGTGTTCGTCAGTGCCGGTAATAAACTTGGATTTTCCACCCATGATCTTGTGAAAACGCATCATGCTGTCAGCCAGGATGGTGGTGAATGCATGTCCCAAGTGGGGCTTTGCGTTGACGTAGTAGATCGGGGTGGTAAGGTAGAAGGACTTCACTATATACTCCTGTTTAAATCCGCGCGCCGGGCATCAGTGTGGCCCAACGCGCATGGACGGAACCGCCTCGGTTGCCGATTGAGAGGTGGGGATGTAAGCGGCAGCGGTTACTCCCGCAGCTTGGCGCGCTTGCGCCTTGATTTGCTGGACCGCTCAAGGGGCTTTGCGCCGTTTTGGGCTTGGCCCTCATCGACCTCGCCGTCAGAGTGCCTGGGGGCTGCTCCCCTGGCGTGCTGGACAGGAGGATGCGGCTGCGAATTCCCGAAGTGCTCGGCCCTTTTAGGCTGCATTTCCTTCCATTCATCAAGGAGAATTTCCCTCTCCTCTCCGTTTTCGTCAGCGACAGTTACGCTCATGTTGAACATGTTGGCCCTAAGAACCTTCACGAGCCCACTGTCGATCTGATATTTCTTGCCCATTTTCGGAATGATGCGGTTGAATTCCTCATAGTTGGGCTGCTCAAAAGACAGACAGCACAAAAGCCGTCCGCACATGCCTGAAAGTTTGCCCGGATTGAGGAACAAGTTCTGTTCCTTGGCCATCTTAATAGTCACCGGAGCGAACTTGCGCAGATATTGATGACAACAGGCCACCATTCCGCAGTTCCCCACACCTCCGATCATCTGGGCCTCGTTGCGGACGCCGATCTGGCGCAGTTCGATCCGGGTGCGGTAATTTCGCACGAGATCCTTGACCAGATCCCGAAAATCTATGCGGGCCGGGGCCGTAAAATAGAAAATAACCTTGCTGCGGTCGTGAAGAAGCTCCACATCCACAAGCTTCATGTCGAGGTTTCGTTTTCTGATGCAGCCCTTGCAATAGGCCATAGCCTCAAGGCGCATACGGCGGTTTTCCCCGTCAAGGAAGATATCGTCGGCGCTGGCCGGGGACAGCATTTTGGGTTGAAACGAAATTTCTTCGTCCTGACCGGACTGAAGCCCTTCAGCCATACCCGGATCTTCCTTCGCAACCGGAAAGGCTGGCTCCTCTTTTTTGCTGATGATGTTGACTACCTGAGCCAGAGACGGCCCCTGCTCCAACTCAACGAGGACCATGTCGCCCCGCTTCACGGGAAAATCGCCGACCGGGATGAACCACATCTGCCCGGAAACACCGACCCTGACCCCGGCCAGCAGCACTTCGCCAGCGCAGCGCTCAATAGCATGGGCGCATTCAAGAGGCTCCGGATCCGGCAGAATAATCTCGTCATCATCGTCGTCCCACCAGGACGATGACTGCAAAGCGTCGTCATCACAAGCCAGGAATAGCTCCGGCTCGATCGGGATCTTGCTCAGATCAGCCAGGAGGTTGGAGGGCTCAAACAGCTCATCCTCTTCCTCAAGGTCGAAGTCATCGCCAAACTCTCCGGCACCGTCGGACAAAAACGATGGCCGGAACAACGTCGTATCGCCATTGACCGGCGCCGGCTCCACATTTTCAGTGGCGTCAGCACCCTGGTGTGAGTTCTTTTCCATTCAAAACCCTGATGACCCGCGATAAAAAAACGGGAATATACGTTATCGCCTATAGACGATTACAGTTGTTTTTAACTAATAATTATCACCCATTATCCGGGCTCTGTCAATAATTTGAACCTGCCGTTCCCATATTTCGCCTCCACGGGCATGCTTATAATTAAACTTCAGCCCCGGCCGCATCGCGCGGTCGGGGCTGAAGCAGCGGGAACTGTAAAAGGGCAAAGCTGACCACAGGCATGGCCAAAACTTTACCGCACAATTGTTATGAGTTAAATTTGATGCCTATCCGGGCCATATCGGGCAATTGTCCCATTCTCTGCAAACAGGAGCGAATGGGCGTCCCATCCAGCCTGACCGTGCAAAGGCCGCAGCTGCCTCTGCCGCATACATTTCTGACATCGCTAAAACCAAGCTGTTCGCGCAACACTGCATCCAGCCTGTCGTCAGGATCGACCGAAACGTTATACTCAACGCCATCAACGTAAAAACGTTTTTCTATCATGTTATCGCTCCTATTCTTTTGCAGCTAAACCTAATTCCTGCATGTCACTCAAGAGGTCCCACGTCCGCCGGTTTTCTTTCTGTCCAGAACCATAAACAATACAGCCCCGATGATAAGCGCTGTCCCGATCCATCCCAAAAGCGAAAACTCCTCCTGCCACCACCACCAGGCGAAAATCGTGGCCATTACCGGCTCAAGAGTCGCCAACACGGCCGCCCTGGTCAAGGCCAGCCGCTTAACCCCCTCGCAATAGGCCAGGTAAGCCCCGTAAGTACAGACAAGTCCGAGAACCCCCAGCGGAATGAAATCCACCAGCGTCTTCTCCTTGAACGGCACAAATGGCAGCAAGGCCAATGCCCCGAACAGCAGAATAAAGCCGTAAAGCGTGACCGTAGAATATCTGGCCAGATAATGCTTGCTGAAAATATAGTGTGTTGAATACAAAAGCCCGGAGAGCATGCCCAAAAAAACTCCAAGCCAGTTGACCTCTCCCGGAACCCCTCCGCCGGACAAACTGATTCCGGCCGCGCCTGCCAAAGACATGGCTATGGCAATAACCTTGACCCAGGAGAGTTCCTCTTTGAAAAAGATCCGTGAAAACACCGCAACCCAAGCCGGAGCTGTGTACAAAAGCACCGAAGCCAGCGCCGCCCCGCTCTTTTGCACCGCCCCCTGGTAAGCCGCAAAAAAACCGCCCACTCCGACAATCCCAAAAATCAAAAAACTTACCCCGTCCCTGGCCCTGGAAACCCTGAACGAACGCGTAAACAAAGCATGGGCGATAAAAAGCGTCGCCCCAAAAAAAGCCCGCCAAAAAGCCACTTCCAGCGGATCAAATCCGGCCTTCAGCGAAAACAGGCTTACCGGACCCAAAAGCCCCCACATTGTGGCGGCCAGAAATACATACACAAATCCCAAATAACCCTGCATGCCAGCCTCAGATAATGTGGTTCGCCCTCTCCGCCGCCCTCCATATGCCAAGCCGGCGAAAACATCCGGCACGGTAGATCTTCTTGTCCTCTTGGGCAAGAGTTTTAATGAGCTTTTATTCCGCCCATGCCCGCCGGCTCAATCCTTCATGGGGAGTCTTACCGTAAAGCAAAAGCCTGCCGGAGTGTTTTGAGCGCTTACTTGCCCTTGGTGCCTGTGGGTTATTTGCCGTACGAGATGAAGGCCAAGGCCTGCCCCCTTGCCGGCTGCAAGGCCGCCCCGATGAAAAGGCTCGAATATGTGTTCGATTGTTTCTTCAGAAAGGGGGGCGTGGGTATTTTCAACCTCCAGGACAGCTTGCAAATCGCCCGCGTGAAGCCTGACAGACACTTGGCCGCCCTCAACGGTGTATTTGACGGCGTTGTCCAGGAGATTCGAGACCAGATTGCAAAGAAGGCTCTCATCTCCGGTTATGGCGACGTTTGACTGGATGCCGGCGTGAAATCCAAGGCGGCGTTTTTGCATTAGGATTTCCTGGCGGCGGCACATTTCGCTGCACAGTGAAGAGAAGTCGACGCGTCCGGTCAAGGGCTGCTTGTCTTGCAAATCAAGCTTGCTGGATAAGAGCGTCGTGCCAATGAGGCCGTCCATATGCTCAAGCTCCTCAATAACGCGGACCAGATGGCGCTCGGCCTGGGTGATGGGGTCGGTCTGGGCATTGATATTGTCGCTGCCGGGAACCTTTTCGCGGACTCCCAAAGACGTCAAAAGGGCCAGGTGCTCGGCCCGCATTTCCTGCAATTTTGCGAGGTGTTCCTCGATGATGGCCACAGATACGGTAATTCTGGCCAGGGGAGAGCGCAACTCGTGGGATATGTTGGCCACAAGCTCCTTCATTCCACGAATGTGGCGGGACAGGCTTGAAGCCATCTGGTTGACGGCCAGGGCGACATCCGGAATCTCGCCCTGGCCTTTGACCGTGACCTTATTGTCCAAATTTCCGGCGGCAATTCCCAAAACCTCGTTTCTGAGAATACGCAATGGTTTTGAGACGCGCCAGGCGATCCAGAAAGCCAACATGGCGCAAATAACCGTCAGGGCGATCAGCCCCCGGTAGAACATGTCCCACAGGTGCCTGCGCCTTGGTTCGCCGAACGAGGCGAACAATTTTACGGTTCCGTCCTTGAGCTTGAGCGGCGACGAGACAATGAAGCGCGCCCTGCCCTTGCCGGTGTCGACAATGCTCAGGGTGGAGTTTTTCCAGGGTACGCCGCTGTCCATGTTCTCCGAAATGGCTGTCTTGGGTCGCTCGCCTGCCAGGAGCCTGCGATCCGGCGATTCAATCCAGACCCTCCGCTCGCCGCGGCGGCTGAAAAGGTTAGCGACCACGGCAGCGGTTTCAAGGCTTTGTCCTTCAAGCGCGTTGACGATAGCGGATGCCGAGGCAGCGACATAGACCTTGGTTTCGTCCGAGCTGACCGAGCGGTGCAGCAAAAGAACCGTAACCTGGGAAACCACGACCAGAACCAGGGTAAAGGCAAATATTTTCTGCCACAGGCGTTTCATGCTCAATCCTCCGGCACCCAGCTGTAGCCAGCCCCCCATACGGTGCGGATGCGGGTGCTTTTTTCGCCAAGCTTGCGCAAAAGCCCCCGGATACGGCTTATGTATACGTCAATATTACGGTCGCAGACGTAATGATCTTCCCCGAAAACGAGCGACAGCACCTTGTCGCGTGAAAGAACCTCGCCTGCGTGGCTCATGAAGGCGTGGATTATCCGGTATTCCGTGGTGGAAAGATCAATAGACTGGCCGGAGCGGGAAAGTCTCTGACGGCGCGAGTCAAGCTTGTAGCTGCCCGCGTGAAGGGTGAAGGGGGCGTCGCCGTGTTCCCGCCCCTGGGCGGATTCAGCCGGTTCGGCAGACACGGCAGCGGTTTCCGGCCCAGGCACGCGGCGCAGGACCGCTTTAATCCGAGCCACAAGTTCCCTGGGGTTGAAAGGCTTTGGGATGTAATCGTCAGCGCCGATTTCCAGGCCGATAATCCTGTCCGTATCGTCACCCTTGGCTGTGAGCATGATCACCGGTATTTTTGACGTATCCCGAAGCCCGCGCAAGACTGTAAACCCGTCCGCGCCCGGCATCATCACGTCAAGCAGAACGATATCCGGGTGATTTTTGGATATCTCCTCATTTATTCCCTTGCCTGACGACAGGCTGAAGACCTCAAAACCGAAACCTTCCAGAAATTCCCTGACAACGGATTGCAAACGCTCGTCGTCATCGACAACCAGCACCCTGGTGGCTTTTTCTTCAATATTTTCCATCTACCACCTCAAGCCCGAGCCTTTTGATTCGTGGAGAAAAGAACGCGCAGGCACAAACGTTGACACATCCTGAATCTTTAACTTGAGGATTAACACAAACCAGCCACGAAGAAACAATCCACGCGGCTTTTTCATATTTTTTCATAAATATTTTAATCATTTTATCGCGTCTTCATATTTGAATCACACTTTCTCCATATATTGAAAAAAAGAGATGGCTGGGTATTGGATCATCTGACGCAAGGCGAGAATTAAACGGCAAAAACCCCAAGACCTTGCCGGAAAAAACATAGCTGAAGCTCTGTGTTGCGGAACGCAGAAGACAGGGAGAAAGTCACGGCGAGACATCTGGCAGGATGGACGCTCAATGAGTTTCTCCCTTGTTTTGCGGCAACAAAAGCGGCTTCACCCTTCCACCAGTTGCAATATGGCGTCCCATAACTCAGCCATGCCCTGCCGTTTGCTCGACGAGGTGATTATCAGGGGCGTACCGGCGACGATCGCTTCCCATTCCTTTTTCCTGGCTGATATTTCGCTTTTGCCGCACTTGTCGGCTTTGGTCAGAACCGGCAAAATCGGCAGTTTGACGGATCTGGCGAAAGAAACCAGGGCAAGGTCCGGCTTTTGCGGGGTCAGGCGCGCGTCGATCAAAAGAATCATGGAGCGCAGGCCGGCAGTATTTGCCAGGTAATATTGAAGAAACGCGGCCCATTTTTCTTGTTCCGCCTTTGAGCACTTGGCATAGCCGTATCCGGGCAAATCCACGATATAGAAATCACCCGGATTGGCCCTATAGTAATTTACGCTGCGCGTCTTGCCCGGAGTCGCGCTGACCTTGGCCATGGCCTTTCGGCCGGCCAGCGCGTTCACAAGTGAAGATTTGCCCACATTTGACCGCCCGACCAAAGCAAGCTGGACGGCATCGGGATGAATCAATTGCGCTTTGTTGAACGCCGTGGCCTCAAGCTCCAATACGGGGTGGCTGTGCATGCTCCCTTCCAGTGTTCTAAATGAAATTATCGTTGCGTTTTTTTCGATTGAGTGTGACTGTTCCGATATCAGTTCGGCATGGGTCTTTCAACTGTCAAAATCGCCCTCCTGTACAGTCTTTTTTGGTGGATAGCTAATTAAGAGCAGAAGACAACTTTTAAGGTTTTTTTGTTATTTGTTGCCAATAAGGGCTGTTTCAGCTAACATCAAGTATACATTTGGATTTTCCCGTGGACAGACCAGCTCTGGGCCACGCGGGCGCAAATCTCACGCTGTAGAGGCGGTGAAACATCACAGTGGCATATTCTTTGGGCATCTACGCCAAACGGCGTATGCCACAGGAGGGGTAATGCAAGCGGCACGCATCAGGGGGATTTATCTATGAATCTGGCTAAACAGTACAACTTCCTCATAATCAACGGCCCCAACCTCGGTTACATAGGTGTTCGCCAACCAGAGATCTATGGCGACAAGACGATAAATCAAGTTCCCGACCTGGTTGAACGTCTGCTTGGAAAAAAATCCGCAGAACTCCAACTCCATTTTTATCAAAGCAACAGGGAAGGCTCGCTGATTGACCGTATCGAACGCGCCAGGATTGAAGGTGTAGACGGCATTGTGCTCAACGCCGGCGCATATACCCACACCAGCCTCGCCCTGGCCGACTGTCTGGCCTGGGTCGAAATTCCGACAGTCGAAGTCCATCTGAGCAACATTATGGCACGCGATGAAAATATGCGCCGTATCGACCTCATCGGACAGCATGTCATTGGCATCATCGCCGGATTCGGCATCATGAGCTATGCCTTGGGCGTCCAGGCCCTTTATGAATATCTCGAAGGTCTCGGCTCCTGACCAATTCCCCACATTCCCTCAAATAAAATTGACAGAACCAAATAATTGCGGGCATATTACCCGCGCTGGGGGGGGGGGGGGGGGGGGGGGGGGGGGGGGGGGGGGGGGGGGGGGGGGGGGGGGGGGGGGGGGGGGGGGGGGGGGGGGGGGGGGGGGGGGGGGGGGGGGGGGGGGGGGGGGGGGGGGGGGGGG
>JAVBNM010000040.1:0-28488 GCA_031551565.1 Desulfovibrionaceae bacterium | reverse complement strand
CCCCCCCCCCCCCCCCCCCCCCCCCCCCCCCCCCCCCCCCCCCCCCCCCCCCCCCCCCCCCCCCCCCCCCCCCCCCGCTCTTCACCTCTGGGCTTGCTGCAGGTATTTTCTGAGGGTGGTTATGACTTCGGCCGCGTCGAGGGGTTTTCCCAGGTGTCCGTTCATGCCGGCTTTGAGGCATTTTTCCACATCTTCTCGAAAGACGTTGGCGGTCATTGCGACGATGGGGATATTTCTGGCTTCGTCGGTGTCGAGGGCGCGGATGCGGCGGGTTGTTTCGTAGCCGTCTTGTTCCGGCATATGGATATCCATGAGGATGAGGTCGTAGCGGCCTGGCGAGGCTTGCATCATCTGGTAGGCGACGAGGCCGTTTTCGGCGTGGTCAATTTCAAGGCCGGTGTGTTCGAGCAGGGCCACGGCTATTTCGCGGTTGATTTCGATATCTTCGGCCAGGAGGACGCGTCGCCCGCTGAAGCAGCCGTTTTCCTCGGATTCCGGGGGTTGGACCTGGTATTCGGCCAGTCCGAGGCACTCGTTGATGCAGTCCGAGATATTGGAGGCGAAGAGGGGTTTGGGGAGGAACTTGTCGACGCCCGCTTCTTTGGCCTCAGCCTCGAACGAGCCCCACTCGTAGCTTGAGATCATGACGATGACCGGATTGGCTGCCGATTCTTCCTTGATGCGCCTTGCCAGTTCCAGGCCGTTCATGCCCGGCATCTTGTAGTCGACGAAAAAAAGGTGGAAGGGTTCGTTGTTGCTGGCCGCGATGATTTCGCAGGCCTTGAAGGGGTCCGCCACGGTCCGGCATTGGATGCCGAGATTGGGCGCGATGCTTTCAAAGTATTCGAGAACGTCGAGCGAGTCGTCGACAACAAGGGTTTTGAGGGTCTGCCGGGTGAGCGCGCCCGTGGCTTGGACGTTGTCGCGGCTTGCGCTGCCGGCGCGGACGTGGAAGATGAATTTCGCCCCCCGGCCCAGTTCGGACTCGACTCGGATGTCGCCGCCCATCATTGCGACGATGCGCTTTGAGATGGCAAGGCCAAGGCCGGTTCCGCCGAATTTGCGGGCGATGCCGCCGTCGGCCTGGACAAAGGACTGGAAGAGGCGCTGCTGCTGTTCTTCGGAAATTCCGATGCCGGTATCCTTTATTTCAAAGCGCAGGAGCCAGTCGTCGTCCGTTTTTTCCTGTACGCTGACAGAGAGCGTGATGGTTCCGAATTCCGGGGTGAATTTTACCGCGTTTGACAAGAGGTTCGCTATGACCTGGGCGAGACGCTGCTCGTCCGAGACGATGTAGCGGGGCAGGTTCTGGTCCAGTTTGACTTGCAGGGTCTGCTCTTTTTCATCGATCTTGTAGTTGACCACGTTGACGGCGCGCATGAGCAGGCGCTCCAGATCAAACTCGCCGATGGAAAGCTCAAAGTGTTTGGCCTCGATCTTGGACATGTCCAGGATGTCGTTGATTACGCCCAAAAGGTGGTTGGAGGCCTCTTCGATCTTGCCCAGGCAATAGTTTTTCTTTTCGATATCCTGGGCTGTCGAGCCGATGCTGGTCATGCCGATTATGGCGTTCATCGGCGTTCTCATCTCGTGGGACATGTTGGAGAGAAACTCGGACTTGGCTGTGCTGGCCCGTTCGGCTTCCTCCTTTGTTTTGACCATGTCGGTCATGTCGTGGAAAATGGCCATTGCCCCCATGCATTCGCCCTTGTCGTCGAGCATGGGGGTAAAGTGGATGCTGTAATGGCGAAATTCGCCCCAGTTGCCGATATCGGCCGTTTCCGCCAGGGACAGTCTGGTTTTGTTCTCCATGGACTGGTCAAAAAGTTCGCTCAGGCGTTCGACCCAGTCCTGATCAACGATGCTTTCAAACACTTCCCGGTAATGCCGCCCGTTAATCAGCCCGAAGTGTCCGATGCGGGCCTGTTTCAGAAAGGCGTCGGTGCAGTAGGCCAAGCGCCCGCTCATGTCAAAGAGCATGATCATGTTCGGCGAGTTTTGCATGAGCAGGCTCATGTATTGCTCTTGCCGTTTTTTTTCGGCAGTGATGACCGAGTTGATATTCGCCTTGGCGACAGCGGAGATTTTGGCCCGGTCGATAATACCGGACAGAGACTTGACCTGACGGTCAAGCCTTCTGTTTTCCCTGCGCAGGAGGGCGAGTTCCTCTTGCGGGTCAATGGCCGGGGGTCTGGTATCTTCCATCAAAGAAAAGTTTCCTCACCAGGACGTTGCCGTGAGAACGCCGTATAAAAATTGCAAATAAAAAAATATAAGACAAAGTTAGCGGTCAAAAATAGTCATGCTGCTGATGGGGCTGTGTCGGGCAGGCCTGCCGCTCATTTCTCGAAAACGCAGGCCGTGAACGAAAAGTTGTGAAACCGGTTCAAGGTTGAGCCGTCGGGCTTGTAAACGGGGCAGATCTCGCCGCCTGAATACAGCAGATGACATGGAGCTATACCGGACATGGCCTCAAGCACCTTTCCCGCCTCGGCCAGCGGCTCGGTGTCAAGGATCATGCTGCGTCCCACGCAACTGACGAACAAGACCCCATGCCCATTTGCCGCTTCCACGGCAATGCAGTCCAGCAACTGGGCAGCGGAACTCATGACGTCCTCGACATCCTGCACAGCCAGGGCCAGGGTGGCCGACACGGGCATGTCGCCGCCGCAGACGATGCTGTCGTCGTCCGTCAGCTTGTAAAGGCCCCGGGCAACGGGCTGGGTGCCGTCGTTGTAGTCGACAATAAAGGGAATGGCCACAGAGGCTTCCAGCCCGCCGTCGGCTGTAAGCCCGATTGAAGCCAGGTAATCGGACGCCGGCATGTCGTTGACTTTGCGCAGCAGGTTGCCGTCGGAATCAGTGATGACGGCCTTTTGCTTTTGAATGTTTTCATCCCGGATTGAGATGAAGAAAAATTTCGGTTTAACCGGTCCGGACACAAGGACCATCACCAGGCGGTCCTGATAAGATTCGCCGTTGAAGATGACGTGCGCATCCTGAAAGCCGTAGTTATGGTCACAGGCCAGGGAACCGAACAAGGGAGCGCCGTTTGAGGCAGCGGTGATGCAGTTGACGAGCTTTTCGCCGCCTACTTTTGCCAAAAGCGGGGCATAGGTCAGGATAAGGCCGGGATTTTCGTCAATCTTCGCTCTGGCTTTGGTGTAGGCGTCAAGGATCGGCCCTTCTTGATCGGCGACAAGAGAGTCGGTCAAGGCGACGGTGAAGACAATCTCGTTGCAGGTCAGGACGGCCAGGGTCAGGATGTCCAGCCCCTTCTCGCCGCTGACCGCTGAGGCGAGCGAGGTCATCCCGACGACGTCAAAGGGCATCTTGTCGCAAATGGCCCTGGCCGCGCCGGTGTTCAGGCAGTCGGCGTGGCAGACGAGGATTCCCACGGCATTTTTCAAAAGGTTGTTCTCAAGATCAAGCTGCCCGCAGATCTCTTTGACTGCAAGTTCGGGATCGTCAATCTCAACGGTGTGCGCGACCAGCATTCTCATGGAAATTCTCCCTGACGAAAAGTTTCGCCAACATAATAGATCCAAAGTCAATAAAACTCCACTCAAAATTATAGGGAAAAAAGCGTCCTGAAAACGGCAGGCGGAGTGGAAGTGGGCGGCATAAAGATGCCGCCCAAAAAAAATCCCTCCCTACCCCAAAAAGGGTAAAGGAGGGGAAGGGGTCCGGGGGAGGGGAAACATCAGGGCGATCGCCCTGGTGGTTCCCCTCCCCCGGATCTTCGCCGTTGTTACAGCTTTCTGATTTCGGTGTACCAGTTTGCCGCTTCTTCCATGAGTTTGATGGTTCTGTCGGCCATGGCGTAGGGGTCGTCCATGTAGCCGTCCATCAAGAGGAGGCTGTCGAAGAGGTTGATGACGATGTCCTTGAGCAGCGGGTCCGCGGCGTTGGCCTTGTGGATGCGCAAAAGCGAGCGCGTCATGGGGTGGTCTTCGTTCAGTTCCATGATCTTTTGCGGGGTGGTGTTATCTTTTTGCATGGCCCGCATGATTTTTTCCATGGACGAAGAGTGCGCGGTGGTTGCGGCGAGCGCGGCCGGGCTGTTGCTCAGGCGGTCGGAGATGCGCACCGAGGCCACGCGGTCGCCCAAAAGGGCGTGAATGGTCTTGAGCAGCTTGTCGAGTTCGGCCTTTTGGTCGCCTTTGAGGGGTTCGACCTTGGGGGTTTCGTCGACGGTATCCGGGAAGGATTCGAGATCGGCGCTGACCGAATGCTCGATCGCCTTGAAAGAGCAATCCTTGTATGTTTGCAGGTTGCTCAGGAGAATCTCGTCCACCGGCTCAAGCAGGTAGAGAACTTCAATGCCCTTTCTGCGGAAGCCGTCCATCAGGGGGTTTACGCGCACGGCGTCTCTGGACGGGGCCGAGATGTACCAGATTTCCTTCTGCCCGGTCTTGGCGCGGTCGATGTAGGCGTCAAGGCTGGTGAGGCTGTCGCCCTCGGTCACGGATGAGGCAAAACGCAGCAGGGGCACGGTTTTTTCCTTGTTCGCGGCGTCGTTGAAGGCGAACTTGAAGTATGAGCCGTGCAGTTGCCAGAATTTTTCGTATTTGTCCTGGTCGGTTTTGGCCATCTTTTCAAGGTGGTTCAGGACCTGCTTGATGATGGTCTGGGAAATCTTGCGCAACACAACGTTCTGCTGCAGGGTTTCGCGGGAGATGTTCAGGGGCAGGTCTTCGGTGTCGACGACGCCTTTGAGGAATCCGAGGTACTGCGGGGCCAGATCGTGGTTGTTCTTCGAGATAAGGACGCGGCGGACGTAAAGGTCCAGGCCCCAGTCGTCCTGGCCGCGGAACATGGAGTCCTGCGTGACTCCCGGGATGAACATGAGGGCCGTGAACTGCACGGGCACGTCGACCGAGACATGGACGACGTCCAGGGGAGGGGTCTTGTCGTAGGTCAGGTATTTGTAGAAGTCGTTGTATTGTTCCTGGGTGATTGAGAATTTCGGATCGCGCCACAGGGCCGGGGTGGTGTTCACCCGCTCGCCGTTCACGTTGATCGGGAAGGCCAGGAAATTCGAGTGCTCGCGGATGATGCCGCGCAGCTCAAAGGCTTCGAGAAATTCGGCGGCGTCTTCCTTGATGGTGGCGCGCACGGTGGTGCCGCGCTTGTATTTGGCGGCTTCTTCGCCGTCAAGGGCGCGGGTGCTGAAAGAGCCTTCGCCCTTTGACTTCCAGAGATACGGGGCAGAATCGCCAAGGGCCGGCACGGAGATGACTTCCACCTCATCCGCCACCATGAAGGTCGAGTAAAAGCCGATCCCGAACCGTCCGATGATTTCCATGGCCGAAGGCTTTGGGGCGGCCGAAGCTTCGGACCCGTCGCCGCCGGGCTGCGCCCCTTCAACGTCTTTGAGGAACTCTTCGGAGCCGGATTTGGCGATGGTGCCGAGGTTGTCGATCATTTCGCGCTCGGTCATGCCCACGCCGGAGTCGGTGACCTCGACGATCTTCTTGTCCTTGTCGATGGTGATATTGATTTCCAAGGGCAGATCCGGATCGCGCACACTTTCGCCCTTGCTTTGCAGATAGCGCAGCTTGTCCAGGGCGTCGGAGGCGTTTGAAAGCAGCTCGCGCAGGAAAATTTCCCGGTTGGTGTAAAGCGAGTGGGTCAGGATGTTCAAGACCTTGCGCGTTTCCGCGCGGAACTGGTGAGATTTGGCTTTGCCGGTCATATGTATCCTCCTCAAAAAATTAAATCCGGCCTTGCGGCGGGAAAATGGGCCGCGCGCGAACGCGCGTGACGAACGAGTCAGTCAAGGCCGATGCCTTTATGTAATTCCATTAAGGCTTACGTCAAGACCTTTGGCGGATATTTCGCAAATATGGAATAAAGGCCGGGGCCGGGGAACCCGCAGGAGCTTGCCGCGCTGTTTTCCCGCCTTCTTTTTGGCCGGTTTTGGGCAGGATTGTTCTAAAACCCGTCCCATAATCAAAGGCGAAGGCGAAAAAGCAGGGCGCGAGGCGAAGGCGAAAAAGCAGGGCGCGAAGCGCCGGCAAGGCAGCGGTTAAAGAGGAGGGGCGAGGCCCTGACGAGCCTCAAGCAAGGCCGGCCTTGATAAACGGGCGCGGCCTTGTTTGATTTGGGAGAGTTTTCCTTGAGCATCCCGCGCTTTTCAGGCGCGCGCCCGGCCTTCACGCGATGTTGCGGCCGGTGAAAGGCGGCCGGCTTTGCGCGCGGCCGGGCGACGGAACCTGCCGTCGCGCGGCTGCGAAAACACGCCGGGCAAGCCGAGGGGAGGCTGTCAGGAGCGTCTTTCCCAAAGGCGCATGTCTTTCATTTTCTTGCGTCTTTCGCGCTGAAGCGACTTGCATACCAGGGCCGCTCCCTTCTTGTATCCGCACATTTCCCTGTAGCTGTCGGGCGTCATGCCGTGCGAGGCCAGGTGTTTTTTGGTCAGCAGCTTAAACGATTTTCCGCAGACAACGCAGATGATCGACTTTTCCTTGATCGACTTTTGGGGATCAAGCGAGGCCGGCGCCTCTTCCGGGGCGGGACAGCAACCTTCGCTGATGCTGCGGATGCCCTCGGCGAGTTTCCGAACCATGGTGGTTATCTCCTCCTCGGTCATCGTCCTAACGCTGGCTTGAGCTTTAACTATCTCCAAAGCTTCTTTGAGATAATTGTCCATATAAATGCTCCTTCATGGTTCCAGGTGATACATTGTTTCAAGTTACGCAGGCAAATTAAAGCGAGGCACCTTTTACCGACAAATGAAAACGCCGCCGTCCCCAGCAGGCCAAGGGTTCTTGATCGTTACTTCAGAACTACAATTAAAATTATTTAAATATATTTTCAAGGCAAAAGTCATTTCGTCCACAAAGCTAATTGAAAGCATAAAGATCTTCTCATGATCCTGCTGCATTCTTCCATTATTTTCATACGCTAAACAATACTGCTTTTGTATGATACACAAATAGCGCCATTGCCGGATGCCCGCATGCGGCGGCCATTCCGCAAATGCTGGCCAGTCCCGATCCTGTGAGCGCAATTATAAAAATAAAAACAGCACAATTGCCACACGCAGCACGTACTACGTTTTATGCGCTTCTGTCCACAGCAACTTTACCATGCAGGCATAAAAAAGATGGAACAAGGATGCATCTTCGCTGCTAAACACCGTGTCGCCTTGATCAATATCCTTTTCCATATCTCTATGTGTCGTTCAAAATAATTATCAATAACTACATATCCGGACCAATCCTGACAATACCGCACTATATTTAGAAAACCACTCTCTAATGAAAAACTATGCATATCTACACACATGATAATGCATGGATTATAACACACTATAATCGCTATAAAATGTGCATACATGTTTTGCAACAATCCATATAAACCGTATGATGCAATATCCATGGTGCAATTGAAGCATCATTTATACAAAAAAAATAATGAACCCAGCCCAATGCGTCTGCCATGGCACGCTCCGGCAGGACTTCAGACATTCAGGACCGGTTGAATCTGATTAACGCTGCCGGCAAAGCCGGCGTTTCGCACGGATACGCCCTTTACCCAACGCGCCGCGCGGCCTTGACCGCCGCAAACGGCAGCGAAACAGCAAATTACTGTTGACCTGGGGCTTGAAAAAAGACAGCATGAACAAGGCTGCCGGACGGCTGCCCCGGCAAAGCAAAAAAAACACTCCGCCATAAGCGCCGGGGCCTTTCGCCGCCATACAGGGCAGCGCACATACATTTGGAGCTTTTATGAAATATTTGATCTGCGAAGATTTTTCCGGGCAGCCCATCCCGTTCATTTTCCCGGACAAAGTGGGGCACGCCGACATGCGCGAGCAACTCCCCTACGCGAAGGTCATCTCGGCCGGTTACGTCGAACTGGTCGACGGACGTTTTCGCTGCCACGGCGGAGACGCGGCCCTTGAGTCTTTCGCCCGCCCAGAGGACGCCGGCTGCCTGGCGGCTTTTTTCGCCCCCGAATAAGGGCTTGACCGGCAGCAGCCGCGCCGATGCTGAACGCGCGGCTGCCGCCGCGGATGCGCCGCCCGCGTCGCGAGCGTGCGCCCTGCCGTTTTCCCAAAAACTTTTTCCAGATATTTTGCGGTGATGCCGGCGTCTTTTATTCTTTATTCCGGCGCGGGGGATTGACTAAGACTGCAAATGTGAGTAACTGAAACCGATTATAATACATGGCTATGTCCATGGACAAATTTGTGTCCGCCGCCCGCATGGGCCAGAACCATGCGGCGGAATATTTTTCCAACCCAACAGATTTCCTTTCGGAAACAGTCCGGTATCTCTCATAAGGAGCCTTGGTCATGCAGTATACAAGAGAAGACGTATCAACAGTGAAAAAGAAGTTCACCGTCACGGTCCCTGCCCGGGAGGTGGAGGCCGCGCTTGACGAATCCGTTGAAAAACTGCGTGGCCGCGTGGCCCTGGATGGCTTTCGCCGCGGCAAAGCCCCCAGGGGCATGGTCGAGGCCAAATTCAAGGACGACGTTTACAATGAG
Source organism: Desulfovibrionaceae bacterium (assembly GCA_031551565.1). GTDB lineage: Bacteria > Desulfobacterota > Desulfovibrionia > Desulfovibrionales > Desulfovibrionaceae > Frigididesulfovibrio. The sequence continues at coordinate 19,988 of JAVBNM010000040.1, read as the reverse complement.
GCCGGAAGCGAACTTTTGTCCGAGCATTACAAAAAGATCCTGAAAGAGACCGGTCTTCAGCCCATTTCCGACTTTTTGCTCGACCACGCAAAGACGCTGTGCCGGGGCGCCGACTTCACATATTCAATCACCTTTGAAGTCATGCCCGAGTTTGAGCTTCCGGAAAAATTCGAGCCCGTTGAGCTTAAGGAAAACACCCGCGAGGTGACCGACGAAGAGATCGAGATGGCCTTGAAGGACGTGCGCCGCAAGCACGGCAAGGAAACTGCCGTTACCGAAAAGCGCTGCCCCAGAGAAGGCGATATCGTCACGATCGATTTCCAGGCCTATACCGACAACGGAATGGAGATCCCCGGCCTTTCGGCAAAGGACTACACTGTCGCCATCGGCCACAACGAAGTGGTGCCCGGCCTGGAAAACCTTATTCTCACCCTCAAGGCGGGCGAGAAGACCAGAAGCAAGGTGGACTTTTTGCCGCCCAAGGATGGAGAAGAAGCCCGGACGTATGACATCGAGCTCAAGCTGATCAAGATCGCCCAAATCGATCTTCCGGAACTTACAGACAAATTCGTCAAAAACATCGGCCCGTTCAGAACGGTGGAAGAGTTCAGGGACCACCTGCGCAAGAGCCTCAGCAAGTCCAATGACGGCGACCACATGGCGAAATTGCGCGACTCGCTGATTGAACACAACATGAACCTTGTGAAGTTTGATGTGCCCGAAAGCATGATCGAGCGCCAGATAGGCAGAATGGCCGGAGAATTTTACGGCGACCTGCTCCAGGCCGAAACCGACCCGGAAAGACGCCGCAGTATAGCCAAATCGCTCAGGGACGAGTTCTGGGCGCATGCCGAAAAGACCGTGCGCGCGCATATTTTCCTCTACAAGATCGCCGAGCAGGAGCGCCTGACCGTCACCGACGAGGAAGTCGAAACCCAGATCCTGAACGCCGCCGAGCAATCCAACCGCTCCATCGAGGTGGTCCGGGCCGAATATGACAAGAGCGGAGCCCTGGAGGCCCTGCGCGAGCGCATCCTCACCAACAAGGCCATCGGCTCTTTGTTCTCCAAGGCTTTCGCCGACCAGGAAGACGGGCCCGGCGGGCTGTTTGGCAGATCCGACCTGAACCTGCCCAAGCTGAACCTGAAGGACGCCATTAAAAAGGGCGAGGGCGGCGCAAAAAAGACGGGCAAGAAAGCTGACGCCCCCAAGGCTGACGCGCCCAAGGCCGAAGCCCCCAAGGCTGACGCCCCAAAAGCCAAGGCCGAAACGCCAAAGGCCAAGGCTGAAGCGCCAAAGGCCGAGGCGAAGAAAGGCGCCCCGAAAGCGCCTGCCAAGGCTGCCGACAAGAAAAGCAAGCCCTAGACAGTAAATGAGCCTTGGAGTTTCCGGCGCAAAGCCTTTGCCGGCGACACCGCGAATTGAGCATTTCAGCCTGAAGGGTGGTCATCATGCCGCCCTTCGGGCTGGTTTTTGTTTTCAGCCGGCACGGGAAGAATAAAAAACGCCGCCCTTGCCCTTTGGCTTTTAAGTGATTAATGTAAGAAGAGATTTGCCCGCCCGGATTGCGCGGCGCCTTTCCGGCAGCCGGAAGGCCGCGCCGGGAAAGGCGCAGCAATATGGCCACGCGCGGCGCCGGAGTTGTCAGGACAATCCGCCCGCATTGTCGTTTACTTTTGATTGTTATTCACACAAGGAGTGATACATGCCCCCCATCCCAATGGTCATTGAAACCACCGGACGCTCTGAAAGGGCTTACGACATTTATTCCCGTCTGCTCAGGGACCGCATCATCATGCTGGGCGAAGGGATTGACGATCACACCGCTTCCCTTATCTGCGCCCAGTTGCTCTTTCTTGAATCAGAAGCGCCGGAAAAGGAGATTTATCTTTACATCAACTCCCCCGGAGGCATGGTCAGCGCCGGTTTGGCCATATATGACACCATCCAGTACATAACCTGTCCGGTCGCCACCCTGTGCATGGGCATGGCCGCCAGCATGGGCGCCCTGCTTTTGAGCGCCGGCGCGCCCGGCCTGCGTTACGCCCTGCCCAACAGCCGGATCATGATCCACCAGCCTTCCGGCGGCTTCAGGGGACAGGCCACCGACATTGAAATTCACGCCAAGGAAGTGCTCGGGCTGAAGCGGACCCTCAACGAGATCATGGCCTCCCACAGCGGCCAGACCCCGGAACGCATCGCCGAACTCACCGAGCGCGACAACTTCATGAGCGCCGCCCAGGCTGTGGAGCTTGGGCTTATCGACAAGGTTCTGAAGTCCAGGGAAGATCTGACGCCGTCCAAGGAATAGGCCGGGGGCAAGAGAGCTTGTTTCGCCCTTTGTCTTGCGGCAAAGGGCGAAAGGCGTATTGAAACAGCGCGCCCCGGCTCTTTGTCACCTTTATTGCATGTGTGGAATACGCCCGCCCGCACCGGCAAAATGCTCCAGCGGCGCAAAACATAACGCGGCGAGCCCTGCGAGATTTCCGCACTGGCCCGCCCCGGCGAAATCTCAAACGTAAAATGCCATTACAGGAACAAACATGTCCAAAAGCAAAGACAGGGGTTCAGATTCGATCCTGCGCTGCTCCTTCTGCGACAAGACCGAAGAGCACGCCAAGCGCCTGATCGAAGGGCCTGCGAAAATCTGCATCTGCGATGAATGCGTCACTTTGTGCAACGAGATCATGCGCACTGAGAGCATCCAGGAAGTCGCCGATGACGGCAGGCTTCTGCCCCCGGCTGAAATAAAGGCCCGCCTTGATGAGTATGTCATCGGGCAGCAGCACGCCAAAAAAATACTGGCCGTCGCGGTTCACAACCACTACAAGCGGGTGTTTTATCAGGAGGCCATCGGCAAGGATGTGGAACTTGAAAAGAGCAACATTCTGATGATGGGCCCTTCCGGCAGCGGCAAGACGCTGCTCGCCAAGACCCTGGCCAGAATACTCAAGGTTCCCTTCGCCATTGCCGACGCCACCACCCTTACCGAGGCCGGCTATGTCGGCGAGGATGTCGAAAACATCCTGGTGCAGCTTCTGCAAAACGCCGACTATGACCTGGCCGCCGCCTCGCACGGAATCATCTATATCGACGAGATCGACAAGATCTCCCGCAAGGGCGACAGCCCGTCCATCACCCGCGACGTATCGGGCGAGGGCGTGCAGCAGGCCCTTTTGAAGATCATCGAAGGCACCGAGGCCAACATCCCGCCAAAAGGCGGGCGCAAGCACCCGCAGCAGGAATACATCCGCCTTGATACCTCCAACATCCTGTTCATCGTGGGCGGCGCTTTTGTCGGACTTGACAAGATAGTCGAGCAGCGCACCCGGGGCAGGTCAATGGGCTTTGGGGCCAAGATCGAAAGCAAGGAAGGCAAGGGCAAGGAAGCCCTTGACGGCCTTGAGCTTGCCGGAAAAATCCACCCCAACGATCTGGTCAAATTCGGGCTTATCCCGGAATTTGTCGGCCGCATCCCGGTGATCACCCACCTCGACGACCTGAGCGAGGCGGATCTGGTCCACATCCTCACCGAGCCTAAAAACGCCCTGGTGCGCCAATACCAGAAGCTCTTTGAACTTGACAAGGTCACCCTGCACTTCACCCAGGATTCCCTCCTGGCCATCGCCAAAAAGGCCATTGAGCAGAAAACCGGCGCCAGGGGTTTGCGCAACGTCATCGAAGCCGCCATGCTGGACATCATGTACAACCTGCCCTCCATGCACGGCCTTAAAGAATGCGTTATCAACGCGGCTGTGATAGAAAAGAATAAACAGCCGCTGTTCATATATGACACCGACGCCTGCCCGAGGGAGGCCGCCGGGGCATAGCGAGGCGAACTCGGCACGGCTTCCCGCGCGGCAGCCTCACTGCATTTTGCGCCTGGGCCGGGACGCTTGTTCCGCCCGGCGCATTCGTCCTTGAACAAAGCCTGATTTTTTTTAACAATAAGGATGCGGCCGCGGCCCAAATGCGCCGCACGGCCGTGGCGCCGGCCGCGGTCACCGTTCCGGCCGAAAAACAAGCTCAACTGTGGAAGCCATTCCACTCCCCGGCATAGCAAAGCGCCAAAACTGGCGCCGGCATCCGGGGCAGCCGGACAACCCGGCAATCAGGAGATTTTTATGGCAGATGCAAACTCATCCCAAAATTCAATTACATTGCCGCTCATGCCCCTGCGTGAGGTGGTTCTTTTCCCGCGTTCCATGGTGCCTTTGTTTGTCGGGCGCGTGTCTTCCATCCGGGCCATTGAAACGGCCATGGAAAAATTCGACCGCCAGATCTTTTTGGTCACCCAGAAAAGCAACGCGCTGACCAGGCCCATGGATGAAGATCTCTACCAGGTCGGCACTGTCACAAGAATCCTCCAACTGCTGCGCCTGCCGGACGACACCATCAAGGTCCTCTTCGAGGGCCTCTACCGGGCAACCTGGACGCCGGACGGCATGGTGGTCCAGCCGGAGGACATTGAAACCCAGATCCAGATGGCCAGGGTGACCAAGCGCGAGGAATTCTGCATCCCGGCCGAGGACACCTCCGAGCTTGTGCGCTCCACCCTTGAGACGCTCGATGAATATTCAAAACTCAACAAGAAGCTCACCGCGGAGATCGTTCAGGCCATAAGCTCGAACGACAACTGCGGAGCCCTTGCCGACGCCATAGTCCCGCATCTGCGGGCCGAATATCAAAAAAAACAGGAAGTTCTCGAAGAGACCAACACGGCCAAGCGCCTTGACATGGTCTTTGAGCTGATGCTGCGCGAAATCACCTTCAGCAACACCGACAAGGCCGTCAAGCACCGCGTCAGGAACCAGATGGAGCGCAATCAGCGCGAATATTATCTCAACGAGCAGATCAAGGCCATAAACAAGGAAATGGGGCGCGAGGAAGACCCTCAGACCGAGGTCAACGACCTTGAAAAACGCCTGAAAGAAAAAAACATGCCCGAGGAGGCCAGGGAAAAGGGCCTGCGCGAGCTTAAAAAACTCCGCCACATGATGCCCTCCTCGGCCGAATACGCTGTTGTGCGCAACTATGTCGACTGGGTGCTGGATCTGCCCTGGAACGAGCTGAAAGAGACCAATATCGACCTTCCCGAGGCCTCCCGCATCCTTGATGAGGATCACTTCGGCCTCGACAAGCCCAAGGAGCGCATCCTCGAATACCTGGCCGTGCAAAAGCTGGTCAACAAGCTCAAAGGCCCCATCCTCTGCCTGGTCGGCCCCCCGGGCGTCGGCAAGACCTCGCTGGCCAAATCGGTCGCAAGAGCCACCGGGCGCGACTTTGTGCGCCTCTCCCTTGGCGGCGTGCGCGACGAAGCCGAAATCCGCGGCCACAGGCGCACCTATGTCGGGGCCATGCCCGGCAAGATCATCCAGTCCCTGCGCCGGGGCAAGTTCAACAACCCCCTGTTCTGCCTTGACGAAATCGACAAGCTGAGCGCCGATTTCAGGGGAGACCCGTCGGCCGCCCTGCTTGAGGTGCTCGACCCCGAGCAAAACTACTCTTTCAACGACCATTATCTGGACATGGACTACGACCTGTCCCAGATCTTTTTCATCACCACGGCCAACAGCCTGCACAGCATCCCCCTGCCCCTGCAGGACCGCATGGAGATCATCAAGCTGCCCGGCTATCTGGAAACCGAAAAACGCTGCATCGCCAAGCAGTTCCTGATTCCCAAACAGCTTGAGGCCAACGGGCTCTCAGACAAGAACCTGCGCCTTTCCGACCTCGCGGTTGTCGACATCATCCGCACCTACACCCGCGAAGCCGGCGTGCGCAACCTTGAGCGCGAAATCGCCGCCGTCTGCCGCAAAACAGCCGTGCAGATCGTTGAAGGCAACGACTTTGACAAGGTCATCTCCGTCACCAGGCAGAATCTGCATAATTTCCTCGGAGTCAAAAAATTCCGCTACGGCGAACGCGAGGCCAGGCCCCTGGTCGGCGCCTGCATGGGCCTGGCCTGGACCGAGGTCGGCGGAGACACCCTCGTTGTCGAAACCGCGCTCATGCCCGGCACCGGCAAGGTCGAAACAACCGGCAAGCTCGGCGATGTAATGAAGGAATCGGCCAGGGCCGCCCTGTCCTACATCCGCTCCCGCTCCGACGTCTTTGGCCTGCGCTCCGGCTTCCACAAGGAAATCGACATCCACGTCCACGTCCCCGAAGGGGCGACCCCAAAAGACGGCCCCTCGGCCGGCATCACCCTGGCCACGTCAATGGTCTCGGCCCTTTTGGGCATCCCGGTCAGCAACGATATCGCCATGACCGGCGAAATCACCCTGCGCGGCCGCGTCCTGCCCATCGGCGGGCTGCGCGAGAAACTGCTCGCCGCCCACCGCGCCCTGCTTACCAAGATCATCATACCCAAGGATAACGAAAAGGACCTCAAAGACGTCCCGGCCGAAATCCTCAAAACCCTGACCATCATCCCCGTCGAACATGTGGACGAGGTTCTGCCCCTGGCCCTCGAAGCAGGCCCGGACGGCATCTTCCCAGGACGCCTGGACGCCGCCGCCCCCCTCTTTGAAAGCCTTAAACAAACCACCACCACCCCCATCGAAGCCCCGGCCCACCCGCAGTAGGGCGGGGCGAAGAGCCGGGGGAAGAAAGCCGGCAGGGCGATCGCCCTGATGGTTTTATTCCCCCGGCCCCCCTTCCCTCCTTTATCCGGTTTGGGGGGGACGGAGTGGGGAAATGAGACGTTTTTTCGATCCGAGTGCTTATGCTTCTTTATATCCATGTTCCATTTTGCCGGCGCAAGTGCCATTATTGCTCCTTTTACTCCGAATGCGTGAAGGGGCATGAGTCGGGCCTGCTTACGGCTGATTATGCCAGAACTGTCTGGAATGAAATCGCCTATTGGAGCGAGAGGCTGAACCTGCCCAATATCGAGAGCGTTTTTTTCGGCGGGGGAACGCCGAGCCTGCTCTCGCCCGACATTGTGGCCAAGATGATCGAGCGCGTCAGGCGCTTTTTCATGGTGGCGCCCGGCGCTGAAATCAGTTTTGAGGCCAATCCCGAATCCATCGGCGCGGTCGGGCAGTTGGAAAGTCTGCGCCAGGCCGGGGTGACCCGCCTGTCCATCGGCGTGCAGAGCTTTGACGACCGCGACCTGACCGTACTCGGGCGCCTGCACTCGGCCCGGCAGGCCAGGGAAGTGTTTCTCGCCGCCAGGCGGGCCGGATTCGATTCCATAAACATCGACCTGATGTGGGGGCTGCCCGGGCAAACCGTGAAATCATGGCTCAAGGTTCTTGACCAGGCCTGCGTCCTGTCGCCCGACCACATCTCCGCCTACTGCCTGACCCTTGACCCCGGCCTGCCCCTGACCAGGGAGGTGGAATCCGGCGCCCTTTCCCTGCCGGATGACGACGTGCTGTCCGAAATGTTCGTCAAAACGCGGGAGAAGCTGGCCAATAGCGGCTATGACGGCTATGAAATCGCCAACTTCGCAAGACCGGGACACCGGTGCAGGCACAACATCGGCTATTGGCGGGGGGAGGACTACCTCGGCCTTGGCCCCGGCGCGACTTCCACCATCAACAGCCTGCGCTGGACCAACCCGCCCTCCCTCGATATCTGGCAGCGCAACGTAAACGAGCGCGTCTTGCCGGAAGCGGAAACGCTCTGCGCCGAAACCAGATCCAAGGAACGGCTGATGCTCGGCCTGCGCATGTCCGAGGGCCTTGACCTTTCCGCCTGGCTGAAGGAATGGCCCGGCGAGGAGCCGGCATCCCTGCTGGCCTTGCTGCCGTTGCTGGAAGAACAGGGGCTTGTTTTGCGCAGCAGGGAAAGGATCAGCCTGACCGTAAAAGGCATGCTGGTGTCCAACCTCATCCTGGAGCGCCTCTTTGACTGCCTGAAGAAAGACGGGGAAATCGCACAGAACCCAGCCCACAAGTAAATTTGAAGCGAAAAAACATGCTGCGGGGCCGTTGGCGAGGCGGCTTTTCCGCCGGCGCCGGAACCGGCGCCGGCAAGCTGATTTTGCGGCCGAATCTGATTATAAAAAGGGTTCCGCGCAGGGCCTTTTTACGGCTGCCTGGCCCGCCCCCCCAAGGCCGGCCTTGATTAAGTCCCACCTCAAGGATACACTCGGATAATCCGCCGAAACAGCGGAGCCGTCTTATTTCCAGCCAATCCGCGGCCCGGCCGCGGCAGGCCGGATGTGCAAAACGAGGTATCCCGGAATGTCCCAAGCCAATGCTTCCCCAGCCCCCGAGCGCCTGACCTGGCGCATGATCGTTTCACTCCTGAGCATTGACATCATGATCCTGATGTGCTCGGTCGACGTCAGCGCCGTAAACATCTCCCTGAAATCCATCATGGAAGATCTGAACTCTTCCCTGAACTCGGTCCAATGGGTGGTGATCAGCTACATGCTGGCCATTGCCTGCCTGCTTCTCCAGTTCGCAAGGCTTGGGGATCTGCGCAACAAAAAGACCATATTCTTCTCCGGCGTCGCCCTGTTCACCGCCGCCTCAATGGCCTGCGGGCTCGCCCCCAGCGCCGGATTCCTGATTGCCGCAAGGGTCTTTCAGGGCATCGGGGCCGCCATGTGCCAATCCCTGGCCGCGGCGATCATCTCTGAAATCGCCGGCCCCAAGTTCCGGGGCAGGGCCATGGGACTGTTCGTGACCTTTTTCTCCGTCGGGCTCATGGTCGGCCCCTCGGTCGGCAGCCTGTGCGTCTACCTGTGGGACTGGCGGGCGATATTTTTCATAAACGTCCCGCTTGGCGCGGTCGCCCTGTTCTGCATCATCAAATTCGTCCCCCAGCTCGTTCCCCCTTACAGCGAGCAGAAATTCGACATCCCCGGCGCCATCTTGACCACCGTCGCGCTCGGCTCCTACAGCCTGGCCCTGACCATGGCTCAACTCCTCGGATTTTCAGACAGATTCGTCATCATCCTTTTCTGCGTGGCCGCGGTGGGGCTATTCATCTTCATCCAGGTCGAGAAAAGGGTCAAATTCCCCATGATCGAACTGAGCCTGTTCAAAAACCCGGTCTTCACCCTGAACCTTTCGGTCAACTTTCTGTCTTTCATCGGCAGCACCTGCAACACCATTCTGCCGCTGTACCTGATGCAGGGCAGAGGGTTCTCCGTGCAGGTCGCCGGGTTTTTCCTGATGATCATGCCCTGCGCCATCGCCTTTATCTCATATTTTTCCGGCTGGATGGCCGACACCTACGGAACCCGGATCGTCAGCTACGTCGGACTGGTCATTCAGACCGCCGGGCTTATCCTGCTGACCGGGCTTGACGCCACCACCCCCTGGTGGAGCATCGCCCTGCGCGCCCTGACCGTGGGCATCGGCGTGGGCATCTTCCAAAGCGCCAACAACTCCTCGATCATCGGCGCCGCCCCGCGGGAAGCCCTGGGCGTCGCCTCGGGCCTTTTGACCTACACCCGGGTTCTCGGGCAGGGAAGCGGCATGCCCCTGGTCTTCACCGCCTTCGCCATCGGCGCGGCCAAAATCGCGCCCGTCGTGAGCGACGACTTCACAAAAAGCACCCCGCAAGCCATCGCGGCCGGCATCTCAACCGCGTATACAGTGGTCGCGGCAATACTCGTCGCCTGCCTCATCCTGGCGGCCGTCTCCTGGAAAGTCGAAGCGGACCGCGAAAAATCGGGCCGCGCGTAAGACCGGGGGAGTCCCCCGGTTCCCTGATCCGCGGAGCATGCGCGACGGCGCTCCGGGCGGCTTGCCCGGGCCTTGCCCGGACTCTGCCCGGACTCTGCCCGCGCCGGGCGGCAAAGCGGATCATGCCGCGCCTGTTGCTCTTGGATTGGCGCTTGCATAAGCTGATTGACGGGAACGCGGCCTGCCAGAATACTGTGCAACTGTGAAAAAATGTGAAAAGGCCGGGATAGGGCGTGTTAGATCTGGCGGTAGCGCGCATCTTTTTGCTATAGTTTCAGCGACCGAGCAAGAGTCTTAAATTATTCGATGTTAAAATTTAATGCGCCTGATTTTATATTCAGCGTATCCAGATTCGACGTTTTTTCAAATTTTAAGCGAGGTCTTTTTTATGAGAAAAATCTTTTTCCTGTTGCTGATCACACTGTCCTGCCTTTGTTCTTCAGGAATATCCAACGCCGGGGACAATGAAGAGTCGGCCCCCGGATTTGACGCATGCATGGACAAAGCCGAAACGACCGCGGCAATGCTCGAATGCGTGAGCAGCGGCATTGACTACTGGGACAAGGCGCTCGCCGAAAACTACGCGCTGGCGGAAAAAGAGTGTCCGTTCGAAAGCGAGAAAGAGTGCGCCGAATATCGTGCCCGCCTTGGCGAATCAATGCAGACATGGCAAGCCTACCGCGACGCCACCGCGGCCCACCTGGGACAGGCAAGCGGCGGATCGGTGGACAGCCTGAGCGCGGCCATGTTTATCCTTGAGGTGACCAAAATCCAGGCCGACTCCCTTGGGCAGTAACGGCAAATGCGCCCCGCATCATGCTTCCGAATCATAAAACCCGCGCAAGCCGCTTCATGATTGAGACTGCTTGCAGACGCACCACCCGGTAGGAGAGGAACATTCATGAGAAAAAGTTACGACTTCACGGCCTTATGCGCGCGCATCGCGCTGGTGTTGCTTTTGGTCTTCGCTGTCGGCGCCACCAGTTGCGTGCCGCTGGAAGACGGTTACTATGATGACGGCTATTATTACGACGACTACTACGACGACAGTCATTACCAGGAACAGATCCGGCGCGAGCATGAACGCTATGAAAGAGAACGCGCGCGCCGCATGGAAGCCGAACGCAGGGCGCATAATCAGGCCGAACGCCTCCGCCTTGAACGCGAAAGGCAGGAGTGGGAGCGCAAGGAACGCCAACGCCGCGAACAGCAGCGCCGCGAGCATGAAAAACGCGAACGCGGCAAGCGCGAGAATGACAAGAATGAACGCGAAAGACGCGAACGCGAAAAGCGCGAGCGCGACAGACGCGAGAGCGAAAAGCGCGATCATGACAGGCGCGAGAGCGACAGACGCGAAAACGAAAAGCGCGAGCGTGAAAGACGTGAAAACGAAAAACGCGAACGCGACAGACGTGAGAGCGAAAGACGCGAGAGCGAAAGACGCGAACATGGCAGACGCGATCCCAGAGCGGGTTCGGGCGACTCTGGCCGGCACGTCACGCCCAGGCCGACGACAAATCAGGAATCCGGGCAGGACCGGACGTCCCGGCCGCAGCGCATCAGGAAACCCAGGCCGCAGGTTGAGGGGCAGCAACAGCCGGAGCAACCTTCGGTACAAACCGCCCGCCAGAGACGTCAATAACGCTCCGCCGGCAGGCGCCTGACGGCGTCAGGGCTTAAAACAACCTGCCCGCGCATGCAAAAGCACGGCGGGCAAAAATTCCGGGACGCGGCGCCATGCCGCGTCCCGGTGCGGTTTTTGGGGCAATGCCCGGGCGGGCTCATCACCGGCCGGGCTCATCGCCTGTCGCCCGCCTCCCGGAAAACTCCCTTGCCGCAAGCCGGGCGCAGAAAAAAGCGTCCGGCAGCAAAAGCCGCCTCCGCCACGTTTTGCCTGTTCCCCTCAGGGCAGACTTGTTTCGCGTGTTTCCGCATAGCACCAGGCGCCGTTTTCATTCACCGAATACAGGGGTGAGTAACGCCCGTTATACATGTAGTCCAGCGGCAGGTTGTTGCGGGGAACAGCGTTGTTGTCGAGTATGAACCAGGAATTGTTGGCCCGCACCGCCAGAACCGCGTGAAGCTCAAGCTTCGCCTTGCTGCTCCTGCTGTTATCCCTGACTATCACTATGCGCATCAGGCCGGCGTCCATGCCCAGAAATCTCAACGCAAAATATTTGGCGATGGCGTAGTCTTCGCAGTCACCGCCCCTGTTGGCCTTGAACTCTTCCGGAGCCGCCCAGTATTCGAACGCGGAAAAGGCGGTTTCGTCGCTGATCGGGCTCCACTGGTTGAAAAAACCGTTGACCAGGCGGATCTTTTCAATGACGCTGCTTTTGTTGGCCAGCTTGACCAGCCTGCCCCAGGATTTGGCATCCGCCAGCGGAAAGTTCTCGCCGCCGGGCGTAAAGCCGGGAGCCTGCCTCTCGGCGCTCAGCACCCTTTGCCACATCGGGTTGAAATATTCGTGCAAACCGAGCCCTTCAGCCGCTATTTCGGTGCAGCCGAAAACCCCTTCCGCAGCCGCCGGAGCGTGCCCGCAAAAACCAAGCAAGAATACAAACAAGCAGGCCGGATATATTATTTTTTTCATAACCGCCAGACCTGGTAGGAGGCTGAATGGTGCAACAAAGCAATATCACGCACCAAATATCATCTTAAATGCGTTTCTCAAAAAACAAGGCGGCAAACGCCTGCCGCCTTTCACATCCGGGAGGCAAGCCGCCCGGCTCAAGCCCTTTAAGCCGACCGCGATGCAAATTCCGTTATTTGGTCCTTACCAGTTCGGAATCCTCCACTTCGTAGGTCGCGTTGTCATTGAGCCTGATAAAGCCCTGGCGGGATCCGACCACGGCCATGCTGCACTTCTGGGACAGCATGGAACTGTCCAGTTTTATCTGCTTGCCTTTCTCCAACTCCATTGCCTCGATAATATTTCCACAGTGAAGCTCAACGTCAAGCCGCTTCCCGTCTTTGCTTATTATCCGCGAGTCGGCCAATGCGGCGGACGGCAACAGCGCGATTAATGCCGCCGCAAAGGCTGATATCAGTCGTTTGGTCATATGCGCCCCCTGTCAGGTATTGACCTGATGCAACCTGTTTCCCTGCAAATCGCAGACCAAAGCAACCCTGCTGCCCCGCACAGTAATCGCCATCAATATCGCGATGTTACACAAAACAAAAAATCTCCTGAGCCAGCCGTGATGCCGGGCCCGGAAACATTTTCTCGTTTGAGGCTGCGATTTAGCTGATTTTCTGGCAATATCGGCAGATAATTTGCCAGATCCGCCAGGTTGCCCGGTTATCTTGGGCTGGGACTAATAATTCTTGCAAAATACGCGTTCAAGGCATATTTCGTTAGTATAAACTCCATGCTCTCATGCTGGCGATGTTTTTGGCTTCTGGTTACATTTGACGCCAAAACTGTTATACAAGGATCAAGAAGCCGATACAAGCCGAACCGCTTTGCCTGAACTGCTTTCAAAAACGGCGCGCTGCACCGCCAAAAGGCCGCCGCGCGCGCCAGGCCCCATCTGCCGGCCACCCGTGAGGGCTTTGCCGCAATCCGCCAAAAGCTCAGGCGAAAAGAATTCCAGGAGAATGCCATGCAGCCGTTGCGCACCTTTTCCGTTTTTCCAAAACTCCCCAAACAACTGGAGCCGCTCTGGATCCTGGCCAGGAACTACTGGTTTGCCTGGAATCACGGCATTGAGGCCCTTTTTGCCGATATAGACCCCGAGATGTGGAAGGCCTGCGACAAAAACCCGGTCTGGATGCTCAACCACGCCTCCCAAAGCTCCCTGAACCACCTGTCCGAAGACCCTCTCTACCTTGAGCGCCTCAACCGCCTTGTCTCCAACCTCGAAACCTATTTAAATTCCCCCCCGTCATACTCTTTCGAGGACACCGAACCGGGCAAGCCGGCCATCGCCTACTTCAGCTTTGAATTCGGCATCAGCCCATGCCTGCCGATCTATTCAGGCGGCCTTGGCATCCTGGCCGGGGACCACCTGAAATCGGCCAGCGACCTGAACATCCCCCTGGTCGGGATTGGTCTGGCCTACGCCCAGGGGTATTTCCGCCAATACATGACCCCGGACGGCTGGCAGCAGGAAAAGTATCCGGATTACGACTTCAACCAAATGCCCCTCTCCCTGGTCAAGGACAAGGACGGCAAAAGACTGACCATCACCATAAACCTCGGCAACGAGCCGCTAAGCGCCCAGATATGGGAGGCCAACGTCGGGCGGATCAAGCTGCTCCTGCTTGACACCAATATTGCCGAAAACCGCGAGGAACTGCGCTCCATCACCGCCCGCCTGTACGGCGGAAACCTCGAAATGCGCCTGCGCCAGGAAATCCTTTTGGGCATCGGCGGGCTTACGGCCCTGGCCAAGCTCGGCCGCTATCCCAAGGTCATCCATATGAACGAGGGACACTCCGCCTTTGCCGTGCTTGAGCGGGTCAGACTGCTGATCAAGGAAAGCGGCCTGACCTTTGAAGTGGCCGTCGAAGTGGCGGCCTCGGGCAGCATCTTCACCACCCACACCCCGGTCCCGGCCGGAAACGACCGCTTCCCGCCAGACCTCATGCACAAATATTTCGAGGCCTACGCCAAGGACATGGGCCTGGCCTTCAAGGTCTTCATGGCCCTTGGCCGCGAAAACCCGCACGACGACAACGAGACATTCTGCATGACCGTCCTCGCCCTTCGCCTGTCGGTCTTCAACAACGGCGTATCCAAACTGCACGGCCGGGTCTCGCGCCATATGTGGCGCAAGGTCTGGCCCCAGTTTCCCGAGGATGACGTGCCCATCGGCTCGAACACCAACGGAATCCACGCCCCAACCTGGGTCGCCAAGGACATGAGCGACCTGTTTGACCAATACCTTGGCTCCACCTGGCGCGAAGACCCGGACAACGACCGCATCTGGGCCCAGGCCGCCAACATCCCGGACTGGGAACTCTGGCGCGTCCACGAAAAACTGCGCGAGCGCCTCGTTGACTTCGTCCGCCGCAAAATGCGCGACCAGTGCCTGGCCAGAGGCATGCGGCAAAAGGATATCCTGGCCGTTGAATCGATCCTCAACCCCAAGGCCCTGACCATCGGCTTCGCCAGGCGTTTTGCCACCTACAAACGCGCCCAGCTCCTGCTCCAGGACAAGGAAAGCCTTTTGCGCATCATCGGCAACAAGGAGCGCCCGGTCCAATTTATCTTCGCCGGCAAAGCCCACCCCCAGGACCAGGACGGAAAACGCCTGATGCAGGAGATCATCACCGTTTACAGAAGCCCCGAATTCCGCATGAACATGATCTTCCTCGAAGACTACGACATGGACATCGCCGCCCACCTCATCTCCGGCTGCGACGTCTGGCTCAACAACCCAAGGCGTCCCCTCGAAGCCTGCGGCACCAGCGGCATGAAGGCCGTGTTCAACGGCGTCATGCAGTTCAGCACCCTGGACGGCTGGTGGGACGAAGCCTGGAAGCCCGACAACAGCCTGGGCTGGGCCATCGGCAAAGGCGAAGAATACGAAAACCAGTCCCTCCAGGACGCGGTAGAGCTGAAAACCCTCTACAAGATCCTTGAATCCGAAATCATCCCGGATTTCTACGACCGCGAAAACGGCAACCTGCCCTTCAACTGGATCAAACGCATGCGCGACGCCCTGGTCCACTTCGGACCCAGATTCCAGTCAAACCGCATGGTCCAGGAATACCTCCACACCTCATACATCCCGGCCTGCAAAACACACCACGAGCTGTACAAAGGCGGATTCGCCCCGGCCAAGGAACTCAACCAGTGGCGCATGGGCATCATGACCAAATGGGACAACCTCGTCATCAAAGACGTCCGCACCTCGTCAGGCGAACCAAACCTGCACGTCGGACAACCAGTCTCCGTCACCGCCAAAGTATTCCTGGCCGACATCAAACCCGAACACCTGCGCCTGGATATCTATATGGGCACGGTCGGACAGGACAACTCCTTCTCCCGGCGCAAAATCAAACCCATGCAGCCGGACGGACCGGTCATCGACGGATGGCAAATCTATAAAGGCGAATTCACACCCAAAGAACCAGGCAAATTCGGCTTCACCGTGCGAGCCATGCCCAGCCACCCCCTCCTGCCCGCGCCCCACTCCATCGGCCTCGTCCGCTGGGCAGCGGCAGAGTAGCAGGGGTAAGGCTGCAGACAGCCCGGGAGAAGGTCAGCAAGCGTCGACTCCCTCCGGCGTTTCCGGGGTGATCATGAAGTCAGTGGCCGTGCCGGCCATGGGCTTGATGTCGTTTTGTTTGCAGGCCGATCGTTTTTGCATGCATTGAAAATGGGCAACCGTCAAATCATCCGGGCTTCCCAAGCTTACTATCAAGAGTTGCCTTGCCTTCAGGAAGGAACGTCCTTTCTCTGCTTGAGCTTTGGGTAAATTTCAATTCTCGTGTTCGCGTTTCACGCCCGGCGCTTTATCGCGGCAATCCTTTTATTGAACCGGACCGGACGGAGGGCCTGAAATGCGGTTGGAATATCTTTTGCGCCCGTAAAAGTATCCGGCCGCCGCCGCGAGTATGATACAAATGGCGCTAAAAAACTCCACTGTGTCATCTATGTTAATGACATTATCCATACCAGCCAGTACAGCCCAGCCGGATTTTTGAAAAATGACGAATATTGTAGAGAGACCGCCCAGCGAAAAGAGGAAGAGCAACACCGTGGCCGGCAGAAAGTTTCTATATGTGAACCTGCATAGAAAAAACGTCAGGAGAAAGCCAATGGCAATGGCGGTTGCAACGCGGACGACCAGGTTGAGGACGTGATCCGCTCCCCATCCGGGCGCGCCGGGGCGGACTGGAGTTTGCGCGTCGGTTTTTTGCGCAAAGTCAATCCTTACCGAATCAAGCGCGGCCTCAATGACGGGCAGGGCTTGAGCTTCGTATTTTAAATCATACGCGGTCACTATCTCAATGAGCCTGTCTTCATCCGGTATCTGTATCATCTGCGTTTTGGCAGGTGCTGGTTTGCCGTATGATTCAAGCAAGTAGGAAAAAATCATGCAGTTTTTGCCAAGGATAGTTGAAATTCGCGTCGGGTAAGCTTCGATTAAACGATTAGTGCCCCTCATTTTATCATAAAGCATCTTATCGATTTTCTCCAACCCGGAAGCAGTGAGAGCGGGGAGCATGTCCTGGATCTCCTTTGCCCTGGGGGATGGGATTACGGAGATTACCACGCTTGCCATCATATTTTTGTAGGAGGCAAACAAAATGTTTTCTTTGCCCGGAGTTCTTTTAATGCCCAAATTGTTCATGGCTTCACCGGCGATCTCGTTAAGACGCTCCATATCCTGCTTGGAGAAAACGTTCCATTCGTCAGGCAAAACAATGGATATCCCATGTCCAAGCTCCAGCCTGGGGGCGCTTGTTGATTTGGTGGAGCTTTGGAGAGCTGAAGGGGCCGGGGCGGACGGCTGCTGCGCTGGCGTTTGAACGGACTCTTGGGCGGGCTGGCCGGGCTGCTGTGCGGGTTGTTTTTCAGCGAAACCCTGACTCTTGGAAGAACCCTGGCCGTTGGGACCGTTTGCATCGGACTTTCCGCCAAGGGCTGTTTGCGTTGCCTCCTGGCACATCTGGGTTGTTCTATCAAGAGCCTCTGCAAAACCGTCAAGCGAATAGCGAATGTAAATTGCACTGCTGTCAGCACTGTAAGGCTGGTTGTCGATTTTGAATCTGACGGCGCTACCGGACTTGAAGTCTTCAAAGACGCCCTCCGCCTCCAAGTTGGAGGCGGTAAAAATCAGGCAGTCTTCCGCAGTGGAGATATCGTATTGAAGATCGAAAATGTCGCGCTCGTCCACGCGCAGGGCGCCTGCCGTAGTTTCGCCGTGGCCGTTTCCGGCAAAAGCGTCCCCGCAGGATATAATTACAAGGCCAGGCGTATCGCATTGGCCATGATAAAGGGCGATCAGCAGTAATTCGTTGTCCGGGTTGCCGATGCCGGGAGTCCTCAGCCCGGCGTAGCAATGATTCCCGTCTTTAAGCATTGCGTAGCTTTCCCACTGCTTGTGCCACTGCTTGTCGACAGTTTTGTTTTCAGCATTCGCGCGTGAAAGAGGGAGGGCCGACAAAACGAGCAGGAAAAAGAGCAGTTTTCGCATGTGCTTAACCTCTAGGCCGGCAACTTCGCGGGTTTTCAGTTGAGTCTTGCTCATCACCTATCGGATTTCCAGTTCCAGCGCAACGGTGGCGGCCGTGAACTTGACGATATGTATTTACGCCTGACGCAAAAAAACCACCCGCATTTGCGGGTGGTTTTTTTGATGGCTACAGTTTATTCAGGCTGACAATACCTAATGTCTGCTATTTTTTGAATGTTTTGCAAACATGCCCTCGTTTCCCGAAGACGGCGGTCACTCGGAAGGTCCATCGTCCGGATCAGACTCTTCATCCCAGCCGGCATGGCTTTGGAGGTCTTGGTACGCTCTTTCTATCTGGTCTAAGAAATTATCTCTGTTCAGTTTGAAGTACTTTGTGAAGTCATCCTTATATCCGGCTGAATCAAGCCGTAAAAGGATGCGCTCCTCAGGCAACTGCCAGACCACCATTATCTTGAACAGGTCTTGTTCCTCATAGATAATAAGTATTGCGTCCTTGCCGTTTTTGATTTCTTCACAAAAGGCCAGGAGATCTTTTACTTGGTTTGGGCTGTCGCTGAACAAGATATTGCATGATTTATCTCTTAAATTGAAATCAAGGTTGCTAACAGGCTCTTGATCAGCCGGGGTAAAAAACAAATACCATTTCCACCAGAAGTTGAATGGCTCGCTTGGAGAGATCTCCAGGTTTGAAAGAATTGGGATGACGTCCGGCCGGGGGGGCACTTCTCCAGGGGCGAACCAAAGGTTAAGGGCCTCTTCCGGGTACCAGTGTTTTTCCCACAAAGTTAATGGACTAAAAATCATTCTAGTATCAGAGCCTATATACTCTTTGGGCGCATTCCCGCTATCTATTATCTTAAATTCGTGCACGTTCGGATGATGTCTTTTGATATGCAGTTCTGCCTCATCCAGTTCTGAAACAATACAGCGTTGTTCCCATCCCTGCTTTCCAGGAAACTTTGCCAAGTATATCACATATGGAAGCTCTGTTTTATTCATAAATAATCCCAAACGATATGGTTAACTAATCAATTCTTTCATTATTCATTTGTTTTTTCAAGTATTCGTCCCGATAAAAGGCTGCCGACATCGCTGAACTCTGGCGTGCCATAAAATATGGCTCAGGCGATACCGGTAGCCCTCAGCAGGACTATTCTTCCTCAGTTGAAGATCTTGTCTTCAAGACCGGCACCCATTTGGGAGAGCCCACTTCCTTTTTCCACATACTCCTGAATTCCATTTTGTTGCCTTTCGATATTTTTTGTTCAACAGCAAAGATTGTCCCGTCAGGGTAACGCTTTTCATACCTGACGCTGTTTGGCTTGCTGCCTATGCTGATGTTATGAGGGTCGTACAGAACTTCCCCTAAGCGAAGAAAGTCCTCTTCCTTAACTGGGAGCTGTCCTGGCGTACGCTCGTTGCCGTGGCGGAAGTCCGCATGGACTATCTCCTTCGTGTCAATAATCCTCTCATGAAGCAGACAATCAGTCTTACCAAAGGCCTTTATTCTGGCATTCTCCTCAGGCCCGATTATCCCGAGCTTCAATTTACTATGCTTGCCTTGGACCATATCGGCGTACATTTCTTTGAGCCGCGCGTTGACCTCAGGAAGAGGCATCCTGTCAGGAACTTTGTTAATTTTAAGCGTGTATGTTCCGGGAGAAGATTCTACTTCGACAACCGAGGTTTCAACCCCGCGGTCCCTCAGAAGATTCTGGGCATGTTTTTGAGCCCTGGCTTTGGAAGAAGCCACGTGGGAGTCTAAAGGAACGAGGTAATCTGCCGCTTCTGCCTTTGTGTTCAATAATTTTTGATGTAATTCCATCATCTTTGCATCAGTGCGAGGATCAATGAAGGTTCTTCTTCCTTCACTATGAGTCATGTAATCAGGATCCACCTCTTGACTATGCCTGAACCTCTCCCTGTGAGCCTGGAAATCCCCTTTCTGTGTTGAGGGTTTAACTTCCATCTCCCCAGCCGCTCTGGCGCCCGCTTTAGCTTCGGCCTGTTCCGCATGCGCCACAGCGCCCCACCTTGAGCCCCTTGGCGAAGCCGAATACCCCCCACCGGTCAACCTGGTTCTCCCAGCCCCCGGCACCGGATCAAGCGTCAAGTCGGACATCAACCGCTGCCCGCCTTTGGCCGCGTTTTCAAAAACATCCACCGACAGCATCCCCGCACCCAT
>JAVBNM010000012.1:0-28092 GCA_031551565.1 Desulfovibrionaceae bacterium | reverse complement strand
CAAATTAAAATCCTATACTCCAAAAAGTTGCTCCCGCTCTCACTCACCCCCTGGGCTAAACCAACAAACGGCGCCCCCCCACAAGGCGGCGCCGCCCCTGACGAGCGTTTTGCGGCCCTAATTAGGCGTCCAGATTGGCCTTGGCGGTTTCAACGAGCTTGGCGAAGTCTTCTTTGGCGTTCACTGCCAGATCGGCGAGAATCTTGCGGTCGACTTCAATACCGGCCTTCATGAGGCCGTTCATGAAGCGGCTGTAGGAAAGGCCGTGCTCGCGCGCGCCGGCGTTGATGCGCATAATCCACAACTTGCGGAATTCGCGTTTACGGACTCTGCGGTCGCGATAAGCGTATGTAAGGCTGCGCTCGACGGCTTCGCGGGCTGTACGGTACAGCTTGCTGCGACCGCCGCGAAAGCCTTTGGCCATATCCAGGTATTTCTTGTGGCGTCTGTGTGCCGCCATCCCTCTCTTTACACGCATTGTGACCTCCGCGTCAGCGTTCCACGAGGCGGAAGGGAGCCAGTGGAACGGAAAAATTCACGCCAAGCGGGCCATCCTCAGCCCGCCGGCCGTCCCCCATGGGACATTGGCTTGAAATCATGATGAGCCAAGCCGTAAAATTCAACCAATAAACCGGAACAAGACCGATGGACGTCGCATGGCCTTTACGCTTTACGCGTAAGGAAGCATGCGGCGCACGGCCTTTTCGTTTGTGCTGTCAACCATGGCTGACTGTCCAAGGCGCATTTTGCGGTTGGCGTTCTTCTTGGTCAGAATGTGACGCAGGTTCTGCTTGCGGCGCTTGAACTTGCCGGAGCCAGTCACTGAGAAGCGTTTGGCGGCAGCGCGTTTCGTTTTCATCTTGGGCATGGTGAACTCCTTATTGCCAAGAATTTATAATCATATCCACAGGCGCATAGGCGCGTTGCGGATACCTCGCCTGAGAGTCCGCCCCTCCCGCCCAAAGCGCAAATCGGCGAATACAGGGGCAAAGGCGCACATAGTGCGCTAAAAACAAACAAGAAGCAAGACCTATTTCTAGGAATCGGCAAAAAAACGCAAGCGCCCGCAAAAACTGTTCGCGCGCACCTGGAATAAAAATATCCTCGCCCAAAACGGGCAAAGAAGGAGGGGGGTCTGGAGGGAGGAAACTATCGGACGATTGCCCCGTCAGTTCCCTCCCCCAGCTCTTCGTCCCCGCCTTTGAAATATCTGCTAAACTTTTTTGGCCACCGGGGCCAGCACCAGGTGAAGGGTTCTGCCTTCGGTGCGGGCTTCCTGATCGATCTTGGCGATATCCTTGGTGTCTTCAACGACACGGTCCAGCATGGTCTGGCCTCTGTCTTTGTGGACGATTTCGCGCCCCCGGAAGAAGATGGTCACCTTACAGCGGTCGCCCTCGCCAAGAAACCGGCGGATGTGGTTCAGTTTGGTCAGGTAATCGTGCTCGTCCGTTTTCGGGCGGAGCTTGATTTCCTTGGTCTGGACAATGGTCTGGTTCTTTTTGGCCTCTTGCTTTTTCTTTTGGGCCTCGTATTTGAACTTGCCATAATCCATTATTTTGCAGACCGGCGGTTCGGCCGTGGCTGCTACCTCGACCAGGTCAAGACCCGCGTCGCGGGCCATTTGCAGCGCTTCGTTACGCTCCACTATGCCGAGCTGCTCGCCGTCCGCCCCGATGAGCCTGACTTCGCGGACGCGAATTTGATCGTTGCGCCGGACCGTATCCTGCGGTTCGGGGCGGCGTGGTCTTACGTTAAGAGAAACGATAGTTCATACCTCCATTTTTAAACGGTTGTTCACAATCGGCGAGGATGATGTCTTTGACCTCATCCAGGGTTTTGAGCCCCACAGTGTCGCCGTTACGCAGCCGGACGTTGACGCCGCCGGCTTCGAGTTCCTTGTCCCCGATAACCAGAATATAGGGGATTTTTTCCATCTGGGCCTGTCTAACCTTGTAACCCAGTTTTTCATTGCGAAGGTCGGCTTCAATCCGGATGCCGGCGCGCAAGAGAGCGTCCTTGGCCTTTTGGGCGAATTCGTCATGCGCCTCGGTCACGGTGAGCAGCCGGGCCTGAACGGGCGCGAGCCATGCCGGAAAGGCCCCGGCGCAGTGCTCGACAAGGATGCCTATAAACCGTTCGAGCGAGCCCAAAATGGCCCGGTGGACCATAACCGGGCGGTGGCGATCGCCGTCGGCTCCGACGTAGACGAGTTCAAAACGCTCGGGCAGGGTGAAGTCGCACTGGATGGTGGAACACTGCCACTCGCGTTCGAGGCTGTCTGTGACCTTGACGTCGATCTTCGGGCCGTAGAAGGCGCCGTCGCCCTCATTGATTGTATATTGGATTCCGACTTTGTCCAGCGCTTTGATGAGCGCGCCGGTGGCCCGCTCCCAGTCCTCGTCCGTGCCGATGCACTTTTCGGGCCGGGTTGACACCGCTATTTTGTAGGAAAAATCAAAAAGCGTAAAGAGGTCGCGCACCAGGGTGATGACGCCGATGATCTCGTCTTCAAGCTGATCCGGACGGCAGATGATGTGGGCGTCGTCCTGAGTAAACTGGCGCACGCGCAAAAGTCCGTGCAAAGCGCCGCTCATTTCGTGGCGATGCACCACCCCAAGCTCGGCGAAACGGACCGGCAATTCCCGGTAACTGCGCAGCTTGCTGCCGTAAACCAGCATATGGGCCAGGCAGTTCATGGGCTTTACGCCATATACGTCGCCCTCGATCTCGGTGAAATACATGTTTTCGCGATAGTTGGCGTAGTGGCCGGACTTTTCCCACAACTCGCGGCGCAAAAGCTGCGGCCCCTGGACCAGTTCGTAGCCGCGCTTCAAGTGTTCCTTGCGCAGAAAATCCTCGATGATGGTGCGCACCAGCATGCCCTTGGGATGCCAGAAGACCATGCCCGGGGCCACGTCCTCATGGAAGTCGAACAGTTCCAGTTCCCGGCCGAGTTTGCGGTGGTCGCGCTTTCTGGCCTCTTCAAGGCGGTTGAGATATTTCTTGAGGTCGGCTTCCTCAGCGAAGACGGTGCCGTAGATGCGCGAGAGCATTTTGTTCTTCTCGCTGCCGCGCCAGTAGGCCCCGGCCACGGAAAGCAGCTTGAAGGCCCGGACGAACCCGGTATTGGGCAAATGCGGTCCACGGCAAAGGTCTTCAAAATCGCCGATTTGATAAAGAGAAACGTCGGCGGCGTCGAGGTCTTCGATCAGCTCAACCTTGTAGGTCTCTCCCTTGACCGCAAAAACCTTGACAGCCTCGTCGCGCGAAAGCACGCGACGGGTGTAGGGCAGGGCCAGCTTGGCAATCCTGGACATTTCAGCCTCAATGGCCTCAAAGTCGTCAACAGAGAAAGGCTTTTTGACATCAAAGTCATAATAAAAACCGTTCTCTATGGCCGGCCCGATAGTTACCTTCGCATCCGGAAAAAGGTTCTGAACAGCGGCTGCCATGACGTGAGCCGTGCTGTGGCGCAAAATCTCCAGGCCTTCGGGGGTGTCCAAAGTTACGGCCAGGATATCGGCGGACGCGCCGCCGGAGTTGCCCGGGATGGCGGATGACAGATCAAAAAGGCCGTCGCCAAGACGAGCGGCCACGGCCGCCTTGAAGCGCTTGCCGGACAAACCGGCCTTCAAGGCATCCGCGAAAGACGAGCCGTCAGGAACGGAAACGCTGTTTCCTTCAACCATGATATCCATACTCAACTCCTCTGAACCTCTCCAGACCTTTGCAGTCCGAATCTTTTCGGCTGTCTGCCGGAAAGAAAAAAGGGAGGTTTGGACCTCCCTTTTACAGTCTTTATGGTAGGCACGAGCAGCTTTGAACTGCTGACCCCTTCCGTGTCAAGGAAGTGCTCTACCCCTGAGCTACGCGCCTACAGTAATGAGCGAGTGGGATTAATACAGCGCTTTGGATTCAAGGTCAAGATTTTTTCGCTGTTTTTTTGTGCGGGTGAAGATATTTTTCAACAGCAACAGACTTATAATCAAATCAGATCGTTAAGCAAAACAGCGCTATCTGTTGCCGGCACAGGCGCCTGCGCGCATCCGGCATATCGGCGGCTGCCGCTGCTGTTAACCGCCCGCTGCTGCATATTTCGGGACGGCTCCTTTTACAGCGCGGATGAAAACCGGGAAACGCGGCGGGGCTGTCCAGGGTTGTCGCTTCGCCCTTCCGCTTGCCTGCTACTCGGCTCCGGGCACCCTTGATGCTATGGGCATTCGCCAGCCGGTTCCGAAAGAACGGCGGTTCATTTGGAGCACCGGAGCGCTCTGGACTCGTTTGAATTCGGCTTTTCTGATGAGGGAGAGAACCTTTTCGACCATGTCCTTATCGTAGCCGGCGTTGACAAGGGCGTCGGGTCCGAGGTCCATTTCCAGATGATCGTGGAGCAGGGGATCGAGCTTGTCGTAGGGGGGCAAAGAGTCGGTGTCCTTGTGTTCGGGGCGCAACTCGGCTGACGGGGCTTTATCGATGATGGCCAAAGGGATGTAGTCCGGGCGTTTGCTGTTCAGCCAACGGCACAAGGAGTAAACCTGGGTTTTGTAAATATCGCCTATGGGGGCGAGCGCGCCGCAGGAGTCTCCGTAAAGGGTGCTGTAGCCCACGGCAATCTCGGACTTGTTGCCTGTGGCAAGGAGCAGCCGGTTGAATTTGTTGGCAAAGGCCATGAGGATGACCGCCCGGATGCGGGACTGGATGTTTTCCTCGGTCGTGTCAGGCGCTGTGCCCTGGAACAGGCCGCTTAAAGAGTATTCAAAGGCCTGCATGGCCCCTTCGATCGGGATGGTGTGGAGGTCTTTGATGCCGAGCGATTTGGCCAGGCTCACGCTGTCGGTGACGCTCCCCTTGCTGGAAAAACGCGATGGAAGCATGATGCCGGTCACGTTGTCCGCCCCGAAGGCTTCGACGGCGATAGCGGCGACAAGGGCCGAGTCAATGCCGCCGGACAGGCCGATGACGATTTTGCGCCCGCCGCATTTATTGACAAAGTCGCGGGTGCCCAGAACGATGGCTTGCCAGAGCTCTTCTTCAAGGCTCATGTCCGGCCTGGCTTTACGCTTGGTTTTGTCTACCATGTCGACGACCATGACGCTTTCCCGGAAGGCCGGCGCCCTGGCCACGAGCGCTCCTTCACCGTCAAAGACCATGCTTGAGCCGTACATGACCAGGCCGTCGTTTCCGCCGACGATGTTGGCGCAAAATACAGGCACGCGATAGCGGATGGCCAGCCAGCCGAGCACGCGCTGGTGCAGGCCGGGCAACCCTTGGGCATAGGCGAGGGAGGTCAGGTTTATCAACCCGTCCGCGCCGCCGGCGCCCATGAACTCGGCCACCGGGTCAGAATCAAAGGTGCGGCGGTCCTGCCAGAAGGTGCGGTCGTTCCAGACATCTTCTCCCACGGTCACGGCCATGCGCCAGCCTTTATGCTGCAGGACGCCGCAGGAGATGCCGGGCTCGAAGTATCGGCGGTCGTCCACAGTGCCGGCCGCCGGCAGAAGGACTTTACGCGAAATCACTATCACCTGCCCGTCGCGCAAAAGGACCGCGCAGTTGTGCAGGGGCTTGCCCTGGGGCACCGGGTTGTAGACTGGCGCGCCGAGAAGAAGCGGCGGAAGACCAGGGGTCGATCGAAGCCTGTCCGCGAGGTTGTTCAGAACAAAACGGCAGCCTTCCATAAAACTTGTCTGCAGGAGGAGGTCGCCTGCCGTGGGGCCGCACAGGGCGAGTTCCGGAGCAATGCACAGGTCCGCGCCCTGCGCGGCGGCCGCGCAGGTGCCGGCATAGAGCAGGGCGGCATTGTACTCAAGGGCGCCTGGAACCGGATTACATTGTATAAGGCCGATTTTCATAACAAACGCATCCTGGCAGTGCTTTGCGGTGCCGTCATACGCTCAGCCCGAAGGAAGAAATTGGCTCGGAAGAAGCCTTCTCAACTTACCCCGGCAGGGCGGGCCACAGGACGTGGCAAGCCAAAGATCGCAGGCGGGCTTTGCCTTGCGCCAAACAAGCATTTCAAAGTGGCACGCTCTAAAAAACATCGGACATCGAGTACAGCTTGCCTGGCTTTTGAGAAACGATCCAGCGGGCCGCGCGCAGAGCTCCGGTGGCAAAATTCTCTCTGGAGTGAGCCTGGTGGGTCAGTTCGATTCTTTCGCCGGGACCCAGAAAATAGACGGTATGAACGCCAACGACATCGCCGCCGCGCAGAGCCATCACGCCGATTTCCTCCTTGGGGCGCTCGCCGATGATTCCCTCCCGGTGATAGCAGCCGGTCTTCCCGAGATCCCATCCTTTGGCGTCGGCAATGCATTCGGCCAGGCGCACGGCCGTGCCGCTGGGAGAGTCTTTCTTGCGTCCGTGATGTATCTCGGTCATTTCGACATCATAGTCTGGTCCGAGCAGTTTTGTCAGCTCCGGCAGAATCTTCAAAAGGACGTTTACTCCAACGCTCATATTCGGAGACCAGAATATGGGAGTTTCTTTGGCGATGGCCTCAAGTTCGGCGCGTTGTTCGGCTGTGAATCCGGTTGTGCCGATCACATGAGAGGCTTTGTGCCGCGCGGCTATTTTTGCTGTGGCCAGACTCGCCTGCGGGGCGGTGAAGTCGATGATCACTGCCGACGGCACGCTGGCAAGGACTGCGTCAAGGTCTGCGCTGATCGGGCATCCCAAATCGCCGGCGGCCGCTATTTTCTCAGCGCGCTCCACTGCTCCGGCCAGCACAAGATCCTCACTTTCCCTGACAAGCCTTGCGATGGTGCCGCCCATTCTGCCGGCAGCTCCCATTACCACTATGGATTTTGACATCATCCTTCCTCATCTGTTTTTGTGACAGGACAATCTGATCGGTATAGCAGCGAAATAAATACGCCGATGCGGGGCCGGGCGTCAATACAATAAGAAGCGCGCCGAAGACTCCTTGAATTTCGGGCCTGTTTATTGTAGCTCTTTCATTATTTGCCTGAAAGCAGACCCTGAAGCGCAGAACATCATAAAACAAGCATGGGGGGAACGATGTCGAGCAAACTGAGAATGGCGGCCGCATTGATGGCATTTCTTTTCGCGCTGTTCACGCTTCCGGATGCCCAGGCCAGGGAACTGACGCTGAACAACCGGCACAAGTCCTTGAGCCTGTATGCCATCTTCCGCTATGTGGACCAGCACACCGGCAAGTGGACGACCAACGGCTGGTTCAGGGTGGAGGCCAATTCTTCGCGCAAGCTGGATCTGCCCGTCATCGGCGGCATGATGTACTATTACGCCCACTCTTATGACGAGCCGGGGAAGTACATGGCCTGGGCCGGAGATCCGAAGGTGGCCCTGGACGTCCTGGTCGGGGTGAGCGACGACAAGGTCTTTGTCCAGGGACAGGAACCGCCGACCGGCGACAGCGTCAGAAACGTCCGGTTCAAGCACTTTAAAATAAAGCCCGGGCCGTTGAGCATCACTTTCCAGTGACGGTTGTTTCCAAATATACTTCTACGCATATCCTTGTAAATACGCGCACCTGGAATACTTGACGGCGATTGCGGCAAACAATTTTGAAAAAAAATTCCTTGTCGCCCCTTTTCAATTGAAAAAACGGACTTATACTAGTGCAGTCCGGTAATGCCGGCATTCCCAGCCGGCGGCGACCCCGCCCAACGCCGTTCCTCGCGCTGCCAGCCGGCGCCAAAGCGCGGCGGTTCGGGCTTTTAAGGAAGCACCGCTTATTGAGGACGAAAAGTCCGCACTAACCGGCGCTTGCTCAATCCATTTATTCCGTAGCGCGCCGTTTTTGCTTGCGCTTTAGCCGATGCGCCATTAAAAGGGCGTTTCGCGATGGTGTTACAATTGACACCGCTGGACTTTGGTTTTATACGGCCACCGTTATAAAAACCGTTGAAATACAGGCAACGCCCGGTTGCATGCATCATGCCGGGCGGATGAAACATCCAACACTAAAGATCGCCAAATACTTGTGGAGGTTTGCGCATCATGAAGCTGAAGCCCCTGAATGACCGAGTGCTGGTCAAACGCCTTGAATCCGAAGACAAGACCGCCAGCGGCCTTTACATCCCCGACACCGCGAAGGAAAAGCCCTCCAAGGGCCAAGTCATCGCCGTCGGCCCCGGCAAGACCGCTGACGACGGCAAGAAGATCGCCATGACTGTCAAGGCGGGCAACACCGTTCTCTTCAACAAATACGCCGGTACCGAAGTGAAGCTCGACGGGGTGGAACATCTGGTTATGCGCGAGGACGACATCCTGGCCATCATCGAATAGGCCAGGGCCGCTCCCTGCTCTGCAGCATGGCTTGATGGCGGCCCTTGCGCCGAACGAACTGTTACTGATTCCCACCAATTATTCAGGAGAAAAAAATGTCCGCTAAAGAAATCCTTTTTGACAGCAAAGCCCGCGAACGCCTCGCCCGCGGTGTCGATACACTCGCCAACGCCGTGCGCGTGACCCTGGGGCCCCGGGGCCGCAACGTCGTCATTGAAAAATCCTTCGGCTCTCCGATCATCACCAAAGACGGCGTGACTGTGGCCAAAGAAATCGAACTTGAAGACAGATTCGAAAACATGGGCGCCCAGATGGTCCGTGAAGTGGCCTCCAAAACAAGCGACGTGGCCGGCGACGGCACCACCACCGCCACCATCCTGGCCCAGGCCATTTACCGCGACGGCGTAAAGCTCGTCTCCGCCGGCCGCAACCCCATGTCCGTCAAGCGCGGCATCGACAAGGCCGTAATCAAGCTCGTTGAAGGCCTCGACAAACTGGCCAAGCCCACCCGCGAGCAAAAGGAAATCGCCCAGGTCGGCACCATTTCCGCCAACTCCGACAGCGCCATCGGCAACATCATCGCCGAAGCCATGAGCAAGGTCGGCAAGGAAGGCGTCATCACCGTAGAGGAAGCCAAAGGTCTTGAAACCACCCTGGAAGTGGTCGAAGGCATGCAGTTCGACCGCGGCTACCTCTCCCCCTATTTTGTCACCAACTCCGACAAGATGCTCTGCGAAATGGACGAGCCCCTCTTGCTCATCCACGAAAAGAAGATCTCCAACATGAAGGAAATCCTTCCCCTGCTCGAGCAGGTCGTGAAGATGGGCCGTCCGCTGGTCATCATCGCTGAAGACGTCGACGGCGAAGCCCTGGCCACCCTGGTCCTGAACAAGCTGCGCGGCTCCCTGCAAGTCGTGGCCGTCAAGGCTCCCGGCTTTGGCGAGCGCAGAAAGGCCATGCTTGAAGACATCGCCATCCTCAGCGGCGGCAGCGTCGTGTCCGAAGACATGGGCATCAAGCTCGAAAACACCACCGCGGCCGACCTTGGCACCGCCAAGCGCGTGGTCATCGACAAGGACAACACCACCATCGTTGACGGCGCCGGCAAATCAGCCGACATCAAGGCCCGCATCAAGCAGATGCGCGCCCAGATCGAGGAGACCACCTCCGACTACGACCGCGAAAAGCTCCAGGAACGCCTGGCCAAGCTGGTCGGCGGCGTGGCCGTCATCCATGTTGGCGCGGCCACTGAAACCGAAATGAAGGAAAAGAAAGACCGCGTCGAAGACGCCCTCAACGCCACCAGAGCGGCCGTTGAAGAAGGCATCGTCCCCGGCGGCGGCACCGCCCTTCTGCGCGTGGCCGACAAGCTCGACAGCATCAAGTCTGTCGACGACGACGAATCAGCCGGCGTGGCCCTGGTCCGCCGCGCCATTGAAGAGCCGCTGCGCCAGATCGCCAACAACGCCGGCTTTGAAGGCTCCATCGTTGTTGAAAAGGTCCGCGGCGGCAAGGACGGCTTCGGCTTTGACGCCTCCACCGGCGAATACGGCGACCTGATCAAGGCCGGCGTCATTGACCCGAAAAAAGTCACCCGCATTGCCCTGCAAAACGCGGCCTCCGTGGCTTCCCTCCTGCTGACCACCGAAGCGGCCATTGCCGAGAAGCCGGGCGAAAAGAGCGACGCCGGCGCCATGGGCGGAATGGGCGGCGGAATGGGCGGAATGGGCGGCGGAATGGGCATGTACTAAGATTACAGGCGGGCGAATTGCTGGGGGAGGAAACCAAGAGGGCGGTTGCCCTGATGGTTCCCCCCAGACCCCCACTCTCCTTTGCCCATTTTTTGGGGGGGATGCTGGGGTTTGAGCGCCCGGTTATTGCTGCTCCCGTTTAAAGGCGGCGGTTCTCGTGGAAAATCACGAGAACCGCCGCCTTTCCATTTATTGCCTGTTCCTTCCTTGTGCCGCCCTGACCTTTCGTGGCCCTGGCCTTTTCTTTGCCTTTCGCTCTTGCGGCCGGCTCGGCGCGTTCGGAAAAAAGTGCCGTGAAGGGTATGGTTTTAGATGACCTTTTCACTTAAAGTTAGTATGTGTATCCGCTTCAGCGCTCACCCGTCCCGTCGGCCCGGCGCTTTCGCTGTGCCGGCGCAGCCTGCCAATTTGAAGGGATCATAAAATGCCCGACCAACCCGTCCCGCGACATCAGGAAAACATCATGGGCGTCATGCCCGTGAACAAGCTTCTGGTGACCATGTCTTTGCCCATGGTCGTGTCCATGATTGTCCAGGCGCTCTACAATATCGTGGACAGCATTTTCGTGGCCCAGATCAACGAAAACGCCCTGACCGCCGTATCCCTGGCTTTTCCCGTGCAAATTCTCATGATCGCCGTAGGCGCGGGAACCAGCCTTGGCACTGTGGCCATGCTCTCCAAGCGCCTGGGCGAGAAAAACTATGCTGAAGCCAATAATGCCGCCAAAAACGGCATTTTTCTGTCCGTCCTGAGCAGTATTGCTTTTCTGCTGGCCGGGGTATTTTTAAGCCGGCTCTTTTTCACCAGCCAGACCGCTGACCAGGAAATCGTCAAGATGGGCGTGGACTACCTGGTCGTCTGCTGTGCCGGCTCCCTGGCCATGTTCGGGCAAATGGCCTTTGAGCGCCTGCTGCAATCCACCGGCAAGACCTTCTACAGCATGATCAGCCAGATCGTCGGCGCTCTGGTCAACGTTATCCTTGACCCCATCCTCATCTTCGGCTGGTTCGGGATGCCGGAAATGGGCACTACCGGAGCGGCTCTGGCCACAGTGGCCGGGCAGTTCGCCGCCTTTATGCTCGCCCTTTACCTGAATGTGACCCGGAACAAGGAACTGCATCTCAGATTCCGGGGCTTCAAGCCGATGCTGCGCATCATCGCCAGAATATACTCGGTCGGCCTGCCCACAATCGTAATGATCGCCCTGGCCTCAGTGATGATTTACGGCCTGAACAGCATATTGATCCTGTTTTCATCCACGGCCGCGGCGGTGCTTGGCGTGTATTTCAAGTTGCAAAGCTTCATCCTCATGCCCGTTTTCGGCATAAATAACGGCCTTATCCCCATTGTCGCGTTCAACTACGGGGCCAGGCACAAAGACAGGATCATAAAGGCCGTAAAACTGAGCATCATGTACGCCGTCTGCCTGATGGCCATGGGAATCATCCTGTTCCAGACCCTCCCGGCCACGCTCTTGTCCATGTTCAACGCAACGCCGGAGATGATCGAAATCGGGGTTCCGGCCCTGCGGATCGTGAGTACCCACTTTGCCCTGGCTGGCTTTTGCATCATCTCCATGACCGTATTTCAGGCCCTGGGCATGGGGTTTCTCAGCCTGGTCTGCGCCCTGGTCCGCCAGTTAATTGTCCTTCTGCCCGCCGCCTGGCTCCTGTCCCAATTCAAGATCCTGGACCTGGTCTGGCTGTCCTTCCCAATCGCCGAGGTCGCATGCATGCTCGTTTGCGTCTTCTTCCTGAGGCACGTCTATAAAAACGTAATCAGCACACTGGATTACGAATGACATCTGCTCAGACAGCTTAGCCAAATTTAGCAATCCACAAATCCAGGCCCTCCAGAAAGCGGCGCAGGAAGTTTCTGACCCTCTCGGCGGTTATTACACCCTGCTCATCGAACATGCCCTGCGTATCCTGAAGATACACCTCGGGCTGGCAGCACAGGGCGGCGCCAAGCATCGCGAGCACAGAGCGCAGATGGGCCTGGGCCGTTGCCGTGCCGACTGGACCGGGAGCGATGCCGCACATGGCCACGGGTTTGCCCTGCCACAGGTTTTGCCCATACGGCCGCGAAGCCCAGTCTATGGCATTCTTCATCACCGCCGGCACGCTGCGGTTGTATTCAGGAGTGACCAGAATCACCCCGTCAGCGCCGGCGATAATCTTTTTAAAATCAACAACCGGCTTTGGCAGGTCGTCCTCCAGATCCTGGTTAAGCATAGGCACGTCTGCGAGATCTGCCAGCGTAAACCTGAATATATCCGACCCTATTGCCATAATATTTTGGGCGAGTTTTTTGTTGATAGAATCCTTACGAAGGCTGCCGACAACGATCGCTATATTGCGCATAAGTACTCCTGCAGAATAGTTTTGTGATTATAAAAAGTTCAGGTTTAACCGTCGTCCCGGACGCAAAAACACTGCCTTAGAAACATATCTTTAGTTCAGACAAACAATCAACCGCATTATTAAATGGTTTCAAGTCCGCCCGGCAAGCCAGGCGCGAAGCGTCTTGAAAAAGGCGGCGTTGCAGCCGAATTTTTTTTGAGACAGTCCCCAAGGCTAACCCCCAAAAGAAATCCAGATAAATCAAGAAAAACACACATGATTTTAGCGCAAACATCAGCTTGCGCATCATCTGGCTTTACTGCGCCCAAGGAAATAACAGAGTTCTAGCCATATTTTTTAAATTGCGTAAATATACCATGCAAAAAGAGCTATGCAGAGAAAATTTAAGCAATTTGAAGAAAATCTTCTTTTGCATTGTTGAATTATTTTTTTGCACCTGTGAGTTTCCCAAAACTGCACCTCGAAAACTCCTTGCCTATGTAGGAGAAAGCATAACTTGGCGGCATTGCTCGTTCAAAGCTTTATTCTTTATAATCAGCATGTTATATCGTTAAAAGCTTGTGGATTCAGAAAACGCCTCCGGCCCGTCCGCCTGATAAAGTGGCCTTGCCTCAAGTATGGCTTTTCAGTATTACCTGGGCCATGCAAAAAAAATGGCCAGAAATCCTTCTCATTCTCGAAAAGACGCTCACTCCTGCTCAGTTTTCTGTCTGGATCAAGCATCTCGCTCCTTGTGGCGACGGCAACTGCCTGGTGCTTTTTGCAAAAAACAGCTTCCTGGCGGATTTTATCCGCAGCAACCTCTACGCCCGGATCGACGAAGCCGTCAAAGCCGTGCTTGGGCTTTCGTGCGCCTTGCGCATAGAGGCTGCCCCGGCGCAGGATGCGCCGCTCCTTGCGGGCCTGAGCGCCGATGATGCTGCGAACAAGTTGCGCTCTCCGGGCGCAACCCCGGCCGCGGGCAAGCCCAGAGACATCGCCACGGCCGCCAGACAAGAAGCGGCGGCCGCCCTTGAGGGGAGCGGGATCATACTGCCCGACCAAGCCGCCCGAATTGATGCCGGCTGCGCCCCACCATCCTTTGGCGGCAAGCCTGGCTCTTTGGCCGACATCGCCTCTGAAGGCAGACGGGCGGCAGAGGTATCCTTCAAGTTGTCCCCGCGCCCTTTGCCGAACATCCAGCATCTGGCCCTTCCCATCCAGGCCCCTGAACGAAACAGCTTCAACAGCGGGCGCTCCTGGCGGTTCTCGTTCGAGGACTTTGTCGTGGGGCCCAGCAACGAGCTGGCCTTCGTCGCCTCCCAAGGCATCTGCGGCAACGCCCTTTCCGCCGACGTGCTCTTTTTGAGTTCATCGCCCGGCCTTGGCAAAACCCACCTGATGCAGGCCGTAGGCAAACGCCTTGGCGAGGATTGCAACCGCTCAAGGCCAAGAGTTGAATACCTGACGGCCGAGGAGTTCGCGTCCAGGTTCTATCTCTCCATAAAGAGCAATGATACCGAAAACTTCAAAATGCGCTACCGCAACCTGGACATGCTCCTGCTTGAGGACGTCCACTTCTTCCAGGGCAAGGAGAAAATGCAGGAAGAGCTTCTTGCTACCATGAACGCCCTCACGGACAAAGGCGGCAAGGTCATCTTCTCCAGCTCCTTTGCGCCCCGTGATCTGGTAAACATGGTAGACCAGCTCCAGTCGCGCCTTTGCGCCGGATTCGCCTCAAGCATCAGCTTCCCGGATCTGGAGACCAGGCGCCGCATCCTTCGCAACAAGGCCGGCAAGCACCGCATTTCCCTGCCCGGCGAAGTGGAAGAAATTCTGGCCACGCACATCAAAAGCGACGTGCGCCAGATCGAAAGCTGCCTGCAAAACCTCATCCTCAAGGCCACCCTGCTAAATAGCGCCATCACGCTGCAAATGGCCTGGGACGCCGTCTCATCCTTTGCCGGTGAAAAACCGATCCTGGACCTTGACGGCATCATCAGGCAGGTCTGCCAGGGATTTGGCATCAGCACCGAACAACTCTTCTCGAAAAGCCGGAAGCAGGAATACGTCTCCGCCCGCAATACCGCCTACTTCCTGGCCCGCAAACACACCGACCTGTCCCTTGAGGCCATCGGGAACCACTTCAACCGCCGCCATTCCACGGTTATCAAGGGTATCACCAACCTTGAACGCGAAATCAACCGCCAAACCCCCCTTGGCCGCCAAATCTCCGGCACGCTCGGCATGATCGAGAAAAACGGAAATATCCTGAGATGAAGAACTGGGGGAGGAGAACCGGCAAAGGCGCGCTTTTGCCGGTTCTCCTCCCCCGGGCTGCCCGTGGCCTGCCCTGCTGAAAATATATATTGACAGGGATTGTGGTGTGGGCGAGTCTGGCAAACAGACTTCAGTTAAGGGTAATATTATGGAATGTATTGTCAGCTCGGATTTCTTCAGCCGGGCTTTGGGCATTTTGGCCATTGTCGTGGTCTTTGGCGGTCTTATTTTCTTCCATGAGCTTGGGCATTTTCTGGTAGCCCGGTTGTTTTCGATGGGCGTCAAGACCTTTTCGCTGGGATTCGGCCCGCCTGTTATTTCGCGCCAGAAAGGCAAGACGAAATACCAGGTGGCGGCACTGCCTTTGGGGGGGTTTGTTTCGCTGGTTGGCGAGCAGGATCCTGAAGACATACCGCCGCCCTTTACCAGGGAGGACAGCTTCGCGCTCAGGCCGGCCTGGCAACGTTTTTTCGTAATCGCGGCGGGAAGTGTTTTCAACCTCATTCTGGCCTGGCTCTTGTGCTGGATCATTATCGCGGCCTACGGGAAACCGGAATTGCTGCCTGTCCTGGGGACAGTGATGGAAAACAGCCCGGCCGAACGGTCCGGGCTAGTGAGCGGGGACAGGGTCTTGTCCATAAACGGGCAGCCCGTCGATGCCTGGATGAGCCTGTACAGCCACATTCAGGAAAATCGCGACCAGCCCATGACTTTGCTGGTTGAGAACAAGGACGGGCAACGGACGCTTTCGGTCACGCCGGAGCGGATGACCGTGCAGGAGCTAACAGGCGGCGAGAATACGATCTGGGGCATTGGCATCAGCCCGAGCGGCGATTCGCGCAGCATTGAGGTTTCCGTGCCGCAGGCCGCGCTGGAGGGCGTGATAAAGGCCAGGGACATGGTCGTAATGACCTGGAAGGGCTTTGCCGGGCTTATTACCCGCAAGATCTCCCTGGATAATGTCGGCGGTCCCATCCTCATCGGAAAGACGATTTACGACCAGGCGACGACCCGAAGCCTGGCCGATGTGTTGTTTTTGGCGGCCTTTATCAGCGTGAACCTGGGGGTCTTGAACCTGCTGCCCATCCCGGTCCTGGACGGGGGGCATTTGCTTTTTATAATCATCGAGATGATTGTCAGACGTCCGGTTCCGCGCAAGGTGCAAAACGCGAGTATGCTGATTGGCATGGCCCTGTTGCTTTTGCTGATGGTTTTCGCCACTTATAACGATATCAGCCGCCTGGTCACGAATAACATGTGACCGGCGAACTTGCCTGTTTGCCGCGTTTTAAGCCTGCCGGGCGTGCCGTGAGCGCGCCCGGCAGGCTTTCCGGTTGGATTTGAAAAAAGTGCCGGGAGCGCCTGGTCATGCCGCGCTCGCGCTGAAAAGGCCGGCTGCGCCACGGCAAAGGATTTCTATGAAGAGAACTGATTTGGGAGCCGCAACACCGACCCTTGTCCTGAATGCCGCCGAGGGCAGGCTACAGGCTGTGCTTTACCAGCGGGAAGCGGCGCGGGATGGCGACAACTGCCCGGGGTTGCCGGACATTCTGTCGGCGCATGACTGGGCCGGCCAGTCCCGCGGGGTTGAAATTTTGGCGCTCGGCATCCGGTCGGCACTTGATACTCTTGGGCTCAGCGTTGAATGTATCGGCAGGATAGCCTGCGTTCGCGGTCCGGGCAGCTTCACTGGATTGAGGCTTTGCATTGCCACGGCCCAGGGATTGGCGCGCGGCATCGGCGTGGCGATTGGGGGTCTCGAATACCCGGCGCTCCTGGCCAGGTCGGCCTTTTTGCAAGTGTTCGGCCTGCCGCCGGCTTCCTGCCCCGCCGCCGAAGACTGCGCCGCGGACAGGCCCGCAACGGATACCGGAGCGACCGCCCTTCCCGCGCCTGTTTGCTGGGTTGTGACGCACGCGCGCAGCAACCTCGTCCATATCCAAGGTTTTGCGCTTGCCCCGGGCCAATCCGCCTTAAGCCCTCACATCGGCAGACTCTGCGAAATCATGGTCTTGCAGCCACAGAAGGCCGTGGATTTGATTTGCGACTACAGCGCGGGCCGATCCGTCCAGCCTTTTGCGGTTGGCAGCGGACTGGCCAGAAACGGCGACGTCTGGCGACAATCCATGAGCCGGCTGCCTGGCGGCTTCAGGCTGTATTTTGAAACCCACGACTCGCCATCCGCCCTGGCCCTGGCCCTGGAAGCGGATGGCGCGGATTACAGCGCCGGCGATATTGCTCCGCTTTACGTCAGGCCATCGGACGCGGAGGAAAACATCGCCTCCATTGCCGCCGGTCTGGGCCTGGACCCCAAGGCAGCGGAAAGGCGTCTAAAAACACTTACGTCAGGCGGTTTGTAGGTCAGGCGGTTTGCTGCCGGCCTGATCTACGGCGTTTTTCAATGCCGAACTTCGCTTGACATTGCCATTGCGCGCGCCCGCTTTACGCCTGCCGCTCCGAAATTATAGCGCCTTGATAATAATTTTAAACTCGCATATGCTCTGCGCAATCGCGGCATGCGCCCATGACAGCCGCTTTCGCGCTTCAAAAGTTCTACCCCTGTACCTCACGTTACCGAGCGGCTGTCGCCGCGAAGCCTCAAGGAGCTACACAAAGATGGGCAGTCGGCGGCCGGTTTTTTGGTTGGTAATCGTATGTTCCATGCTGGGCGCCTGCGCAGGCGGCACGGATGAACGGCTGACCGTGTTGGAAAACAACATGATGAACCAGGAAATCATGGATCTGCGCGTTGCCGCCGTCGAAGATCGGCTGACACTTCTGGAACGCGACCTCGGCTCGCTTGACGCCAGGGTCGAAGGTATCGAAACGCAGGGCGGCGGAAGGGGCAAGGGCGCCCGGAAAACGGCTAAACCGCAGTCCGCGCAGTCCCCCCGCAAACCAGCGCCGCAGGAATCTCCTGCGACTCCGACGCCAGGATCTGGCGAAAAAAAGGCGCAAGCTCCCGCATATCAGACCCCGCCTCCACCGCCTGCGCCGCCAGTTGAAAAAAAAGCAACGCCACCGGCCCCCGCTGACGGAGGGAAAAACTCGCAAAAACCATCTGCCGGAGAAGCCGCGGCCCCCCAAAACGCGCGGGAATACAATCCCGCCTCCGAGTTTTCGCCGTTTGCCGTGTCCAAAGACCAATTTTCCAGCTTTGGGGCCTCGTCTGCAGGCAAAGCCGATGCCGGGCAGGCGGCACAGGAACAGCGCCAAGCCCAGCAAGCACAAACGCCCGGCCAGCCCGGCGCGGCTCAGCCGGTCACTCAACCGACGCTCCAGCCAGCCCCGCCGCCGCCACCCCCTCGGGCAAACGCCGCCGCACCGCAGCCTCCTGCCCCGTCAGGGGGCAGAGACGCACCGGCCGCCAACGAGCAAGGCGCCTACGACAAGGCCCTGGCCGCTTACAACAGCGGACGATACACCGAGGGCGAGAAACTCTTTGCCCAATTTCTTCAGACCTACCCATCAGGCAGACTGGCCCCCAATGCCGGCTACTGGCTGGGCGAATGCTACTATTCCCAGCGCAAATTCGACAGCGCCATCCTGGCCTTTAAAAATGTGGTCGGCAAGTTCCCCAGGCATGAGAAAGCAGCCGCCTCGCTGCTGAAAACCGGCTATTCCTATGCCGCGCTGGGAGATAATGAGAACGCCCGATTCTACATCCAGATGCTTATCGATGACTTCCCCAACTCTCAAACCGCTGCGATGGGGCGCAAAAAGCTGCAAAGTCTCGGTTCATGACAACGCCAGGCGCCGCGCATAAATTCTCCGGGCTTAAGGCCAGTCAGCGCTACGAGCTGTGGTCGCTCCTGGCCATGATGTGTTCGCTCGATATCGGCCCGCGGCGCGGCCGCAGGCTTATTGAGGCCTTCGGCTCAGCCCACGCGGCGGCCATGGCCGGGCTGCGCCATCCGGAAAATTGGCGGCGGCTCAACATCATACCGGAAGAATCCATCGTCTACTTTCACAATGAGCAATGGCGTCCCGACGCCAGACAAACCTGGGACAGACTGACCGCACTGGACCCCTATATCCTGCTCTGCACCGACCCCGCTTACCCCGACCAACTCAAAGACATCATCGACCCGCCCCTGGTACTCTACGCCCTGGGCGACACCGGCCTGCTCCGCAATCCGGCTGTCGGCATTGTAGGCGCGCGCGATTGCACCCCCGAAGGCAAAGAAGTCACCGCCTTTATTGCCAACGACCTTTCCAAGGCCGGCATTACCGTCGTCTCCGGACTGGCCAGGGGCATTGACCGCCACGCCCATATCGGCGCCCTGGCAGGCCCGGCAAGCACAATCGCCGTTCTGGGCAACGGCTTTGACGTGCCGTATCCACGGGAAAATGCCTGCCTCATGGCGGAGATCGCCGAAAAGGGCCTCGTTCTCACCGAATATCCGCCTGGTTCTCAACCCCTGGCCTCAAATTTTCCCCGCAGGAACAGAATTATCAGCGCCCTGTCTCTTGGCGTCCTGGTAGTGGAGGCCG
Source organism: Desulfovibrionaceae bacterium (assembly GCA_031551565.1). Classification (GTDB taxonomy): domain Bacteria; phylum Desulfobacterota; class Desulfovibrionia; order Desulfovibrionales; family Desulfovibrionaceae; genus Frigididesulfovibrio. The sequence goes on along the minus strand of JAVBNM010000012.1, from coordinate 8,954 downwards.
CCCAGAAAAGCGGAAGCCTGATCACGGTCCGGCACGCCCTTGAGCAGGGCAAGGATGTCTTCGCCGTTCCCGGCCAGGCAAGATCCAGCTTCAGCAAGGGCTGTCACGAGCTGATCCGCCAAGGGGCAAGGCCTGTCTTTAACGCCGAAGACATTATTACTGAGCTTGCCCCCCAGCTTTCCCTGTGGCTCGCGGCCAACCCAAAGCACGCTGAACAGCCGCAACCAGCCAGGCCGCCAAAAGACGAATCCCCCGATAACGATCCGCTCGGCCCTCCCCTCGGCCCTCCCCTCGGCCCTCCCCTCGGCCCTTCCTTCGGCCAGTGCGGCGAGGCCAAAGAGGCAGTTCCCGCCTGCCCTGACAAAAAAGCCCGTAAGAAAAACGCCCCGGCCCTGAAAGGAAACGAACTGCGGATTTACCAATGCCTTGAGCGCAACCCTATGACCTTGGACGAAATTGTTGACCGCCTGGACATGGAAGTATCAGTCATCATGTCAATTCTGACCCTGCTTGAAGTGCGCGGACTGATAATCTCCGCCGAAAACGGCGAATATTTGCTGAAAGGCGTGACTGCCTAGCGCAGACAGGCGAGAGTTTTTTTCTTCAGATGGCAAAATTATGAAAAAACGCGAGACAGCAAAACCGGGCGGCGAAGGCCAAAAACAAAAGACGCCTGAACCGATTGAGATGTTTTTGGCGCACATCGACCTTGAAAAAGGATATTCACCTGCCACGGTTGAAGCTTATGAGGGAGATCTGCTCCACTTTGAGGAATTTCTAAACACGCATCAAATCAGCCTGACCCGGCCGGAATTGATCCTCCGAAGGCACATCCAGGCCTTTTTACTGGAATTGTCGCGTTCAAAATTCAGCAAGACATCGCAGGGGCGCAAGCTTTCCGCGTTACGCTCATTTTTCCGCTTCTGCGCCAGGATGCGCATGATCAACTGCCTGCCGACCGAAGGCGTGGCAAACCCCAAGACCGGAAAAAGAAGTCCAAAAGTGCTGAACGTGGATCAGGTCTTCGCCCTTCTCGACTCCGCTCAGGCGCCGCCAACGCCTGAAAGCCATCCAATCCCCGAGAACCGTCTGGAAATAGAACAAGACGGGCAGCATGCCCAGAGCGGCCGAACCCGGCAGAATACGGCCGGTATCGAGCAGGCTGTTCACAGCCGCGATCTTTGCCTGGCGGAACTCCTTTACGGCTCGGGCTTGAGAATTTCCGAGGCCCTGGCCCTGAACGTCCTGCCGGCCATGGAGCATGCCGTGAGCCTGCGCATCAGCGGCAAGGGCGGGAAACAGCGCATGGCCCCGCTGACCGACACCTCGCGGACGTCCCTGGCCGCATGGCTTGAACACAGAACCCTGCTGGCCCCGGGCACCGAACCCGCCCTCTTTGTCGGCAAACGCGGCAAGCGCCTGAACAGGCGCGAATGTCAGCGCATCATTGAACAGCTATGCCGTCAGGCGGGCCTGCCCCAAGCAATTTCGCCGCACGGCCTGCGCCACTCATTCGCCACCCATCTGCTCATGGCCGGGGCCGACCTGCGCGCTGTGCAGGAGCTCCTGGGCCATGCCCGCCTTTCAACCACCCAGAAGTACACACATTTAAATCTCAGCCACCTGATGGAAGTCTACGACAAAGCCCACCCCAAATCCCGCCGCTGATACAACGGCCAGCCTACCCCAGCCCACACAGCCGCTTTTGCCCAAAAAACAACGCAACACGGACAAAGGAGGCCGGGGACCGGGGAAAAGGCCACAGACCTGTGCCTGCCGCCTGTCAGGCAGCCGCATTGCCGGGTTCCCCCTTGGATCTTCACCCTGCCTTAGCCTGTCTGATATTGCAGCCTCTTGATATCAGGATTCTGGATTCGCTGGTGGATTGATTGAGGGTGATCCAGGAGGAAGTCGCTTTTTTCGTCTGACAAGCCGTTTTTGCGCATGTAGTCGGCGACGGTGACGCAGATATCCTCGACCGCGTCCTTGGCGATGTCTGCGGCTTTCATGGGATCCTGTTCCGGGGGCACTCCGGCCATGAGCAGGGCCTTGTGGGCGTATTCACCCAGAACCGGCAGGTGTTTCACCGCGTGGTGCGACCATTTGTAGAACGGGCAGTAGCGTTTGTTCAGCAGGAATATGGCGCCCAGCGTTTCCTCGGCGAATCTGGCGGCGGCCATCAGGGCAGCGACCCTTTCGCCGCGCTTGAGGGTGCGGGGCAGGTTGTACTGGCCGGCCTGGGCCATATTGAAACAGCGGGCGGCCAGACGCTTCAGGCGTACATCCTCGGGGTAAAATTCAAGCAGCATGTTTCTGGTGGCAGTGAAAGCGCCAAGGCCATCGTGAAAGACCTCGCCGTTGGTGCAGACGGCCAGATAGTGCGGGGGAATCCGCATCCAGTCGCGCCAGTCTTTGGGAAGCCCGGCCGGGCCCAAAAAGCGCTGATAAAAGGCTTCTATCGGAATAAGGCCAGTCCGACCATTTTCGCCCTTTACCCGGGTTTGGAATCCTTCAAATGTTGCAGGCATCCGCTCCACAGCCCGCATCAGGTCATCGCCGTGCGGGGCAATTGCCTCTTGCGGAAGCCAGAAACAAAGGCTTGCGCCAAAGTCGTGGTCCTGGGAATACTCATCGTCAAAGCCGAAGCACTCGGAACCTTCGCCGACCAGCCCAACGGCCAGCTTGTCCATAAGAAACGGGACGTCTTGCAGGATTGGACGGGCGCACTCATCAAAGAACTTTTTTGACAGTTTAAGACCTTGCATTTTGTTCCTTCCGTTTTAAGGCGTTGGGGCGGCCTTTGTTTTTTTGGCGGCAGATGCCGTCTAGTCCTCAGGCAACGGTGCAAATTTATTTGTAATTACATGTATCATAAACATCATTCTCAAACCTTAAAAGCTTTTTTTATTATCCGCCGCAGATATCGCCAAACCTCACAATCACGCATACCCAGTAACCGCTGGCGCAAAAAAATAAGGGAGAAACGCTCCAAGCGTCTCTCCCTCAGTCGATGACATGATGTTCTCGGTGCCGCGCCCGACCGCGGCACCGAGAGACTATACACTAACTATTCAGCAAGCTTCGGCGGATAGGGCTTGCCGGGCAGCAAGGATGAAAGCACTGCACCAAGAACAAAGCCGATAACCGCGACGATGATTCCGTAGAAGTAGCCGCCGGACATGTCCTTGAAGAATGCGGCAAGGATCGGGCCGAGGAACGGTCCGGGACCCATAACGAACAGTGTGCAAAGGCCCCAAATTCTTCCCAGTGTGGCCGGGCCGTAAACAGCGCCCAGATAGCCGACCGTGTTGCCGGGGGTCATGCCCCAGAAGAAGGCGAACAGAACAGCAGAGATGTAGCCAAGGGAAACGATCTGAGTCTTGTACTGAACAAGCATGACTATGCCGGCGAGCATGCCCAAGAAGGCGGCCAGCATGAGAACCCGCTTTCTGCCGATGAGTTCGTTGGCGGAAGCGGCGACGATTTTGTCAGCAACAATGCCCATGAGGGGGATGCTGAAAATGCCCACAGCGCCAACCACCAGGTACATGTTGGTGGCCGCAGTGCGGACTTCCGGAGTGCCGGCAATTCTGTTCAGCTCAGCGATATACTGTTCGCTGCCAACAACCAGGTCTTTGGCAACTGCCGGCAGAGCCATAATTTCGGCCCAAATGTCAACAGCCTTCGCCCAAATCAGGAACTCGGACAGCATACAAACCAGGAACGCAAGAACGGCCATCCAGGCAGCGGCGGTGCTGAAAGCTTCGCCCAAGGACCAGCCGCGTGTTTTGACAGGAGCGGCGCCAGCGGGCGGAGCAGCAGGCGGAGCAGCGCCAAAGGGCTTGCAGCCGTAGAAGTCAGGGGATCTTCTGCAGAAGAAAACGGCAATGGCGAGAAGCACGAAGAGTACGCCCGCCAGCATGAGGAGACAGGTTTTCCAGGTAAAGTCAGGATTGAGCTTCGTCCACTCGGCATATTCCATAGCCGCGGTGCCAGCCTGAACGGCCGCATCGTACAGAGCGCGGTGCTTCACGGCACCATTGCCCAGCATGGTTCTGACAACAAAACCGAGAACGAGTTGGGCCAACGGGCCGCCCATGAACGCCAAGCCGAACTTCGCGCCGTAGGTCTTGCCGGCATACCACTTACGGATTGAACCGGTCGCGGACACCCAGAGCATGCCTGTGCAGATGCCGCCCATAACGCCGAAGGTGACGTAGAGCTGGAGGGCGCTTGAAACTTGGCTGCTCAAGGCATAGCTAAGGGCGCCGAAAATGGCGGCAACGATAAACGAAGGACGGTTCCCCCATTTGTCAAGAGTCATGCCGCTGATGAACGCGAAGATCGCGTAGCAGAGCATCATGATCGAGAACGCAGTGGTAACTTCGGTTTGGGTCAAGTTCAGGGATACGGCAATTGGCCTGGCAAGAATAGCGAAAATGCTTCTAAATCCGAAAATGACGAAAATTGCCAGCCATGCCGCAAAAACGACAGCACGACCTAGCGATGTAGCTCTTGTGTCTTCCATAAAAGGCCTCTCCAATAAGTTTGTGAGTTAAACAATAACACGGAACGGCCCCCGCCCTGTTCGGGGAGGCGGAGCCCAAGTTGGCTGTGCTACTAGGCCTGCTTATACCATTCGCAGGTCACAGCAATCATATCACCGTAAGCGAAGAACTTCGGGTCTTCCGTAGATGCTTCGCATATGCCTAGGAGGTCCGTATCAACTATGTAGTTTTTGCAATTTTTGCAACGCGGCAGAAGCGTATAGCCGTCGGGGGCCTCGTCGTCTGCATGTACCCACTTTCCGGTGAGACGGTCAAGACCTTTGGTCACATCTATTGACACATACTCGTATGTGTCGCGATATGTGAGCCTTGCCATGGTCTTACACTCCTTCATATTCAGTTCTTGCGATAATTTCATCCTGCACATATTTGCCGATCTCCACCCAGTACTGCGTAAACCCGGCTACTTCGACCATCAGGTCGCGGTAGTTTTGCGGATTCAACTGGGCGTCTTTGAGCATCTTGGTGTCAACCACGTTGTATTGAACGTGGAACCCGCCCTTGCGCATGTAATCGCGGGTGAGTTCGAGCAGCTTGCGGGAACCCGCATCACCCTTGAGGGCAGAGGGATGAATTTTTATGTTCAGTTGAGTGGCCTGAGACATCGCATGATTCCAACAGCATGCGGAGGCCATCAGGGCGTGGGGGCCGTTGCGATCAGTGCCGGGATAAGCGGACAATGAAGCGTCGGCAAATGTCGTGCCCGCAAGGCGGCCGTCGGCGCTTGCGATGGCCGCGGCGCCCATAGCGCCGTGGGTGGACACGGAAAGCTGGCAGGCGTAAAGCGGGCGGCCGTACAGGGACTCATAGTTATAGCAGTCCGGGCAGTAGAAGTTTTCCCACTCAGCGAGAACGGCATCGGCATATGGCTCGGCATTGCCGTATTTCGGGGCCGTAAGCAGAGCGAAGTGCAATTCGTCCCACTTGCCCTGGTCATCGGCCTTCTTTTCCTGATCGGCCAAAGAGTAGTTGTTGATTTCATGGGCGCTCTTGAATCCGAAGTTTTCGGCCAAGGCCTGCTTGACTTCGTCAAGAGTGACAATCTTGTCGTCAAAGACTATCTTTTTGAGGGCGACCATGGAGTTGACATAGTTGACGGTGCCGGCGGATTCACAGTTATAGGTGCCGTTGTAGCGATATCCCAGCTCGTTGACCAGGTGGCCCTTGTCAAGGCAGTCGGGCTTGAGCATGGAGTGCCACACGCACATGTTGTTCTTGCGCCAGATATCGTGCTGCAGATTGTTACAGCGGACAAGCACATCGACCGCTTCCTGCCAGTACTTCTTAAACTGTTCCCAGATATCTTCGTAGCTGGTGAAAGTGCGGTTGTGCGGGGCAAACACCTGTTCCCTCGTGCGCTGGTCAAGGCCATTGAACAAGACAAGCTCAAGCAGCTTCGGCAATGAAATGAAATGCACGCCGACAGAGGCGGGCTGCCCCATGCCGCCGGGAATCCAGTAGGTCTTGCCGTTCAGGGTCAGGGGTTTCCAGCCGCAGGGGTAGGCGCCAAGGCAGCCGCCTATGGCCCAGGCGCGGACGTCGACGTTGTCCATACCCTCGGGTGCGTACTGGTTCAGGAGAAATTCGTGGGCGACATTGCAGTTTATGAACGCGGGAAAACCGGCCCCGGTTTTGATGCACTCGACCGCCTTCATCAAAAAGCTTTCGGGTAAAGATTCATGATACAAGACGGCCAGAGAGGACTGCGGCATCTGGGCACGAATGCCCGCTTCCATTATGATGTATTCAAGCTGGTTGGCGGCGGACATGCCTTCGCGGTTCAAACCGCCGATGGAGACGGTGTTGAAGGTGTTGCCCGACAGAACGCCGCCGGTAACCCCCATAGAGGCAAAGGCGTCGATGGAAGTCTTGTATATCCGGTCGAGCTCCATATACTCAAGAACTTCATCTTCAGTCAGACGCCCGGCGGCGAGATCCTGCTCGAAGTAGGGATACAGAACCTGGCCGATGCGGCCTGGAGACAGACCGGAGATCGCGTCTTCGTTCAGAACGGCCAAGTGGCAGGCGTTGATCAGTTGATGAGCTTCGCGGTAAGTTCTGGGCGGGTTGTGGGCGATCCATTCCATAGTTTCTGCTATCTCGCCATATTCCCTCTTTTGGACGGAATCTTTTTCGATCCTCTCCAAACGGCGGGCTTCCTTGGCATAGTTCAGAAACCATGCCTGCACGCCTTCGGTGGCAAGCTTCATGGCTTCGTAGTTATACAACCGGTTGGCGCCAACCAAACCGTCGCCGTCAACACAACCTGCAACTTGTTCCTCTCTTTCCTGACAGATCTTGATGATCTTATCAAGGCCATACTGCAGGGGGTAGTAATAGTTGATGACCTCCCGCCCCTGCGGAAGCGTGTAGCCGGAGTCGAACATGCATACGAGGCTGCGCATGATCTTCTCTTTGGTGGCGTAATTGGGAACCATCATTTCATAGTGGTGGCCCAGATCCTCAACGGATTTTCCAACCCACAGGCGGGCCAGCTTCAGCAAGGCGGGAATTTCTTCCATGCGCATGCCGAACTTTCCTGAAATGGACACGACATGATCAAAGGATTTGGTGACGTTGCCGCCGCCGTCGCCCAGCCTGGGATGTTCCCCGGAACAAGCAGACCCGCACTTGATAGCGTCGTAGAAAAGGGCGTCTTCCTGTTCCATGTAGTAGCTTTGTGACAGCCAGGGCATCGGAAAAGAGCCGCGCTGATAGTGGGTCTTGTGGACGGCCAGCAACTCGCCGGGAATGATAAGTGGCGTCAAGTGGGAGAAGGCGCATTTCAAGGCGCGGGCACGGCGGATGACAGCAGGTTCGCAGTGGTTGCGTTCGGCAAAATACTCGCGGCTGTACCAGTATGAAAATTCGTTGTTGGCGGAAGAAAGACTTTCGAAGTAGATGGCGCGCAGCTTCAATACGCGAGGATGAGGATCCCGCTTGATCTCGCGGTCCACAATCTCGTCAGGGGCAGTGCCCCAGACCTGAAAGTCCATGGACACGCCAGCCTCAGCCAGAACCTGTTTAAAAGTCTTAGCCATAACGACACTCCTTCGCTATCCAAGCGAAGAAAACAAAAAAACGAAAGCACTGACGAAGCAAATTCGTCCGCAGTTGCAAAATGGCCGCGCTGTTCAAATCAAACAGCCTTGTCATGCAGACACGCGGCAACACCAACAGCGAACCTCATGCGCCAAAAAGCTTAACAAGTTCAACACCCGCGGGCGCTCGCGCGGGAAAACCCCAGTTCCCCCCAGGGGAACATCCTTTCCCGGCAATAACCCTTGCCAACCATGATTTAACAAGGCTTGCCAAGTTATAAAAAGAACTTTTGAGGCAAATAACCAACAGCGCGAATATGACCTTGCCCGCATTTTCCAGGCAACCTCAACTCCGCCGCCAAATCTTACTTCATTACCCGACAGGCTTTCATATCATTCTAACCAGGCTACATCAAGGAATTTTATAAAATATTAACCGAACACGTTCTGCGTGTTACTGCCGACACCCGGAAAATCTGCGTGAGCAGGCGCGGCGTTTTCCGCCCCAAGGTTTCAATCGCGGCTGTGATATTGGTGGAAAAAAACGCCGCCAGTTGGTATGCTCAACAAAATCCGCCCAACCAGTAGCCGTGGCCGGCTACATCAAGGAGAAATATGATTTCCGCAGCAACGAGCTTTATCAACACCATGTACTACCGCCACGCCTGCAAGGCGTTCAATGCCGGCAAAAAAATACCCGGCGATCTTTTCAACCTTATCTTGGAAGCAGGCAGGCTGTCCCCCAGTTCCTTCGGGTTTGAACCCTGGAAGTTCCTGGTCCTGCAAAATCCAGGGCTTCGCGAAAAGCTCCGGGAATGCTGCTGGGGAGCGCAAGGCCAGCTCCCCACAGCCTCACACTTCCTGATTCTGCTCGCGCGCAAAGGCCCTTCCCTGGAACCGGAATCAGACTACATCCAGAACAAGATCATGCGCGAAACCCAAGACCTCCCGCCTGATATTCAAAAAACACGAACCCAAAGATACCGCGAGTTCCGGGACAACGATTTCAACCTCTCGGAAAGCTGCCGCGCCGCCTTTGACTGGTCATGCCGTCAATGCTACATCGCCATGGCCAACATGATGACAGCGGCAGCCCACGTCAAAGTCGATTCCTGCCCCATTGAGGGATTTACTCAAAAAACAGTCGATGAATTCCTCCATGCTGAAAAACTCATGGACGCCAGTGAATTCGGCGTGGCCTGCATGGTCGCCTTCGGCTACAGAGCCAAAGACCCGCGCCCAAAAACCCGCCGCCCCCCGGCAGAAGTGCTTGAGTGGGTAGAATAAGCGCGGGGGGGGGGGGGGGGGGGGGGGGGGGGGGGGGGGGGGGGGGGGGGGGGGGGGG
>JAVBNM010000014.1:0-70393 GCA_031551565.1 Desulfovibrionaceae bacterium | reverse complement strand
TGGTTCCCCTCCCCCAGCTCTTCGCCCCGGCTTTAGTTCTTGAATGAATGAACCGGGGCCGGGATCCGGCCGCCGCGTTTGATGAAATCGGCTGAGGAGCATGGATTGACGGGCATGACCGGGGCTCTGCCCAAAAGGCCGCCGAATTCGAGCATGTCGCCGACTTTGGAGCCGGGCGCGGGGATGACGCGCACGGCGGTTGTTTTGTTGTTGATGACGCCGATGGCGGCTTCGTCGGCTATTATGGCGCTGATTGTCTCGGCAGGGGTGTCGCCGGGAACGGCGAACATGTCGAGGCCGACGGAGCATACCGCGGTCATGGCTTCGAGTTTGTCGAGGCTGAGGGCCCCGCTGATGACCGCGTCGATCATGCCGGCGTCTTCTGATACGGGGATGAAGGCGCCGGAAAGCCCTCCGGCGTGGTTGCAGGCCATGAGGCCGCCTTTTTTGACGGCATCGTTGAGCATGGCGAGGGCGGCCGTAGTGCCGTGGGTTCCGACTGATTCAAGGCCCATTTCCTCAAGAATGTGGGCCACGGAATCGCCGATGGCCGGGGTCGGGGCAAGGGAAAGATCCACGACGCCAAAAGGCACGCCCAGGCGTTCGGAGGCTTCTTTGGCTACCAGTTGGCCCATGCGCGTGATTTTAAACGCTGTTTTCTTGATGGTTTCGGCAAGCACGTCGAAGGTGTGTCCCCGGACCTTTTCAATGGCGCGCTTTACCACACCCGGGCCGCTGACTCCGATATTGAGCACGCAGTCGGACTCGCCGATGCCGTGGAACGCTCCGGCCATAAAGGGGTTGTCTTCGACGGCATTGGCAAAGACAACCAGCTTGGCGCAGCCGATGCCGCTTTGTTCTTTTGTTCTTTCGGCGGTTTCCTTGATTATTTCTCCCATGCGCCGCACGGCGTTCATGTTGATGCCGGCATGGGTGGTACCGATGTTTACCGAGGAGCAGACGCGATTTGTGGCGGCAAGGGCCTCGGGTATGGAATCGATCAGCAACGAGTCGCCTTTGGCGAATCCTTTATGCACCAGGGCGGAAAAACCGCCGATGAAATTCACGCCCACGTCTTCGGCCGCCTCGTCGAGACCCTTGGCGAAGAGCAGGGGGTCGCAGTTGTCGCATGCGGCGAGCAGCAGGGAGACCGGGGTGACTGAAATGCGCTTGTTGATTATGGGGATGCCGAACTCCGACTCAATGGAATCGCCAACCCTGACCAGGTCTTTGGCCATGCGGGCGATTTTTTCCTTCATCTTGGCGATCGCTTTTTTCTGGTCGCTGTCAATGCAGTCCAGAAGCGATATGCCCATGGTTATTGTGCGTATGTCGAGGTGTTCCTCATTGATCATCCGGATTGTTTCAATGATGCGCTGTCTGTCCATTGCTGATTCCGGCCTACAGTTTGTGCATTGCGTCGAAAATATCAACCCGCTGCATGCGCACTTCCACTCCGAGCGGTTCTCCGGCGGCCACAATGGTCGTCTTGGCCTCGTCAAACGATTTTGTGGCCTTGGAATGATCCACCAGCATGGTCATGGTGAAATAGCCGTCCATGATGGTTTGGGAGAGGTCGAGAATATTGATGTTCAGCGCGTATACCGCGCCGGTAATGCCTGCGATGATGCCGGGCCTGTCTTTTCCAAGCACGGTTATTACGGTCTTCATGAAAAAGTCCTTCTTTACAGAATGATGAGATTGCCTGTTGCCGATAAGCTTTTTAAATTTCCGGCCGTCTGTTGCGCAGCGCCCGCCGGGGTTGTTGGCGTTGCCGGGAAAACAAAAGGCTGATTGAATTTGCGCGTCCTTGAAATAAACAAGTTTTCCGTTGTGAATTTGCGTTTTCAGCTTCAGTTCGCGCAGGCAGACGGCTTTTTGATATCCCGCGGGCGACGGGAAATAATGGCCGCGTCGCCAGGGCATTTGCGCTGATAAAATTTTGAATGGCAAGGTGCGCTAATGTTTGAAGTTGATTTGCCCCATTACTATGGCGGACAGAAGCTGGCCGGAAAAATACAAGTCGTAGTGGGATTTGTCGGCTGACAGCTCGCGGGCGGCCTCTTCAGGGGTTTTGGGCGTGGCGTGGCTTCTTTTTTGGATCATGGCCGAGAATGAGTCCACCACGGCGACCATCTGGCCGAATGTGCTGATATTTTTGGATTTTTGCGGATAGCCGGAGCCATCCAGGCGTTCGTGGTGTTCGAGAGTGGCTTGTTTGGCTTCGTCAAAGGTGATGTCGAGCTTGTGAAGAATTTTGTAGCCGATCAGCGGGTGGTGGGGAATTTTTTCCCATTCTTCCGGCTTGAGGGTGGTGGTCTTTTTGAGAATAAAGCTGGGGAGCTTGGACATGCCGATGTCGTGCAGCAAAAGGGCGACGGCCGCGCGGTCGAAGGTTTTGCGGGTGAGTTTTTCTTCTGTCTTGCGGTTGGCCCACAGCCACAGGCCGAGCCAGAGACAGTTGAGAGAGTGCCTGGCGAGGGTGAAATCGCCCAGGCTGACGCGTCTGACAAAGAGCTTTAAGCGGTGCAGGTCGTTCCACAGGTATTCGGTGGCGACCATGAGGTCGGTGTAAAGCAAATCGTAGACGGGCTTGACCGGCTGCTCGATGAAGTCGTTCATGCGCATTTCCAGCGCCTTGACGCAGATGTCGGCCACCTCGCCTTCTTTGAGATTTTGATCCACCAGGACCAGGTCAAGCTGCTTTATGATATGCTGTGAATAGATCGGATGATCGGTGCGGGAGACGAAAATATTGCCTTCGTCGCACAGGGCGTGGATTTCTTCGACCTGATCGTTGCTCAGCCTGTCCCCTTTTTGGGAATAGGGCACGAGATTGCAGATCTTCTCGTTGAAGCGAAACAGATCCAGCGGCGGCCTGTATTTTGGAAAGCTGCTCAGAATGGGCATGCTTATCTGATAGTATTCCTCAGAAATATTCTCAGGAACGTCAGCTTTGCTCATAATGAATTATTTCCTGTATATTTTAACGAGGTTTGTTCCTGTGCTTTCTTCACCGGGTTTGGGCTGGCCGGCTGTGATGACCACTTCGTCTCCTTCCACGAAAAAGGCCTTTTCGTCAACAAATCTTTGCGCCCTGTCAAGGTGCGCTGGGAGTGAAACATCCGCGGCGCACGGCAAGACGCCCCAGGAGAAATTTAAATGCCGCATGACGGTCTCGTCCTGGGTAAGAACAAAAATCGGCTGTTCCGGGCGGTAGGAAGAAATATATCGCCCCGAGGTGCCGCTCATGCTGTGAGCCACGATGGCCCGGGCCGAGGCTTTTTTGGCCAGAAGGCAGGCGCAGTAAGAGAGAAAGTCAGATGATTCCTCCGGCTCTTCCATGTAGAGGCTGGCCAGACGTTTTTTCTCCACCAAAAGCGTTTCGGCTTCATCCGCGATGCGTCGCATGAAAGCCACTGTGCCAACGGGATATTGGCCGATGGCCGTTTCTTCGGAGAGCATCACGCAGTCGGCGCCGTCAAGGACCGCGTTGGCCACGTCGGTAGTCTCGGCCCTGGTCGGGCTTGGGTTGTTGACCATGGAAAGCAGCATCTGCGTGGCCACGATAACCGGGATGTTGGCCCGGTTGCAGGCCCTGATGATCCTTTTTTGCATGGTAGGAATGGTGGGAAGGGGGCATTCGATGCCCAGATCCCCGCGGGCGACCATGACTATGTCGACGACTTTCAGAATGTCGTCCAGCCGATCCACAGCGTTCTGGCGCTCAAGCTTGGCGCAGATCGGAATAGGGCGGCCACATTCCTTGATGATTTCCCTGGCTTCGAGGATGTCCTCCGGAGTCTGGACGTATGACAGGGCCACAGCGTCAATGCCGAGTTTGAAACCGTCGCGCAGGTCTTTTTTATCCTTCTCGGTCAGGGCCGCCACTTTGACGTGCTTGCCGGGCAGAGCCAGGCCTTTTCTGGAAGATACAATGCCGTTGTTGGAAGCTACGATTACATACCCGCCAGGCGCCTTGCATTTTACAATGAATTCCAGGGTGCCGTCGGCCATGAGCATGCGGTCGCCTTCCTCAAGACTGTTCAGGATCTCCGGGTGATCGAATGGAATGAAGGGCATATTCGCCGGCGGCTTGTTATGGCTCAGGCCGAGCAGAACCTCGTCGCCCGAGGTAAATTCAATGGGCTCGTTATCCGGCAGGAAACCGATGCGGATTTTCGGCCCGGACAGATCCTGCATGATGGTGATCGGGTAATTGAAGCGTTTTTCCAGCTCGCGGATGTTCTTGACAATGTCGACAAAGTCGTCGGCTGAGCCATGAGAGAAATTCAGGCGCACAATGTGCGCTCCGGCAGCGATGACGTTGGCCAGGACATCAGGATTTCTGCAGGCCGGGCCAAGCGTGGCGATTATTTTTGTTTTCATGGTGATGTCTTTGTCCATGTATTTTTTAGGTGGCAGGTTGAGGCCATATCTTCAGGTTTTGGAGTCTTTTTCAAATACATACCAGTATTTAGCAGGCCGCGCCAGCATAAGGCGGCGGTTTCATAAAATTTATGCCCCGGATAATATGCGCCACACCCTTGATATCGTTGGTTTATACCTTGCGTTATCGGTTTTGGCAAACTTATGCGAGGAAAATATCATCCGCAATGATTATGAGCCCGTTTTCTTTCTCCCCGGGGAGGGCTTTTTTCAAGGCCCTTCCACTTCTTGCCAAGATCATGTATAGGAAGCCTGCCCGACGGTCTTTTTGCAGTTGGGCTTGAATACATGCGGCAGTGCGCCGCTTCTGTTTTATTCAACAGGGAGAATGGATATGCGCTTTTTTTTAATCTCATGCATCATGACGCTGGCGCTTGCAATTTGCCCGCAAGCCCATGCCCAGAAGGAGTCCCCAGTGGTAGTTCTTGAAACCAGCAAAGGCAACATCGCAATTGAACTCAATGAGAAAGACGCCCCTTTGACCACCGCGAACTTTTTGCAGTACGTCAAGGACGGCTTTTACGACGGCACCATCTTTCACCGTGTGATCAAGGACTTCATGATCCAGGGCGGCGGAATGACCGAGGATTTTGACCAAAAAGAAACCCGCGAGTCGATCAAGAATGAGGCTGACAACGGTCTTAAAAACGACAAATACACCGTGGCCATGGCCCGTACCAGCGACCCCCACTCCGCCACTGCCCAGTTTTTCATCAACTCAAAGAACAACGATTTCCTCAACTTCACCAGCCCAAGCCCCCAGGGCTGGGGCTATTGCGTGTTTGGCAAAGTTATTGAAGGCCAGGATGTGGTCGACGCCATCCGCGCAGTCGAAACCTCCTATCACGGCCCCTATCAGGACGTCCCCGTTGAACCCGTGGTAATCAAAAAGGCCTATGTAAAAAAATAGGCAGCGGCAAAGAGCCGGGGAAGGGTGGCCCCCTTCTTTACCGGTTTTGGGGAATGATTCGTTTGCATGTGAGAAGCCAGCCAACGGTTGAATCTGTCGGCTGGCTTCTTCGCATGGGGAGGGCCTGTGGGAAGGGAGCGCAGAGTCTGTGTCTGGCCGCATCAGGGCAACCGCTCTGTTGGTTTCCCTCCTTTCAGGCTGCCCGTCGGTTAACCCAGAATTGCCTTGAGGTCTTCTTCCGGGGTTTTAATCGGGGCGATGTTCCAGTTTTCGACCAGCACGTTAAGGATCGCGGGCGATACGAAGGCCGGAAGGGTCGGTCCGAGGCGGATGTTCTTGATGCCGAGCGCGAGAAGGGTCAGGAGAATGACCACGGCCTTTTGCTCGTACCAGGAAAGAATCAGGGACAAGGGCAATTCGTTCACGCCGCATCCGAGGGCCTCAGCCAGGGCGATGGCCACTTTGACGGCGGAGTAAGCGTCGTTGCACTGGCCGACGTCGATGAGGCGGGGGAAGGGGCCGAACATGCCGAGATCCTTGTCAAAGAATCGGAATTTGCCGCAGGCCAGGGTAAGGACCAGGGTGTCCGCCGGCGTCTTTTCGACGAATTCGGTGTAGTAATTGCGTCCGGGCCTGGCGCCGTCGCAGCCGCCGACCAGGAATATGTGGCGCAGCGCGCCGGACTTGGCGGCCTCGAGCAGTTGGGGAGCCGCGCCCAGCAGGGTCTTGTGGCCAAAGCCGACCATGACGGTCTTTCCGGGGACGTCTTCGGGGAAACCGGGCATTTCCAGGGCCTTTTTGATAACGGCCGAGAAGTCGCGGTCAACGCAGTGGGCGGCACCGGGCCAGCCGACGCAGCCGGTGGTGAAGACCTTGTCGTCATAGCCCATCGGCTTTTGGATGCAGTTGGTGGTGAAAAGGACCGGTCCGGGGAAGGCCGGCAGTTCCTTTTGCTGGTTCTGCCAGGCGGTGCCGTAGTGGCCGGCGAAATGCGGATAGGCCTTGAGCTTGGGGTAGGCGTGGGTGGGCAGCATCTCGCCGTGGGTGTAGATGTTGATGCCCGTTCCCTTGGTCTGCTCGAGCAGGGCGTGCAGATCGAGCAGATCGTGGCCGGTGATCAGGATGGCCTTGCCTTTTTTGGCGCCAAGGGAAACCTGGGTGGGTTCGGGGTCGCCGAAGGTGGCGGTGTTGCCCTTGTCGAGCAGTTCCATGGCCTTCAGGTTGACGGTGCCGCAGCGCAGGATGAGCTCAAGCCAGTCGTTGAGGCCGCGTTCCTTGTCCAGCTTGCCGTCCTTGTCAGGGAAGCCGGCTGCCAGGGCTTCGTAGACGAAGTTGAAGATTTCCGGGTCGCTCTGGCCCAGGATCAGGGCGTGGTCAGCGTACGCCGCAAGGCCTTTTACGCCGAAAAGCAGGATTTGCATGGCCGAGCGGACGTTTTCATCGCTCGAGAAACTGAGCGTGGAGGCATCTTTGGCCATGAGTTCGGCGTAGGCCTTGTCTACGGCGTCAGGGGCGAAACAGGCGGAACAGCCCATTTTCCCACCCAGCTCAAGGCGCGCGGCAACGGCTTGCCTGATGAAATCTTTGAGCGCGGCCGGGTCGAAGTTCACGTTGGTCAGGGTGGTGAATACGGCCCGCAAGGTGAAGGCGTCAATTTTGTCGTCCACAATGCCCTTGGATCTGCCTTTAAGGGCTGCTTGCGACAAAAGGCGCAACGCCAGGATCAGATGATCCTGCAATCCAGAAATTTCCTCGTTTTTTCCACAGACTCCGGCCAGGGTGCAGCCGGTCCCCTTGGCTGTTTGCTCACATTGATTGCAAAACATGTCAGACTCCTTTTGTACGGGTTTTGTACTATTGATGTATCATTTTTACGATAGGGCATGTCAATGATCTGTGAGCTGGATCACAAATTAAAATTTATACTGAAAAAACTTTTTTAATCACGGTGAAATTTTGCCCGTCCCGCGCTTTGACATTTATCACGCTTGGGCTTAGTATGCCGGATTCGTTGGAATGAGGTTTATTTTCGTTAATTTGCGCCGTCTCCGGCAAAGGGGGCGGCGGATAATGCCCAAGGAGTCCGCATGGCGGCCAAACCCAAGCAGGAACCGTCTTTTCTCGGCGATATTGAAAAGGAAGTATCGGCTGAAGCCTCGCCGTTGCTTCAATTCTTGGTCAGGCATGCCCGCCTGATCGTGCTTGTCATTGTTTTTCTGGCTGTCATAATCGCGGGTTACGGAATTTATAAGTGGCGCGCGGGGGCGTCAATGAAAGAGGCCCGCAATGAGCTGGGAATGATCAGCATAACCCGGGATCCGGCCCTGCGCTATCAGAAGCTGGATGCATTTCTTGGCGCAGCGCCTGCGCAGCTTCGCACACCCATCCTGCTGGATCAGGCCAAGGCCGCTCTGGAGATGGGCGACAGGGCCAAGGCCGAGCAAGCCTGGGCTGCCTTGCAGGCGGAGAATAAGCCGGAGACTGCTGTTTTGGCCGGGCGGGGCAGGGCGCAGTTGCTGCTTGAGGATGGCAAGAAGGCCGAGGCGCTTGCTGTCCTTGAAGGGCTTCTTCCGCAGGCTGGAGAGCAGGGACGCATTGTTTTGAACACCCAGATTGTCCTGGTGGCCGAGAGCATGGGTGATTACCAAAGGGCGCTCAAGGCCTGCGACGACGTGCTGTCCATTCCCCAAATGGGCGGAAGCCCCGTACTCTGGCAGCAGAAAGCGGCCGATTTGCGGCGCAAGATAGCCGAGACGGAAAAAAACAAGGCAGCAGAGAAGCCGGCGGGCCAATCCGGGCAAGCCGCCCCGCAAACGGCCGGGCAATAATCGCCCGCTGAATCCAGGGCCTCTGAATAGAGGCCTGTGGAGCATGTGGTCAGGGCAGATATCGGTCGCCGGCCGGACCGGAAATCGGCATGGCCGGCTTGGCGGCTGGCGCCGCATCCGCCAGACGATCATCTTTGGAAAAATTTATCCGCTCCGCAAGGGTTTGTTTCAAATGCTTGCCACTCAATACTCGCGGGCAGGCTTCGCCTGTGGTTAAGCGAGTATTTCAAAGTGAAAATGTCCTAAAGACGCCATACGTTCAGAAGAAGGAAAAGGTCATGAAGCACCCATTGCTTGCCCCCGTGGGGGAACGGCACCTGCTTTTAGGCAATGAAGCCATTGTTCGCGGAGCACTGGAAGCCGGCGTCAACGTCGTCACCTGTTATCCGGGCACCCCCTCGTCCGAGGTTCCAGACACCTTCTATCGCCTGCGCACCTGCGGCCGGTTCAGAATGGAGTATTCGGTCAACGAGAAGGTGGCCATGGAGGTGGCCGCCGGTTCCGCCTTGGCCGGAGCCCTGTCGCTCGTCACCATGAAGCATGTGGGCGTTAACGTTGCCGCCGACCCTTTGATGACCATGACCTATCTCGGCCTTCCAGGCGGCCTGGTTCTCTTGTCGGCGGACGATCCCGGCGCTCACTCAAGCCAGAACGAGCAGGACAACCGCACCTACGCCCGCTTTGCCGGAATGCCCTGTTTCGAGCCGTCCACAGCCCAGGAAGCCAAGGAGATGTCCAAGGCCGCGCTGGAGATGGCCCGCGAGACCCAGCAGCCGGTCATGCTGCGTACGACCACCAGGGTCAACCATCTGCGCGGTCCGGTCGATTACGGCCCCTTGCCGGAAGCGCCGGCCGAGATCGTCGAATTTACCCGCGACCCGCGCCGTTTTGTGCCCCTGCCGGCCATCGCCCGCGCCCGGCACAAGGTTATTGTCGCCAACCTTGAGCAGATCCGTCAAATGGCTGAATCATCGCCCTTCAACAGGGTGACGGGAAGCGGCCGGGTGGGCGTTGTGGCCTCCGGCATCAGCCGCGCCTATTTGCACGATGTCTTGCTTGAGCAAGGCTGGGAGGACAAGGTCAGAATTTTCGAGCTTGGCTTTAGCTGGCCCCTGCCGCTTGCCGCTCTTGAAAAATTTATGCGTGATGTTGACTCAGTCCTCGTGCTGGAAGAGGGCGAGCCTTTGGTTGAGCGCGATCTGCGCGCCTTGGCCCATGAAAAGGGGCTGACCCTGCCGATTCAGGGCAAGGCCGGCCCGCTGACCGTGTTTGGAGAGTACTCAACCCTGTCCATCCGCGACGCCCTTGCGCCCCTGGTCGGGGCTGGCATTGCCCGGGCCTGCAAAAACAACGACTGCGCGGCTCAGCTCCCCCCGCGTCCGCCGAGCCTTTGCGCCGGCTGCGCCCACCGTTCGGCCTTTTATGCCGTGCGCAAGGTCTTTGGCGACAACGCCTACTATTCAAGCGACATCGGCTGCTACACCCTGGGGTTCGTGCCTCCGCTTTCCGCCGCCGACTTCCTGTTCTGCATGGGTTCGTCCATTTCCGCGGGCAGCGGCTTTGCCGCGGCCTCGGGCAAGCAGGTGGTTGCCTTTATCGGCGACTCGACCTTCTTCCATTCCGGCATGACCGGACTCGTGAACGCGGTTTTCAACAAGCATGACGTCCTGGTGGTCATCCTTGACAACGGCACGACCGCCATGACCGGGCACCAGCCCAATCCCGGCA
Source organism: Desulfovibrionaceae bacterium (assembly GCA_031551565.1). Classification (GTDB taxonomy): domain Bacteria; phylum Desulfobacterota; class Desulfovibrionia; order Desulfovibrionales; family Desulfovibrionaceae; genus Frigididesulfovibrio. The sequence continues at coordinate 60,478 of JAVBNM010000014.1, read as the reverse complement.
TGGACAGCGAGGTGCTTGGCGACTGGTCGGTGCATCTTGACATTGAATCCGTGGTCAAAGGCTGCGGCGTGACCCAGCTCAAGGTGGTCAAAGGCTACAATCAGAACGCCCTGGATAAGGCTTTGCGCGAGATGAAGGAACAGACGGGCGTCCGCGTCCTGCTCGTAAAGGAACCCTGCGTGCTTTTCGCCCGCCGGACCCTCAAAAAAGGGCACAGCCAGGTGGCCTATGTGGCCTCGCAAGGCCCGGACACCCTGCGCTGCCTGGAAACCCTGGCCTGCCAGGCTTTCCGGCGTTGCGGCGACGATGTGAGCGTGGATGAAGACATGTGTTCCGGATGCATGGTCTGCGTGCAGATTTCAACCGGCTTCAAGGCCAAGAAGAGAGGTGCATGATGAAAAATTCACGGCTGCGCATTTACCTGACCGGCGTAGGCGGTCAGGGCACCCTCACCGCTACGACCCTTCTGGCGCGCACGGCTATGGACCAGGGTCTGGACGTCACCTCGGGCGAGATCCACGGCATGGCCCAGCGCGGCGGCGTGGTTGAGTCTACCGTCCTCATTGGCGGCTGGAAAAGCCCGACCATATATTTTGGAGAAGCCGACGTAATTCTCGGGTTTGAACCGCTGGAGACCCTGCGCGGGCTGCCCTATCTGTCCCCGGCCGGAGCTGTCATCTCGGCTACAGAGTTCATTCCCCCGCCGTCCGTTTGCGCCGGAAAAGCCGCCTTGCCCGAACTCCAAATGGTCAAGGACGAAGTGGCCAAGGTCACCCCCAAAGCCTGGTACATTCCGGCCCAGACCCTGGGCGCGCAGGCCGGATCAATCCAGAGCGGCAACATTGCCATGCTTGCCGCTCTTTGCGCCACCGGCCTTGTGCCCTTCGGACCAGACGCCCTCAAGGAAGGCATCAAAAAATACCTGCCCCCCAAAGTGGTCGAAATCAACCTGATGGCCGCAGAGCTTGGAATAGCCGCGGTTTAAGCCTCAATGCCCCGAAGGCTGGCTGGAAGGAGGAACAAATTTTCTCAAAAGTTTTTTCCTCCTTCCGCCCGGCCCCGCCCTCCTTTATCCAACACTTTTATTTGTCGCGATTGTTCGTGAGCGGCGCCAGGCCGTGCTTGGCCGTGGCTTCCTGGAAAGACGCGCCGGGAATTTGTTCGCTTTTTTGCGACTATGGTTAGGCGTGGTTTGCGTATGGCGGACCTGCTGCATGATGGCGCCGTGTGTTTGCCGGGATGCTATATGCGGCGGGGAGCGTGGGCACGATGCTGGTGCGGATATCCAATAGCAATGCCCCTTGTGCAGACCCGAAATAGGAATTCCAGCGCAAGGGGCGTTTGGCGTATCCGCGTCATAGTGAGCGCGTTTTTGAATGGCATACACTGCCGGGCCTGACAAGGTACAGTCTTTTCAGGCCAGCCGACTGATAGGGCGGAACGGCGAATTCAGCAGCCGTCGCCATGTATCAATGGCTCTAGGAAATGCTGATTACTTCAAATCCGGCGCGGTTTGAGGCATCTTTGAGCATATCATCTGTAACGCTGTCGTTGCACTCGACAACGGCTGATTCAGTGGGCAGATCGGCGCTTGCGCTGGTAACGCCGGGTACGCCTTTCAAAGCTTTCTCAAGATATGTAGCACAGTTTCTGCAATGGATGCCGTTAACTTTAAGCGTCTTTTTCATGATCTTGCTCCAGGTGTTGTGTTGTTATTAGTACTCTTTCAAGATGTTTATCAGCCAACCAAACCGACAAATCCTGCTAAGAGATGCTGACTACTTCAAAACCGGCGCGGTTTGAGGCATCTTTGAGCATATCATCAGTAACGTTGTCGCCGCATTCGACAACGGCTGATTCAGTGGGCAGATCGGCGCTTGCGCTGGTAACGCCGGGCACGCCCTTTAAAGCTTTCTCAAGGTAGGTAGCGCAGTTTCTGCAATGGATGCCGTTAACTTTAAGCGTCTTTTTCACGATCTTGCTCCTTCTATCTATTAGTTCTCGTTACTACTTTACTCTTTTTTCATGTTTAGCTCATTATGGTAATGCCGTCAAGGCCCTATGCGGTACTTATTGCCTGACCGTGCCTGCGGGGCGGTGTATCGAAATTGCACCCGCTGAAGTTGCGGGTTGGATGGGCGTGATTCGCATGAGCGCGCTATCATACCCTACAATTTGTGTCGTAACGAGTAATTTTTGGCCGTGCCGTTGCCGAATCTCAAATGAATTTCACATGCGGAATTTTCGGTTGCAGCCGCAACCGAAAATCTGCAACCGTTATTTCAACAAGTGAAATTAGTTTAATATATGAAAATGACATGGCAAATAAAAAGCCGCCCAAAATGGGCGGCGGACAAGGCTTTAAGGGAAATAAGCTTTTTTGGTGCGAGAGGGGGGATTTGAACCCCCACGGATAACCGCTGGATTCTAAGTCCAGTGCGTCTACCAGTTCCGCCACTCTCGCATGCTGGCGCGTAAGCTAACCGCAAGGGGCTGACCTGTCAAATAAATATATTGGAAATGTTTCTTTTCAACGGTTCAAAAATATGATGCAATCATGTCGGCTTGATTTCGGATTGGCTCTGGTCTTAAAAAAGGCGGATGGACCTCCCGCTGTCCTCGTGTAGCGTGATTTGCGCGGGGCAGCGGTTACTTTCACAACAAATATCCCTACCAGGATACTCAAGGAACTCTTATGCCACGGTCAGCAATTTCCATATTTATTGTCGCTGTTGTCTTATGTGTTGGTTTAACCGCCGCTTTTTCGGCCCGTGCTGCTGAAGACGGGCAAAGCGCCCAGGCTCTTTACGATCAGGGGGTCATGCTTTTTAAAGGCCAGGGCTCCCACAAGGACGTGCGAAAGGCCGTTGAACTCTTCGCGCAGGCAGCCGAGAAAGGACATCCCGGCGCCCAGTTCGCCCTAGGCCACTGTCTGGATCTGGGCCTTGGCGTATCTAGAGATCAGGAGGCAGCTCTGTCCTGGTATGAGAAATCCGCCGGGCAGGGCAATATTCAAGCCCAGTACAACATGGGCATCGCTTACGCATCGGGCGAGGTCGTTGCTGAAGATCAGGCAAAGGCCCTGGAGTGGTTTTTGATGGCCGCAAGGCAGGGTGATGCCGATGCCCAGTTCCAGGTGGGGGTGCGGTATGAATACGGCGAAGGCGTGAAAATTGACCTTTCAAAAGCGATATACTGGTACAAACAGGCCGCCGTGCAAGGGCAAAAAGATGCGGTTGTCGCCCTGGCGGATCTCAAAAAGACGATTTCAGGCGATAAGTAAAGAGCTGGGTTCGGCCCTTACTAACTCACCTGCCGCAAAGCCGTTATTTTTTGCATGCCTGTGTCGCAATGAGAAAAAATGGCTTTTCGCGGGCGGATAATTAATGAAGGCCAAGTCTAATTTCCGGTTGACAGTCAGGGGCGAGTAGGATTATTTCATAAAAAAACAAGGAATTTTGTAATGTTGTCCGGCTTCCAGTTCATTATTAGCGCTCTAGTTGTAAACGTCGTCGTCGTACGAGGTTTCTCTATGCTCGCGCTGTGATCGGGAAGGACAAGGCAACAAGCCATTTAACCCCCCGCAGGTGCGAGCCGGCGGGGGGTTTTGTTTTGGGATCCGCCGCCGGAAAACCAGGGGAAAAGATGCAAGGAGCGTTTTTCATGAATGACTGCGAAATAATAACCGGGGCCGAACTGACAATACGCCTTTTGGAAGCGGAAGGCATACGTTGCATTGCCGGCATTCCGGGCGGCTGCAATCTTCCGTTGTACGACGCTCTTTCAAAAAACGGGCGCATTCGCCACATCCTGGCCAGGCATGAGCAGGGAGCTGGCTTTATCGCGCAGGGCATGGCGCGCACGACCGGGCGTCCGGCTGTGTTCTTTGCGACATCAGGCCCTGGCGCGACTAATACGCTGACAGCCCTGGCCGATGCCAAGCTTGATTCAGTGCCGATAATTTGCGTCACCGGGCAGGTGGCGGCCGGCATGATTGGCACGGATGCATTCCAGGAAGTAGATATCTACGGGATGTCCCTGCCGGTCACCAAACACAATTTTCTGGTGCGCGATGCGGCGGATCTCTTCGAGGTAATACCTGAGGCGTTCAGGATCGCGACGTCCGGGCGTCCGGGGCCGATTTTGATTGACATCCCCAAGGACGTGCAGACCGCGTCCGTGAAATGGCGGGCGGAGCGGCCGGCGAGATGGAAGGACGCCGCACATGCGGCTGATGCAGCAGCTATGTCTTCTGCGCAAGGTTTTGACGGCGGTTTTGACGAACCTGGCCGGGAGGACTTGGTCCGCGCGGCTGAACTGATCAACCGCTCTGAGCGTCCCATCCTGCTCTTTGGCGGCGGCACGGCAAAGGCCGAAACTGCCGAACTGGCGCTGTGCATGGTGGAAAGTCAGCGCATTCCGGCGGCTTTGTCCTTGCTGGGGCTTGGAGTGGTGCCGGCCAGCCATGAGCTTTGCCTGGGCATGCTCGGCATGCACGGGGCGCGTTACACCAACATGTTGCTTGAGGAGTGCGATTTGCTGATCGTGGTTGGGGCCAGGTTTGATGACCGGGCCACGGGCAGGGCGGATCGGTTCTGTCCCGAGGCGGCGATTGTCCACATAGATATAGACGCGGGCGAGGTGGGCAAGCTGCGCCGTCCGCACGCCGGGATAATCGCCGATGCCGGCAAGGCGTTGCGGGGGCTTCTGCCGCTTCTGGAAAAACGGGGTCGTACCCAATGGCTGTCGCGGGTGGCCGAACTGAAAAAGAGCCACCCTCTGGTCGTGGACAGGCCGGAAGATCCGGTCTCGGCCTATGGAATCATACGCCGTACAGGGGAGATTCTCGGCAGCGGCGCGATCGTCACGACCGACGTCGGGCAGCACCAGATGCGCGTGGCCCAGGCCTATCCCTTTTCCCGCACCCGCCAATGGCTGACCTCTGGCGGGCTCGGCACGATGGGTTTTGGTCTGCCGGCGGCGATTGGCGCTGCTGTTGAAAACCCAGAGGCGACTGTGGTCTGTTTCACCGGTGACGGCAGCATTTTGATGAACATCCAGGAACTGGCCACGGCCGTTCAGGAACAGGCCAACGTCAAAATCATTCTGTCCAACAACAATGCCCTTGGGCTGGTGCGTCAGCAGCAGGAGTTGTTCTATTCAGGACGCTACATTGCCAGCAGTTTTGCGGATCAGACCGACTTTATCGGCATCGCCCGAGGTTTTGGGGTTGAGGCAGTCAACCTTAGTGAAAGCGGCGACCCGTACGGGGATTTGGAGAAGGCGCTGCAATCGCATGGCCCGCGCCTGATCGAGATCAGGGTCAAGGCGGAGGACAAGGTGTTCCCAATGGTTCCGCCAGGGGCCGCCAACATTGAAATGATAGGAGGAGAATGCAATGCTTAAGAATGGATGCGCCGGAACGCGCGGCGCTGCCCCAGATGAGCCAGCGGGCAAGCGCGTTTTTGGCGGCGCGGAAACTGTGGACGTTCCCCCTTTAAGGGCGCTCTTGCTTACGGTGAGAAACCACCCGGGAGTGATGTCCCATGTTTGCGGCCTGTTCGCCCGCAGGGCCTTCAACCTTGAAGGGATCATGGTCACGCCGGACGAGGACGGCTCTGTCTGCAAGATGTGGTTAATGGTCAACGAGGACAACCGCATGGAGCAGGTCGTACGGCAGGTGCGCAAGCTGCACGATGTCGTTGACGTGACCGCTGTTCCGGTGAGCCGGGACGTATTCGCGCGCATGGCGGAGAGCCTGCGGGGCGTTTGTTGAATGCGGCCGCGCGTTTGTTCAGGGCGAATAAATGGTTGCGTGAATTTCCTTGCCGTGGACCATCGCTTGTGTTTGACCGTTCGCGGTTGACAACCATGCCGAAAAGGAGCAAGGCTATTTGCCGATAAAACAGGAAAATGCGAACTACAGGCCGTTTAATGCAATGTTGGCGGTCCGGCGCGGTTTGCGGGCATTTCTGCCCTGACGTTCGGACATTTAATCATTAAACTTTCCAGGCGTAAAACACAGGGGTTTACCATGCAGATCACCTTAGACCTTCTTCCAGTTGAAAAACGCGGGAAGCTGCCCGAAAACCAGGACAAGCTCGCCTTCGGCCAGTTGCGTACCGACCATATGTTCTTGATGGATTATTATGACAACGCCTGGCGCAACCCGCGCATAGTCCCTTATGGCCCCTTGTCGCTTATGCCGGGCGCCATGTGCCTGCACTATGGGCAAACCCTTTTTGAGGGCTGCAAGGCCTTCATGCATGATGACGGCGAGCTCTACCTCTTCCGTTTCGACAAAAACGCCGAGCGTCTCAACCATTCTGCCGAAGTTTTGTGCATGCCCACCATTCCGGTCGCCGACCAGATGCAGGCGGCTTTGGCCCTGCTCGATGTCGAGCGCCACTGGTGCCCGACAAAGCCGGAATCATCCTTATACATCCGCCCGGTGATGTTCGCCACCCAGGACTGTCTCGGCATAAGGGCCAGCAGTTCCTACACTTATTGCATCATGCTTTCGCCAAGCGGGCCATATTACGCTGACGGATTCTCCAAGGCCATCAAGCTGCTTGTGACTGAAAAATATCATCGGGCCGCTCCCGGCGGGACAGGATCGGCCAAGGCCGGCGGCAACTACGGAGCGTCTCTCAAGCCCTGCCAATACGCTTATGCCCACGGCGCATCCCAGGTGCTCTATCTCGACGCCAGCAACGAATACATTGAGGAAGCCGGGGCCATGAACCACTACCACGTCCTGAGCGACGGGACGTTCGTCATTCCCACATTCGTCGAGAGCATCCTGCAATCAGTAACCTCGCTGTCGGTTCTTGAGCTGGGGGCGCTTGGCCGAATCAAGGCCAGGCAGGACCGCGTTCCGATCAAGTCCTTTCTTGAGGATATAAAATCGGGCCGGATTGTGGAGGCCGGGGGCTTTGGCACCGCGGCCGTTGTAAGCCCGGTCGGCACATATCTTATGGAGGACGGCACGGAGTACGTGGTCGGCGATGGAGGAATCGGCAAGTACTCCAGGGGACTTTACGAACTCTATTCTTCGATTCAGACCGGCAGGGCCGAGGCCCCGAAGGGCTGGCTGGCCAAGGTTGAACGAAGGGCTTGAAATCATCCTTTAAGATAGTGTATGATTAGTCGGTTTCGCGGGATGGGGCCAGCCCTTTGTCTCTGGCCCCGTCCCGCTGGGAAAAGCGGCTGTTTTGCACTTAATCTTTGACAGCATGAGGTGATCGTCCAATGTCTGTTCTGCCCTGGCGTCACAAAGACCTGCTTGACACGCGGGACCTGACGGTTGATGAAATCCTCCACCTTTTAACAGTTGCCGAGCAGTTTGAAGAGATTAACACAAGGCCCGTCAAGAAAGTGCCGATTATGCGCGGCAAGGGCGTGGTTCTTTTTTTCGCCGAAGACAGCACCCGCACCCGCACTTCCTTTGACATGGCCGGAAAGCGTTTGTCGGCCGACACCTATTCCCTGACAAAATCCGGAAGCAGCTTGAGCAAGGGCGAAAGCCTGAAGGACACGGCCTTAACCCTTGAAGCCATGGGGCCGGACGTTATCGTGGTGCGCCATTCTTCGAGCGGAGCCGCCGCGTTTCTGGCTGACCGTCTTGAATGCTCCATCGTCAACGCCGGAGACGGCTGGCATGCCCACCCGACCCAGGCCCTGCTTGACGCCTACACCCTGAACCGTTGCTGGAACAGGGAAATGTCCGGAAAAACTCTTTTGATTATGGGCGATATCTGCCACAGCCGGGTGGTGCGTTCAAACGTCCATTTGTTGTCGCGAATGGGAGTCAAGGTCAGGGTCTTTGGCCCGCGTACACTTCTTCCTCCGGGGATTGAGTCCTGGCCGGTCACGGTCTGCCCGACCATTGAAAAGGCCGTTGAGGGCGTGGATGCCGTGATGTGTCTGAGGCTTCAACTGGAACGGCAAAAAGCCGGTCTTTTGCCGGATCTTTCCGAATATGCCGCTAATTTTTGCCTGACAAAGCGTCATGTGGAAATGATGAACAAGGACGCCGCCATCCTGCACCCAGGCCCGATGAACAGGGGGCTTGAGATAGCCGCTGACGTGGCGGATTGTCCGAAAAGCCGTATTCTTGACCAGGTGGCGGCCGGCATTTCCGTGCGCATGGCCGTTTTGTTCACCCTGGCCATGCGCGGCGAGCAGCAGTAAACATGTTTTTATCCGCCAGGCGCCCCCGATACCGGCAACAAGCCGGAGGCCTTTATCAAAAAACACATCAGCCACGCGCGAGTAAGCCATGAGTGACAAGACCCTGGAAAAACACCCCTCCGGATTTATTCTGGTTAACGCCAAACTGCGCGGCCAGGCTTGCGATGTCCTGGTTGAGAACGGCCGCATAAAGGCCACAGGGCCGTCCGGGAGCATCGAGGCCGGCGGCGTTGAGCGTTTTGACGCTGAGGGCAGAATTCTCTTTCCAAGCTTTATAGATGCCCACGTCCACTTGCGCGAACCCGGATTTGAGTACAAGGAAGACATCAAAAGCGGTCTTGCCGCCGCGGCGCACGGCGGTTTCGGCACTGTCATGGCCATGGCCAACACCAAACCTGTGAACGACACCCCGTCCGTCACCGGGCTCATGCTTGAAAAAGCCGCCCGGCACTGGCCGCACGGTCCTCGTCTTTGCCCTGTCGGCGCCTTGACCGTGGGTCTTGAGGGCAAGGAAATGGCTCCGCTTGGCGAACTGTCCAAGGCCGGATGCATCGCTTTTTCCAATGACGGCGTGCCGGTCGCGGATACCGAGGTCTTTCGCCGGGCCGTTGAATATGCCGCCCAGTGGGGAAAGATCGTCATCGATCATTGCGAAGATCCATTTCTGGCCAGGGGAAGCCACATGAATGAGGGCGCGGTCAGCGGGTCAATAGGAATCAAGGGGCAGCCGACCGCCGCGGAAGCCTTTCAAGTGGCCAGAGACATTCTGCTTTCAGAATACCTTGGTCTTCCCATACATCTGGCCCACATAAGTTGCGCCCAGTCTCTCAATCTCATTGCCGAGGCCAAGGCCAGAGGCGTAAAAATCACCGCCGAGACCTGCCCGCACTATCTTCACCTTGATGAGCGCGAGCTGGAAAAATACAATACCCTGGCCAAGGTCAACCCTCCTTTGCGCACCAGGGAAGACGTTGAAGCCGTGCGCCGCGCCCTGGCCAGCGGCGTGCTGGACATCCTGGCTACCGACCACGCGCCGCATGCCCCGCATGAAAAGGAGGAGCCGCTTGATGCCGCCCCCAACGGCATGGTCGGTCTGGAGACAGCCTTGCCCCTGACCTACGCTCTGGTCCGCCAGGGCTTGTTGACCGAAGAGCGCTTCGTTGAATTATGGCATCATAACCCAGCCCGCATTTTCGGGCTGCCTGAAAACAACTTCGATGCCGGCGACCCGGCCGATTTCTTCCTCTTCGACGCCGACGATATCTGGGTGGTCTCCAGAGAAAACTTGCACTCCAAAAGCATTAACACCCCCTTTATCGGCCGTGCCATGCACGGCAAGGTCTTTGCCCATTGGATATCAGGACACAGAATCGTTTGAGGCTTGCCCGTCAATGAACCATTTGTGGGCAATTGCCTCGTCTGTTTTATAATATCTGCTCCTTATGCGGAGAGGCCGGTTTTTATTTCGGTTTTATTTTGCGTTTTACTAGTGATATGTTGCATAATCTATAATAGTAAATTAAGTTTCTATGGTATTCTGAATTTGCTGGCCTTCCAGCCGATAATAATGTCTTAGCGCCATTCTCCAGGAGGTTTTAATGAAAATCGGTTATATCGGTCTTGGGATTATGGGCAAACCCTGTGCCCTGAATATTTTAAAAGCCGGATACCCTGTCAATGTCTGGTCCAGAAGGCCTACAAAGGCGATTGAGCTTGTTCAACATGGGGCCACTGTCAGCGAGACGATTGCCGAACTTGCGAGCAACGTCAGTTTGTTGTTCATAAACGTTGGCAGCACCGACGACGTTGAAGACGTTATTTTCGGTGAGAATGGTGTTCTGGCCGGAGCCCAGTCCGGTTTGATCATTGTTGATATGAGCACTATCTCCTATACAAGCACGAGGCGCATGGCGCAAAAGCTCGCAGAAAAAGGTATTGAGCTGGTGGATGCGCCTGTTTCAGGAGGCTCTATTGGCGCTGAGCAGGGCACCTTGAGCATCATGGTTGGCTGCAAAAAAGAAACTTTCGGTTATATTCAGCCAATTCTGTCCATTATGGGCAGCAATGTTACCCGCATAGGTGAAAGCGGCTCCGGACAGGTGGCCAAGAGTTGCAACCAGATACTTCTTACCGCAACCATGGCCGGGCTTGGCGAGGCCTTTCGCTTCGCGCGGGCGGCTGATGTTGATCCGGCCAGCGTCCGCACGGCCCTGCAATATGGTTTTGCGGCCAGCAAGGTTCTCGATGTTCACGGCGAGCGGGTTCTCAATGGCGACTTCAGCCCTGGTTTTAAGACGAGTCTGCATTACAAGGACATGGGCATCGTCAAGGAAATCGCCAAAGAGCTCGGCCTGGATCTGCCGCTTAGCAATTACAGCTACTCTCTTCTTGAGATGGCTCTGAACATCGGGCATGCTGATGATGATTCTTCGGTCATAGCCACCCTCACAGAAAGCGGAAGGATGTGCGACTAGTGCCTTCATGCGCGTTAAGCGGCGTTTCAAATGCAAAATGCACAATGAAAACCCGGAAAGGAGAGCGTCTTTTCCGGGTTTTCATTGTGCCGTTAAGCAATGGCGTCCCCCTTTTGGGAAAATGCCGGAAAATGGTTGACAGCCATGTATTAAGGGATTACTAAGCCTTGTTACAATTTCAATGCCGTGCCGTATAACCGCGGCGCGTTTAGAAGGGGATATGGTATGTGTGCAAAAGCTGTGGATTTTGAAGCGATAAAAAGCGATGAAGGCGTGAAGGTTAACGGCGTTATCATTCACACAATTGTTGAAAAGTGCGAAGGTTGCAACCGGGTGCGCGAATTTGAAGGCGAAAACTTCTGTTCCAGCTATCCCAACCCGTCATCCAAGTGGGCCTTGGGTTCCTGCAATTTTGCCACCCACATTAAAGCAGCGGTGCGTCAGCAGGCCAAGGTCAACCCCCTGAAGGCCTCCAAGCGCGCGGCCAAGGGCAAAGGGAAATAACCCGTCAACCAATCTGGTTTGCGGAATATGGCCGGGAAGGGGAAGCGTTGCTTGCCGTTCTCGGCTTCTTCCGTATTGGGAACATGTTAATTTTGAAAAATACCGCCCTGCAATGGCTTGGGAGCAAATCCCTGCTGTCGAGCAATGAGTCTAAAAATTAAAATGGCATTGGACGGAGATGTCCGGCGCGACCGTCAGTGCGATATTGCCATTGTCAGGTGGACTGTAAGTTGGTATTGTAACAAAGATAGTCGTCAATCAGGAATAAGGAGAAAATATGAATTTTGAACGCACTGGGTCAGTGGTCGCTTCCACTTCCGTAACCAACGCTTTTTTGCGTTCAGTTTACGCCTGGATGGGGGCCGGCCTTGCTCTTACCGGCATTATCGCCGTTTGGGCGGCCAATTCGGAATATTTGTGGTCTCTTTTATATGCAAAACCTTGGATCCTTTGGGGATGTATTATAGCCGAGCTTGCTCTGGTCTTTATTCTGTCCCTGAATATCCAGAAGATGTCGGCAATGACGGCCACGGTCATGTTCATTGCTTACAGCGCCCTGAACGGGATAACTCTGTCGGTCCTGTTGCAGGTATATACGAGGCAGTCTGTTTTTCAGGCCTTTTTTGCCTGCACCGGAATGTTCGTGGCCATGAGCGTTTACGGGTTGGTGACAAAGAAGGATCTGTCAAGCTGGGGCAGCCTGTTGTTCATGGGTCTTGTCGGCATCGTCATAGCCTCAATCGTTAACATCTTTGTGGGCTCAACCAGGCTGGAATGGCTGATCAGCATTGTCGGCGTTCTGATATTCCTGGGTCTGACCGCCTACGATACCCAGCTTTTGCGCGAAATGGGCAACAGCGTCCCCCAGGACGACCACCAGGCGGTGCGCAAGGCCACCATCATGGGCGCCCTCAAACTCTACCTTGATTTTATCAACCTGTTCATCATGCTGTTGCGTCTTCTTGGCAACAGACGTTGACATCTTTGGCGGAAGGAAGGGGCCATGGCGTCCCTTCCTTCTTCCAGATACCCGGCCCCGGTTTTCATAGAAAGAGGTCCGGTATGAGCCTGTCAAACCTGTATTTTAGATTGTCGCCCTTGCTGCGTCCGCTGGCCGTGCCCTACGCTCTTTTGATGCAGGGCAGGAGAAGCGCATACAACAGGGGCTTTTTCGCTTCGTTCAAGCCCGATATCCCGACGATCGCTATCGGCAATATCTCTTTCGGCGGGACCGGCAAGACGCCGCTGACCGACTGGCTCTTAACATGGGCGGAAACGCGGGGGCTCGTCCCTGCGGTTTTGACCAGGGGATACAAGGGGATGCCGGGAAAGGCGCCTTTGCTGGTCGGCCCGAACACGTCTGTCCGCCTGGCCGGCGATGAGCCTTTGATGCTGGCCCGCAGACACCCCAACTCTCATATCCTGGCTTTTCCAAGGCGCGATGTCTCGGCCGAATTCGCCCAAAAATACCTCAGACCGGACCTTTTTATCCTTGACGACGGCATGCAGCACCTGGCAGTCAACCGGCATCTCAATATCGTGCTGCTCACCCAGGACGATCTGGGACGGCAGTGGAACCGGGTGTTGCCAGGCGGTTCCTGGCGCGAGGGCAAGAGCGCCCTTTCTTCAGCATCGGCGTTTTGCATCAAGTCTGGGCCAGACGAGTTCGCCGCTTTGGAAAAAAGCGCCAAAGAGCGCCTTGAAAGGCTTGGAGTGCCTTTGTTTTCCTTCTCGCTAAAGCCCTTGGGGCTGGTTTCCCTGTTCAGGGAAGGACGCGCATTCGGCTCGTCTGACTATATGCCCAGGGAAGTTTACCATAACAAGCCTTATGTGCTGCTCAGCGCCGTGGGCAAGCCGGGTCAGGTCGAAGCGACGGCCACGGCCTTTATCGGCAGACGGCCGGATACGCATTTCAAGTTTGAAGACCACCACGGCTTTTCGCTGTCTGACTTTAAGATGATAACCCGTCCCGGACTGCCGATCGTCTGCACGGCCAAGGACGCGGTCAAATTGTCCGCACTGTTCAAGAAGACCGGCAGAAATCTCGCTCTCGGAATTTATGTGCTTGAGGTCGGGGTTGAATTCGGCCCGGCATTGTTCACCACGGATGATTTCCCGGCCTGGTGGTCCGGCTGGTGGCATAATCACACCTGTGCCGGAAAGTAGAAAGACGTGTCATTTTCGAGAGCCAGACCCCGCAGGCGCAACACAAAATCCACCACCGCTTCCGCTTTTGGAAAAAGGAGCCGTTTGGGAACGCCGGGCGGCAAACGTCATTCTCCTTTTGCGGAATCAGGGGAGCGCGAACGCTCGCGAAAACCCTTTTCTTCGTCATCCGCCAAGCCGGACCACGGCCTGGCGGATCAGGAATTGTCAGCCGCGGTTGTGGATGCGCTAGGGCGTTGCAACCGGCCTCTCAAGGTTGACGATTTGCTCAAGATCCTGCACCTCAAGCGGCGGTCCAAAAAATCCATTGAATTTGTTCTGCTGACCCTGCAGGCCGAAGGCCGGGTGGTGCGTTCGCCCTCCGGAGGCTTCGCCCCGTCCGGCAAGCTGAAAACCGTGGAAGGGGTTGTCACGGTGCAGCGCAGCGGCATGGGATTTGTGTCGACCGGACACGGGCGGGACATCTATATCCATCCGGCAAACATGGGAGAGGCCTGGAACAAGGACACGGTCAGGGTGGTCATTCTGCCCGGGCGGCGCGGACAGAGCCCGGAGGGCCGGGTGGTTGAAATCTTGCGGCGGGGCAGGGCGGAGCAGGCGGTTTACGCGGTAAAGCGCCTGAAAAATGGGGAGTGGGTCTGCCTTCCGGCCGATGACAGGATGCGGGCCGTGTTCCATGTCGATGTCTCCGGCCTGGACGGTGATATCAGAAGAAACGACCTTTTGCTGGTTATGCCGGGCGAAAAGGCCGGAGAGGGCATCTGGAGTGCCACAGCTGGGGCGAACCTTGAGAAACATACAGACCCGCACACCCAGGAACGTCTGGCCAAGAGCAACAATGCCATTCCGACCATTTTTCCCGGCGCGGCCCTGAACGAGGCGGAAGGGTTCGCCAGAACGCCGGACTTGGGCGATCCTGGCGTATCGTCCGGGAGAAGAGACTTGCAGGGCCTAGATTTCGTGACCATTGACGGGGAGACGGCCAAGGATTTCGATGACGCCATTTTGGTTGAGGAAACCGGCGGCGGGCAATCGTTCAAGCTTTATGTGGCGATCGCGGACGTCAGCCACTACGTCGCCCCGGGAAGCGCCCTGGACGCCGAGGCGCGCATTCGCGGCAATTCCTACTATTTTCCGTTGTCGGTCGAGCCCATGCTGCCTTCTGCCCTGTCCAACATCGTTTGCAGCCTGAATCCCGGCGAGCCGCGTCTGGTCATGGTCGCGGAGATGGACCTTTCCCGCGCGGGAGTGTTTCAACAAGCCTGTTTTTACCCGGCGATAATCAAAAGCAAGGCCAGGCTCACCTATGCGCGGGTTGAGAGTGTTTTCGCCGAGCAACTTTCACGCGAGGCGGCGCAGGATGCCGGGGTGGACGCCGTCGCTGATTCTGGCGCTGTTAGAGACGAGAAGGGAATATCCAAGCCGATTGTCGCGATGCTCCTGAAAGCCAGGGCTCTGGCCAAGGCCCTGGCCGCTCTTCGCCGCGAGCGAAAGACTTTGGATTTTGACCTGCCCGAGGCTGAATTCATCTTTGATTCCGAAGGGAGCGTGGCCGGCATAAAAGCGCGGCCTCATCTCTTTTCGCACAAGCTGATCGAGGAATTCATGATTGCCGCCAACGAGGCTGTCGCCCGGCGTCTCGCCGAGCAAGGGATTCCTGCGCTCTACAGAGTTCATCCGGCTCCGGATGAGGACAAGCTGGCCACGCTGTTCAATGTCATTAAAACAAGAGGGCTCCAGCCTGATGTCCGGGCCGGTCTTAAAAAACGCTCTCAGCCGGCCATTGGCGATCTTTGCCGTCTTCTTGAGCAAGCCAGGGGCTCCGGGCATGAATATATCATCAACCGGCTGATTTTGCGCTCAATGATGCAGGCCCGCTACAGCCCGGAGAATGAGGGACACTACGGCCTGGCCTCTGACTGTTATTGCCATTTCACATCGCCCATTCGCCGTTATGCGGATCTGACGGTACACCGGGCATTGAAGTATTCCCTGGGCATGCCTGTCAGCCACTCCGCTTCTTTGCCAGATGCGGCTGATGAAGCCGCAACCGGGTCTGAAACGGGAAAAAACGCCCGCAAAAACAAGCCGGCTTCGCCAGAGTTTCTGCGCAAGATCGCCGAGCATATCAATGCTACCGAACGTACGGCCATGGAAGCCGAGAGGGAGATCCACAAGCGGCTGGCGATTTTATACCTTCAGGGAAAGATTGGCGAAGAGTTCGCTGGAACTATTTCAGGCATTACCGAGTTTGGTTTTTTTGTGGAGTTGGACGGCCTGCTGACCGATGGCATGGTGCGGTTGTCAGACTTGGCCGATGACTATTATGATTTTGATCCCGACCGCCAGGAACTCGCAGGCAGAAGCAACAATCGCCGCTTTGTCCTGGGGCAGAGGGTCGCCGTGAAGATCGCCGAAGCCAGCCTGACTCGTCTTGAAATTAATTTTTCGCTTGTGTCTGTTAGGATAAAAACTGCTAGACATTAGTAATTAATATCATTAAGCTCTAATCAATTATTAATTGGCCAGATGTGTTGACCAAACGCACCGGCTGTGTATAATTGAGCAACTGTGAGAATTGCGAAACATTTAACGATACCAGGAGTTGGTCATGGCGAAAAGACTGGAAGTATACAAGTGTGTCAAGTGCGGCATCCTTCTTGAAATTATGGCTGAGGGCGGCGGAGAGGTTTCCTGCTGCGGCGCTCCCATGAAGCTGATGAAGGAGGGCACCACCGACGGCGCCACTGAAAAGCACATCCCGGTTGTTGAAAAAACGGCCACTGGCTATAAAGTCAAGGTCGGTTCAGTGGCTCACCCGATGCAGGCCGATCACTGGATTCAGTGGATCGAGCTGGTGGCAGACGGCGTGTCCTACACCCGGTTCCTTAACCCCGGCGATGCCCCGGAGGCTGAATTCTGCATTCAGGCCAAGGAAGTTTGCGCCCGTGAATACTGCAACCTTCACGGTCATTGGAAAAGCAATTAGATCACAATGATAAAGGCCGGGGGAGGGCGCGCAGGGCTCGTTGCCCGCAGGCAAAGTGATTTTCCTGGCGGATGACGGTGAAATCCTCCTTACAGTCTTGCGTTTCCTTTCCCGGTGTTTTTCGGCTTGGGCCGTACGGGAGTCATTGGTGCGCGTAATTGCTGAAAATATGTAATAGCATCCGGCTGCACTCAGGCGATTTCGCTGTTGGAATGAGTCAGCCCTTGTAAAGAATATTGGAGATAAGCATGCAAAAATATATATGCACCATTTGCGGATATGTTTACGATCCCGCCGAGGGTGATCCCGATAACGGCGTAAAGCCCGGAACAGCCTTCTGGGACATTCCGGAAGACTGGACATGCCCTCAGTGCGGCGTGCCCAAATCTGACTTTGAGCTGGAAGGTTAATAAGGTATTTTTTCTGCGGTTTCAGCCAGATGCGGCTGCCAAAGCCCCCGTCGGAGAAGGCTCCGCCGGGGGCTTTGCGTTTTACTATCGCCCTTGCTTGATGCACGCCCTACAAGGCACTGAATGAGTTGTATTTTTTTCGTTTTCTGCTGGCGGGTTCCACCGGAACGTGATATAGATAATAATATAAATGAAGTTTTGGGCGAAACATGTCCTTTCAGACCGTAATTAGAACTTATGGAGAAAATTGAAAATGATGCGCAAGCACATAAGCAGAGATTCTGTCTCCGGCTCCGCCGCCGTACTGTCAAATTTGCCTGGTCTGTTGACTTTGCCCCTGGCGGCTGTGTTGGTTGTCCTGATCTTGGCAATCGCCGGATGTTCCGACTCATCAAGCAAAGAAGGCGGCAAGGGTGTTGAGCCTGTTGCGGGCAAAGAGGAAAAAAAGACAGACTTGCCCGGGCAAGCCCCGGCAGTTTCCCAAGCCCCATCCGGCGCGGCAAGCCAGCCCGCAAATGGCGAAACCGGCGCTGGTCAGTCGTCTGACAACGGCTCCGGCGGAGACTCCGGCGAGCAGGCTAAACCGATCGACGAAACATTTCACAAGTTCAGAATATCCACTCGGCCGGATGCGGAGCTTGAGGGATATTCCGACTTGAAAATCACCTATTCAGGCAAAATCGCGGCTGAACCCGAAGATGAACCCTTTCGTGAAACATCTTTTGAAAAGCCCGGGGGCGATTTTCCGGCCTCAGGCTGTGAGACCCTGAAGCTTGAGGTGTTCACCGGCGGCGCGAACTGCTGTTTTGGCTATTACATCATGACCTCCTGCCCGGATGGAGACTATCTCGGCTATATCGAGCCATTTGACGGCATGATGTCAAAATCTTCTTTGCCGGGCGCCTTTTCGGTTGATGAACCGTATTTTATCTATTACGGCGTGGAGGATGGAACAGTCAGTCTGGATCTGTCCCGGGTTGAGTCTCCCAGGCCTCAAAGGCTGCTTGTCTTTGAAAATGGAGCGTGGCGCGCCGACAAAGTGGGCGAGTTTGCCCAGCATTACCGCTCTTTGTCTGAAAAAGCTGGGGACGGTTTTGACAAAGGCGCGCCTGCCGCGGCCATCCTCAAGGCCTATTATGCCTATATGGCCGGCGACAGCAAAGAACAGGTGCTGGGGCTCCTTAAAAAGGAGCTTCCCGCCGAATATGCGGTTTTAAGTGAAGCCATTTTCGCGGATATCGCCGGGGCCGCTGGCAATCTAGACTTGGTGGAAATGTTGCCGATCAGGTAACCTCACTCCCTGGCGCCCCACTCGTCCAAAAAGCAACGGGCGAGTGGGGCTCCTGCCATTCCAGCGCATTGACGCATTTCACCGGCGGTGCTAAAAGCCTGGGTGTCTTTTCTTATATTTTGCAGCTTCGGAGATGTGCCTCATGAAGATATGTGTTGTTGGAACCGGTTATGTCGGCCTGGTCAGCGCGGCCTGCTTTGCCGAGATGGGCAACGACGTCAGGTGTGTTGATATTAACCCCTCCATCGTAGATTCCCTGAAAGACGGCCGCGTTCACATCTACGAGCCCGGCCTTGAGGACATTGTCCGCCGCAACTACGCCGACGGGCGTCTCGACTTTACCTCCAGCATCAAATACGGCCTGGCAGGAGCGGATATCGCCCTGATTTGCGTGGGCACCCCCTCTTTGGGCGACGGATCCTGCAACCTTGACTACGTCAGGGGAGCGGCGCGCGACATTGGAAGATTTATGGACGGCCCCATTGTCGTCGCCAACAAGTCCACAGTCCCTGTGGGCACCGCCGACATGGTCAGGGAAACCATCGCCAAAGAGCTTGAGCAAAGGCATGCCGAGATCCCCTTTGACGTGGTCTCCAATCCGGAGTTTCTCAAAGAAGGCGACGCCATCAACGACTTCATGAAGCCGGATCGCGTCATCGTGGGAACGGAAAATGACGACTCCGCCGAGCTTTTTCGCCTGCTTTACGCTCCCTTTGCCCGCAGCCGGGAAAAACTCATATTCATGGGCATACGCAGCGCCGAGATGACCAAATATGCCGCGAACTGCATGCTGGCCACAAAGATTTCCTTCATTAACGAAATGGCCGGCATCTGCGAAAAAGTCGGGGCCGATGTGCGTGAAATCCGCACCGGCATCGGTTCGGATCACCGCATCGGTTTTCACTTCATTTATCCAGGCGTGGGCTACGGCGGCTCCTGTTTTCCCAAGGACGTCAAAGCCCTCATCCATACCGCCAGGACCAACGGCCACGAGCCGAAAATCCTCGCCGCTGTCGATGACGTCAACGACAGCCAGAAGCTGGTCATGGCCAGACGCGTTTGCGACTATTTCAACAACCAGGGCGGGGTGGCCGGCAAAACCCTGGCCGTATGGGGACTGGCCTTCAAAGCCAATACCGACGATATGCGCGAGTCCGCGGCTCTTTCAATCATCGAATACCTGACCGCCAGGGACATGCGCATCCAGGCCTACGACCCGATAGCCGGAAAAGAGAAGGAACATCCAATCCTTCAGCATCCCCTGGTAACTCTCTGCGCCGACCAATACAAAGCCGCCGACGGCGCCGACGCCCTTCTCGTCGTTACCGAATGGAACCAGTTCAGAACGCCGGACTTCAAGCGCATCAAGAACCTCCTCACCGCCCCCATTATTTTTGACGGCCGCAACCTTTACTCTCCCCAGGCAGCCGCCAACCAAGGCTTCGCCTATTTTTGCATAGGCAAAGGGTAGGGCGCTGGGGGACTTTTAATGATGGCCGGGACACAGGCTTTGTGTTTCCCCGGCGTCCCCCATCCTTTACCCTTTTGCCGGGATAGTTTGTTGTTTTTAATATTTTACTGAGTATTGCAGGGCAGCGACTGCAATGGTCATGTGCGACTGCCCGGGTGACCCACTATGCTTAAGAATTTCCTCTCTCCGCCTTCCCCGGCCGTTTTGGCCGATATGAAACGGGCCTTGCGGGCCATTGACCGTGTTTTTCCGGTTTCCGGGGCTCACCGCCGGGATCTTCCCTATGCAGTGAGAGATCTGTCCAGACTCCTGACCACGGAGCGGGCCGATATCAGGCAGCGCTCATATTGGTCGGCTGTGCGCAATGTCGCGGCTTATCTGCATTATTTTTTGCCATGGAACCTTTATAGACTGGCCTGGCTTCTGCCTGGGCTTGATCTTGGGATTTCCGGGGCGGCCACGATAGTGGATCTGGGGAGCGGGCCGCTGACTTTGCCGCTGGGGCTGTGGCTTTTCAAGCCGGAACTGCGGGATATGCCCCTGAGCTTTATCTGTGCCGATACTGCGGTCAGGCCGATGGAGCTTGGCAGAGATATTTTGCGTGAATTGGCCGGGGGAAATTCTGCCTGGAAAATAAACCTGATCAGAGGGCAGATGCACACCGCCTTGTCCGGCCTGAGGCAAAAGGCCGATTTGGTGATGATGGCCAATGCCCTGAATGAGCTGCCACCGGAGAAAGGGCGGCCGCTTGAGCAGAAGATTTTTTCGCTGGTAAAAAAGGCCAGGGACGCTGCCGGCAATGGGCTTCTTTTTATTGAGCCGGGAGCCCGGCTTGGCGGCAAGCTGATATCTCTGGCCCGCAAGGCTGCCTTGGCCCTGGGATGTTCGGTACTCTCCCCCTGCCCGCATGGCGGACCCTGCCCGCTGTTCGAGCAGCGCCGATACAATCCGCGCGGCCCCGAGGCCTCAGGCTGGTGCCATTTTGTCTTTCCCTCGGACCGCGCTCCGGACCAACTGGCCGAATTGTCCTCGCGGGCGAATCTGGCCAAGCAGAGTCTTGCGATAAGCGCAGTGCATCTGTCCTGTGACCAGGCCAGGGGTTTTTCCGCCGTGCCGCAGGCGGGATCAGCAGCGGGCGAAGGCGCCCTTGGCGACTTTTGGGATGACGAGTTGGCGGACTTTTTTGATGAAAATGATGAAGGCGTCGATGACTCATCCGGGGAAGACGGTCGCGCAGTTTCGCCGTATAAGCCTGTAATTGACGGCCCCATTGCGGACCTTCGGGTCATTTCCAAGGGGATCATGCTGCCAGGAGAGGAGAACCCGGCCAGGTATGTGTGTTCGGCAAAAGGCTTGGGACTTTTGCAGGGCGGAGGGCAGATACCGTCCGGCGGATCGGCGCGCGCTCCCTGGCCGGAAAAAGAACGGCGCGACAGGAAAACAGGCGCTTTATTGCTGACAACAAAGCAATAATGATTTATTTGGGAATCGGCGGGTTCCTCTCTTTTAGGCCTGCCAATTTACATGCGCAGGCCTGTTTATGCAATTCAGCTCCCTTTCCCCCCATGTTCGCGGCACTATCCTCGTTTTGGCTGGGGCAATCTGCATCAGCGTATCCCCCTTGTTTGTCAAGCTGGTTGACGCCGGACCCGGAACGGTAGGTTTCTACCGCATGTTCTGGGGGGGGATAGTTCTTCTGTCCGTGGCCATTTTCAAGGGCCAGCGCATCATACCCGGAAAGATTCCCCTTATCTGCATGCTCCTGGCCTCTGTCTTTTTTTGCGCTGACCTGCTCTTCTGGCATTTTTCCATACTGTATATCGGGCCTGGCCTGGCCACGATTCTGAGCAATTTTCAGGTGTTCTTTCTGGCCATTTACAGCGCTGTCGTTCTAAAAGACAAGCTCGGCACACGCATGATCGTGGCCATCCCCCTGGCCCTGTTCGGCCTTTTGCTGCTTTTGGACCAAGATCCACGCCATCTGCCGCATGATGTGGCGATCGGCATTGTGTTGGGAATTGTGTCCGGGCTCTTTTACGCTGGCTACCTTGTGTCCGTGCGCCGCTCCCAGTCTGTGGACGGGCATTTGCCCGCCGCCGCCAACATGGGTTTTATCTCGATCGTTGGTTCGGTTATTCTCGCCGTCACCTGCACAAGCATGGGGGAAAATCTGCTGGTCGCAAGCTTGCACGACCAGCTTTGGATGCTGCTTTATGGTTTAAGCTGCCAGGCGCTTGGCCTGCTTTTGATGACATCGGGCTTGCCGCTTGTGCCAACGGCACGCGGGGGCCTGCTCATTCTCATCCAGCCGGCCCTTTCCTTTATCTGGGATATTATTATTTTTGGCCGGGCGACAAGCGCGCTGGGCTATTGCGGAGCCGTCCTGGCCCTGGGCGCGATTTGTCTTGGCAGTGTCGGCGCTCCCAAAAGAAAACCGCGCGCATAACCAGAAAATATCGCCTGACCGCGCCTGAATGGGCCGGAAACATGGTTCACTACAGCTATGGCGTTCGTCCGTAATTGCAACACGCTCTTTTCAGGCGCGTTTTTTTCAGCGCTTGCATGTTTGTGGAATGAAAGCGTATCATTGCGCCATCGACTATTGTAATCTTTTAAGCTTTAAATTTTATCTGACAGCGGAAAAACAATCCGATGCAGATCCGGACGGCGCTCTTGCGTTCGACTCAATGCCGCCGGAGGCTCTTTTATTAAAAATAATTGCAATTAGAAAATTATCTGCGCAAGCGAAGCGCGTTCCACGGCCAAGCGCCCAAAACGGAGGAATTGTCATGGATATGGAAGAATTCGAAGCGTATGAAAAGCCCAAACCAAAGGCAAAAAAGCCGATCCCCTACGTTCTTTATTTTTCGGCCGGCCTGCTTTGGGCTCTGGTTTTGCCGGTAGCTCTTTATTATGTACTGATGTTTACAGAAGAGTGCTGGAATATTGCCATCTATGACGGCGACTTCCTTGGTGCGCCCCAGGTGTTTCTAATCGCTTTTTTGGGCCTGGCCCTTATCAGCGGGCTGCCCTGGGGCCTTTTCGTCCGCCCGCCCAAGAATACGTTTGCCAGGTTTTTTCCGCTGGCCTTGCCTTTTTACGCAGCGACCATCGGCATGAGCTATTTTGTGTTTGCCGAGGAAAGTATTTTCAGCGGCTATGATGTCCTGGTTCTCGTGGTCTATTTATATTTGGCTGTTTTTTACGCATTGTTCATGCTTTTTGTTCTCTTGGGCGGCCTGCGCCATCGTCCAATGGAGAGCAAAATAGCCGGATTTGCCGCTCTGGTGATCCTTTTCATCCTTTGCGCCGGTCCGGGGGTATATTATTATTATGACAACCAGCGCCACATGCTTTCTGGTCCTGACATCGGGGATGATGACGGCGAACGGTTCTACGCCGAGGGTTCTCACGGACATGACATCAATACATGGGAGTATCTGCCGTTTAATAAGAGCAACTACATCAAGACCTATGTTCCAGATTTTCCTGTTTCATTGCAAATCACTGAAAATTACCCCAGGCTGGATGGGGCGATTGCCCTTCTGCCGGTGTATGCCTCCTTTGTGAACGCCACCTACAAAGGCCTGGATGATCGAACAGTAGGCGCGTACTTTAATTGCACCAACACCCCAAATGCTTTTGCCAGACTGCTCAAGGGCGAGATCGACATTTTCTTCGGCGTTCCGCCCTCACAGCAGCAGCAAGATGACGCAGCCGCGCGCAGCCTCAACCTGGTCATCACCCCCATAGCCAGGGAAGCGTTCATTTTCTTCGTACACAAAGACAACCCCGTAAACGACCTCACCCAGGATCAAATTCGCGATATTTATTCAAAGACGACAACAAACTGGAAAGACGTCGGCGGCAGCGACCTTGCGATAATGCCCTTTCAGCGTCCTGAAGGCTCGGGCAGCCAGAGCGCCATGCAGAACATGGTCATGAAGAGCCGCAAGCTGACGCGTCCGTTGAAGGAGGAGTTCCATGAAGGAATGGGCGGCATCATCCGTGGAGTGGCCGCCTACAGGAACGGCCCGCGCGCCATCGGTTTCTCGTTTCGCTGGTATGCGACCGTGCTGATCAACAACCCCGATGTAAAAGTACTGTCCGTGGACGGGGTACATCCGAATGTGGAGAACATCAGGAACGGCAAATATCCCCTGTGCACTTCGCTTGTGGCTATGACCGCAAGACCATTGAGCCTGCAATCACAGTCGCTCATGGGCTGGATTCTTGGCCCAGAAGGCCAGAAAATAATTGAAAAAGTCGGCTATGTTCCCATTGAAAGCCCGGCCGAGTTGCTGAAAAACCCTGTTCCTCTTATTCAGGATGAGTCCATACTGGAACGGGAAGAACAGGAACAACAGCCTTGATAAAGCCAGGCACGGCGGCCTCGTGAAGCAGTTCCGGCGCTTCATCCGGCGCAAGAGATATCCGCAAGATGACATCTTCCCCCTTTTTCCCAAAAAAAGGAATAAGAGGGGAGACTGAGAAAGTGGGGCAGCAAAGGGCAACCTCAAGGGCAATATCCCTTGAGGTTGCCCTTTTTCAGTCTGTCCGTTGCTCGCTAGCGTGAGGGTCAGCGGCGACGAGATTGGTTTCCGGGGGCATAGGGGAGGGGGCGCCAAGGGTGCTTTTGAAGAAAGCTACGATGAAATGGTCGCGTTTTTCAGCCATATCGTGCCTTTCGTCAGGGTCGGCCTTGCCGCAGTTTTGCTCGAGCATGCCGCTTACATGTTCGGGGCAGGGGGCGAAAAGGGAATAATGGTCGCTATTTTCAACGGACAAAATGGATGGTTGTGTCGGCAGATTGTCCAGATATGGGGCGGCGTGGGTTTTAACCGGGTATATTTCATCATTCTCGGATTGAACGATCGCTATGGGCTGGCGCAGCCCTGAAAGACTCTCTTTGCTGAAAAAGCGGCCCCCGGCCGGATTGAGCAGGGCAATAGCCTTGAGCGAGCGGATGTCTGCCGGGCGGTGACGGGCTTTTTTAGGGGCCGGCTTTCCGGCGTTTCTTTTTTTGGCGTGAGCATTTTCGGCTTCTTCTTTCCGCTTGTCCTGTGATTTTAGCGGAGGGCGGTAGGCAGCGGCTTTTTTCGGGTCTCCGGCAAGGTTGCCGGGTTGAAAGCTAAAGCTGGAGAAAAGCAGAATGTAGTCCACCTGGCCCTGGGTTGAGATTGAGGCAATGTCGTTCCGGTCGTCCGCCGGTGTTGCGGATGTGGCCGTACTGGCGGGTGGGAATATTATTTCAAACAGATCTTTCGCATATTCGTCAGACGCTCCGTACTTTTCGTCCGCTGGAGCGGCAATCAGGGTGGGAGCGTAATACGCAAGGCCGGGACAACTGGCGGCGCTCCCCATGCTTTGCTCATAGGCGGCCAAGGCGCCGGGGATTTTTTTCAGGCGTTCCCGGCTCCATGGCGCACAGAGCGGCTCATTGCCTGATTCACGACAGAGCAATGATATTTCAGAGAAATCAGGCCGCGCCCCTGCCATTTGCATGGCGGTGATGGCGCCAAACCCCGATCCCATTACCCCTATGCGCGATTCATCCGCTATGCCTGACAGTTCCGGGGAGTCAAGGACAACCTCAAGGGAGACGAGAAGATCCCTTGGCCTTTCGATGATGTTTTCAGCGGTGAAGAGGTCGGAACTGTCATAGATACTGTCGCCCGTGTGAGTGGGCGCGATGACGACAAAGCCGTTTTCAGCCAACTGGCGGGCCATGTCGTGGTTGGCAAACCTGCTGCCCGTTGAATCGTGCGACATCAGGATGATCGGGAAAAATCCGGCCACAGGCCTGCCGTTTCTGACGGCCTGAATTATGTGTCCTTCAATTTGCACGCTTCCGCGCCCCGATCCGCCTGGATACCAGACCGAGAGGTCTATGCGCTCTTTGCTGGTTTCGCGCCAAACGCCAAAGGTGCGCAGGGCGACGTGAAAAGGGGGGGCAAGGGCGGAGTTCTCGCTGGCGGCACGCGCTTCCTGTGGATCAGCCCAGATTCGCATGGGCCAGAACAGGAACAGAAAGGTTGAAATAATAAAAAATGAGATGACGCCGCTTCTGGCCAAAGGGCTGGCGGACTGGCTGGCTGGGTTGGGAGTCTGGCGCATGGTCTTGCGGCGTCCGGGCAGGCCTATTTTGACCAATATGCCCGAATCGGGCTAAAACGTTTCATTTCCCGCAAGGGAACCTTGACAGTCATTTCGGTCATATTGAATTTGTCCGACTGGCTCAAAGGGAAAAAGAAGGTCAGCCCATCCGGGTTGATTGTAAAGAAGCTGTAGTTGGTTGGCTCGATCGTCGTCATTTCGTCGATGACTCTGAAGAACTCAGGGGCGGCGTTTTGCAACTGCGTTTTCAGCGCTTTGTTGCAGTAAACGGCCAGAAATGGGTAAAGTCCGCTGGATTTGCCAAACAGGTCATTGAGTGTGAGCGAACGCCCGTCTCTTTTGTCGTAGGTGAAGGTGGCAAGACCGATGCCCGGCTGCATGTCGCCCATGTCCACGACGATTTTGAAGTATAGCGAGTCGCAGCGGCGCGAGTAAAAGTCCTTGTCGTAGGTGATGCTCAGGGTGAAGAACCCCGACTCGAGATTTTGAATATCCTCAATGCCCTGAATGAAGATGCTGGCCTGCTGGTTGGCCCAGAAGGCTATGTCTGAATTGGCCTTTGGATTCTGCAGGGTGGGATATTCAATGCGGATGCGGTAGTTGGAGGACGAGTTGGTGATGATATTGGGCATGTCTGCGGCGTGAGCCTGGGTTGCGGCCTTTGGAACAAGGGCCAGGAAAGCCAGGATCGCGGCCAGCATTAATATATGTTCGCTATGTTTTGACATGTGGACTTTTCAGCTTTTCGCCTGGTTGACAGGTGGCGGATTGCGCGGCCGCGTTGGCTGCACGCGGATATCAGGAACCTTGTTTTGCTACCATGATGTCCAGGATGACCTTGTCCGTGCCGATCATGCCTTCGCTCCCCAGGCGTCCGAGGTTGCGGATGCATTCCTCAAGGTCGTTGGCCACAATGCCCTCCTTGCCGCTGACGGCTATTTCGCTCATGCCCAGAAAGGCCGCCTGGATGGCCGCGCCAACTGATGAGGCCACTTTAAGGGCGCAGGAGGTCTTGGCTCCATCGCAGATCATCCCGGCCACATTTCCGATCATGTTTTTAACAGCGTTGCTTATGTGCAAAAGGTTTCCGCCCAGCAGCATGACAATGCCGCAGGCCGAGCCGGTGGCCGCCACGGTGGCTCCGCACAGGGCGGAGAGCCTGCCAAGGTAGTGTTTGATGTGGATGGCCGTGAGGTGACTCATGATTAACGCCCTGGCCTGAAGTTCGATTGAGGAGCCAAGCCTCTCGGCAAAGGCGCAGACCGGAATCGTGCAGGTAATGCCCTGGTTGCCGCTGCCGGAATTGCTCATCACCGGCAAAAGCACGCCGTCCATTCTGGCGTCTGACGCGGCGGCGGTCAATTTTATGGCGTAGTTGCCGGAATCGTCTGCCAGGAGGTTGCGGCTGATATTTTCATCCATCACTTTGCCCAGTTGCAGGCCGTACCGGTGTCTCAGCCCTTCTTTGGCAACGGCCATGTTCATATCGGCCGCTTTCAGGATGAAGGCAATGCGCTCGAAAGGAGCGGTGGTCGCGAATTCGTATATCTTGGAGATGCTTAAGGGCCAAGATTTGAAAAGTTCGTTGTGTTCAACGTCGTCATCTTTGCGGAAAATTTCCCGTCCGTCTTTTTCCAGCCGCACTATATTGGTATGCTCGTGTTGCAGGAATGCGCTGGCGCTGGAATTTTCGGTTCTGACTTCCACCTCGGCATAGATGAGGTCTTCGGTATCGGCCAGGCTGATTTTTATCTTGCCGGACTTGACCATCACGCGGGCCTGTTCGGCTTTGGCCTCGCTAAGGCCGCTTAAGACCTCAAGGCCAAGCTGATGGTTTCCGCCAACAGCGCCGGCGGCGGCCGCGATGCCGAGGCCTGTCTGGCCTGTTCCTGGAACGCTCACTCCCATGCCGTTTTTCAGCAGATTTGGGCTGACGCGAGCCTCTACGGAAACGATCGGGCCGTCAAGCAAAGATGCCGCGTAGGCCGCGGCATATGCAATGGCCACGGGCTCGGTGCAGCCCAGGGCAGGCACCACCTCGCGGTTTATGATATCTATGAAGGCATCCCAATCGGGCGCGTTTTTGGTTGATTCTGAAGAGTTTGTCACAAAACTACCTCTTTTCTGCAACGAGTTGAAATTTCCGTCCTCTTCGGCCGGAATGGCGCGGGGCTTGGAGCATCTTAACATTGCATATGTGCGGTGGGTTGAAATGCTCCGGCGGCGCGGGAATCATCATGATACCGTCTTGGCGGCCGTCCCTGGCGAGCCTTCTCGCCCTTGACGCCCTGGCTGTGGCTGGTGTGCTTGTGTTGTGGAGCAACGAAAACGGATCAATAAGCTTTGATATAGTCCTCCAGGGTATCCGCCGAACAGTTTCTGCTGACCCAGTAGGCCGAGGCCCATACGGTCAGGGCGGTTGACTGGGTGTCGTCAAGGCGTTTGAGCTTGGCTTCAAGGGCTGCCAGGCTTGCTCCGTGCTTGTTGTGCAGGTTGTTGTCCTCGCAGGCGTCTTTCACCCGGAGCTGCAGATAGGAAAGCCGCGTCGCCTCGGGCAGCACGCGAATATCCTTGTGCGCCTCGACGATTGTCTTCAACTCCGCCTGGGAAAAAGAAGACTTCAACAGCGAAATGGCCCTGAAGAAGGTATCCACTGCCCAAGGCAAGATAAATTCAGCCCCGGCGCTTTTGGTGCGGAAATAGTCTTTAAGCCATCGTTCCTGTTCCGTGGTGATTCGAGCTGCTACCTGGGGCATGGTTTCCTCATCTTTGCAGACGGCCGGTCAGGCGTCTGGGATTACCGGCGGCAAGATTGATGCCGCCGCCGGAGGGATTTGGCAGTGCCTTTTGGAAATCGTGTCCTGGATCCATTCTTTGAATACCGTACTTTGTCGAAGAAAATCAAGAGATATTCTAGATTTTTTATCCATGATTTAGTACTATGATGGACGAGCCAGTAGCGGATGCGGTAGGTGAAGGCCGGCAGCCGCGCTTCATCTTGAGCCGTCGGGCCGCTTTTGCAGCGGGCAAGTTTTAGCTTGACAAATGGGCGTGGTAGAACACATGAGTAATGTTGAGAGGGACATAAGCCTGATGTGTTTTTTTGGGGAGAAGCAGCGAAAATTTGTCCCATCGGCCTCTCGTTCTCTTGTTGTTCTTCGTTTTTAAGCTTACAGTGCGTCACTGACAGATGATGCGGCAGTTACAAACTTTTCAGGAGTAAAGACCATGTCTCAGGGGTTGATGGAGCTTCCCGATAAAATTCCGGGTGTTGATGTGGAAGATGGCCTGAACAGGCTGAGAGGAAATAAAAAACTCTACGTTAAACTGCTTTTGCATATGAAGAAAGACCTTCCCGGTTTGCAAGAAAAGATGGCAGAATCTTTAAGTACCGGAAACTTTCAGGACATGGCCCAGCACGCCCACACCGTGAAGGGAATGGCCGGCAATCTCAGTGCCACTGATCTTCAAGAAGCATCGGCGCAACTGGAAGCCGCCGTCAAGCTGGGCGATATTGCTGAGATATTCACGAAGCTTGAAAGCTTTGACGCCAGATGCAAGGAAATTTACGCTGCGCTGGCAGTCCTTGAGGGCTGATGACGGTTTAGGCATCGGGCAAATACATTTGGATACCAGGCGAGGCGGGAAGGCATTCTTAAAGTATCACTTCACAGTTGCCTTCCAAAAGACGTTGGAAAATAGATACAGCCGCCCTTGCCCGCAACGCGCGGGCGGGCGGTGTCGGTTTTTTTGAACCCGCCACTGATTTTTCCGGCGCCTGCTGGGAATATCTTCGGAGACACAAGCATGTGCGGCATAATTGGATATACCGGGCACAGGCCGGCCGTTCCTCTGGTCATTGAGGGACTGCGCCGTTTGGAATATCGCGGCTATGATTCGTCGGGAATCAGCTTTATCCAGAATAAAAAACTCGAAGTCATCCGGGCCGCCGGAAAACTCAAGCTTCTTGAAGACACTCTCAGTTGCATGGAGGTTTCGCTGGCCACCACGGCTGTCGGGCACACGCGCTGGGCCACGCACGGCGAACCGACTGTTGAGAACGCGCATCCGCACAAATCTTTTTGCGGAAACCTGTGCATCGTCCACAACGGGATCATTGAGAATTACCAGGAAACAAAAAACTTTCTTTCCGGAAACGGTTTTGAATTCAACTCTCAGACCGATTCCGAAGTCCTGGCCAACTCTGTATCCTTTGAGTTGAAAACTCCCGGCACGACTATTCTGGAAGCATTTTCCCGAGCCCTGCAAAAGGCCACCGGCGCTTACGCCGTAGCCCTGCTTTCTCCGGACGACCCAGACACCATCTACGCTGCCCGTCATTCAGCTCCCCTTTTGCTTGGAATAGGCGCCGGAGAGCACTTCGTCGCTTCAGACATCCCGGCTTTTCTGGCCTATACCCGCGAAGTCGTTTTTCTTGACGATGGCGAGATAATCAAAATAACCCCGAATTCATGGGAAGTCTTTTCGCTTTACGATCTCGCGCCTGTTGAAAAACAAGTCAAAATCATTGAATGGGACGTGCAATCGGCTCAAAAGGGCGGCTTTCGCCATTTTATGCTCAAGGAGATTTTCGAGCAGCCCAGGGCCATAAAAGACAGCCTGGCCGGGCGTCTCAACCCTGTGACCCTTGACGTCAACCTGCCCGAACTTGACGCTCTGCCCATACCGTCGCACTTGCGCGTTATCGCCTGCGGAACATCCTATCACGCCGGGCTGTGGGCGCTGCCTTTGTTCGAACAGTGGGCCAACATCCCCTGCACAGTTGAAATAGCTTCTGAATTTCGCTATCGCGACCCTTTGATGCACCAGGGCGAAGCCGTGCTTGTCATCAGTCAGTCCGGCGAGACCGCCGACACCCTGGCCGCTCTGCGCGTGGCCAAGGAAAAGGGCTGCCCGGCCATTGGCGTCTGCAATGTGATTGGTTCAAGCATCGCCCGTGAATCAGACATCACCGTATTTACTCAAGCCGGACCGGAAATAAGCGTGGCCTCCACCAAGGCCCTGTGTTGCCAGATGGTTGTGCTACTGCTCATGTCTTTATACTGGGGACGCAAGAAAGGAGTTGTCGCCGATCAACTTCTCAAAGATTGCGCCCAGGGCCTTTTGACCCTGCCGACGCAGCTTGAGAGCATTTTGCCCTCCATGCGCGAGGAAGCCAAATCACTGGCCTGGCGCTATGCCTCCTGCCGGGGCATGTTTTTCCTTGGGCGCGGCCAGTCTTACCCCTTGGCCATTGAAGGCGCACTGAAGGTTAAAGAGCTTTCTTACATCCACGCCGAAGGTTATGCGGCCGGCGAAATGAAGCACGGCCCCATCGCCCTTATCGAACCGGACTTCCCCAGCTTTGTCCTGCTCCCCCACGACAAGCACTTTACCAAGACGCGCTCCAATATGGAGGAAATCCAGGCCCGGCGTGGAAAAGTCATCGCCATAACCAATCCGCTTAAAAACGGTTTTGAAGTCCGCGCCGACAATGTCTGGACCATCCCTGAGGCTTGGGGCCCCCTGTCCGGCTTCTTCTTCCTTCCCGCGCTCCAGCTTTTCAGCTACGAAGCTGCGACCTATCTCGGAAAAGACGTGGATCAACCCCGCAACTTGGCCAAAAGCGTAACAGTGGAATAAGCGCGAGGCGACAGGCAGGCCGGGGGAGGAAAACCATCAGGGCGATTGCTCTGCTCGTTTGCCCTGAAAGCGGGCGGGGTGATTTTTTGGCGTTTTGCGTTTTTTATTGCGGCCTGTTGAACGGTTAACTACCGCTCAACAGGCCGCAATTTTATGCACTCAGCCCAACAGGCCTGTTTTTGCCAGGGCCTGATAGAGCAGAATTCCAGCTGCTGTGGAGAGGTTCAGGCTGCGGACCTTGTCGGTGATCGGGATGCGCACGCGGTGTTGGGACAGTCGGAAAATCTCCGGGGGGAGGCCTTTTGTTTCCGGCCCCAGGATGATGGCGTCATCAGGGGAGAAGGGGAAGGTGTGGAAAGACTCTCCGTGGCGGCTGCTGGCCGCGATCAGGCGTTTTTCCCGACCGTCGTTTTGGAGGTAGGCCTCAAAGCTGGGCCACACTTTTAGGCGGACATGCTCCCAATAGTCCAGCCCGGCGCGCTTCAAATAGCGGTCAGAGAGGGAAAACCCCAGCGGTTCTATCAGGTGCAGGCATGTGCTTGTGGCCGCGCAGAGTCTGGCTATGTTGCCGGTGTTTGGCGGAATTTCCGGCTGATATAGAACCAGCTCCAGGCGGTTGCCCGGGAAATCAGCACTCACCGCGCTCTATCCAGGCAAAGGCGTTGTGGGCGTGGATTGACTCCAGGCTTTCGACTTCCACCCTGAACCAGTAAACTTGAGAGTGCGCCTCAAGCTTTTGGGAAACGGAGCGGACCAGATCCTCGACAAAGGCTGGAGCGGCAAAGGCCTGTTCTGTGACGAATTTTTCGTCCTCCCGTTTCAAAAGCGGGTAGGTGGGCGACGACCCTGAGCTTTCCGCCATTTCTATGAAATCCTCAATCCAGGTGAATCCCTTCATGCGCACGGCGATGCGCACTTCGGCCCGCTGGCTGTGCGCCCCTTCATCGCTGATGGCCTTTGAACACGGGCAGACCGTCATTACCGGAACCATCACTTCAAGCAGAAATCGAGGCGCATCCTCGCCAAGTTCTCCGGTCAAACGGCATTCATAGGCTTGCAGGGCAGACGACGGGCTGACCGGAGATTTTTTGCGGATAAAGTACGGAAAGGCAAAAACCGCCTGCGCCTTGGCGGCCTGCAGCCGGAAGCGGATGTCCTCGAGCAGCCGCTTCATGCTGGTATAGTTGAGATCCTCGCTCCAATTTTCCAGCGCCTCCACAAAGCGGCTCATGTGCGTTCCCTTGAACCCGGCGGGCAGCTCAACCCCAAGTTCGACCGTGGCCACTGTGTGTTGTCTGCCCATGTCCCGGTCGCTGACCACGACAGGCAGCTTCATATTGCGGATGCCGACGCGATCAATGGGCATAGGAACGCTGGAACTGTAGTTTTGAACGTCTTCCAATGTATTGTCCTGGATTTTATTGAAGTTTAAAGCCGGAATGACAGAACGATCTCACACTGCCGGCAGCATTAACGAGGCGAACACGGTATACAACCCCAACCCCAAAATCAAGCCCACGCTTCCTCTTCCGGCTTATGTCAAATTTTCTCCGGTGGTGGTCAGGGCGAGTTGGCCGTGGAGGACGCCTTTTGTGGCTATGAGCTTGCGGGCCAGCTCTCTTACCTCGGCGCCTGAGCCTTTGAGCACCAGAACTTCCAGGCAGTTGTGGTGGTCCAGGTGAACGTGCAGTGTGGTTATGATCAGGTGATGGCTGGAGTGCTGCACCTCGGCCATATGCTGGGCCAGGTCGCTTTTGTGATGATCGTAGACGAGGGTGAGGGTCGCCGCCACCTGGTTCTGGGGGGCTGACCATTCTTTTTCAACCAGGGCCTGGCGGATCAGGTCGCGGATGGCCTCGGAGCGGTTTTCATAGCCGTGCGAGCGGCAGAGGGCGTCAAAGCTTGTCAGAAGTTCCTCGGGCAGGGACACGCCAAAGCGGATGGTCTGGCTCATATTTTTGCCGTACCTGGTTAAACTTTAAAGTGTAAGCGGCAGTTGCCTGGCGTTGGTGCGGCTTTTGGTCAATTCCCACAAGTTGACGCTGACATCGGATTTCTGTTCATGCAGGGCTTTGACGGAATCGCGCAGAATGCATTCGGACTGCCAATTGTTTTTTTCAAGCTCTTCCCTGAACTGGCTATACACGTTTCTGCCGGGTTCGGCCAGCCACACCCGTCCTCCGGGCTTGAGGGCGTGTTCGAGAAACTTAAGAACCGGGGCGACAAAACGCCGTTCATACATGATATCGCCGGCCCAGATGTAGTCAAAGGCCCCGGAACGGACAGCGGGATGCCGCCAGTCCATGCCTACCCATAGCGGTTCCGGGACTTGATTGGCGTGAGCGTTTTTCCGGGCAAATGGAAAGGCCTTTTTTTCGTAATCGACCGCGACCACCCTGGCCTTGAGCCAGGAACCGACAAAGGCGGTGAAGCCAAGGCCGCAGCCAAGATCCAGGCAGACGGAATTTCGGATGAGGTCTTTGTTTTTGAAGAGCCATCCGGCCAGCGACAAACTTGAGGGCCAGAGCTCAACCCAGTAGGGCAGGCGCTCATCCTCGGTGAACTCGGCGTCGGTCAGTGAATTCCATAGGCTTTCAAGGTCGGCTGGCCGGTGGAGGAGCCAATCCCGCCCGCAGCAGGGGACAGTCAGGGTATTGATGCCGTTGTCATGCATGTTGGTAACATTTTTCCGTTCATTTTTACGTTGATGCATATCCCAGGCGGATGAAAAATGGAAGCGCTAAATTTGACGGTATGTTATTTTTATTCTGTAATTTAATAGCGTTATCATGTTTTTCAAATTGGAAGGAGTTTTGGACGCAGATATTTTGTCCCGGGAAATTTCAGTCTTGCAGTGGCCGCAAATTGCCGCTACGGGAAGTTTCCCCCAATCCTCCCAGCATGTTCGCGCCCGGCAGCGCGCGCTGCTGACAGCGTTCTGCAAGCTTCCCATTATGCGTCTTTTGTATTAAAGACTGCTCTTCAAAAAAGACCGGCAAGCGGGAGATGGTAAAATGACTCTGGATGCCCCTAAAAGCAATTTTTTCCCGGAATTACTTGCCCCGGCCGGTAATTTTGAGCGTTTCCGCACTGCGCTCCTCTATGGGGCGAATGCTGTCTATTTGGGCGGGAACTCCATGAATCTGCGGGCAAGTTGCTCCGGTCTGAATTTTGACGAGTTGAAAACAGCCGTAACCGAGGCCGAAGCTGCCAAGGCCAAGGTTTTTTTCTGCATAAACAGCTTTCCCGGCCAAGCTGATTTGTCCGCTCTTCCCGCGCTCATCGAACAGGCGTCCGAGTGCGGCGTTCACGCCTTTATAGCGGCCGATCCCGGAATTTTGCGCCTGATTGGCAGGCACGCCCCGAGTATTCCCATCCATTTGTCCACCCAGGCAAATACTACCAACGCCGAAGCCGTTCTTTTCTGGGCGGAGCAGGGCGTATCAAGGGTTAACCTGGCCCGTGAGCTGTCCGCGCCGGACATGGACGCCCTGAAAAGTGCCGTGGATGAGCGCTGCCCCGGCATGGAGCTTGAAATTTTCATCCACGGCTCAATGTGTTTGGCTGTTTCAGGCCAATGTCTGATGTCGGCATGGCTGAACAACCGGCCCGCGAATCAGGGGCGCTGCACGCAACCCTGCCGTTTCTCCTACAGGGCCACGAACTCTGCCTTGACCGTTGAAGAGGCGACCAGGCCCGGCGAGGAGCTTTGGACCATTACACAAGACGAGGGTTTCGCTGAAATCTGGGCGCCGGATGATCTCTGCCTGCTTCCTTATCTTCCCTGGCTGGCAACCCGGGGGTTCGCGGCCCTGAAAATAGAGGGCCGCATGAAGAGCCCGGTCTATGTGGCCCATGTGGTTGACGCCTACGCCACTGCCCTTAAGGCAATGCGCGACAAAAAATGCGGCAGCGGCGCTTCTCAGCCGACCCTTCCGGATTCATCCAGCTTTCCATGGATGGATTACATGGCCGAGCTTTTAAATTCTGGCACTCGTCCTTTGACCTCCGGCTTTTTCCTGCCAGGCGAGAGACGCAATTTTTCAAATGAGGCCATGGCCGCATTCTTGCGTCAGGGGCAATCAACGAGTCGCCCGATTTTGGCGAAGATTTCAGGCCGCGCGGACGGCAGAGTTGACGCCTGGAATGTGGAGATCCGGGGCCGTTGGAATGCCGGCGACACCGTGGAATTGATGCTGCCCGGCATGATGCGTCCATTGATGTCGCCGGAATCTTACTGCCTGGAAAATGAAAACGGCGAAAAAATAAGCATGATAAATTCCGGCCAAAGCGCCATTCTGAGAACGGAAGCGCAAAATATGATTCCAGGAATTTTCATCCGTTCAATCGGATAGATGATCTGGCAAAAATAACGAAAACGAACGGGCGGGACTTTTACGTCTCGCCCGTTCGTTTTCGTTAAAAGATATCCCCCGGACTGGCTGCCGTCATATTCCCAGGCTTTCTTTTATCAGGTTGAAGTTGAGGGTGGAGCTTACGAGTTGAGAGCCCTGGCGGATTTTCTGGACGTCCCTGAGTTTGTGGCGCACAAGGAGGTCTTCCATTTTTTTGGCCACGGTGTATGTGTCTTCTCTGACCATGATGATGGGCACGTTCATGGTGTCGGCCCTGGAGAGGATAATGTCGTTGGGGTAGAGGTTGCCGGTCAGCACGAGGCAGGGACAGTTGCCTTCGATGGCCACGAGTTGGACGTCGGCCCGGTCGCCGCCGACGATGACGGCGGCGTTCTGGTTGCGTCTGAAATAGTTCAGGAAGTTTTCGACCTGCATGGTGCCGATGAGGAAGTTTTCGACCATGCGGTCGGCCCGGCTTTGGGCGGCGACGAGGCGTCCGCCGAGGCACTCGGTCAGCTCGTTGGCGCGGATGGAACCCATGAGCGGGTCGCGGGGGATGACTCCGAGGACCGGGATGCCCTTGCGCTCCAGGAATGGCTGGATCACGGATTTGATCTCGGTCATGAAGGTGGCCGGCACGTCGTTTAAGACCGCACCGATAAGCAGATCGCCGAGCGATTCGCGCATGGCCATGAGCAGGTCGTAGTTAACCTCGTGCTGCAGGCGGTCGATGACGATTGTTTTGAGTTGCAGGCGCTTGGCGATGGCGACTGCGTCAAGGTTGCTGTATTTGCCAGAAAACATGTGCCCGGAGCCGGAGAGGATCATAAGTTCGTGTTTT
Source organism: Desulfovibrionaceae bacterium (assembly GCA_031551565.1). Classification (GTDB taxonomy): domain Bacteria; phylum Desulfobacterota; class Desulfovibrionia; order Desulfovibrionales; family Desulfovibrionaceae; genus Frigididesulfovibrio. The sequence goes on along the minus strand of JAVBNM010000014.1, from coordinate 24,024 downwards.
TCGCCAAGGGCTTCGTAAGCTTTGACGATGTCCGGCATGTGGTCCGGGACTTCACGGGAAAAGGCCCGCATTTTGAAGTCCTGAGTGACAAGCACGGGACAGACCAGATCCATGGGATTCTTCAGGCCAAGGACATCCTGCATGAAGAAGGCGTCTTCATCGCCCTGGACGCCGTCCTTGACGGTGGGCAAGGCCCCCACTGGCTTCATGTATCCTGGGTCCAGGCCTTCTTTTTGAAATCTAAGGCCGATGCCCATGCACAGGGTGTTTTTCCCGGAATACGGCCGGGTGGCGGTGATGTATAGTCCTTTGGGCATATCTGGCTCCTTGATATTTATCGGCCGGCGCATGGCTTGGACGGCTGATTTATTGTTTTCAAGCGGCTGAATTGAGATGAAATTAAACCAAGTTACGCCATTGTACAATCAGGTCTGCTTTTGCGGTCCGGCGGTTATTTGCCCTCGGCATCTTCTCCGGATGCCGGAGGCGGACTGAGCACGACCCGGATGTCGGCCACAAGGGCGCCGTTTTCATTGACAAGCACCGGGTTGCATTCGGCCTCCTGGATGTCCGGAAAGTCGAGAGCAAGTTGCGACATGATCAGCAGTATATTTTCAAGGGATTCAAACTTGATGGACTTTTGCCCGCGAATGCCGGACAAGAGCGGATAGGCCTTAATTTCACGGATCATCTCGCGCACGTCCTCAATTGACAGGGGCGCAAGGCGCGAGGCGATGTCCTTGAAGATTTCGACGTGGATGCCCCCAAGGCCGAAGACGATCATGGGACCGAAGCGGGAGTCGCGTTTGACGCCCACAATGACCTCACGCGCGCCCGATGGAGCCATGGCCTGGACCAGGCACCCGGCTATGTAGGCTTCCGGTCTCATTCTGATCGCCCGGCTGGTGATATCCAAAAAGGCGCTTCTGACTTTTTCCGGGGTGTCGAGGTTGAGCAAAACGCCTCGCACGTCGGTCTTGTGGGAGATCTGCGGAGAGGCGATCTTCATGGCTACCGGGCCGCCTATCTTTTCGGCGATGTCCGCCGCTTCCTCGCTGGTGCGGGCGAGCTTGGCCTCAAGGACCGGCAGGCCGTATGCTTTGAGAAGCTCTTGAGCCTGGTATTCCACAACCTCGCAAAGCCCGAGTGCGCGTACTTCGCTGATGACCTTGGCTGCCATGTCGCGGTCCCGTTTGCATGAGACTTCGATCGGCAGGGGTTTTACCTTGTGCTGGCCGTATCGGAACATGGTGGCGATAGCCTCAACCGCCGGCTCGGGATATTCGTAACAGGGGATACCCGCCCTGGCGAATATTTTGCGCCCCTCAACCACCTCGTCTCCGCCCATCAGGCAGGCGACGATCGGTTTGCCGTGGTCTTCCAGGGTGTCTGAAATCATTCTGGCCACTTCCGAAATAGGGGCCATGGCCGTTGGCGAACTTAAAAAAAGCAGGGCCTGGGCGTTTTGATCGCGCATGACGATATTCACGCTTTTGGCGATGCGCTCTGGCGGGGCATCGCCGACGACGTCAATGGGGTTGTAAAGAGAGGCGAATGGCGGCAGAATTTTCTGCAGGGCCTCGACAGTCTCTTTGGTGGGCCGGATCATGTTCAGGCCGGCCGCGCTGCAGGCGTCTGTGGCCATGATGCCGGGGCCGCCCGAGTTGGTTACAATGGCCACGCCCGGCCCCTTTGGCAGAGGCTGGGTGGCGAAGGCCTGGGTCAGGGAAAAAAGCTGTTCCATGGTATAGGCGCGGATGACGCCGGTCTGCTTGAAGGCGGCCTCATAGGCCAGGTCCGCTCCGGCCAGGGCGCCGGTGTGGGACGAGGCTGCTCTTTGGCCCGCTTCGGTCCGTCCGGCCTTGAGAATGACGACAGGTTTTTTCCTGGTGGCCAGTTGCGCGTTTTGCAAAAACACCCTGCCGTTTTCCACGCTTTCAAGATAGCCGCCGATAACTCTGGTCTCAGGGTCGTCGGCCATGTGGGCCATGATGTCTGATTCGCTAAGCACGGCCTTGTTGCCAAGGCTGACGAAGCCGGAAAACCCCAGGTATTGGCTCACCGACCAATCAAATATGGATGTACAGAGCGCGCCTGATTGCGAAAAAAAGCCGATGTTCCCAGCCAGTGTTTCGCCCGAGGCGAATGTGGCGTTCAAATTTGAGGCTGAGCTGACTATGCCGATGCAGTTTGGGCCTAGCAGGGCCATCTTGTATTTTTGGGCCTGCTCTTTAATTTTTTTCTCCAACTCAACGCCGTAGCCGCCGATTTCTTTGAAGCCGGCGCTGATGACCACTATGGCGCGGGTTGGCAGCTCCGACAACTCGTCAAGGGCGTCGGGCACGGCCTGGGCCGGCACGCAGATGACAGCAAGGTCCAGCGGGCGTGAATCCTTGGGAATTTCGCCCACATGTTTTATCGCTTCCAGATCGAGAATTACCCCACCTTTGGGGTTGACCGGGAAAATTTTGCCTTTATACTCGGAGCGAATCAGGTTGGCCATCACGATGTTCCCGATTTTGCCCGGGGTGGATGAAGCGCCTATGACAGCTACGTTTCGTGGCTTGAACAGATATGGTAAATACTCATGAGCGAGCATGGCAGTCTCGTTTGATTGGCAAGGACGGTTGATTTTACAGATGTTTGGTCCACTACAAGAGAATATTCCCTATCAGTTTAAACAAGTCAAGCTGCTTATTGAAGCCTTGACCCACAGCTCTTACGCCAACGAACACCTCGAGGGAGAAGGGCACAACGAACGTCTTGAATTTCTTGGCGATGCCGTTCTTGAGTTGTGCATATCGGAAATCCTCTTCCTCAGGTTCACCTGTTCCAGGGAAGGGCTTCTCACATCCATGCGCTCCAAGCTTGTGAACCAGGAGACGCTGGCGGACATCGCGAGAACCCTGGAGCTTGATAAGTATCTGCGACTGGGAAAAGGGGAGGAAAGCCAGGGGGGAAGAGGGCGTGACGCTCTTTTGAGCGATGCCATGGAGTCCTTGTTGGGGGCGATATTTCTTGACGGCGGTTTTGACGCGGTCAGGCAGGTCATAGAAATCCTCTTTGCCGATGTTCTCCCGGAGCAGGGCGAGAGAAAAAGGGCCAAGGACGCCAAAAGCCTGCTTCAGGAGCTGACCCAGAAGATCTTCAAAGAACGACCGGTCTACACGCTGACGCGCAGTGAAGGGCCGGAGCATGCCAAGGTGTTTGAAGTTCGCCTCGACTGCCCGGACAAAAAGATCTTTATAGCCGAGGGATCAAGCCTGAAGCGGGCTGAGCAGACAGCCGCCAAGATGGCTCTCGACTATTTCTTTCAGACGGATCAATCCCGTCCCTATGTAAATCACGCTTTCCCCGAAAAACGCTAGGTGTTCGGCCAGCCTCTCCAGTCGCGACCAGGGCGAAGGAGGGCGGACGATCGTGCGTGACCTTTCTTTCCAGGTTGGCTGTTTTGTCTGCCCAGTCACAGGAAGGCGGATTGCCGGGCCTTTCTTGTTCCAGCCATTTGATTTCGAAACACCGCCTTTTATCTTTCAAGCTGATGATCCGATATCTTCGGCGGTCAAGCTGCCAAAATTCCGACACTTCCCGGCTGGCGCTCGTCCAGGCGGACAACTCATGCAATCCTCAGATTCAAGGTCCGGGCGGGTATTCGCCTACCCGGACCTCGTGTCTTTGGTCTGCCAAGTAAGGCCAACTCGGGGAATTTCTTCTTAACCGCCGATAAGCTGCATAGCCATCTGCGGCAGGGAGTTGGCCTGTGACAGCATTGCCACAGCCGCTTGAGTGAGAATTTGGTTTCGGACAAATTCCGTCATTTCAGTAGCCACGTCCACGTCTGAAATTCGTGATTCAGCGGCCTGCATGTTCTCGGCCTGGATCTGCAGGTTGCTGATGGTGTTTTCAAGACGGTTTTGCATGGCGCCGAGGTGCGCGCGGATTTTGTCCTTGGAAATAATGGCGGCCTTGATGCCTTCCAGGGCTTTTTGCGCTGCGGCCTGGGTCGATACGGTGTAAGCCGCTGCATCAATAGAGGCGCTGTTGCCTACGCCAAGGGCGGACGATGTGGCGCCCCCGATGGTGATGTAGTAGTAGTCCTCTGCGGAGTCGTTGCTTGTTCCGAAGTGGATCTTCAGCTTGCCTGTGGAGTCCATGCCGTTGCCGTTGTGCGTGGTATGGGACAGGTTGCCGTTGAGCAGGTAGATGCCGTTAAAATCTGTGGAGTTGGCGATCCGGGTAATTTCCGAGGCCATGGCCTGATATTCTGATTCGATCATCAGGCGCTGGTCGGAGTTGTAGGTGCCCGTGGCCGCTTGCTCGGCAAGTTCCTGCATGCGGATGAGTTTTTCGTCGACTACGCCAAGCGCGCCGTCAGCCGTCTGGATGAGCGAGATGGCGTCGTTGGCGTTTCGCACACCCTGGTTCAGGCCGGCGATTTCCGCCCGCATAAGCTCACGAATGGCCAGGCCCGCCGCATCGTCAGCCGCTGTTCCGATCCGCAAGCCCGACGACAGTCGCCGAACGGATGTGGAAAGGCTGTTGTAGCTTTGGCTGAGGTTTCTGGCCGCATTCATGGCCATCATGTTATGGTTAATGACCAAAGACATATCAATATCCTCCTTGAGGGGTTTCTTGCCTGTGAAGTAGCAATATGAGTGCCAACCAAGAAAAATGCTTAAATATCAACATATTAAAACTGAGGATGCAAAATTTTCCAGACCTGAAACAGGCATGGGGCAAAATTTTCCAGGTTTTTGACATAGTTTCAGGGTGTTACGTTTTTAATCTGTAACATCCAGTAATTACTGTGTTTAGTGCGAAGGATTCGGAGGCGCGTGTTTGTTGCTTAAGCAGGCGCACGGACAGATGCGTTCGATCAACTTTCTGCAAGGAGCAAATGTGAGAGGGGGCTGGCAAGGCGTTGATCTTGGAGGGGTTAAAAGCTATAGAACCTTATGCGCCGCACGGCCGGGAAATGTCCCGTCAGCGGTGTTCCCGTATCCTTAACTCCATGAGATTACAAATGTCAGAACTTACCCGCCTTTGCATCACCGTGGAAGATGAACAAACCGACAGGCTGCTGGCCTTGTTGTCCCTGAGCGTGACTCATGGCTGGGAAGAACAGACCCTTGGCACAGGCGAGACTCGTTGCATCGTCCATTCGGGGCATTCCGGTTTTTGCCGCGAACTGGCGGACAGTATAAACTCACTGATCCCTGAGGCCGAGATATCCCTGGAGCAAGTTGAAGAGCTGGACTGGGTGGAAACCTGGAAGGAGTTTTTCACTCCGGTCGCCTGCGGCAGACATTTCCTGGTTTTGCCTCCCTGGTCAGCCGACTTTGGCGACAGCGAAGACAGGATCAAGGTGCTTATTGAGCCGCGTCAGGCGTTCGGCACCGGCCACCATGCCTCTACCGCTCTTTGTCTGCAGGGATTGTCTGAACTTTACGAGCGGGGCCTGCTGAAAACCGACGGCTCCTTCGCCGATATCGGCACCGGATCCGGCATCCTGGGGCTGGCGGCGGCAAAGCTCGGCCTTAAGGGGGTTGGGCTCGACATAGACATCCAGGCCGTGGACAACGCCGTTGAAAACAGGGCGCTGAACAATATTTCTGAGGACGCCTTTGCGATTGCGCTGGGTGGTCCGGACAAGGCCGAAGGGCCGTATGATTTGATTTTCGCCAACATCCTGGCCGAACCCTTGAAAAACATGGCCAAAGACATCACGGCCCTGTTGAAGGACGGCGGTTTTATAATTTTGTCCGGCTTTTTGAACATTCAGGCCCAAAACGTGGCTGCGGCCTATGAAGAGCATGGCCTGAGCGTTTTCGCGGAGATCAGCCGGGAAGACTGGGTCGCTCTTGTCCTTCATTAATGGCACTGGTCGGGCTGGGGCAGACGCTAAATGTAGGTTCGGAGCAAACGCATGTCAGGCAATAAAAGCATCCTCATGAGCATGTACCAGGCCATGCTCGGCGCGCTCGGGCCAAGCTCGTGGTGGCCGGGAGATACGCCGTTTGAGGTGGCTGTCGGCGCGGTTCTTACTCAGAACACCGCTTGGGGAAATGTGGAAAAGGCCGTGGCAAGGCTGAAGGAGCGGGGCGCCCTGACTCCTGGCGCCATGTGGAACATGCCCCTTGAAGACCTGGAAGAGTGTCTGCGCCCGTCCGGGTATTTCAGGATCAAGGCCCAGAGGCTGCGCAATCTCCTGGCGTTTTTTTCCAGAGCCGCCGACGGGATCCTGCAACCTCCCCATGCTTCGCCATGCGCGCCGCCTGATGATCCGTCCCTCTCCTTTTTATGCCTCCTGGGAACACCAGAACTCAGGAAAGGCCTTCTTTCAGTCAAGGGCATCGGTCCGGAAACAGCCGATTCGATCCTGCTTTACGCCCTTGGCCGGGAGCGGTTCGTGGTTGACGCCTATACCCATCGCATGTTCAGCCGCCACGGCCTCATAGGCGAGGAGGCCGATTATCACGAAATGGCCGATTTCTTCATGGACTCGCTGGATGCCGACGTATCCGTTTATAATGAGTATCATGCCCTTATTGTGCGGGTGGGAAAGGACTTTTGCAAAAAGTCAAAACCGCTTTGCGCGCAGTGTCCTTTAAAATCTTTTTTGGAATATGAGCCTTAATAGCCGCGCATCATCCGGCCGGCTCCGGCCAGCCGGAAATTTATTCCTCCAGGCAAACCCGGCCTTTTTTCGGCTGGATTTTTGGCTGGGTCTTCTGTTTTGCCTCGCCCTGGGCCTTGCGCTGGTCTTTCTGGCTGAGGCCGGCCGCGCTCACGCCGCCTCGGCGACTTTGAAAAAGAACCTTGAGCAGGAAAAGAAAAAGGCGGACAGGCGCAAGTCCAGCCTGGAGCGCCTGACAAAAGAGGAAAGAAAGGCCAATGCTGATCTGGCAGCCGCTGAGGCACGCATCCTGAAGCTCGAACAAAATATCGCCGATCAGCAGAAGCGTTTGCTTGAGCTTGCCAAGAGCGATGACGCGGCCAGCCTTCAATACAAGGCCCTGGTCGCCCAACGCCAGGAAACCGAGGCGCACCAGGCCGAGGTTTTGCGTCTTTTGTGGGACGTCAACTGTCGCCGCGAGAGTGTCGGGGGGCGGGAAATGGCAGACTGGGCGGCCATAGACCGCACCTATGCCTGGTCGCGGGATCTTTACCTGGCCCTTGAAAAATACCACCTCGAGCTGGCCGAACAGGAAGCGGACATGGCCAAGGTGATAGGCCGCCGCAATGAATTGGCCTCCCAGATTCAGGCCAGCCTGGACCGGGTGAACGAGGAAAAGGAGCGCGTACTCCAGAGCCGGGTGCAATATTCCCAGCGCCTGGCCGACCTGAGAAAACAAAAACGCGACGCCGAGTCCGAACTAGTGGCTATCCTCAAACTGGTTGAAGATCTGAACTTCAAGGTTGAAGCCGAGACCAGGGAAGAACGCGCCGCCCGCGAAAGGGACGCCAGAGCCGAAGCCGAAAGGCAAAAAAAAGGCACTGGCAAAAAACCGGACGGCAAAGGCAGCAAGCCGGCGCAAAAAAGCGTCGGCAGCTTGGCCGGTCTCAAGGGCAAGCTGCCCTATCCTGTCAGCGGAAGGCTGAAGGTGCGCTATTCGCCCAAGTCATCCCCCCCGGTCAGGGGAGTGGGTTTTTCCACAGAAAGAAGCGCCAGCGTGACGGCGGTCGCCCCCGGAAAGGTCGTTCATAACGATCTTTTGCGCGGGTTTGGCTGGGTAGTCATCGTCATGCACGGTTCCGACTATTTTTCTCTGTATGCTTTCCTTGAAAACAGCAACCTTAAGATCGGCCAGACCGTCGCTGCCAACCAGAAAGTTGGTCAGGCCGGGTTCTATCCCGCCTTAAACGGTCCTGGAATGTATTTCGAGCTCAGGCACCATCACGATGCCATCAACCCCGAAGGCTGGTTCGGACTGTGATGCCCTTGCCCATATTTTCAATAGAAGAATTCGCGATCATGCCCCCTGCATAATGGCCCTTTATAAAAAATCATGTTAATGCAATGTCTGTTGCGCAATTCAATTGAGTGACGCAATTTGTTTTTAGTATACTGACTCGCCGTTCGACGTTAAAGCCAGTCTGTTCTTGGCGTGTATGGCACTGCGCCGCGTAAAACGGTTCAATTCCCGGAAAGGGTCCGGGACGCGAGATCTCCGGAGGGATAAATGCGTTCTTTGTTTAAAATACTGTTGGGTTGTTGCCTTTCCATAGTCTCCTGCTCTCTGGCGATCGGGGCGGAAAAAGATGACGGTCTCAACTATGAGTCCATGAAGCGTTTCAGCCAGGCCTATTCCATCATCCGCCAGGAATACGTCAGGGATGTCACCGCGGACGAACTGCTTGAAGGAGCCCTTAAAGGGCTTTTGCAAAACCTCGACGTGCATTCAACCTACCTGACGAAAGAGCAATATGACGATATGAAGCTTTCGACCTCGGGTGAGTTCGACGGCGTGGGCATTGAGATATCCGTGGAAAACGGCATGGTCACGGTAGTTTCCCCCATCGACGACACCCCGGCTTTCAAGGCCGGCGTCAAGGCCGGAGACATCATTCTTGAGGTTGACGGCCTATCCACCGTCGACATGACCTCCCAGGAAGTCGTATCGAAAATACGCGGCCCCAGAGGCACGGAAGTCAAGCTTCTGCTCATGCACAAGGACGGGAAGGCGCCAGAGGAAATCGCAATCATCCGTGACGCCATTCCCCTGACCAGCGTCAAGTCACGCTTCCTGGATACAGACGGCTACCTGTGGGTAAGACTTTCCCGGTTTACGGAGAATACAACCACCGAGCTGCTTGACTCCCTCAAGAAGATGTCCAAGGAAGCTGAAATCACCGGCATTGTGCTTGACTTGCGCAGCAACCCGGGCGGGCTGCTCGATCAGGCTGTGTCGGTTTCCGACGTCTTTCTCAAGGAAGGCACCATCGTCAGCATGAACGGCCGCAACCCCCGCATGGAGCGTGTTTTCAAAGCCAAAGACCGCCCTGATGATCTGACTGTGCCTGTGGTCATTCTGGTTAACTCAGGCTCGGCTTCGGCCTCGGAAATCGTCGCCGGCGCCCTCAAGGACCACAACCGCGCCGTTCTTATCGGCGAACGGACCTTTGGCAAGGGCTCTGTTCAGCATATCATCCCCCTTGATGACGGCTCCGCCATAAAATTGACCGTGGCCCGTTACTATACCCCCAACGGCACCTCCATCCAGGCCGAAGGCATTGAGCCGGATCTCGTCGTTCCCTTTGAACCGCCCCACGAAGACGCTCAAAAGCCGTCTTATTACCGCAACCTCAGAGAGAAAGACCTTTCCAGGCACCTGGAAAACACCGACAACAAAAAAGATCCCAAAGCCAAAAAGCTTGCCGTTATAACCGACGAAGCCATTGCCCAGCTTGAAAAAGACAATCAACTCCGCCTGGCCCTTCAAATGTTGCGCGGCCTTCCCCGCATCACCGGAGTCAAGGCGAACGAATAGAGACGACAGACAGACTGGGGGAAGTAAAGCGACAGGGCGATTGCCCAGATGGTTTTCTTCCCCAAGCCATTTCCCTCCTTTACCCGTTTGCGGGGTGTGGGAGGGTTTTGTTTTTAGGGTGAACTGCCGCCAGTCGGCCAGTGCCTGTTCAGAGTTGGGGCATGCGCAACATGTGAATGCGGCGCAAGGAGGCTTCGTGCTGCATCACTGCTGCATGCATCACGCGGCCAAATCGGCAGAAAAACTTATGTGAAGGGCAGAGAAGGGGGGAAGAGTTTGGGGCGGGGGAAGACAAATCCTGTGCCCGAGGCCATCGGCGATAGTCTCGATGGCTCCCCCGCCCCAGCTCTTTATCTGATAGCTTTTTTCAGGCCTTCGGCGGCTCGGTGGATTATTTTAACGTCTACGCAAAAGGCCATTCTGAAGTAGCCCGGGCCTCCGAATCCGGTGCCGGGCACAGCCAGGACGAGGTGTTCGCGCAGGCGGTCTGTGAAGGCGACGTCGTTTCCTCCGGGGGCTTTGGGGAAGAAGTAGAAGGCTCCTTTGGGCATGGTGAATTCATAACCTGCGGCGGTGAGAACCTCGGCCATGGCTTCCTTGCGCTTTACATAGATAGAGGCGTCTACCTGGGCGTCCAGGGCGTACATCATCAGGTGTTGTCCGATGACCGGCGGGTTGACGAAGCCCAGGATGCGGTTTGCCAGGATGAATCCGGAGACCAGCTCTTGGCGTCCTTCCATAAGTGGGGAGACGGCCAGATATCCGATGCGCTCGCCGGGCATGGACAGGTTTTTCGAGAAAGAGCTGGCCACTACCGAGTAGGGATACATGGGCAGGATTGGGGATACTTTCGCGCCGTCGTACGTGAGGAAGCGGTAAGGCTCATCCGAGATCAGGAATATCGGGCGATCCTTGCCTTCATTTTTTTTGCTGAGCATGTCGGTCAAAGCTTTCAGTTCTTCAGCCGAATAAACCTGCCCGGTGGGGTTGTTCGGGGAGTTGATGATGATCGCCCTTGTCTTGGGACCGATGGCTTTTTCAAATGCCTCAATATCGAGCGAAAAGTCTTCTTTTGTTGGCACGGTTCGGAAGGCGCCGCCGTGGTTGGCGGCATAAACGCCGTATTCCACGAAGTATGGGGCCGGTGAGAGCAGTTCCTCGCCCGGCTCGAGGACTGATTTCAAAAAGCAGTTCAGGCCGCCGGCCGCGCCCGAAGTTAAAACAACGTCATCGGCGGTGAGGGTGAGTCCCTGTTCCTTGGAAATGTGCTTTGCCAGAGCTTCGCGGGCAAAGCCGAAGCCGCCGTTGGGCATGTAGCCAAGACCGAAGGGTTTTCCGGCTTTTTCGGCAAAATCGCGCAGTCCCTGGACAACGGCCGGGGGAGGCGGCAGATCCGGGTTTCCGAGGCTAAAGTCGCATACGGCGTCTTCGCCGTATTGTTTTTTCAGGGAGATGCCTGCTTCAAACATGCGCCGGATAAATGACCCGCCTTCAATATTCTTTTTGGTGGCTTCTGAAATCAGTCTCATTTGATACACCTTTGTTTTGCTGGGTGGGGGTAAAGGCGTCACTTTGAAATGAACGCAAGGACCACGGAGAAAGTGTTGTAGGTCGGTAGATTGCCTTGGCCGGAAGGTGCTGTCAAGGAAATAGATGCCGGCATGCAGCTTTGCCGCGGCCAGCACCCTGGTTTTGCAGCTCAATTTGATTATGAGATAGGTTTTAATATTTCAGGCGGATGAAAATTACGGGGGCGACCAACTCCAGCAATTCGTTCGGGATGTCGGTGTAGTGCGGAGAGAAATGCCCGTGTTCATCGTTCCAGCTTTTGAAAGAGGTGCAGTCTTCCTTTCTGCTTTGGCCGAGATATACTTTGATGAACCCTTGCTTGAGCTTGTTCATGGCAAACACTGGCTCGTCCACGACAGGTTTAGCATCTGGATCGCAGTAACAGATGTGCCCGTGCTGGATTCCGGCCGGAAACATGCTGTTGCCGCCGGCCTTAACGGCTATGGAATGTATGCTGAGCGATACGGAGACAGTGTCCTTGGCCAGTTCTTTTACAGGGCTCATATTGAGCTGTGAATCGGCGAACCCGAGCAAGGGCATTTCGCGGCAAAGCAGCGGTGAAGCAGCCGGCAACGTGTTTCGGCTGGTGGTTCCCGGTGACAGCATTTCCTCTTCGCCAAAGTAAAGCCATTTGCGGCTAACCATGGGAAACAATTGCAATATTTCCGGAAGGTATTGCCAAAGATTTCTTTGGCTTTTAGAGTTGAGGTAGCCATTGAACTGCGGTTGCCGCAACCCAAGAGACTCGGCAAGTTTTTTTTGCGAAACATTATAGTGTTTGCAGATTTTTCTTATGCGGGCATGTAATTGCATATATGTACTATCATATCTAAAAAACGGATTGACAGTAATCCGAAAATCAGATTAAGCATATCTGAATGGTGAGTTCCATAAATACGCCACTATTGCCTGGTGGGCGTTTGCCGCCAGGTTGCGGTCGGTTTTCAGCATTTCAGCGCGTCAGAGGTGCCGCTTCAAGCCTGCAACATGCTAACATTCTGAAAAAATACTTTTTTTTGCAAAACTGTTACTGCGCATCATTGCCCCGAAGATTTATCCGGCACTAAAAAATACACTGTTTTTATTGATTATTATATCTAGAAGGCAATCCGTCGCCTTTTGGATGCATCTAGATATATCATCTTATAATAATATAGGCAAAGGAATAACGATGACTCAGGAAGAATTTGCCGCCGCGTACCAGAGGGTCCTGGAGTCATTTGCGGTTAAAACACAGGTGGAGCTTTCACAATTGATGGGAGTTCGCCAGTCAAGCATTTCGGACGCCAAGCGCCGCTGCCGCATCCCGGACAGTTGGCTTCTGGCGTTGGTGGAAAAGCAGTCGGTGAACCCCAGGTGGATACTGAGCGGTGACGGTGAAAAATATCTCGCGGCCTGCCTTCCCGGCAATACGGCTATGGAAACGCTGAAGCGCGCTTCATTGCAGGAGTTGATCGAGGCGGTGCTTGATCGCTTTCTGGACAAACTCTCCGACGAGATTGTCAAAAAAAGGAATGATAACTGACTCCGGTGATGGGCAACGCCGGTAAAAAGAGGGAAGGGGTTTAAGCAAAACCGGCGCCTTCGCTCGGGTTGCCAAGCGCACACCGCCTTGTGCCTTTTTTGGTTCTGTCCGCGCCTTGCGTGTTCCGGGCAAAGCCAGGTTTTAAAAAACATACCTGGCTTTCCCCGGAACTCTTTTCGTCGGCAGAGCGCGAAAAGATACCGATAGGGCGGCATGTGCCGCTCATCTTATGTGGCAGGGCCGCCCGGCTGTGATAGCCTGGATTTGCAGGGATTCAATTTCCCTGTTGCTCAGGGGACGCCCTGGACCGTTCGGAGCGAAAAAGGACGGCCTTAATACCGACTCCAGATTGGCGGACTGCAGGAATATTTTGGAACCCTTGTTTACAGTTTTTAGAATAGCGGCAAAGGAATCGCTGGTGATGAACGGATGGACGCAGGTAACTCTGAATTCGTGGGGGATGCCGTTCTCGGCCAGTATTTCGACGCATTCGGGGATGCGACGGGCCAATTCAACGGCGCAGATATCCTCTGGGTAGGAATGCGGGTCGGCCTTGAGGTCGAGCGCCACATAGTCGATCAGGCGCAGTCTGAGTAATTGCCCGAGGATTTCCGGATCACTGCCGTTTGTGTCCAGCTTTACTTTATAGCCCTGTGATTTCAAACGGCCGCAGAATGTAAGGAGTTCGTTGCCCTGCACGGTGGGTTCGCCGCCGCTTATGACCACGCCGTCAAGGACATTTCGTCTTTTTTGCAGAAAGCGGCAAATTTCATCAGGGGTCGGCAGGGTGTGCGGGGGGTGGCTGGAACCGAGAAGGTGATGGTTGTGACAGTAAGGGCAGAGGAAGTTACAGCCAAGAGTGAAGATAACGGCGCTCACTGTGCCTGGAAAGTCGATCATGCTTGTCTTTTGTAATCCGCCGATTTTCATCAGCTACCATTACCCTGATCCGGCCTTGCTGACAATGGAAGAAGGGCGAGGGTTCCGCCTGCCGGTTCAAGGTATTCGGGCCTGTTTTCAGCCGAAGCCCGCGAAAGAATGCTTTCTTGCCCGGGAGAGCTTCTTTTGATAGTGATTTCACATAGTGCCTATGCGTAAGTATATTTTCCATCTCAAACCGCTCAAGCGATATGTCCGACAAACTCGTCATCCAACTGGCCCGATTCGGCGATCTGGTGCAGACCAAAAGGCTTTTGCTGAGCTTGGCCCGTGAGGAAAGCACCAGCGTGCATCTCGCGGTTGACGAGTCCCTGGCCGCTTTGGCGCGGCGGATTTACCCGTTTGCGCAAATTCACCCGTTTTCCGCCCACAGTTCCGGCTCGGGCAATGTCTTGCAGTCCGCCCTTGCCGCCATAGCCGGGATGGAGCTTTTTTCCGCCGGGCGCTTTGATGAGGTTTACAACATAAACCTTTCGCCGCTTTCCCTGGCCCTGGCTGCCCGCTTTGAGCCGGAAAGCGTCAGGGGGTATGTTCTGAAAAACGGACAGCCGCTTCGTTCACGCTGGGCTAGGATCGTCAGCCGCCTGACCAGGCACAGGCAGTCATCCGCTTTGAACCTGGTTGACTTTTGGGCGTATTTTCATCCCGAACCGGTCGCGCCAGGGGAGGTGAACCCAGATGCGAAAATCGGGACAAACGGCCGTATCGGCGTTGTCATGTCCGGTCGTGAGTCACGGCGCTCTTTGCCGGCGCAAGTTCTGGCCAGGGTGGTCGAGGCGGCCTTTCAGGCCAGATGCGGACCGGAAGTGATCCTCCTGGGATCAAGGGCGGAGGGCGCGGCGGCCCGAAGGCTCATACGCGATGTCGATTCCAGGATTGGAGCTAAAATAACGGATCTCACCGGTAAAACAGCGCTTGACGATTTGCCCGAATGCTTGAGCGGTCTTGACCTCGTTCTGACGCCGGATACCGGTATCATGCACCTTGCGGCCCACCTTGGCGTTCCTGCGCAGGCCTTTTTTCTGTCGTCAGCCTGGGCGCATGAGACCGGGCCTTACGGCCTTGGGCACACCGTATGGCAAGCGTCGGCGCACTGCCTCCCTTGTCTTGAAAGCGCGTCGTGCCCGAACGGATTGCTCTGTTTGCCGCCGTTCAACGGTGTGGAATTTCAGCAGGCTTTCAAGGACTGCATAGACGTCAGGCCTAAAAAAAGTACGCCTGAAGAACTGGCGCCATCGTCCTTCCCTCCTGGTTCTATCCCGGGTTTACTTCGCCTGGGAAGCTCATTTGACGAGTTGGGGCTCATTTTCGCCGCTGATTCTGGAGATGACGATCCAACTGAACGGCTCGCTACCCGGCGTCTGCTTATGAATTATTTGGGAATAATCAAAAGCGGATCCCCCCTTCTCTCAAAACATATCGACATATTCCAGGAATCGGACTGGATTTTGCCTGATCCGGTTCCTGTGCCTTTCAGATAAGCCGCGCATTTTTAGGAACATTCTTCGCCGGCCCTCCCTTACGCAATCGCCAGCAGCAGAGAAACCAGGAACAGATGGGTATCTGGCCTTTTGGTTTTACCCCCGAGGCTGAAATGCGGTTGACAGCCCGGACATCCAGAACCACGCAACGCTGTATCGCGCGCCTTTCGTAAATTACAAGTGTTTTATTCACTGTTATTCGCTATTTAATCGTGGACAGGTAAAAGAAAATGATTATAATTAGAAAATAAAGCTTAGGCGCATGTTGGTTTTTTCTTGAAATCAGCAGTGCATCTAGGCAAGGAGATATTATGAGACACAGCTTTTTTAGAATTATACAGTGCCTGCCTTTTGCTTTTGCAGCCATTTTAATGCCAATGACTTCCGTTGCGGCGGATTTTCCGGTGGACGGCGCGCGAAATAGCCAGCCAGTCATCATGGCGGAAGGCGGACATTACTGGGACGACGGACATGGTCATCAAGCCCTAGACAACGGACATTACCGTGGCGACGGGCATGATCATCAAGACTTAGGCAACGGACACTATCGTGGCGACGGACACGATCATCAAGACTTAGGCAACGGACACTACCGTGGCGACGGACACGATCATCAAGCCTTCGGCAACGGACACTATCGTGGTGACGGGCATGATCATGGAGGTTCTGGCAACGGGCATTACAGATACGACGGACATAACAATCACTAACAGCCGTTAGCAGCCGGCAAAGCCTGGAACGGGAACGTACAGCCAGCAACTAGCCAATGGATGCGTCACCTGGATTTAAAAGAGGCCATGAAAGCCCGTTTTCATGGCCTCTTGTGTTTTTTTGAGCAAATCGCACCAGAAATGTCAGGAACTCTCTTTTAGCCTCAGGTGTCCTGCTTGCCCCAGCTCCCGGCTTCGTCCTGACAAGTTTGACAGCGCCGTTGAAGGAGAGGGACGTTGGCCGCCCGCGTTCACCATTCGTACCGAAAGCCTATTCGCCCGCCCCAGCCTTTGCGGTCGTTGCCGTCCAGAGAGTGGAGCATGTCCCCGGTGGCGAAGAGGCTGAGGTTTCTGTCAACTTGTCCCGACAGGCCTAGTTCGACTTCCCCCCAGGTTCTGTCGAAACGCGAGGGTATGGAGGTGCTGTTGCTGCCGTCGGGGCCCGCAACAGTTGTATTGGAGTCCCTCAAGAACTCCTGCCACACGTTTGCCCGCCCCCAGACCGAAAGGCTGCGCGGTTCCTGTTCGGTCCCAGCATTGAAATGCTTGGCCAAACGCACGCCCACCCGGCCCCGCAACGAGGAACCGCCGCTGAAGGCGAAGGAGCCGTACGAATCTTCCGTGTTCAGGAACGTCACATACTGGTAGGCAAGCTGAGCTTGCGGCTCAAGGGTGATGTTGTCGCCAAGATCGAAGGCGTAGCCGTTTTCCCAGGAAGCCAGCACGCCTCTGCCTTTGCCGGAAAAAGAGCTGTCGTGGTCTGATTTGGCCCGCGCGTGGTACAAAGTGCCTTGCAGCACCACGTCGCTGTACCAGCCAAGGCCGTCGGGCGTGCTGTAGCGGGTCCAGTACGCTCCCAGGGAATAGGCGTCCATGTCCACATCGCCGGACTCGCCCCCGTAAACGTCTTCCACTCCGGCATCCATTCGGCCGTAACCCAAATAGGCTCCGACATAGTTTTGCGGACCGATGACCGGAGTGTCGGCGTAAATATCCAACCCCGCCTGTATGCCGCCCATGCTGTAGTCGTAGCTGGCGCCGTTATCAAGAAAGCTGCCGCCGGCGTTGTGAAACAGGCGCTCGCCGAGCGCTCGCGCCCAAGGGTTGACGAGCCACTGCACGCGGTCTTCCGTTTTAGGAACCCCTACGGCCTTGCGGCTTTCACCCACGCGCTGGTGCAGCGTATCCAGCATGAAATAACCGTATTCAATGCCCAAAGGGATGAGGGCTGTCGCCAACGGCACTTCGGGGCGGATGTTGGGCGTGCCCGGCTGGTCGGGCAGATCGCTCCGAAGATACCAGTCGCTCTCGTTCTCTCCCCTGTGCAGGGTGTATTCATAAAGCCCCGCCGCCGCTCTTCCCCGCAGCGCGAAGGTTCCGTTCGAGGCGCCAAGAACCTCTATCACACGGATGCCGTCGCCGCTGGTCGCCGCGCCGCTGCCGCCGGCATTGCTCACAAGCAGGCCGCTGCTGCCGGATGTGTCGCCCTGGACCACCAGCATGTCGGTGGGCGAATCGTTTCCCCCCAAGCGAGTATTGAGGGCCACCAGACCGTTCATGCCGCTGTAATCGCCGCGCACGGTCAATGTCTTAAAATTTGAGTCATCCGGTGAAGAAAAACTCACCGTGCCGGAGTTGAGGGCGAGGGACAGAACGTCTGAATTGCCGGTCATCTTCCAAGTCGCGCCGCCGGCCGCGGAAACGTCGCCGATATTGCGGGCCGCGCCGGTCCACAAGGAGCCGCTGTCCAACGACGCGCTTACACTGTTTTGCGTCGCCGTTTGCATGTCGCCGCTCAGAATTGAGCCTGAACCAGCCACGACCGCGGCATGGGAATTGTTCACGGTGGCGTCGAGCAAGATGCCGTTTTCGCCCGTCACCCGCGCGCCGTTGCTGAAATTGAAAAGGGCGTTGCCGTTGTTGATGTATAGGGCCTGGGCTGTGCTGTTCATAGTCCCCCCGGTCATATTGAGCGTTTGTACTCCGGTTGTGTTGTTGACTATGAGGCCGAGGTTGCCTGGGCCCAGACCGGACAGGGTGCTGTTGACAAGGTTGATGGTATTGCTGGTTCCGTTATAGCGCAACGCGGAGTCGTTGACGCCGCGGGTGATCACCTCCAGGCCGTCACCGTTGACGATTCCGCCGTTGCCCACCCGTATCCCGCCGAAGTTATTCCCCAGAATTTCCACCCGGGAGTTTTTGATGTTCACCATGCCGCCGGTCAGCGCGTACACCCCCGCGGAGCTGCCGCCCGGAATGCCGGCTCCTAAGGGGTTGCCGCTGCCGCTCATGGTGACGGTTACATTGTCCGCGTTTATCGTCGAGCCGGCCAGCTCGGAATACAGGCCCATGACGCTGCCTGAGACGGAGTGGGTGAGGCTGGTGCTGTTAAGGTTGAGGACCGCGCCGGAACGGACGGCAATGCCGAGTTCGTTCAGCCCCGTAATCACCCCTCCGGCAGGCCAGATATTAACCGAGCCGCTCGCGTCGCCGTTTACGGAGATATTGCTGTTGTTCATGGTCAGATTTGTGCCGGCCCCGGTGGCATATGCTCCCATATTTACACCGTTGCCCTGGACGGTCAGGTTGTCGAATATGGCGGAACCGCCGCTTTCCACGCTCACCCCGATCCACGCCTGCCCGTTGGTGACGGTGCGCGGCGCGTTTTGGATAATATTGATGACAATTCCCGAGCCGAAGGCATCCGCGGGGGTAAGGGTTTGCACCCGTATTCCGGCAGATCCTACGGTATCGACCCCGGTGATGTTGATGGTGGCGCTGTCTCCCAGCCGCACCAGACCGCCGGAGCTCATTTGGGCGCCTATTCGCGAAGAGTCGATAACCGTCCCCGCGCCGGTAAGGGAGATTACCGAGCCCGCGCCCGTGGCGATCACCGCCGGCTGGCTGGTTCCGGCGCCTATGGCGTGCGTATCGACGCCGGATACTTTGCCGCCATCTGTGGCGGTAATGGCGGAATCGGTGGAGCCCTGGACAGTGGTTCCGTCTGGAATTGTGATAGAATCGCCCGCTCCGGCCGTTACGGGGCCGGCAGCGAAAGCGCTGTCAAAGGGTGAGGTTACGCAGATTAACAGCCACAACAGGCCGCTCAGGAAGGAAGATCTTTGTATAACGTTAAACATAATTACCTCGACGGCGCGAGAACAACAGGTCGTTTTTGAACCGCGCGTTATATTACAATATTTAGGATCATGCGCGTCCCTGAAAATAGTGACCGGAACTGGCGGATAAAGTTGGATCTTTAAAAATCAGATAGTAGATATTTTTAATAATGCAAGATGGTTATAAGAACTATTTTTATAAAACGGCAAATAAATACAGTGTGTTGTCGGCGCCTTGCGTGCAAAAAGGATAGGAATGGACTTTTCTGCGCCAGACTTTTTTATAATAGCGGCGCAAGGGTAAAGCGATTTTGGCACGCTTGCCGGTGGGGAGGAGAGGGGGAGAGTTGCCTTGCTCCGGGTACGGATGGGTCAAGGACACCGAGCGACCAGAACTGCCCCAGATATCAAGATAGGTTGGGCGACAGGCAGCCTACGCGGGGACAACCGGGTTTTTGGCCACGAATTGCAGGACTTGGGGGAAAAGGTAAGAGTGGGCTATTGATAGGCTGCTGATATTTCTAGATAATATACAAAAAGTGTCGAAAAGTATCGATTCGGTATATCACAGGATACAAAAAAGGACTTAGATTTTACTCTAAGTCCTTAAATTTGTTCTGGTGGAGCTGGACAGAATTGAACTGACGGCCTCTTGAATGCCATTCAAGCGCTCTCCCAACTGAGCTACAGCCCCAAACGATTTGTATGTATAGTTTGAATGAGCCCGGACTGTCAACAACTTTCGCAGGTTTTTTTATTTTTTTGGAGAAGATGTTTTTTCTTGTGTAACACGCTGTTTTTATGGTTTTTAATGCGCGTTGCTTACAAGATAAACCTGCTCAAATCGGCGTTGTCGCGCACATCGACGAGCTTGTCTCTGACCCAGTCGCTGGTGATCGTCACGGTTTCGCCGGATCGTTCCGGGGCTTCAAAGGAAAG
This sequence comes from Desulfovibrionaceae bacterium, assembly GCA_031551565.1. Lineage (GTDB taxonomy): Bacteria > Desulfobacterota > Desulfovibrionia > Desulfovibrionales > Desulfovibrionaceae > Frigididesulfovibrio. Next base: position 4,251 of record JAVBNM010000014.1, on the reverse strand, counting down.
GTCGGACAGTATTTTTTCCATAATTGTGTAAAGACGCCTGGCGCCGATATTCTCGGTCTGGCGGTTCGTCTCCTCGGCAAAGGCCGCGATCTCTTCCAATGAGCTTTCCTCGAAACTGATTTCCACTCCCTCGGTGCCCAGAAGGGCGGTGTATTGCAGGGTCAGGGCGTTGTGCGGTTCTTTGAGGATACGCAGAAATTCCTCTTTGCCGAGAGCCGACAGTTCAACCCGTAGCGGGAAGCGCCCCTGCAGTTCCGGGATGAGGTCAGAGGGTTTACTGACATGAAAGGCCCCGGCCGCGATGAACAGGATATTGTCGGTCTTGATCATGCCGTATTTGGTGTTGACCACACTGCCTTCAACGATGGGCAAGAGGTCGCGCTGAACGCCCTCGCGCGATACGTCGGCGCCGCCGCGCCCGCTGCCGTGAGACGGAGAGGCGATTTTGTCGATTTCATCTATAAAGATAATGCCGGTCTGCTCGACCCGCTCTTTGGCGAGGTCCACGACCGCGTCGTGGTCGATCAGTTTTGCCGACTCTTCCTGCATCAGGATGTTAAAGGCCTCGGTAGCCTTGAATTTACGCCGTTTTTTCTGGGCCGGAAATATTTTGCTAAAGGCGTCTTTCAGTGACGAACCCATCTGTTCCATGCCGGGCACGGCCATCATTTCAATCTGCGGGCCGCTCGCCTGTTCAACCTCGAGTTCTATTTCCTGGTCGTCGAGCCGCCCGCTGCGCCACATGGCCCGCAGCCTTTCCCGGGTGCTGTCAACCGCCGAGACCGGATGAACGGAGCCATTCGTGTCATTGACGAAATCAACTTTGCTCGAATCAATGACCAGCAATTTAAGCAGCCTTTCTTCGGCGGCCGCCCTGGCCTTGACTTCGACTTTGGCGTTTTCCTCTTCTCTGACAAGGGCAATGCCGATTTCCATAAGATCCCGGACCATGGAATCTACTTCACGCCCGACATAGCCGACTTCCGTGTACTTGGTGGCTTCGACCTTGATGAACGGCGAGCCGCAAAGTTTTGCCAACCGGCGGGCGATCTCTGTCTTGCCCACTCCTGTTGGTCCCATCATGATGATATTTTTGGGCGAAACCTCGTCGCGCAGATCAGGAGACAGCTTCTGCCTGCGCCAGCGGTTGCGCACGGCAATGGCGACCATGCGTTTTGCCTCGTGCTGCCCGATGATATATTTATCAAGTTCCTGGACGATCTCGCGTGGAGTCAGGGTAGTACTCATATAAAATCCTTAAGCTGGCAGTTTGCAGCTTCGTGTCAAGACTAGAAAAGCCACCGATTTCCCTGCAAAGGAAATCGCGGCCTCTGAAAAACAACCTTTCCAACATTCACAATGCACCTGTCAAAATTCCCCCGCGCAAAGACAAAAGCTTGGAAGGAAGGGTGAGAACTGGGAGGAGGAAGGAAATTTTTGAAGAATTTCCTTCCTTTCCCCCAGTTTTTCTCCATCACATCTAGTCTCTTCCGAGCCTTCTGGCTATTTCTTTGGCGGCCACGCGGCCGGCGCCCATGGCCATAATAACGGTGGCCGCGCCGGATACGATGTCTCCGCCGGCGAAGACGTTGGGGATTGATGTCTCGCCGTTTTCGTCGGCTTCGATATAGCCGCGCTTATTTAATTTAAGTCCTTTTGTGGCATTGAGCAAGACCGGGTTGGCGTTTGTGCCGACGGCCACAACGGCCAGATCGGTCGGCAGGATGTATGCGCTGCCAGGAATCGGACGGGGGGAGCGGCGTCCGGAGGCATCCGGCTCCCCGAGCTCCATGCGCTCAAGCTCAACTCCGGTCAGTCTGCCGTTCTCGTCGCCGATGAAGCGCAGGGGCGCGGAAAGCAGTTCGAGCCTGACGCCTTCGTCCTCGGCGTGTTCGAGTTCCTCAAGGCGGGCGGGCATTTCGTCGCGGGTGCGGCGGTAGACAATGCGTACCGATTCAGCGCCAAGGCGCAAGGCGGTGCGGGCGGCGTCCATGGCCACGTTGCCGCCGCCAAAAACGGTTACGTGCGCCCCCGGACAGCCGGGCGTGTCGGCTGATTCCTCATAGGCCCGGCCCAAGTTGATGCGGGTCAGGTATTCGTTGGCCGAGAACACTCCCATGAGGTTCTCGCCGGGTATGCCGAGGAACTTGGGCAGGCCCGCGCCGACTCCGATAAAGACGGCCTTGTACCCTTGCTCCAGGAGATCGGCCACCTGGATGGTCTTGCCGCCGACCCAGTTGGTTTTGAATTCCACGCCCAGAGTCTTGAGCACAGCCACTTCCGCGCCGACAATCTCATCCTTTGGCAGGCGGAATTCCGGAATGCCATAAACAAGGACTCCGCCTACTTCGTGCAGGGCCTCAAATACCGTAACCGATATTCCCTTGGCGGCCAGATAACCGGCCACGGTCAGGGAGGCCGGGCCGGAGCCGATGCAGGCCACCTTGAGGGCCGGATCAGGGATCGCGCAGGCCGCATCGCCGCCAATCAGGGACTGGCAGGCGCTGGAGGCGAGATAGGAATCGGCCACGAACCGCTCAAGCCGCCCGATGGCCACGGGCTGCCCGCGGCTGCTGAGGACGCACTTGCCCTCGCACTGATTTTCCTGCGGGCAAACCCGGCCGCAGACCGCCGGAAGGCTGTTGGTGCGCTTGATGATTGTATAGGCCTCGTCGAGCTTGCCCGCGGCCAGGGCGCCGACGAAACCTGGAATGTCGACCTCGACCGGGCAGCCTTTCACGCAGGCCGGCCTCTTGCATTGCAAACAGCGTTTGGCTTCTTCCCTGGCCTGGCCGGGAGAATAGCCGAGGGCCACTTCAGTGAAATTCTGCACCCGCTCGTCCGGCGGCTGGCAGGGCATGGGAACGCGCTTTTTGAAGACTTTTGGTTTCTTGAAGGCTTCCGGGTTCTCCATGCATTTGCAATAGTCGTCGTGGGATTTGCGCTCAAAGTTGCGGAAGGTGCTGAGTCTTTGGCGCAATTCGGCGAAATCGACCAGGTGCCCGTCAAATTCCGGCCCGTCGACGCAGGTGAACTTCACTTCTCCGCCAACCGTCACCCGGCAGGCTCCGCACATTCCTATGCCGTCAACCATGATCGAGTTCAGGCTTACGGTCGTTTTAACCCCGTAAGGCCTTGTTGTTTGGGCCACGGCGTTCATCATGGGCACAGGCCCGACCGCGATTACCTCGGCTATGTTTTTGTCCGAGTCCAGCCGCTCTTTCAAAATTTCAGTGACCAGCCCTTTGTGCCCAAAACTGCCGTCATCAGTGGAGACAAGCACTTCATGGCAAAAAGCTGAAAGCTCGTCATAATAAAGAAGCAGATTCTTGCTGCGCGCGCCAATGATGGCCACCACATAGTTTCCTGCCCGATGGTGTCCCTTGGCGATATGGTGCATGGCCGCGATGCCCGTGCCGCCGCCCACGCAAATGACCGGCCCGTCCACTTTTTCGATATGGGTGGGAGTGCCCAGCGGTCCGCAAAGATCGGCAATAAAATCGCCCTCACTTAACGCTTCGAGCAAAGCCGTGGTCTTGCCCATCACCAGATAGACCAGCGTGATTGTTCCCGCCTCTTTGTCAGTGTCGGCGATTGTCAGCGGAATGCGTTCTCCATCCTCGGTAACACGCAGAATCACAAAATTGCCCGGTTCGGCCGCAGCGGCAATTTGCGGGGCGTCCACAACAACCTTGCTCGTCTGCCCGGGAATCAGGGACACTTTTCTCACAATTTTAGAAGCCATACATCACTCCTCAAAAGTTTCAGAAAACCGCCTGAGGGGAGAGCACCATCAGGGGGGCGTCCGCCCTGAGGCTGACTCGGCCTGTCCTGGGTCTGGACCTTCGGCGCAGTCACTTTGCTCCTGTGTCCAATTTCGCTGTCCGGCGAAATTGTCCCCTCCCTCCTTAACCCGTTTTGTGGGCAGGAGGCGTCAATGCGAGTTGGAGGTTGAAGTTAACGCTTGCTTACAATGGTCCCATAAAGGGACCACGCCTGCCATGATAACTGAATCAATCGGTAGCGGCTGGCTTTGCGAGCGGGATGTCGGCTCTGCCTTGGAGTTACTCCATGGTTGCCCGCATTTGCCCGAAAACTAACGCTTGCTAATTATGAAAACCCCTCTCCCGCAAAAAGGGTAAAGGAAGGGAGGGGGCCCGGGGGGGGGGGCCCAAACCGCCCAACCCCCCCGGGGATTGGGAGCCCCCCCGGGGAGCAGTGGTTTTGTGAGCCCCGCGCGCGGGGCGGGCA
>JAVBNM010000047.1:0-44298 GCA_031551565.1 Desulfovibrionaceae bacterium | reverse complement strand
CTTAAAAGAATCCTCCCAAACCCACAAACCGGGTAAAGGAGGAAGGGGGGTCTGGGGGGAAGGAACCATCAGGGCAATAGCCCTGTGGGTTCCTTCCCCCCAGTCTTCCGCCTACCTGTGTTTGCTGATTATATCACGGGCGGGGATGATGCCGGTGGCCGCGGCTGCCACGATGTTTCCGGACAGTCCGGGGCCGTCGCCGGCCATGTAGAGTCCGGGGAGGAGTGTTTCGAGGTTGTTGTTGGTTTGGATCTGGGTGGCGAAAAACTTGATTTCCGGAGCGTAGAGCAGGGTTTCTCCGTTGGCCACGCCGGGGATGGCGGTGTTGAGCTTTTCCAGGCCTTCCATGAGGTTTGTGACGATGCGCTCTGGCAGGGCCATGGCGATGTCGCCGGGCACGACGTTGGGCATGGTCGGCTCGATGTATCCTTTTTCCAGGCGGCTCCAGGTGGAGCGTCTGCCGCGCCGGAGGTCGCCGTAGCGTTGCAAAATTGGCTTTCCGCCGCCGATCAGGGTGGCCAGCTTGCCGATGGCCACGCCGTAGCCCTGGTTGTCGGACACGGGATCAGTGAGAACCACCTTTGACAGGAAGGCGAAGTTGGTGTTCTCGGACTTGTTGCTCTGGTAGGCGTGGCCGTTGACGCAGACGAAGTCCTGATAATTTTCCAGGCTGACGAAACCTTCCGGGTTGGTGCAAAAGGTCCGGGTGAGGTCGTCGTATTTGGTGGTGCGCACGAAATAGGTCGGGTCATAGATGATATTGGTGATGTCGCTCATGATGTCTTTATGCACTTCAACGCGCACGCCGACCTCGATGCCGCGTTGATGGAGGCTCAGGTTGAAATTCCTGGCGATCTCCATGACCCAGTCGGCCCCGACCCGGCCCGGGGCCAGAATGACGTTCGGGGCAAATATCTCGTCCTTGCCGGTCTTTACGCCGCACACCCGGCCGTCTTTGGCCAGGACGTCAAGAACCTGCTCGCCTGTCCGGATGACCACCCCGTTCTCCTCAAGCCATGAACACATGTTTTGCATGTGCCTGGGCAGCAAGTCGCTCCCCAGGTGCTTTTGCCTGATGAGCAGAAGGTCGATGCCCGCCCTTTTGGCCGATTTGCGAAGTTCCTTGGCCGCGTCGATGTCTGACGGATAGACCTTGGCATCCATGCCGAAGCGGTTGAAAGTCTCCTCGGTGTCGTCGATGAGGGCCTGGGCCTGGCTTTTTGGCATAAACTGGGAAAGGTCGGTCTTGCCGAGCTTGTGGATGAAGTTGAGCTTGCCGTCAGAGAAAAGCCCGGCTCCGCCCATGCCTGACAGGATATGGCAATTGGGTTTGCAGCGAAAACACGTTCCGGTTTTGGCAATCGGGCAGCGGCGGTTCTCGACCCTGTCGCCGCGCTCGACAAGACAGACGGACAGGCTTGAATGTTCGGCCAGGCAATGGGCGGCGAAAAGCCCGGCCGGCCCCCCGCCCACGATGATCACGTCAAAATCTCTTCTCACCGCAGCCATGAATGAACCCCCTGTTTAGTCGTACTCAAATCCACAGCCCCGCTTTTTTGCGAGCATCTTTCAACTCGTCAAGCAGACGCATGGGAATGTGCAGGTTGCCCTTGCCCGCGCCAAGGCTGACGCCCGGTTTTCCGTTGCCGTGATAATCGGAGCCGCCTGTCAGCAGCAGATTATGGCGGGCGGCCAGGGTCAGGCACAGCCGGACGTCTTCCTCGTCATAGCTTGAGTGATAGGCCTCGATGGCGGTCAGGCCGTAAGATTTGAAATCAGACACCATGTCATCGAGGCGGTCCGCCGGGATGACCTTGCGCAGGCAGGGATGGGCAAAGCCCACGGTCACGCCGGCCCCGGCCATGGTAGAGATGCCCACCTTGGGAGTAACAAGTTTTCGCGGCACATAGCCCACGCGTCCGTAACCGAGGTAAATCTCAAAGGCCTGGCGGATGCTGTCCGCATACCCCTTTCTGAAAAGCATGTAAGCCAGGTGCGGACGGCCTATGGACATGCCTTTGGGCGAGATGGTCCTGATGGCCTCGTTCACGTCATCCAGGGTGACGTCAAGGCCAAGACCGCGAAGTTTCTCGATTGTCAGCCGGTTGCGCGTGTCGCGGTTATCCCTCGCCTCGCGCAGCAAGCCGTCAACGGCCTTGTCCCCTTGCGGAACGTAAAGCCCAAGGATGTGAAATTCCTCCTCGCCGTCGACCCCCTGGACGGCGAGTTCCACCCCCGGCACCACGTCGACGCCGAATTTACGCCCGGCCTCCATAGCTTCCGGCAACCCGCCGACAGTGTCGTGATCCGTCAGCGCAACAGCGGAAAGACCCGCGGATCGGGCCTTTTCGACAAGATCGGCCGGCGAGTCGGAGCCATCGGAAATGTTGGTGTGGGTGTGAAGATCTATTGTCCGCTCTCGCATTTTCCTTCCTTCGCTCAATCCGCCAGCCTGAAAAAACGGCCTTGAGCGTGTTTATAATCGCAACCATTCCAGAAAAATATGCCGTTTGGGCAATACCTCTTGAGGTTGGGCCAAACGAGGTATACAACACCCGAATATCCCTCCCAAAGCAAGGAGCATGCATGGACAAGGAATTGCTGGCCCTTCTGGCCTGCCCCGCCTGCCGGGGTGAAATCACCCTTCTGCCGGACGGGGACGGCCTTTTGTGCGCCAAATGCGCCAAGGTCTACCCCGTGGAAGACGATATACCCATACTGCTGATTGAACAAGCGATTGATTCGGACCTGTGGGAGAAAAACAAGCCCGGCAACCGCGAGACACCCGGCAAATGACAGCCGGGCGCCGGCGGGCGCACGGCAAGCAGCAAACGGCAGCCGCTATCACGCATACACAAGGCAAACTGCGACCGGCAACCGCCCTCCCGCGGGCGGCGGCTTTCCCTGAAGAGCGGGCTTGAGGACCGGCATGGCCAGCGACAAGGAAACATTGACAAAAGCAAGCAACCGGGGCGGCATCATCGCCTTTGCGGCCTTCTTCGTATGGGGCCTTTTGCCCCTGTACTGGAAGCTCCTGGCCGAGGTGAACTCGGTTGAGGTACTCTGCCACCGCATGGCCTGGTCGTTCGTGACCATGGCGCCGATCCTGCTCATGCTCGGTCGGATGGGCGAGGTGTTCAAAATCTTCAAGGACAAAAAAAACCTGCTCACCCTGGTCTGCAGCAGCCTCATCCTCGGAACAAACTGGGGCATCTACATCTGGGCCGTAAACTCCGGCCATGTGCTTGAAGCCAGCCTGGGCTACTTCATCACCCCGCTCCTGAACATGACGCTGGGCATCATATTCTTCAAAGAACGCCCGTCAATGGCTGGCTGGCTCGCCATTGTGCTGGCCGTCGCCGGGGTCGCCTACCAGCTCCTGACCCTGGGCTATTTTCCGTGGATCGCCTTTGCCGTCGGCGTGACCTTCTCAGTCTATTCTTTTCTGCGAAAAGTGGTCACAGTCGAGGCCTTGCCCGGACTTTTCGTGGAAACCATCATATTCTTCCCGCTGGCCGCTTCCGCCATAATCATCCAGGCAATCCGCGGCTTCACCGTCTTTGCCAAAGGCGACATACTCATCGACGTCCTCCTGATAGCTTCCGGACTCGTCACCACCCTGCCCTTGGCGGCCTTCGCCTACGGAGCCAGGCGCATCAACATGACCACCCTGGGCCTTTTGCAATACGTCACGCCCAGCCTGGCCTTCCTCCTCGGCATATTCATCTTCAAAGAACCGCTCAATCTCAACGGCCTCATCACCTTCATCATGATCTGGGCCGCCCTGGCCATCTACACCTGGGACAAAATCCGCGACCGCCTGAAGCCAAGGTGAGAGCCGGGGCAGGAACAAGGGCTGTCTTTAGGGGCAACGTCTTTCGCTCTTCGGGAGATGCAAACAGCTAAGGCGCGCAAGGATTGCTCCGAACGCGCCTTAGCTGTTTGCAAAAACTGCGTTGGAGACGTCATCGTATGTAGTTCGGGATGTTCAGGAACAAATCGGTCGTGTAAGTGATAAGCTTGTCCATAATCCAGGGCAAGGCGATGATAAGAACCACAAACATGGCCACGATCTTCGGGATGAAGCTCAAGGTCTGCTCCTGGATCTGGGTGGCGGCCTGAAAAATGCTGACGATAAGGCCAACGCCCAGGCCGACCCCGAGCATCGGCAACGAGATCATAAGGGTCAGCTCAATGGCCTGCCTGGCAATGCCGATAACAAATTCCTGGGTCATGACAAAACTCCTGCTCTATATATCCCGTATCATCTGATGCGGCCACCCCACAAGCCTCCCCCAAAAACCAGGCGCTGACGCGCATACTCCGTAGGTCAAGGTATCCAATCCCCCAAGGCATCCAGACGCACGCCAAAAACTCCCCCCCAAATAAGGGTAAAGGAAGGTGGGGGTCTGGGGGAGGAAACCGACCTCCACCGCTTTGTCGGCCGGGACAAATGCAGTCCGGGCCAAGCCCGGTCTGCCCGGCCAAGTCGCTCCAGGCGCTGACGCGCATACTCCGTAGGTCAAGGTATCCAAGCCCCAAGGCATCCAGACGCACGCCAAAAACTCCCCCCCAAAAAAGGGTAAAGGAAGGTGGGGGTCTGGGGGAGGAAACCATCAGGGGCCGCGCCCCGGTTGGTTTCCTCCCCCAGCTCTTCGCCCAACGCTCACGGCGAGAAGCTGTTCACCAGTGAGCCTACCATCAGGGACCAGCCGTCGACCATGACAAAGAGAAGCAGCTTGAACGGCATTGAGACCATCATGGGCGGCAGCATCATCATGCCCATGGCAAGAAGGATGCTTGACACCACCATGTCGAGAATGAGGAAGGGGATGTAGATCAAGAATCCTATTGTGAATCCGGTCTTCAGTTCGGAAATGATGAAGGCGGCGGCCAGGGCTATGGTCGGGACGTCTTCCTTTGTCTGGGGCCTTTCCATCTTGGTGATGGAATAGAAAATTGAGAGGTCTTTTTCCCTGGTGTGGGAAAACATGAACTCCCGCAATGGTTCCTGGGCGTTGGTCAGGGCCTGGCTGAAGGATATCCGCTCTTCGAGATAGGGTTGCAGGGCCTGATCGTTTATCTTCGTGCCGACCGGCATCATGATGGCCACGGGCATGAAAATGGCCAGACTGGCCAGCACCTGGTTGGGCGGCAGTTGCTGGATGCCCATGGCCTGGCGCAAGAAGTGGAACACCACGATAATGCGGGTAAAGCTCGTCACGGTCAGGACAATGGCCGGGGCAAGCGAAAGGATGGTCAGCAGAAAGAGGATTTCAAGGCCGAGGGACACGCTGCCCGTTCCGGACTCGCCGCCGCCGATGCTGAACTGAAAGTTCGGCACGTTGACCGGCGCGGCCTGTCCGAAGCTTGCATCGGCCAGGATAATGCCGATGGCGAGCAAAAGCGCGAGACTCAAAAGCCAGAGGCAGCGCCCGCTGCGCGCTGGATGCCGGGTTGCCCGGCCGGTTGTCCGGCTGTTTTCATTCATGGCGTTTGGCGGTGGTTTAATTTCCGTTTAATGGAGCAGCCCGCTGCCGGGACAAAGTTATGGCGTCAGCCGCTGAAATTCTGGCCTGGAGGCCCGTTTGGGGATTCAGGCTTGCAAGGATCGCAAGCCTTGCCGCCGCCGTTTTCCGGCGAGAGGGACTCCCCGCCGGCCTCGCCTGGCTGCCGGTTCTTTTTGAGAAGCGCGGCAAAGGCCTTGCCGATGCCGTTTTCATCAGCCGGTTTTTCCTCGTCAGGCTCGGACTCGTACTCAGCCAGGAGATTTATCTGGTGATCCGTAACCCCGAGAACCAGGCGTTTATCCTGATAGCGGGCCACGACGATCCATTTTTTCGGCCCCAAAGCCAGTCTGCTCTCAATGGACATGTCCGGCGAGGAACCCGGAAAAAATACGCTGGCCCGGCTTTTCTTGAAGAGCCACAACAAAACCCACAGCACGGCCAGGATGAAACAAAGCCAGGCGATGCCCTGAAAATATCCGCCCCAGGACAGCGTGGGGACTGGCGGAGAAACCGTCTGGGCTCCGCTGCCGGACGGGCTGGCGGCCAGGGCCTTGTTGGCCGCCTCAGCCGCTCCCTTTACGGCTTTTACGGCCGCTTCCATCGCGCCGCCCGCAAAGGACGCTCCAGGCTCAAGCGCCGGGGAAGCGGCAGGCGCAGGGGCCGCCAAGGCCTGTGCGGCAGCGCCGACAGCCGCCTGGGGAGGAAGAGGAGAAACGGCGCTCACGGCCCTATCCCAGTTGTTTTACCCGCTCAATCGGGCTTATGATGTCGGTCAGCCTGATGCCGAACTTTTCGTTGATGACCACGGCCTCTCCCCTGGCCACCAGCTTGCCGTTGACGAACACCTCGAGAGGCTCGCCGGCGAGTTTGTTCAATTCCACGACCGAGCCTTGCCCGAGCTGCAAAAGTTCGTTGATCAAAAGCCTGGTCCGGCCGAGTTCGGCCGAAACGTCAAGCGGAATGTCCAAAATGAAGTCAAGCTCATGACGGCTGGAGTCCGCTCGAGGGGCTTTGGCGTCTTCGGTCAGATCCTTGAATACGGCGTCCTTCGACTTGGAGGCAAAGGCGGCCTGTTCCTTTTCCTTTTTCAACTCGGTCTGCTCGTCAGAGGCCAGCGCAGCGGCCCATTCGGCCGCCAGCTTTTCATCGTTCGACTTGCCCGCGCCCGCCGCGCCGCCAGGGGCATCGTCCTGTTCTTCAAGGGCTGCCGCCCACTCAGCTGCCAGGGCATCCTGGTCCAATTCGTCGTTTGGAGCCATAATTTCGTCCTTTGTCAGAATCGTCAGATACTTTATCAGGAGCTGCTTTCAAATAAGTTTGAGCTTTTCGCCTTTAAAGTTTATTTAAAAACAACCCTTAGAGACTTTCTAGAGTTTTATACGAATTTCAAGCCGGTTACAAATAGAAAAACGTTCAGCCGTAAAAAAACTCCACGTCACTGTATAACCATGTCGGTGATGTAGACGTTTTGGATCTTCGGTCCGCCCATGATCTGGGTCAGGCGCTGCACGACCTCGTCTTTGAGCATCAGCTTGCTTTCCGGCAGGGCCAGGTCCGCGTAGGTCTTGCTGGTAAGAAGGAGGATAATCGCATCGCGCACCCTGGCCTTTTGCTGTTCCATGACAACCGCTGTTTCGGCGTCAGTGACTTCCACCTCAAAGGTTATCTTGATATACCGCCGGCCAAGAGGGTCGGACAGATTGACCAGAAAAGTCTCCAGGGGAACGACCTGCCCCGGCTGTTGGGGGAGATTGGCCTGAACAACGGTCTTTTCCGCCTCTTTCTCTTCCTCAGACTTGTCGGCGCCCCCATCAATAAACGGCAGCTTGCCGCCAAACATAAATTTATAAGCCGCCCCGCCGCCGCCCACCAGGATGAGCAACACGAGCAGCAGCAGCAATTTTTTCTTTTTACTCTTCTTGGGCGGAGCTTGTTCGGCGTCTGCCTTCTTGTTCTTATCAGCCATGTGTCACTCCGTGTCATTCAAAGATGAGGATGTATGCTTTCACAGGGGTGGAAAGGCCGGCTACCTGTACCCCGCGAACCTGTTGGTGGTCTTCAGGAGGATTTCAATCCGCCTGTTTTTGGCCCGTCCGTCCGGGGTGCTGTTCGGGTACAGCGGGCGGTCCATGCCGTAACCGCTTATGGAAAATCTTCCGGGGTCAAGCTTGTTCTTAAGAAAAACTTCCAGGGCCGACAAAGCCCGCCGGGCGGAGATGTCGTCATTGCTGACCCCGGTTTTTACGGTATTGTCAGTGTACCCGCTTATATTGACATCCGCGTTGACAGCCTGGATCACAGGCACCAGGATTTCCATCAGGGCCCTGCCCTTGCCGTCCAGCTCGGCCGAACCTTCGGCAAACAGCAAAGAGTCTGTCAAAACGATGACCACCCCTTCCGGATGCTCAAGTATCCTCAAGTTTTCCTGGACATTGCCGTAATTGAGTTCTTTCGGCAGCAGTTCCTCAGGGAACAGCAGATCCTTGATCCGCTCGTGATTTACTGCGATGTCAGCCGGATTGAGCAAAAGCTTTGTCAGAAGCTTGATCCGTTCCGGCAACCGGCCCTGGCCCCGCAGGTTCATTATGGAAAACGGGCTGGAAAACCTGGAACTGATCTGCTTGAGAACGGCCGTGTCAATCGTGGACATGCTCAGCAGCAACACGAAAAAAGTCAACAAAAGCGTCATGAGGTCTGAAAAGGTTACAATCCAGCCGTCCCCTCCTCCTCCGCCGCCGCCGCTTTTTTTATTCTTTCTGGCCATCAGGGCCTCCCCTGGCGGCTTTCGCCCGGCATGGTCAGGTCGAATTTGAAATCATTGTAATAATACTGCTGCACAGCCGGATCTTTTTCGCGCAGCTTTTCGACGCTTTCGATCCACTCCCGGTTACGCTTGTCAAGGACAAGGTCGACCCGCCTGTTCTTGCTCCGCCCCTCGACGGTGTTGGACGTAAAACGCGGGCTATACTGCCCGAACGCCTCAAGCGACAACCTGGCTGGAGCTATGCCTCGCAAAGTGAAATGCCTGTAAACCGACATCGCCCGCTTCCATGACAACATCCAGGTTGAATCGTTCCCGTCCGAGGCAAGGTCGACCCTGTACGCCCTCCCTTCCTCGTCCCGGCGGTTGGCCGTATGGCCGGCCACAAGAAGCGGATAATTCATGCGCATCAGGTAAGGCAAAAGCTTGTCCAGGAGAACGATCCCCTTCTGGCTCAGGGTGCTGCCGCCCTGTTCGAACAACACCTCGGAGTTTATGGAAAAAATCTGCACATATTTGTTTTCCATAAACTGAAGGTCTTTCTCCTTGTCGTCAAAGACCATCTCGCGCAAAGGCGCCATGTCTTCCTCGGGGATGTCCAGCACCCCCGGTTCCTTGACTACGGGCTTATTTTCCTTTGACAGCGGGTTGTCTATGCTCTGGCCGATATTAAAGGTGGTTGCCACCGATTGAACCGCGTTGGTGGCCTTGACCTGATCCGTGGTGGCCATGCTGACAAGAAGCACGAAAAACGTCAAAAGCAGGGTCATGAGATCGGAAAAGGTGATCAGCCAGGCCGGGCTGCCCGCCGCTTCTCCCGATTTTTTCTTCCTGGCCATAACGCTCGCTCCCTGGTTTCAGGAAAACCCTAGCCGATTTCCTTGCGTATCTTCGGCGGCTGGAAGCTCGTCAGCTTTTCAAGGATGATCCTGGGGTTTTCCCCCCTGGAAATGCCGAGAATGCCCTCCATCTTCATCTCCATGATATGGACCTCTTCCTTTGTCCTTGACTTGAGCTTGCCGGCAATGGGGATGAAAACAATGTTGGCCAGAAAGGCGCCGTAAAATGTGGTGATCAGGGCCACTGCCATGGACGGACCGATTGTGCTTGGATCATCCATGTTTTTGAGCATGAGGACAAGGCCGATAACCGTGCCGATCATGCCAAGGGCCGGGGCGAATGCGGCCAGGGCATTGAGCAGATCCACTCCGGCCTCGTGCCGGCCTTCCAGGTTGCTGATTTCAGCCTCAAGAATAGCCTGGATCGCTTCCGGCTCAAGGCCGTCGACAGTAAGCTGCATGCCCTTGCGCATGTAGGGGTCGTCAAGCCCCTTGACTACGGACTCAAGCGCCAGGATGCCCTCGCGCCTGGCCCGGTTGGAGAGATCGACAAACTGGTCTATAACCGCCTCGGTAGAGGGGCTCTTGCCGAAAAAGGCCTTGCGAAACACCTTGCCGATACTGGTCAGGTTGGCCATCGGGAAATTGATCATGGTAGCCCCGACAGTGCCGCCGAAAACGATCAGCACGGACGGGATGTCGATAAAGGCCCCGAAATCGTCAGCCAGCGCCGACCCTATGAGGCCCAGAGAAATGATAAAACCAAGTAGTGTCGCTATATCCATTCGTCGCGCTCCTTGGCGAGCCGGCAGGAAAACGGCCTGGCAATCTTATTTTGATGCGGTTAAAAACGGCTTTTCAGGGCGCGGCCCGAATATGGCGCTGCCCACCCTGACGAGGTTCGAGCCCTCCTTAATCGCTGCCTCAAAGTCGTCGGACATGCCCATGGACAGGACCGGCAGGCGCATGCCGAGCCTGTCTTCCAACAGGCCGCGCAGGCCGCGCAGCCCGGCGAAATAGGGCCTGGCCATTTCGGGTTCCTCAACGGCCGGAGGCAGGCACATCAGACCCGACACCTTCAATCCCGGCATGCCGAGCAGGCCGGACAAAAGTTCCTCGGCCTTATCCGGCAGAACTCCGGATTTTTGCGGCTCACGGCCGATATTGACCTGCACCAGGACATTTTCAGGGATGGGGGCTTCCTGCGGCTGCGTGACGCCACAGCGCCCGGCACGCTCCCGCCATTTTGCCTGCAAATTACGGGCCAGCGACAAAGAGTCAAGCGAGTGAATCAGGGAATATTTTCCGGCCACATCCTTGGCCTTGCGGCTTTGAATATGCCCGACCATATGCCAGTCGATACAAATTTCTCCAGCCAGTTCAGCGACCAAAGGAATTTTAGCGTCGGCTTCCTGCACATAGCTCTCCCCGAAAACCGGGCGTTCATCACGGCTCCAGTATTGCGCCAGCAAGGCAAGCTCTTCCGCCCGGCGGCCCTTTGACACCGCCACCAGGCGCACATCGCGGGGATCCCGGCCGGACTGTTTCGCCGCATCGGCCATGCGCCGGCGGACATCTTCAAATCTTTCAATTATTTGTTCCGGGAGCATACCTTACCTGTCAAATTTTCGTTTCGCGCCTTGGCCTGAATCGCTCTTCGGGCACCCCCAAGGTATCGCAAGGCCGTCTTTGGGACGGTTTCCCGACGGTACGGCCCGTCCGGCACATCCGGCCGGCGGCGCGAACGCCGGGCCGCCGGCAAACAAACCCTATTGCGCCCCAAGGCCAAGCATGTGCAAGAATGACACGTCCTCGACCCAGTTTTCCCTGACCTTGACCCAAAGCTCAAGATGGACCTTGGCTTCCAGCAACTCCATAATCTCCTTGCGGGCCGACTGTCCGACAGCCTTCAGGTTCTGCCCGCCCTTGCCGATGACCATGGACTTGTGCGTTGACCGGCCCACATAAATCACGGCGTTGATGGTCACATGCCCGGTTTCCGGGTCTTCCTGCCAGTTTTCAATGTCAACCGCGGTCGAATAGGGAAGCTCCTGGCGCAGGGAGTTGAAAAGCTTTTCCCGCACTATCTCGGCGGCCATGAATCTCATCGGCACCGTGGAGAGCTGGTCCGGCGGGAACTGGGCCGGGGCTGCCGGCAAAGCCTTTTTAACCGCCTTGATCAAGCCGGGCATCCCTTCTCCGTTCAAAGCCGAGGTCGGGAATATCTCGGCAGCCGGCCAAAGCTGGTGCAAACTCTCAAGCAAAGGCAAAAGCTTGGACTTGTCGCCCAGCAAGTCAACCTTGTTGGCCACCACGAACACCGGCCTCTTCTCGGCCGCCACAGGGGCCTTGAGCGGCGCCAGATCCTTTTCCATATACTCCGGATGGCGCGCGTAAAGGTCCGCGTCGATCATGACCAGCAAAACATCCGCTCCCTCCATGGCCTGCCAGGCGGTCTGAAGCAGAAGGCGG
Source organism: Desulfovibrionaceae bacterium (assembly GCA_031551565.1). Taxonomy (GTDB): domain Bacteria; phylum Desulfobacterota; class Desulfovibrionia; order Desulfovibrionales; family Desulfovibrionaceae; genus Frigididesulfovibrio. Next base: position 32,716 of record JAVBNM010000047.1, on the reverse strand, counting down.
TTCATCTTGCCCTTGAGCTGGTGGATCCCCGGCGTGTCCATGAAAATAACCTGGGCGTCCGATTCAGACAGTATGCCGGTTATCTGGTTGCGGGTGGTCTGAGGCTTTGACGACACAATCGCCACCTTCTGCCCCAGATAGGAATTTAAAAGCGTTGACTTGCCGGCGTTCGGCGGCCCCATAAGAGCCACCCAGCCGCAACGAAAATCGTCTTGATTCATGCACATCTCCAGTTAAATGATCGGCGCACCATAACACCCCCACTACCGCCACGCAAGGGCCGTGAGGAAGCACCCCTTCCCCTTCTGCTTTTCCTGGGAGGGGACGCTTCTTGCGAAAGGGGGAGGCGCGCCGGGCAACAAGGCGGAACAGGATATCTTGCGTGTGCGCTCCGCCGCGCCATTAGTTTGACGGCTGTTGGAGCGTTTCCGGATTTCAGACGCCGTTCTTGAAATCTGTGATCCGTTTCCACAGGTTCCAAAATTCGGGGAATGATTTGCTCACGCATCCGGGATTGTCAATCTTCACGTCAAAGCCCTGGTTGCCGTTTTTGTCCGGCAGGCCGAGCAGGGCCAGACTCATGGCCATGCGATGATCGTTGTGGGCGCTGAACACGGTATTTTCGTCAAGCGGCCCCAAATGCCGGATAGGCGGGGAGATCTTCAGCCCGCTTGATGTCGCTTCCACCGCGCAGCCCGCCTTGATCAATTCCCGCGCCGGCGATTGCAGGCGATCGCATTCCTTGATGCTCAGGTGGCCGGCGTTGCGGATCACGGTCTGTCCCCGGGCGTGGGCGGCCGTCATGGCCAGGGTCGGGACAAGATCCGGGCACTGGCCGACGTCGACGGTCACGCCCTTCAAGGGCCCGGGAAAAACAGTGATCCTGTCCGGCCCACGTGACACCTTCGCCCCCATCTGTTCCAGCACATCCAGGAAAACCCGGTCTCCCTGCAAGGAACCGGCATCAAGCCCGGTGACCGTGACCGGGCGCGGGCCAATGGCCCCGGCCGCGAAAAAGTAGGAGGCCGCGCTGTAGTCGCCCTCAATGGCGAACTCGCCCGGACGGTACATGCCGGAATTGACCGTGAACCTGAGCATGAAGGGACGGGCATCGCCTATCTCGCGCCAGGGAATGCCTTCCCACTTGCTTTCCCTGACAACCTCGGCCTGGAAGTCTATGCCGAAACGCTCCAATGTCATGAGAGTGAGCCCGATATAGGGCCAGGACATCACCCGCTCGCCGCCCAGCCTGATGGTCAGGCCGCGCCCAAGCGGCGCGGCCATTAAAAGCCCGGACAAATACTGGCTTGACTCGTCGCAGCCGATATCCACCATTCCGGAAGGGATGTCGACGGCGGAAAGCCCCCTGGCCTTCAGGGTGAACGGCGGATATCCCGGCGTGCGTTCAAAGTTTATTTCCGCTCCAAGCACCCCGAGCGCGGCGGACAATTCCAGGATCGGGCGGCTTTCCAGGCTTGCGCCGCCCTGAATGCGGAAACACCCGCGCCCGGCCGCCAGGATGGACGTCATCAGCCGGCAGGTCGTCCCTGATTCCCCTACAAAACACACGAGCGGCGCGCCCCCGGCCGGGCCGGAGATCTGCCCGCCGTTCCCGGTTACCGCGTAAACGCCCGGGCCTTGCCTGTCGATGACGGCCCCTGCCTTCACCAAGACCTCCATCGTCCGGCTGATGTCCTCGGACTCAAGCACATTGCAAAGGCGCGATTTTCCGGCAGCCAAAGCCGCGGCAATCAAAAAACGGTGCGAAAGCGATTTTGACGGCGGAGCCAATATCGTGACGGGCTGTTCCATGTTCTTCCTGCGGATGGGTTCTTCGCGGCGTTCGCGGCGTTCGCGCCTTTGCTGCGTCCAGGCCCTTTCCTGTGTCCGCGCGTTCTTGCCCTGCGCTGGAGAAGCGGCACGCGGAACGCAGGCGGCATGCCGGAGAGAGCAGGCCCTTGGCCGGGCCTAGTCGGTCAAGGCCACCAAATCATAGGGCAGGGCCTCGGTTATCTCGGCCTCCACCACAGCTCCCGGCGCAACCCCGGGACCGCTGACATATGTCTTGCCGTCAACCTCGGGGGCCTGGAACCAGGTCCTGCCGGCGTGCAGACCCGGCCATTCTGGCTCCGGCGCGTCGACCAGCACGGGCATGCGCCTGCCGACGTATTCCTCGAGAATTTCCTGGCTGATCTCCCGTTGCAGGGTCATGATGACGTCCCTGCGCTCCTCTTTCACCTTTGCCGGTATTTTTCCCCGCATCTTCGCCGCGGCGGCCCCTTCCTCGGCCTGAAAGGCAAAGACGCCCAGATGGTGAAAACGCGTTTCGCGCACAAAATCAACCAGCGTGGCGAAATCCTCCTCGGATTCGCCGGGAAATCCGACGATGATGCTCGTGCGCAAAGCCGCTTCCGGAAAATATTCCCTGACGCGCCTGACGACCACTCCGGGATCCTGGGCAAAAGGCCGTCCCATCCGCGAAAGAACCCCGGCCGAGGCATGTTGCAGGGGAATGTCAAAATAAGGGACAAACGGCGGACCGGCCTCGCGCAAAAACCCGAGCAAATCGTCCGTAAGCCCCGTCGGGTAAAGATACATCAGCCGCAGGCGCTTCAAACCGGAAAGAGGCAGGAGCTTTTCCAACAGGCCGCGCAGCCTTTTTGGCGGCTTCAGATCGTGCCCCCAGGCCGAAACGTCCTGGGCCACCAGCACCAGTTCGCTGATGCCCCGGCCAAGAAGGTCCTGGGCTTCTTCCACCAGTTTTTCACAGGGCGAGCTTGAAAACGGCCCCCGGATCATGGGTATGGTGCAGAAACTGCACCTGTGGTTGCACCCCTCGCTTATCTTCAGCCAGGCATAGGCCTCCCCGGTTGAAACAAGCCGCCCGGACGGCTGCCCGGCCAGGCCGAGACGGGATAAAATCATCCCGGACCAGGCGCTCACGTCGCGGCTGTCCAGAAAAAGATCGACTTCCGGCAAATCAGGAGCAAGCCCGGCCTCCCCGTATCTGCCGATCAGGCACCCGGCCACGGCCAAAAAGGGCCTTTTGCCGGCAGGCATGTTTGCGACGGCCTCCGCTGTTTCCAGGATCGTCTGCACCGATTCCGCGACCGCAGGCTTGATGAATCCGCAGGTGTTGATGAAAACCAAATCGGCTTTTTCCGGCGAATCCACCGGCCGGCAAGGGCCGAGCCCTCCCAGGCAACGCTCCGTGTCCACCCTGTTTTTCGGGCACCCAAGACTTATTGAATAAATGCTTATCATTCTGCAAAAATACCTGTATGGTATTAAAGATTTCACTGCTCCAGCCACTGTTCAACGCTAGGAATACTGCACGAAAGCCAACCGCGCAAGCAATTTAGGCCCAGTCCCAATAGGGCGCGGCCGCCGTCAATCCGCCGTCAGCGAAGATCCTGGCCGGGCTGCGGGGCGATGCCCTGCCGGGCGGATGAGCGCGGCAGGCGCAAACAGCGTTCTGAACAACTTGAACGGGCAGGATGGGATGACCCCCGACTTTCCACTGCGTCGGGCAACAAAACGGCCACAGGAGAGCCATGTATGCCATTGCAAAGTTTGCTTAACTTTTTAGATCCAAACCATCCAAAGTTCCGGCTGGCCCTGGTCGGCCAGGGGCCGTTCATCCACACCCTGACATCTTTTTTAAGCAAACCTGAATTTCTCTCCGCCTCACCCTGGATCCTGGTGGCCGGGTGGGCGCCGTTTCCGCAAAATGGAACACGCAACGGCAGGTCAGAAACGGCCGGCTGCAGCGGCTGCCTGGAGGGTGTGCCCAAGTTTGACGACCTGCCTTCGCTTCTTAAATCATGCCCCGACATCTCGATGGTTCTTGACTTAAGCCCGCAGAGCGAGAACATCCCCCTGCTCAGGGAGCTGGTCCCGCAGGATGTGTCCATCGCCTCCGTCAAAAACCTGGAAGTGCTCGCCGGCGTCGTTGAAAACATCTGCGGCTACGGCGACAGCAAACCCGGCGACTGGGAACATGAAAACACCTTTGCCATGATCCTCGACCAGATCGACAGCGACATCATCATCCTGGACAAAGACGGACGCATCATGGACATGAACAAACACGCCCGAAAGGAGTTCGACTTCAAGTGCGGCGAGTATTTCGGAACAGCGTGCGCCGAGTTGGGGCTGTGCCTGCCCTGCACCGAAGGAGATCCGGACTGCGCCATTTTTCAGACCTTGAAAACATCCAAACAAACCGCCCGGATGGCCACCGAGGTCACCAAGGAAGGCCTGATGCGCTCGTTTAATGTGGTCTTCTTTCCCTTGAAGAACCCGCTTGGCGAAGTCTCGCAAATCATCACCGTGCGCCGCGACACGACCGAGCAGAGCCGTTTGGAAAAACGGCTGCTGGAGACTGAGAAAATGGCCGCCATAGGCGAGTTGTCCACATTCATCGCCCACGAAATACGCAATCCGCTGTTCGCCATAGGCGGATTTTCCAAGTCGCTTTTGCGCAACGAGTCGCTTGATGTCAAGGCCCGGCAAAAGGCGCAGATCATTCTTGAGGAATCAGCCAGGCTCGACGAAATCCTCAAAAACATCATCAATTTCGCAAGGCCGGTGGAGCAGAAGCTGGGGCTTATCGACGTGGTCGATCAGATCCACAAGACAGTCAGCCTGATGAGCATAGGAAGCGCCGAGTGCGGCATCAAGGTAGTCGTCGACATTGAGAAGGATCTGCCCAAAGCCTACGGCAATGCCGACAGTTTCCGCCAAGCCCTGATAAATATCATTAAAAACGCCATGGAAGCAATGCCGGATGGAGGAACGCTCACTGTCAGGGCGCAGCGCAATATCGAGCAGGTCATTATTGAGATAGAGGACACGGGCGTTGGCATAAGCCCAAAGGCCCAGGAGCTTATCTTCAACCCATTTTACAGCACCAAGCACGGGGGAAGCGGGCTTGGTCTGGCCATGACGCGCAAGCTCATGGAGGATATGGGCTGCAAAATCTCCCTGAGCAGCCAGCTTGACCACGGCACAAAGGCCACTTTCACCCTGCCGGTGGCCCTGGCTCTTGACGACGTCGCCGAAACCGGGGGCGCGGCGCACGGCGAAGACAGGGGCGTCTCTTCCGCCGCTGCCGGAGCCGGTCCGGGCCATGCGCCCGACGAGGGCTCGAATGCCGCCGCAAACAGCGCCGCCCGGCCTTAAAATGACGTGCCGCCCGCATGGCGCCGAAGCGCCGGCTGTCATTCCCGTTGTTATTTTTTCGGATTATTGCAGTTATAGCGCTCCATTTCTATTGATCTTTGAAAAGCTTTCGTGCAACTATTTTCAAATGGCAGATGCAAATTCCGCGCTTGGTTCCGGACCCGTCAACATCTAACTGTGAAGTATAGAAAACTATGCAACCGCCCAAAGAACTTAAAACCATCAACGGTTATGTGGAACCCCTGACCTTCGGGTCATACGCCGCCCAGTCAGCTAAAGTGGCCGTGGTAAGCGACGACGGCAATACATATGTGATTATGCCCAAGGGGCTTGGCACTGAACTGGCCCTGCACATGAACGCCCTGGTCGAAGTCAGGGGAGAAATTAAAAACCCGCTGGAATCATCCGCTGACGAAGGCGCAATGTTCCACGTGCAGAGTTACAACATCCGCGACGGGTATGACGACGCATGGTATGACGAAGAATAGGCAAGGCGCGCAAGGCGGTCCGCGCCCTGCATTTTCCCGGATTTCTCCAGGCCTGGCCTGCCTTTTTTTCCCCGCGAACATTGCCTGAATATTTTTACTTTTCGAACAAGGGTCTGACATGTCTCAAAAAAACTTGCAAACAAACCGCCCGCGGCGGGCAAGATGAGCGATTCCTCCGGCTTGGCCGGCGCGAGTCAGCCGACCGCTTTCACAACCGAAACCAAGGGCAACGACACGATCTTCCGCCTTGCCGGGATCTGGACAGTCCACACCCTGCCGAGCATGCAGCACGGCTTGCAGGCAGAGACACAAAAAAGCAACCGCCCCGTCATCATTGACCTCTCGGAGGTATCCCGGCTTGACACGGCCGGAGCGCTCGCCCTGAACGAAATTATAATCCTGCTTAAGAACAGCGGCAGACAGGCCAGCATTGCCGCCGACAACGAACATTTCCAGAAACTTCTGGGACAATCGCAGCCTGTTGTCGAAGAGAAAAAAGCCCCCTCCCGGAAGGACTCCTACGCTTCCGCCTTTTTCAGGGATGTCGGGCGCAATGTATGCAGCCGCGCCGTCAATATGGGGCAGTTCGTCGGGTTCATCGGGCTGTTCCTGGTAACTCTCGTCACTATTCTCGCAAGGCCGTCCAAAATACGCGGGACGTCGCTCGTCTGGCACATGGAACAGACCGGTCTTCGTGCCGTGCCCATCGTCTGCCTGCTCACCTTTCTGATCGGCGTGGTCGTGGCCTACATGGGTTCTGACGTGCTGGCCCAGTTCGGGGCGCAAATCTTCGGCGTCAAACTCCTTGAGGTAACCATCCTGAGGGAAATGGGCATATTGATCACAGCCATCGTGGTTGCCGGCCGGTCCAGCTCGTCATTTACGGCCCAAATCGGCTCGATGATGGCCAATCAGGAAGTTTCCGCCCTGCGCTCAATGGGCCTGAACCCGATGGAACTTTTGGTCATGCCGCGAATCATGGCCCTGATCATCTCCATGCCCATTCTGGTGTTTCTGTCCAACCTGTCCGCCCTGTTCGGCGGCGCGGTGGCCTTTTGGGCGACCATGGACTTAAGCTTCACCGCTTTTGTCTCAAGGCTGCATGAAGCTATCACCATGAACAACTTCCTCGTCGGTATGATCAAAACGCCAGTCTGCGGGTTTTGCGTCGGCATCGTCGGCTGCTACCAGGGGTTCAAGGCCTCGGGCAGCGCCGAATCCGTGGGCTTTTTAACCACGGTCGCGGTTGTGCAGGCCATCTTTGCCGTAATCATGGTGGATGCCCTGTTCGCCTTGTTCTTCACCTCGATAGGGATGTGACCCATGGCTGACGGCAGACCGCGCAAAACTCCCGCCACCGGCGGGCCAGACCCTGAAAAGGCCGTCATCTCCCTTAAGGGCATCACGACCAGCTTCGGGACGAACGTGATCCACGAAAACCTCGACCTTGACGTCATCCAGGGTGAAATCCTGGGGATCATCGGCGGCTCGGGGTCAGGCAAGTCCGTCCTGTTGCGGACGATCATCGGTCTTAACCGCCATGTGAAGGGCAGCCTGACCGTCATGGGCACGAACATGGACCAGGCCTCGGAAAAGCAAAAGGCCGAAGTCCGCCGGCAATGGGGAGTGCTGTTTCAGGACGGGGCATTGTTCTCGTCCCTGACCGTTGGCGAAAACATCCAGTTCCCCCTGCGTGAATTCACCAACCTGTCCGGCAAGCTCATGGCCGATATCGCCAAAATGAAGCTCGGCCATGTGGGCTTGCCGCAGTCGGCCTACGGCAAATTTCCAAGCGAGCTGTCCGGAGGCATGAAAAAACGGGCCGGACTGGCCAGAGCCCTGGCAATGGACCCGGCCATCCTCCTGCTCGACGAGCCGACAGCCGGGCTTGACCCCCTGGGAGCATCCGATTTTGACCAGCTCATCCTGTCAATGCGCGAGAACCTCGGACTGACCGTCTGCGTCATCACCCATGACCTCGACACCCTGCACACAATCTGCGATCGGGTGGCGGTTCTTGCCGAAAAGCGGATCTACGCGGTCGACACCATCGCCAACCTGCTCAACGTCGACTACCCCTGGATTCAACAATACTTCAAAGGGCCGCGCGGACGGGCCGCCGGCATCGGAGCGGATAATGGAAGTAAGGGCTAACTACATAATCGTCGGGATATGCACCATCGCCGTGATCCTGTGCGGGCTTTTGTTCACCATGTGGATATCGAAAAGCGACCGCGACGTGAAAATGCAAAAATACGACATTTACTTCAAGGAGAGCGTCTCGGGGCTTTCCGTGAATAACGACGTGCTTTTTACCGGCATAAGGGTGGGGTCTGTCTCCAGAATCACGATCAGCAAAGAGGAACCAGGGGCCGTGGCCGTGCGCATATCAATCGACGCCAGCGTTCCCGTCAGGATGGATTCGGCCGCCAACCTGGAAATCAGGGGAGTTACCGGCACGTCGGTTGTGGCCATCTCCGCGGGTACGGCCGAAAGCCCGTTCCTGCTCCCCCAAAACCCGGAAGACGTCCCCATAATCACGGCCCGCCCGTCAAAACTGTCGGCCGTCATGAACGAAATACCTCAGACCATCAAGTCGGCCAATGAGCTTCTTGGCCGGCTGAACGTAATATTCGGAGACGAAAACGAAAAGTCGTTCACCGCCATCCTGGCCTCTCTGGCCAAGATAAGCGAACACATGGCCCAAAGATCGGAAGAGCTGGACAACATCGTCAAAAGCATGGATTCAATCCTGCAAAAAGTCGACCGCATAGCGGGCACGACGCAGGGCATCATGGAAAACGACGTGCGGGCGACCATGAGCAGCATCAGGGACATGACCGCCAGAATCGACGACCTGACAAAAAAAATCGAACCGGGCGTGCGCCAATTCTCTCAGGAAACCCTGACCGAAATGCGCATGTTCATCGCGGAAGCGCGCAACTTTGTGCGCATTATGAACAGAGTGGGCCAAAAACTGGAAAGCGACCCCAACCGCTTCTTCTTCGGCGAACAGGAAAAGGAGTTTCGACCCAAATGACAAGACATCCTCAAAAAACAAACGCCGGCAGGCCCTCTTCGCAACCGTTTCCCGTGCCCCGAGTCTCTGCCGCGCGAGCTTTCTTCGCTCCGGCCCCGCTTTCGCGGCTGGCCTTTCCGACGCTTGTTTTGCTTCTTTTCCTGCTCCCGGCCTTGTCCGGTTGCGGAAAGTTCCTTGATCCGGGCCCGGCTCCGGCCAGAATACACCTGTTCCCGGCCATGCCCGAGCCGTCAGCCGCCCCTGCGATCGACAAGCAGCTCATAATTGACCCGCCCAGCAGCGGCCTTGACATTGACACAGACTCCATCGCCCTGCTCTTCAACGGCCGGGAAGTAAAATACCTGAGCGGCTACCGCTGGACCTCCAGAGCCCCGGCCGTCTTTCAGCGCGCCCTGGTCGACGCCCTCATGGCCAACAACAGCCTGCGCGGCGTTAACACCGAAAGCTCCGCCCTCTCGGCCGACGCAAGGCTCGTCACCGACATCAAGCGCTTCCACCTGAATTACACCGATAAAAACCAGCCGCCAACCGCCGAAATCGACATCGTCATGCAGATCATCAACCAGAAAGACGGATCCGTAATTGACTCCAAAGCCCTGCAGGCGACAACCAGGGCCGCCGGAAACGAAACTCAGCAGTTGATGGACGCCTTTGAATCCACGCTTTCAAAAATCCTGTCCGCAGCGGTTCCCTGGATCGAGCAAAACATGCGCGGCCTGCGCTAAAGCGCCACATTGGAATCATAAGCTCTGAAGCGTTCAGCATGGCTGCCGCAAAGGGGAGAGTGGGACGGCAAAGCAGGGGCAAATCATGAAAAAAGGCGGACAGGGCACAAGGCCGCGCCGCCGCAAAAGAACCGCAAGGCGCGGCATATGAAGGTTGAGGCTTAGGGAAGAAACGGTTGAGGCTTGGGAAGAAACCGCCGGGCGAGCGCCTTGCCGGTTTCTTCCCGGGATCATTGCATATCAGCTCCGGCGAACGCTTCCTCGTTTACTGCCTTGGGTGCAGCCTCTCCCTCGGCGTAGCTTTTTATAAGAGACAGAGCCCGTTGGGCCAGTCGGGTCACCTCGGGTTTGGAGATCTGGTCGTCCGCGCCGACTGATTCTCCTTTATGCCGCAGCCTGTCGGTAATAAGGGAGGAGAACAAAATCACAGGCAGGCTTTTCAGGACCGGGTCTTCCTTGATGCGGCGGCACAGGTTGTGGCCGTCCATCTGCGGCATTTCAATGTCGGAAACGACGACTTGCACATAGCTGTCAATAGACTTTTCCTCCTCCAGCGATTTGCGCTTGAGTTCCTCAAGCCTGTCCCAGGCCTCCTTGCCCGTTGAAACGGCCTCGACGGCGAAGTTGGCTCTTTGCATAAGATCTTTGAGCATTTCGCGGATGACCGTGGAATCGTCGGCCACAAGCGCCCTGTATTTGACGTCGGAACTCCAGTCTACAGCCTCGTCAAGACGCAGGGCCAGGCTTGGATTAAGGTCGCCGACTATGCGTTCAAGGTCGAGCAGAAAGATAATGCGGCCTTCGAGTTTGACCACGCCGGTAATCGTGTTTTTGGTCAGATTCGAAACGTATGTGTTGGGCGGCTCGACCTCTTCCCAGCTTATTCTGTGGATGCGGTTGACGCCGGACACCATAAATGCCGTGCATACGTTATTGAACTCGGTGACGATCACCTTTGTGGCCTGGCTTGGAACCCGCTTCTTGTTCAACCAAAGCGCGAGATCGACCAGGGGGATGATGTGGGAGCGCAGGTTGAAAGCGCCAAGCACAGACTTGTTTTTGACTTCAGGCAACTCAGTCACCTTGGGCAGGCGAATGATTTCAAGAACCTTGGCCACGTTTACCCCATAGTAGCCTTTGTAGGGGGTTGCTCCGTCAGACTCCAGTTCATCAAGAAAAAATTCAACTATTTCGAGCTCATTGGTCCCGGCTTCGAGCAGGATATTTGTCAGCGACATTTCACATACTCCGATCGTCTAAAATAATATGTTTCTCACCGAAGAGGCGACCGTTCTCTTTAGAGAAAAAGAACAAGGCAAGACACTATATTCTGCCGCAAAACGGATGTTTTCGTCAAGGCAAACAATAAAAAGCCGGATAAGAAGGGACAATCGGCCGGGATTGGGCCACCCTGGCCAATTGCCGGCAAACGCCCTGTCCGGCGCCCTGCACGGCGCTGGTCCGCCGTCCGGAGAGCGCGCACGTCACGCGGTATAAAGACCACGGCGTTCACAGCGACAAGAGAAATTCCTCGGCCTGGTTGATATGCTCGCCGGGAGTGGAGGCGCCGGCCGACAGGGCGACGACTTTGACCGCCTTGAACGCGTCCGGGGGCAGTTCGGCCAGCTCACAGGGGGCTTCAACGTGGATGGCGCGGACTCCGGCGTGGTTGGCCACATCCACAAGCCGTTTGGTGTTTCCGCTGTTTCTTCCGCCCACAATGACCGCGAGATCCGCCTCCAGGCAGATTTGGGCCAGTTCGTCCTGGCGGCGGCTGGTCGCGTCGCAGATAGTGTCAAGCACCGGGATGTCAGGGCCGAGCAGGACAAAAAGACGATTCTTGATCTGCTCAAAAAGCGAGCGCTCCTGAGTGGTCTGGACGGACAGGAAATACTCCCGGGCCAAAGAGACGGCGCCGGATTGAATCAGCGATTCCAGCTCCTCGATATTGCTGAACGCCAGGGCTGTCTCGTCCGCATAGCTCAACAGCCCCCTGACCTCGGCGTGTCCGGGCTCGCCGAAGAGAAGCAGGCTGCGGCCGTTGCGGCATTGCGCCTCAATGCCCAGTTGGGCTTTTTTAACCTTGGGACAGGTGGCGTCACGCAGCACGGCTCCCCTGGCCCTCAGGGCGGCCTCAACGTCCCTAGGAAGGCCGTGCGCCCTGATGACCACACAATCGCCATATCCGGCGCTTTCCGGGCTTTCAATCGCGATCGCGCCCTGTTTTTCATAGTGGCGGATGACGAGCGGGTTATGGATGATCGGGCCGAAGGTGAACACGTCACCGCCCCTGCCGACCTCACGGTCGAGGATTCCCAGCGCCCGCCGCACGCCCGAGCAAAATCCGGCGCTCTTCGCCCTTATCACCTTCATCAAATCAGCCTTTGCGGTAGAGTTTCCGCCACTCGTCAAGAAAGAGCAGCGCGCTTTCAAGGTCGGTGAGTTTTCCCTGCCGCTCGCGCACGGCCGCGGTCAGGTCTTCAAAAGAACAATCGGCCGGCAGGCACATATCCTTGAGCAGGCTGGAGATGCGCGCGGCCAGCTCCGGCGTCAACTGCTCGGGAAAGTCCGAGCCCCCCGGCCCCGCCAGGTTGCCCGAAACAGCCCCGCTGCCCCGGCTGAAATATGGTATTTTCGCCCGCACGAAATCAAGCAGCGTTCTCATGCGATGCTGGTAGGTGTGATCAGCCAGAACCCTGGCGCGGGCCTTTTGGGCAAAGGACTCGCGCTCGTCCGGCCTTTCCAGAAAATAATCCGTCATCTCAAGAAGCTGCTCAGGGGTCTCAAACAAAGCCAGCTCGCCCTCGGCGAAAAGCTCGGGCATAAGGGAGCGCTTGTCGGTCAGTTGAAAGGCCCCGCAAGCGGCCAGCTCAAAGGTGCGGGGGTTGACGAAATCTCCGTGCCCGACATGCCGGCCGGCCTTGACGGACGAATGCAGGTTCAAGTTGATTTTGGCGGCGTTGTAAATCTTGACCGCTTCCTCCGGCGGGATGCGCCGCCCGTTCATCTGCACCCTGGGCAAAAGGCGCTCGGCCCCCTCCCATTCCGTGCCCCAGATCTTGAAATCGTATTTCAGAAAATCGAGAAACATCACCCGGCGGTTGGGGTATCCGGCCCCCAGAAAAGATATGTCCGCGCCGTAAGTTTTGCGCTCTTCCGGGGTCAGCGGCGTGGGCCGGTGCAGTTCCGGAAGCGCGGCCAGGGGGAGGTAAAGCGGATTTTCCGCCCCGATTTCCTTCAGCTTGCCGAAAAAATCGTCTTTCTGAATGACTGCGAAGACGTCATACAGCGGAGCATACGCACTCCAATAGGCAAACAGGCGGTGGTCCTCGACAAACCACATGGCCGTGGCCACCTGGTCTTTGCGAAGACGCTTGAGGGCCTGCCTGGTCATGGGCGCCTGGGCCAGGCAAAGGACCAGATTGGGCTCAAATGTTTCCACCTGGGCCAGAATGGCCTGGGAAACGAGCTGCAAATAGCTGTTTTCCAGATATTCCTGCCGGGCCATTGTCACCTTCAGTTCGGAAAGCGCTGAAAATGCCCCGTAGAATCCGGGCGCTTCAAACACCCGCACGAGACAGCCGACATCCTCCAGGGCTTTCGCGACGTAACGCCCGATCGGCAGGGAGCCGCCGTAAAAAGGCAAAACAACGAGCACTCTGTCCATATTTGTCCTTTTTGCCGGCCGGCGCCGACGCAGGCCGGGCTAGGCCCCGCCTGCCGGGCCAAGCCGCTCCAGGCGCTGCTCGCGCATACATCCGCAGGTTAAGGTTGCAGCCATCACACTCGAGCCGACCCTTCCCAAAACGGGGAAAGGCGAGAAGGGCGCCATCAGGGTAGCGGCCCCTGTTGGCGGCCTTCTCCCGGATCTTCCTCGATTACCGGCAGGTTCCATTCGCGCATTTTGCCGGCTATGAAATTGAATACGCGGGCCTGCTCGGCTTTGCCGTTCCCCTGGATCGTGAAGGGCTGGCCGAAGCAAAAGTGCGTGGGCAGGCAGGGTTCAAGTTTCCCGAAATCCTTGAGCAGCTTGCCCATGGGCCAGGCGTCGGAGCGTATGGCCACGGGCATGACAGCCACCCCGGCCCTTCGGGCCAGTTTGACGCCGATGGAATTGAATGTCCTGGCGTCAAGGCCGGGGCTTCTGGTGCTTTGGGGAAAGATAAAAACCGAGACGCCGGAGGCGAGGAGTTCCGCGCCTTTTTCCAGAACGTCCTGCAGGTCCTGCCTGGCGTTTTTGCGGCCAACGCCGATGGGCTGGCAATTCGACAGCACCGGTCCTAAAAAAGGATAGGACAAAAGACTTTTCTTGACCACAAACGAAAGCGGGACGCGCGGCCGGATCAGGCCGGGCAGGGCCACGGTTTCAAGCGTGCTCATATGGTTGGCGACAAATACGAACGGCCCGTTTTCACGCCGGATATTGTCAAGGCCTTCAATATTGAAGACCAGGCCTGATTCCTCCAGGGCGCGGGTCACGTCGTAGCTGGCGCGAATCCAGTGTTTCGGGGAGTAACGGCCGAAGTAGGCGATCATGCCGTCCCTGAACAGCACCCAGAGATATTTGAGATAGAAAATAACCGACGGCAGGAGCCTGCCGAGAACTGTCGGCACTGCGGGCGAGGTCCGGTAAGCGGGGCCGGGAATGGGCGCGGGCAGGAGAAAAACCTCAGAAGCGCCCTCTGGGCAGCTCTCTGGGCATGCCTTGGCAACGGCATCCGGGGCGGCAACGGGCGGAGCGGCAGCGTCCGGGGCGGCAACGTCCGGGGCGAGAGCGCCCTGGGGCTGAAGCTGGCCGTGACCCCGCTTTTGATCCTCTCCCTGCTCCCGGCTCTGGCCGTTATTTTCAATTTGCTGGTTCATAGTCTCTTGTCAGCGCGGTTTTTTGGGTTTGGGCAACGTCCTGGGCGCGGAGTGCTTTTGCATCTGGCGATGCCAGGCGGACAATGCGGCTTCCTGGCCCAGGCCCTTGGGGTGGTAAAACTTGTGCCCTTCAAGGCCGTCGGGCATGTATTGCTGCTCCACCCAGGCCTCTGGAAAGTTGTGCGGGTATTGATAGTCGCGCCCGTAGCCCCACTCCTTTTGCAGCCGGGTGGTGGCGTTGCGCAGATGCAAAGGAACCGGACGGGAGCCTCCGGCCTTGATTTCCCGAACCGCGTTGGTATAGGCGGCGTAGGCGGAATTGCTCTTCTTGGCCAGGGCCAGGTAAATGACCGTTTCGGCAAGCGGCAGGTAACCTTCGGGCATGCCGACATATTCCACGGCCTGCTGGCAGGAGACGGCCAGGGTCAGGGCCGCCGGATCGGCCAGGCTGATATCTTCGGCGGCCGCCAGGATCAGGCGGCGGCAGATGAAGCGGGGGTCTTCCCCTCCCTCAAGCAGGCAGGCCAGGTAATAGATCGAGGCGTCAGGGTCGCTCCCCCGGATGGACTTGATAAGGGCTGAGGCCAGCTCGTAGTGGCGGTCTCCCTGTTTGTCGTGCCTGGCGACTATCTCCGGCAGAAGCTGCTTGATGCCTTCAGCGTTGCGCTTTTCGTCCGGCACGGCGGCCAGGTATTCAACCAGGTTGAGCAGGGCTCTGGCATCGCCGCCGCTTAAGGATGCCAGCATCTCAACGCTCTCGCGGTCAAGCGAAATCCCGGCCTCCTTGGCCCCGCGCTCGGCCAGGGACATGAGATCCGCCAGCGGCAGTGGCCGCAGGCGCAGAACGTGCAGGCGGGACAAAAGCTGGGCGGTTACGCTGTAGGAGGGGTTTTCCGTGGTTGTGGCAATCAGGGTCAAATCGCCAGACTCAAGAAGCGGGAGGAAAAAGTCCTGCTGGGCCTTGGAAAAACGGTGCAACTCGTCATGGATCAAAACGTCCGTGCCGGTGATCATGCGCCGAAGCTGCTGTAAACCGGATTCCGGGGCGCTGATGCGGATGTGGCTCTTGCCGTGGGCGGAGGCCAAAAGCAGGGCCAGGGTGGATTTCCCGCAGCCCGGAGGCCCGAACAGCAACAGGCTCGGCAAACGCTCGGCGCGCACCAGATTTTCCAGCTTGCCGCGCAGGTGTTCCTGGCCGACAAAAAGCTCGAGCGCATCCGGCCTCAAACGCTCGGGCAACGGCGCCAGGATGCTCACGTTTGCCTCGCCCACCAGGCCAGCCCGAGAGTCAGGACAGCCGCTGTTTCCCAGCGCAAAATGCGGTCGCCAAGGCTCACGGCCCTGATGCCCGCATTTGTCAGGGTGTCGGCCTCAGCCGGGGAAAACCCGCCCTCGGGGCCGATGACAAGCAAAATCTTTCCAGGCTCGCCAAGGTCAGAAGCGGTCAGCATGGCGCCCTTGGTGTCTCCTTCATAAAGCATGAAGGCCCGGTCGAACTCGCGGCTTCTTTCGGCAAGGGCGGCCGCCCCGCCTTTCAGGGCCAGCATGTCCGGCAGCCAGGGATTGACGCTCTGTTTGGCCCCGGCAAGCAGGCTCTGTTTCCAGTTGTCCTTCCCGATGTCCGGCAAAACGGCCTGACTGTATTCGCCCTGCCAGAACCACAGGGCAAACGCCTCAAGCTCGACGGCCTTTTCCAGGTACCACCCGCGCCGCAGGGCCTTGGAATAGCCGGCGGCCACAGTGCATTGCACTTTGGGCCGCTCAACCCGCCATTCCTCTTCCCTTTCCAGGCTGACCTCGTTTTTGCCAACGCCGGTCACGCGAAAAATTCCGAGCCTGCCGCAGCCGTCCAGCAAGCGCAGACGCTCGCCCGCCCTGACGCGCAAGACCCGCCCGGCGTGGTGCGCTTCCGGGCCGTCAAGTTTGCAGTGTTCCGACCATTGGCCGGGAGGAAGATAAAAAGTATGCATAAGACCGGCTCAAATTATTGTGTAACGCAGCGTTTCAGCAAAAGAACCAACACTTGCGGATCAATGCTCAATCTTCTGCTGCCGCGCAAAAATCAAGTCAAGGTTCCCACGATCAACAAAGATAACCGGCACCTTGTAGGTTGGGACCGGGTAATCACCGCTGTTGTCCGTTGCCTCAGAGGTTTCGGGGCGGTTGCCGCTCACCAGCCCCAGGGCGACCTCCATGGCCTTTTCGGCCAAAAGGGCGGTATCCTTGAAAACAGTCATGGACTTCGTCCCGTCCCTGATGCGCTCAAGTCCGAACATGTTCGCGTCCTGCCCGGTAACCAGCACCTTGCCCTGAAGCTTTACGTCGATCAGGGCCTCGATGACCCCGCCGGCCGTGTCGTCGTTGGGCGCCAGGACCGCGTCAAGACCGCCTCCGGTCTTGAGATAGTCTTCAACTATCTGCCTCGCGGAGTCGGCCCGCCACTGCGTGGCCGCTCCCGCGGCCACCACGGTGATGCTGCCGTCATCAATCAGAGGCTGCAGGTAAATCATGCTGCCCTTGCTGAACACAGCCGAATTTGAATCATTGGGAGGGCCGGAGATCAAAATGTAGTTCCCGTCCGGCTTGTTTTTGGCCAGAAACTCTCCCTGAAGCTCCCCCACCCTTTGCTGATCAAAAGTAACATAGGCGTCAAGCTCGCAGTCGGTCACCAGGCGGTCATAGGCAATTACCGGCACCCCGCGCTTTTTGGCCTCAAAGACGCCGGCTGCCGCCCCGGCGGAATCGTTGGGCACGATGATCAAGACCTCGATGCCCTGGTTCAGCATCTCGACTATCTGGATATTCTGATATGCCTGATCATTTCCGGCAAACCGCACCAGGAAATCAATGCCCCTGGCGTCGGCCACGTCCTGCATGGCTTTAAGGTCGTAGGCCCAGCGGTTCTCCCGATAAGACGGCATGGCGATTCCGATAAGCACAGGCTCGGCCAGGCACTGAGCGGCAATGCCAAACATGACGCCAAACGCGACGGCGGCCATGACGAGCGGGGCCAAAAGCCGCCGCCCGGTCAAAAGTCTGCTGAAAACCCTGCGACACACCATATTCTCCTCTCTGAACAACGGCTTTGCCCCGGACAAAGCGACCGGCCCGGCTCAAAATGCCGGGATTGCGAAATCGCCCCCTACAAGATGGCGGCCCTGGCCGTACCCTGCTTGTAAAACGGCAGTTCCGCCGCCTCGGCCTGAATCTCCTCGCGGGAGGTCTTGATGATGAAGCCGGCGGCTTGCGCGCTGTCGGCCCTGACGTAGCCAAGGGCGATCGCCTTGCCCAGGGACGGAGCGAACGAGCCGCTGGTCACAACTCCCACTTTTTGACCGGAGGCGTCAAGGATGGCGTCGCCTTCGCGGGCGCTGCGCCGTCCGGCCAATGACAGCCCGATCAGCTTCTCGCGCACCTCATGGGCGCCTTCTTTGCCCACATAGGCGTCCTGGGAGGTCAAAAGGCCGCCGTAGCCGGCCTCGGCCGGGGTGTGGCTCTCGTCAATGTCGTGGCCGTTCAGGGGAAGGCCCACCTCAAGGCGCAGGGTGTCTCTCGCGCCAAGGCCGGCCGGCTTGACCCTGGGATCGGTCAGGCACAAATCCCAAAGCGCCGCCGCCTTGCCCCAGGGAACGTAAAGCTCAAAGCCAAGCTCTCCGGTGTAGCCGGTGCGGCTGACCAAAAGCCTGCCGCCGTCAAAACTGTCTTCGGTGAACCCGAAGTAGGGCAAACGGCGCCAGTGGCCCTGAGGCAGGATGCCCTCAAGGACCGACACGGATTCCGGACCTTGCAGGTCGAGCTTGGCGATCTCGTCGGAGGCGTCGGCAAACTTGAGCCCCTTGGGCAAACGCTCGCCGATCATGGCAAAGTCAGACTCGCGGCAGGCGGCGTTGACCACGATCATGAAGCTGTCTTCCTTGAGGCGGTAGACGATGAGGTCGTCATGGATGCCCCCCTTGTCGGTCAGGAGAAACCCATAGCGGCAGCGCCCCGGCTTGAGCGTGGCCAGGTTCACGGTCAGGGCCTTGCCGAGCGCCTCGGCCGCTCCCGGACCCTCAAGAAAATATTCCCCCATGTGGCAAATGTCGAACAGGCCGGCGGCCTGCCTGGTGTGCAGGTGCTCGGCGATGATGCCGGAAGTGTACTGAATGGGCATGTCCCATCCGGCAAAGGGCGCGAATTTGGCTGAAAGTGCCTTGTGCCTGTCGTGCAAAGGGGTTTTGCGAAGGTCGCTCATGAACATTCTCCGTTATGTTTCCATTCTTGGTAGTAAAAAGCAGGGTCACGCAACCCCTGTAAGCCAAAAAAAGCGCCGGTTCAACCGCCTAAGCCGGGCCGTTTTCACATCTGGCCCATCATGCGGCTTTGGGGATATCTGTCGCCCCTGGTTTTCTTGATATTTTTAAAATCGTCAAGCAGGGAGACAATCTTGCCATAAAGCCGCTTGATTTCATATCCCCTGTCGGTGAGCTCGTCATCGGATTTGTCGATATATTCGTTTATAAGATAGCGGTTGTTCAGAATAGACTCGCCAAGGGCCACTATCGTATTCACCAGCGAGTCGAAATAGCTGACTATCTCAAATTTCAGCTCGCGCAAAAGGTTATGGGTCTCGATAAGCATCATGTGATAGCCGAGTTTTTTACCCTTAAAGTTTCTCTCGCGCAACTCCTCGAGAATTCTAACCTTTCTGGCCTGCTGGATGTAGCTGTATTTGGCGATCACTTCCGAGTAGACTTCCTTGTGCTGCTCGAACTCCTCATAGCGCTCGGGCGAAAGAAGATAGCCGTCAAGGATGCGGGCGATGTTGGCGAAAAATTCGTCCCTGTAGCCGATCATCCGGCGCTGGTGCTTGGAAAGCCAGGCGTAGAGGAACTTGAGGCGTTTGTCCTCGGTGTCGGTGTTTTCGACGATTTCGTTACGCTTGTAAACCACCCGGCCCGTGTATTCTCCGCGCACGATGTCGTTGATGCGCAAAAACATGTTCGAGGTGTCGCGGATGATGCTCACGCCCTCAAGCTTTTGCCCGGTAACGGGATGGATGAGGGACTGCGAGGCCACGGACAGGGCCCGCTCCTGGCGCACGTTGTCCCGGCTGAACTTGTGCTGCTTGTAGTGGACCTTGAGGATGACCACCCTTTTTTCCCGGTCGACGAAATAGCCGCCCTCCTCCAGTTGGGCGATAAGCTCGGTCTGCTCCTCGTCCACGCTGACCAGGGCCACCTTCTCCACATGCGGATAATGTCCCTGTTTGCCGTCAGACCACAGGGTGGTCAGGGTGCGGTCGCTCTGGCTCAAGGTGCGCAGAAGAAATTTCTCGCCCATCTTGTGCAGCCGGCGGGAAAAAAGCGCCGCTGAAGTGCGCCGCTCGGAGGCCACGGGAAACCCGTAAAGCTCCATCAGGTGCTGGCAGACGAAATTGCGGTTTTTTTCATATGAGTCAGGGTCTTCCATTGAAAACCGCCCGATCCTCAGTCCGTAGCGCTTGACCTCGGTATCCAGATCCGACGGGAAAGACGCGTATACCCCGGCCAGGTAAAACCGCAGATTTTGAGCGTTGGGGCCGTCCATGGCCATGACCTGGGCCCGGTCCATGTCGTTCAGGTAGTTAAGCAGCAGCGGGTAATTTTCGAGATTGCTGATGTCTTCCTTGCCGATGTCCTGGCGCAGGTTGTCGTGAAAGCCTTTGGCCATGCGCGCCTGCAACACGGCCAGGTTGCGGGTGATCATGCTCTGGGCGTGGTCCTGGCGCATGTCGTCGGGGATTGGGTGGATGATGTCAAACTGGAAAATTTCGGAAAAATACTGAATGGGCCTGGCCAGGGCGACCATGGAAAAACCCGGGAGCTGCTTGTGTTCCCAAAGATCAGCCTCAAAAGACGGCAAAAGCTCCCTGGTTTCGACCAGGGGATAGCCCTCAACCTCGCAGTAGGGCTTGACCAGGCAATGCCGGATATGCGCCAGATCAAGAAAACGCTTTAATTCAGCGATATTAGACAGACGCAATGGCCCTTTGACCGTGCGTTCGTCGACCCAGCGTATCTCAGATTGGGTAAAAAGCTCTTTCCATCTGTTTTTCATCGGCATAACGAACGGGAGCGCTTGGTGTTGA
Source organism: Desulfovibrionaceae bacterium (assembly GCA_031551565.1). Taxonomy (GTDB): domain Bacteria; phylum Desulfobacterota; class Desulfovibrionia; order Desulfovibrionales; family Desulfovibrionaceae; genus Frigididesulfovibrio. Next base: position 12,307 of record JAVBNM010000047.1, on the reverse strand, counting down.
ATATGTTTTTACTTTCTATTTATACCAGTATTTATAAACTTTTGCGAGTATTATGTTTGCCGGGAGCGGCGGTCGTTTTTCACGCCCTTTCCAGGGCAGACGCAAAACGCCAAGGCGCCAGGCAAGACAAACAAATCAGCATGTCAAAACAGGCGCGGGCTTCGCGCGGGACGAACCGGACGCGGGCAAAGCGCGAAAAGACAATTTGGGATGGCCTATGGTGAGGGCTGACCCTAACCCCGTATCCGATAAAAGTCAAAAGCGGCTCAGTTGAGAGCCTTCGCGCTCCCGATAAAATTGCCGGATGCGCATTGAAGCAAACCTTAACACAGCGCCATCGTTGATAATAATAATAATGAGCCCCGCCTTTGCGCCTTTGAATACAAACGGCATAATTACAGGTAGTTATGCAACAAAGACGTTACGTCTTCCAGTGTTGAAAACAACACCGTTGTGCTGTATTAATAGCCGATTCGCGCAGGGCAGCGCATCGCTCCCAAACTTGCCTCAGGCTATTTTCCAAGTATAAACGCAGGGGCCTCACCTCCAAAAGCAACCAGGGCGCAGCGGATTCATGCGAAAAAAAAACATCTACAACAGAATCTTGAGCATTTTATGCAGCGTCCTTGATGCATATTCCGCGGTTCTCTTTTTGCCCCTTCCGGGTGAAGACCCGGAAAAGGAGGATTGCGCATACTACATCGCCTCGGTCTTCAGCCTGGGCGACAAGGTCGACCGCAACATGATCGTCCGCAAAGGGCAAGGGCTGGTCGGCTGGATATTGCGCAACCAGGAGCCGCTTCTGGTCTCGAATTACGACCAGCGCCGCAACCACCTCGGCTACTACGACAAGATCGAAGAAAACACCATCAAGGCCTTCATGGGCTGCTTTCTGCCCAAAGGGGCCGGAGCGATCTGCCTTGACAGCAAAAGGCAGTATTCTTTTTCAGAAAAAGACCAAAAGCTGCTCTACCTCTTCGCCGAACTGCTCTCCGACATGCAGCGCGAGATATCCGAGCGCGAAAGCCGCAACGTCATATTCAGCTACTACGCAGCCTTGCGCCTTATCTATGAGCTTCGCAAGCGCCACTCCCGCTGGTCGGCATTTCTGAAGCACTTTTTGGACCTTCTGAGCGACACGACCGGATTTTCTTACGGTCTGTTCTGCTCGCGCGACAGCCACGGCGAAAACTACACGGTCGAGGGCGAAACCAGGCCGATTCTGCACGCCCCCGGCGCGCAGCCGCCGGCCTTCACCATGCACCACGGCGTGGTCGGGTGGGTTTTTAAAAACAGCGCCCCGGTCTTCAACCAGTGCGCCTCCGGCTCGCCCGAAGCCTCTCTGGTGGGCGCATCCTCCCTGCCAAACTTCCAGACCATCATGGCCTGCCCCCTTGTCATTCAGCGCAAAACCAGGGGCGTGCTCTGCCTGGCCGCCGAACAAAGGCTGGAAATGTCCGAAGCGACCAAGGACTTTGTAAAAATGGCCGCCGACCATCTGGCGCTTTTCCTGGAAAACATTTATGTAAAGTGCAGATTAAGAGATCTGCACCGCCACACGGTCGCCCTCCAGGAAAACATGGAAATGGACGGGCAGGTGGAGTAATCTTTGGCCCGCGAAAACCAGTGCGCACAACCCGCAAAAACAGCGCATCTAAAAAAACTAAAGGTTCGAAAAGCTCATGTTCCGCAGATTGTTCAGTTTTTTCAGCAAGGACCTGGCAATGGATCTTGGTACGGCCAACACCCTTCTCTACACCAGGAAAAACGGCATCGTGCTAAACGAACCCTCGGTAGTAGCCTTTGACGCCGACCGCGGCCATGTCCTGGCCGTCGGGCACGAGGCCAAGGAATTTCTCGGCCGCACTCCTAAAAAAATCAAGGCTGTCCGGCCAATGCGCGACGGCGTCATCGCCGACTTTGAAGTCACAAGGCAGATGATCGAGTTCTTCATCAAAAAAGTCATCCAGGGCTTCTCCCTGGCCAGGCCCAACATGGTCGTCTGCGTGCCCACCGGCATCACCCAGGTCGAAAAACGCGCCGTCATCGAATCAGCCCAGCAGGCCGGCGCCAACGACGTCAGGCTGATCGAGGAACCAATGGCCGCCGCCATCGGAGCCAGCCTGCCCATCCACGAACCTCGCGGAAACATGGTTGTGGACATCGGCGGCGGAACCACCGAAGTGGCCGTCATTTCCCTGTGCGCCGTGGCCTACGCCGAGTCGGTGCGCATCGCCGGAGACGCCATGAACGCCGCCATCCAGCGCTATTTTCAAAGCGAATTTCAGCTCCTCATCGGCGAAAACATGGCCGAGCGCATCAAGATGGCCGTCGGCTCGGCCTTCCCCCTGCCCGAGCAGCTCATCGTCGAGGTGGCCGGGAAAGACATGGTCTCCGGCACCCCGCGCGCGGTCAGGGTCACTGACGGGCACGTCCGCGAAGCCCTCACCGACGCCGTCAGGGTCATCCTGCTCACCGTCCACAAGGCCCTTGAAAAAACACCCCCGGAAATGGCCGCCGACATCATCGACAACGGAATCCTCCTGGCCGGAGGCGGCTCCCTGCTCAAAGGGCTCGACACCCTCCTGAGCAAAAGCACCGGCCTGAAAATCATAGTCGACCAAGACCCCCTGACAACCGTCGTGCGCGGCACCGGCAAAACCCTGGACGACCCAAAGTTCTACGAGCAAGTTTACATCAACTAGACCATTCCCTCCTTTACCCATTTTGTTCGAGGCGAGCTATGGATATGGATTTGGCATCCCTTTTGCGCGCGACCTGCGACGTTGTTGCCGCGTCCGGGCGGATTATTGTGGAGCACGATAAAAAGCCCCGCAATGTCGTGCATAAAGGGAGGATCGATCTGCTCACCGAGACGGATCTGGCGGTTGAGAAGTTTTTGAAGGCCAACTTGAAGGATGTTTTGCCAAAGGCGGATTTCCTGGCCGAAGAAAGCGCGGAAGGATGCTCGGCCGGCGAGTTGACCTGGATAATCGACCCGGTTGACGGCACCACCAATTTCGCCCACGGGCTGCCGATCGCCGCCACATCCGTCGGGCTGTGGCAGCGGGACCGGATGGTCCTTGGCGTGGTCAACGTGCCGCTGATTGGAGAATGCTACAGCGCGGCGGCCGGCCTTGGGGCCTGGCTTAACGGGCAACCCATAAGGGTAAGCCGGGCGCAAACCCTGACCGACTCGCTCGTGGCCACGGGATTTCCCTACAGCTTTGACGCCGAGTTGGAGGCGATTCTGGCCAGGCTCAGGGTCGTTTTGCCAAAAACGCAAGGAGTGCGCCGCTGCGGGGTCGCCTCTGTAGATCTGGCCTGGACGGCCTGCGGACGATTCGAGGCCTTTTACGAGACCATGCTCAAACCATGGGACATTTCGGCAGGCTGGCTCCTGGTCAAGGAGGCCGGAGGGCGGGTCAGCCACTTTGACGGCAGCGCGCAGACCCTGACCGGCGGGCAGATACTTGCCACCAACGGCAATGTGCATGCGGAGATGATCGAACTTCTGGCCCAGGCCGAAAATATGCTCGGCAAGCGTTGAGCGCGGCCTCCAGTTCCGGCTGGCGGACAGTCTCGCGGCCGGTTCAGTACAAATATCCGTTTTTAAAGGCCCAGCGCAGCGTTGCCGCGCAGAGATCCGGTTCCTGCTCAATCAATCCTTCCAACTCGTCGGCGTCAAGAAGCATGTATCCGGGTGCATCCGTCAAAATACCGGAAACCCCAAGAGCGGGATGAGCGGAAAACAGCGTCCGGTGAAACGGCTCAAGCGGGCTGGCCGTGGATTGCGCAAGCACGGCCAGGGAATGGACGGGAATCTCGCATTCTTCCATCAGCACCCGAAGGGCCGCGTCCTCCCTGGCCTCATCCGGCCGGACGGGAGTGGTGAAAAGATCCCATTTCCCCGGCTCGACAACCGCGATCGGCGGGCGCTGGCGCAGGAAAAGCGCCTTTTTTCCGTCCGAATGGAGCGCGACCATGACCAGCCTGAAATAAAGCCCCTGACGGATGGCCGTGATGAGCGGGACATGCATCAGCTCCCTGTCTTCTTCGTCGCTTACCAGGCACAGGGTGTGCGCCCTGGCCTGCGCTGACAATAACTGCAATTTCATGGATGGTTGCCGGTTTTATTATGTATCGGATCGTGCTGTTGGGAAAAAAAGATGTATCAGCAGTGGCCGCCCTTGAAAAGGGCTGTTTTTCCACCTGCTGGGACGAAGAAACCTACGAGAAAGTGCTTTCCGGGGTGGATGAATGGCTGGAGAAGAACGAAGCGTCCGGAACTCTTCCGCCCTTTGCCCCTTTCGGCCTCAAGGATGAAGCCGGGCGCCTGCTCGGCTATGTCACCTTCGTTGTCTGTCATGAGGCAAAAGAGCTTGAAGTGCACAACGTGGCTATTGCCGAAGAATTCCGCGGGCATGGCCTTGGCCGCATGCTTTTTTCCGAATGCCTGAAGCGGGCCGCGCAAACCGGGCTTGAATGCGGATTTCTTGAGGTCAGGCCGTCGAACGCGGCCGCGATCGCCCTCTACGAGAAAACCGGATTCAGGCAAACCGGCGCCAGGCCCCGCTACTACGCCGATACCGGCGAGGACGCCCTGGTATTCGGCATTGATCTCGCAAAGATTTTCAAGTAATGGACTATTGTGGGTAATTCGAGATATAAACCCGCCAGTCATTGTTTTTCGCAGCAGCTTGCCGCCGCAAGGGCCGGGGATGCCGGGCATATTTCACGGCAGCGGGCATGCTGCGGCCCAAAACCAATCTTATTCAATCAAGGCTTGTCCGGATATTTGGAGTCAGCGCATGAAAACTTTAATCGCAGGCAACTGGAAGATGTTTAAAACTCAAGCCGAGGCCGCTGACACGTTAAAACAGCTCGGACAAGCCCTCTCCTCTCTGCCGAAAGATCGTGAAGTCGCCGTTTTCGCCCCCTTCACGGCCTTGTCCGCCTCTGCCAAGGCTCTCGCCCCCTACCCTTTTATCAGGCTTGGGGCGCAGGATGTCTACCCGGCGGCGGAAGGCGCGTTTACCGGAGAAATATCTCCCGCCATGATCGCTGACTGCGGAGCAACGATGGTCCTGACCGGGCACTCGGAGCGGCGCTCCATGATCGGCGAGTCTTCTGAATTTGTCGGCCAAAAGACGGCCTTTGCCCTGGCAAACGGGCTTGACGTTGTCCTGTGCGTTGGAGAAAGCCTGCAACAGCGCGAGGACGGCCTGCTTGAGAAAATATTGCGCGAACAGTTGCAAACCGGCCTGGCCGGGGTTGACGACGCCGTTCTTCCTGCCCGCCTGGCCGTCGCCTACGAGCCGGTCTGGGCTATCGGCACCGGACGGGTGGCGGAAAAAGAAGACGTCAGGTCGGCGCATGCGCTGATCCGCGATTTCCTGGAACAGCGTTTCCCCAGTCAGGGCGCCCGGATTCGCATCCTTTACGGCGGCAGCGTGAAGGCGGAGAACGGCTCTGGCATCCTGAGCGTTGCCAATGTCAACGGCCTTCTGGTTGGCGGCGCTTCCCTCAAGGCCGACTCGTTCAGCGAAATAGCCTTGGGGGCTGTTTCCAAATAAATTCCGCCGCAAGGCAGCGTTTTGCATTTCCGCCTCTATCCGCAAATTATTTATTGACGGAAAACCAAGATAACGGTATGTGCGGTCTCCGGATCGTCTTTAAGTGCGAAGATTGGCCAAATGCCGCGGCAGACAATTTTCAGAGTTGCAAGCTTTGAAAACTTGCTTTTAGCCGGCATTAAGAATATAGTTATCCATTATCCACTTGAGAATCCAATAATTTCATGGCATTCTCGGCCGGGCTGACCGGCCGGCCGTCATACAGGAGAGTTAAATTGGAAACCCTGGTCCTCGTATTGCACGTCATCGCATGCGTCATCCTCATAGTGCTTGTCCTGCTTCAATCCGGCAAAGAGGGCATGGGCGTAATTTTTGGCGGCGGATCGTCCTCGGTATTCGGCAGCACCGGAGCCGGAGGCATCCTGGCCAAGCTGACCACCTTTCTGGCGATCATCTTTCTCCTGACCTCGCTTGGTTACAACATCATGACCAGCAAAAAGGATGCAACAGAGTCGCAAATCCTCCACATCTCCATTGAGGATCAGGATAACGCCGCCACCCCCCCGCCGGTGGACAGCAACAAAATCACCATTGAGGACCAGCCGGTTCCCGGCCCCTCCCAAGGCGCCAGCGGTTCTGAAAATTCCGGGTCAGCCCCGGCCGGGCAGGCGCCTCAGCCGGCACCCGGCACGAACTCTCAAAGCACTCAATAATTTTCGCAAACGCCAAAAGGCAGGGCGCTTTGCCCTGCCTTTTGGCGTTTTATCCCCCGGCGCCCGAGGCGCGGCTCAGACAGGACCACATATGGAAAATTACTGGATTCCCCTTTCCGCAATCCCCCAGGGCGGCAAGACCCTGATTTATGACGACCAGGCCTTCTGGCAGGGCCTTATGTCCAGATTCTCCATCGCCGGAGCCATCGTCAGCCCCATCAAAGCCGCTGTCGAGGTTCTACCCCAGGAGGACGGATTGCTGTTCCGGGGCAATATTGAAGGCCGGGTCAGCCTGCCCTGCGATCGCTGCTTTGAAGACAGCATCGTCGAGTTGAACGAGCACTTCGACAGCTTTGAGCCCTTCCCGCCAGAGCCCGAGGAGCGCCACGGCAAAAAACATGACCGGAGCAAGCAAGGCCCCGAGGAAGCAGAGGAACAGGACTTGCCCGACCAGGAAGTCGTCAGGCTCGACAAGCACGGCCGCAGCGTGGAAATAAACCCGGCCGCCCTGGCCTGGCAGGAGTTTTCCCTGGCCCTGCCCGTAAAGCCGCTTTGCCGCGATGACTGCCTTGGTCTGTGCCCCAAATGCGGCGGCAACAAAAACATGGTCCAGTGCGGCTGCCCGGATTCTGGCGCCGATCCGCGCCTTGAAAAGCTGCGGAACGTGAAAATCGCCAAAGACTCCTAGGCTGCTTGAGGAGAACGGCTCCTCAAAAAAGTTGCCCGCGGCCGAAATTTATTTTGCAACACCCCCTCGCGGGGCTTGCTGTATGCGCGGAACTGATATAGAGTTCGCAGTTCATTTTTTATGAAATCAAGGAGACAGTCATGGCTGTACAACAAAGCAGAAAGTCGAAATCCAGAAAGGGCATGCGCCGTTCACACCACAAGGTGGCCGTGCCTGCGGTCGTTCTGTGCAAATGCGGCGAGCCCACCGTGCCGCACAAAGCCTGCCCGACCTGCGGAAACTACCGCGATCGCAATTACTCCGAAGCCAACGAAGGTTAATCCCAAATGACGGTCGCTTCCTCGGTCATCGCTGTTGACGTGATGGGAGGAGATTTCGGACCATCCGTCGCTGTGCCCGGCGCACTTGACGCCGCCAAACAGGAAGGCTTCAAGGTGCTTCTTGTCGGGCAGACCGCGCAGGTGCAGGCCGAAGTGAATAAATACAACCCTCAGGGCGTGAATTACGAGATTGTTCACGCTTCTGAGGTCGCGCTCATGGGCGAGAAGCCGTCCGACATCCTGAGAAGGAAAAAGGACGCCTCCATCCAGGTGGCCTGCCGCCTGGTCAAGGACGGCGTGGCCCAGGGCGTGGTCAGTCCCGGCCATTCCGGGGCCACGGTCGCCTGCGGCATGTTCATCATGGGCAGGATTCCGGGCGTCGAGCGCCCGGCTCTGGCCTCGGTGATGCCGACCGAAAAGCAGCCCGCCGTCGTCATCGACGTTGGAGCCAACGTCGATTGCCGCCCGTATCAGCTTTTCCAGTTCGGGCTGATGGCCGAGGCCTTTGCCAAGGACATCCTCGGATACGTTTCCCCGCGCATCGGAATACTTTCGATCGGCGAGGAGGAAGGCAAGGGCAACGTCTTGGTCAAAGAAGCCTACGACATGTTCAAAATGGCGGAAAACGTCAATTTTGTGGGCAACGTCGAGGGCCGCGACCTCTTTGGCGGCGAGGTGGACGTCATGGTATGCGACGGCTTTGTCGGCAACGTGGTCCTGAAGCTTTCCGAGGGCCTGGCCCTGTCGCTGTCCAGGCTTTTGAAGCGGGAGCTTTTGTCCACCCTGACCGCCAAAGTCGGCGCCCTGCTCTCAAAAGGGGCCTTCAAACGCTTCGCCCGTTTCGTGGACTACGCCGAATACGGCGGCGCCCCCTTGCTCGGCCTTCGCGGCATCGCCATCGTCTGCCACGGCAAATCCAATGCCAAGGCCATCTGCAACGCCACCCGCATGGCCGCGACCTTTGTCGACAAGGGCACCAACGAGCGCCTTGTCGAAAACATCACGGCCAATGAGAAGCTGACGCAATTTGCCAGAGCGGTCAGGTCGTGATATGGAAAATGTGACTCGGTTGTCTTGACAATTTTCTCCCCTTTTATACATGTTATGCATGTGCACCTTGAGCCAGCCCCAGCTCCTGTAACCTGGTGAACCGTCATGAAATTCCCCCAATATCTGAGCGGCTTTGGCGCTTTTGCCCCGGAACGGGTGCTTACCAATGCGGAACTGGAAACATTTCTCGATACCTCAAACGAGTGGATTGTTTCCCGCACCGGCATCAAGGAAAGGCGCATCGCCGCCGAAGGCATGGCCAGTTCCGATCTGGCCCTGAAAGCCTGCGAACAGGCGCTCGCCCGAAGCGGTTTTCAGGCCTCGGACATAACCCACATAATTTTCGCCTCCTGCACCCCTGACTCGTTCAGCCCGCCAGCCTCCTGCGTCCTGGCCAGAAAGATGAATTTGTGCGGATGCATGACCTTGGACATCAACGTGGCCTGCTCAGGATTCGTCTACGGCGTTGAAGTGGCCAGAACCCTGGCCGCCTTCCACCCCGGGGCCGTGGTTCTTCTGGTCGCGGCGGAAACCCTTTCCCAGCGCTGCAACTGGGAAGACCGTTCCACATCCGTGCTTTTCGGCGATGGGGCCGGGGCCGTGGTCATCTCCACCAAAAAACCCGCGGCAGGGGTTCTTTGCGCCGAAATTGACGATGTTCTGCTCGAATCAGACGGAAGCCTTGGCGAACTCCTGACCATCAAGGGCGGCTGCTCCGCCTCGCCCTACAAGCTGGGCGACGTTGTCGGGCCGGAATATTTTGTGCTGATGCAGGGCCGCGAGGTCTTCAAGCACGCCGTGCGCAGCATGGTCGGAATATCCAGGCAGATTCTCGAGAAAAACAACCTGACCATGGCCGACATCGACCTTTTTCTACCCCACCAGGCCAACCAGCGCATAATCGAGGCCGTGGGCGAGCGCCTTGAAGCGTCGGGCGATCAGGTTTTCATGGATGTCTGCAAGTACGGCAACACTTCCAGCGCCTCCATCCCCCTGGCCCTGGCCGACGCTCTGGCTCAAGGGTACCTCCGCCCGGATATGCGGGCCTTGATCGTCACATTCGGCGGAGGCTTCACCTGGGGCGCCTCTCTGCTCTCCTTCTGAGCGCCGCCGCAATAAAAGATCAGGAATTTATCCCTATTTCAGTTATTGAAAAATCTGGATTTTTAAGGTAAGAGGTCTTGTTTTTTCCAAGGCCGGAAAAGTCGACACCCAAACACGAGGGACCAAAATGAGCGAACTGATTTCCACCGCCCTTGTCACAGGCGGCTCCAGGGGAATAGGCAGCAGCATTGCGCGGGTGCTGGCAAAGAACGGCTTTCAGGTTTATTTCACTTATGTGTCCAAACCCGATGAGGCGGCGGCCGTCCAGGCCGGTATAGAAGCCTCTGGCGGAAAGGCCCGCGCCTTTCAGCTAAACGTCGGAGACAGCGAGGCCGTGGCCGCGTTTTTCCAAAACGAGATCAAGGACAAGGTCAGCCTTGACGTCCTGGTCAACAACGCCGGCGTCACCAAAGACGGCTTTATCGTCCGCATGAAGGACGATGATTTTGACCGGGTCATTGACATCAACCTGAAAGGCGCCTTCACCTGCCTGCGCGAGGCGGCCAAAATCATGTCCAAGCAGCGCCGGGGCAGCATTGTGAATATCAGCTCCGTCGTCGGGCAGATGGGCAATGCCGGGCAAATCAACTACTGTTCGGCCAAGGCCGGGCTTATCGGCATGACCAAGTCCGCCGCCAAAGAGCTGGCCGCGCGCAACATAACCGTAAACGCCGTAGCCCCGGGGTTCATCGAGACCGACATGACCAAGTCGCTTTCAGACGACGTAAGGGCTCAATACCAGAGCGGCATCCCCCTGCAACGCTTCGGAACAGCCGAAGACGTGGCCGAGGCCGTGGCCTTTCTGGCCTCGCCAAAGGCCTCTTACATCACCGGCCAGGTCCTGGCCGTGAACGGCGGGCTTTACTGCTGACCGGCGGGCTTTGCGCCTGGAACTATTAATATTTAAGCGGAGCTTGAGACGCCCGTCCGGCTTGCGCCTTTAAATATCGACAATCAGATTGAAAATTAACTACCGCTCCCGGTGCAAAACAACATCCGCCGGGGAAAACCAACAGGTTGGAGGAACTATGTCTGTTGAAGAAAGAGTGCAAAAGATCATCATGGAACAACTCGGCGTTTCCGCTGACGAAGTAAAGCCCGAAGCTTCCTTCGTGGAAGACCTTGGCGCCGACTCCCTTGACCTCACCGAGCTGATCATGGCGATGGAAGAGGAATTCGGCTGCGAAATAAGCGACGAAGACGCCCAGAAGCTGCTCAAGGTCAAAGACGCTACCGATTATATCGCCAAGCACTCTTCCTGATTGTGATGGCGCGGGGCATCCCCCCCATTCTCACCAAGGGCCGGGCTGAAACTGTTCTCGGACTGTTTTCAAGCCCGGTCCGGCAGCAACTTCGCGTCAGCCTCGGCCGCGAAGCCAGACCAACCGCAAACCCGGCATTCTAAAACAGGTCCGGACCCGGGGCCTTCATGCACTGTGCGCGCAAGAAGGCAAAAAACCGCTTCATACCGGCACCGCTTTAAGGAACACCGCATGTCAGCAAGAAAACGCGTCGTTATCACAGGACTTTCCGCTATCACCCCGCTTGGCGGCAACCTTGGCGAAAGCTGGGACAACATTCTCGCCGGCAAGTCCGGCATAGGGCCGATCACCGGCTTTGACGTCACCGACTATGACGCCAAAATCGCCGGCGAAATCAAAAATTTCTCCCCGGAAAACCACGGCATCAACATGAAGCAGGCCCGCCGCATGGACCGCTTTGCCCAGTTGGCCGTCGTAGCGGGAAACATGCTTGTCGATGATTCCGGCCTGACTATCGACGACAGCAACGCCGACCGCATCTCGGTCCTCATGGGCGTGGGCCTTGGCGGCCTCACCACAATTGAGGAATTTCACACCAAGTTGCTCAGTACCGGCCCCAACCGCATCTCGCCCTTCATGATCCCGATGCTGATCTCCAACATGGCCCCCGGACAGATTTCCATCTTCACCAATGCCAAAGGCGCCAACCTCGCCTTCACCAGCGCCTGCGCCTCCGGCGCTCACGCCATCGGCTACGCCTTCTCGGAAATCCTGCTCGGCCGCTCGGACTTCTCCATCACCGGTGGAGTTGAATCAACCATCACCCCCATGGGCGTATCCGGCTTCACAGCCCTAAAGGCCCTGTCCACCCGCAATCACGAGCCGCAAAAGGCCTCCCGCCCCTTTGACAAAAACCGCAACGGCTTTGTCATGGGCGAGGGCGTCGGCCTGCTCATGCTCGAGACCCTGGAGTCGGCCCAAAAACGCGGCGCCCGCATCTACGCCGAAATCGTGGGCTTTGGCGCCTCGGGCGACGCCTGGCACATGACCGCACCCCACGAAACCGGCGAAGGCATGGCCAAAGCCATGCAAAACGCCATCAACGACGCCGGGCTGACCGCCGACGCCATTGACCACATCAATGCCCACGGCACCTCGACCGAACTTAACGACATGTGCGAAACCAAGGCCATCAAAACCGTCTTCGGCAAAAGGGCCTACGAAATACCCATCACCGCCAACAAATCCCAGATCGGACACCTGCTCGGAGCAGCCGGAGGCATCGAAGCCGTAATTTCCGCCCTGAGCCTCTACCACGGCAAAATCCCCGGAATCCTCAACTACGAAACCCCGGACCCCGACTGCGACCTCCACTACCTCAAAGGCGGATGCCACTCCATCCAGGCCGAATACGTCCTCTCAAACTCCTTCGGCTTCGGCGGCACCAACTGCTGCCTGATCTTCAAACGCTGGAGCGAATAAGAGCTGGGGGAAGGGAACCCACAGGGGCGCGGCCCCTGATGGTTCCCGTCCCCCAGACCCCCGTCCCTCCTTGCCCCTTTTCGGGGGTGCGGGAGATTTTTGTGGGACATTA